>JAGCZH010000014.1 GCA_017960475.1 Bacteroidales bacterium | reverse complement strand
TTGTCCGATAGTCAAAACCATTATTTTTGGTGGCTATGGAGTGAGTGTTCACCTCTTCCCATTCCGAACAGAGAAGTTAAGCCTCACATCGCCGATGATACTGCACTTGTTTGTGGAAAAGTAGGTCGCCGCCAATCTTTTTAAAGAGCATTCCATTTTGGGATGCTCTTTTTTTTGTCTGTTGTAATCACATTATAACGACAAACCATTCGGGATATCGTAATTACGTGATAACGTTATGACAAAAAAATGATTTTTCTAATCCCAGAGATTGATATTATGCCACACAATAATACACATTCCTCTGCGTTATAAAATTCACTTGTATTATTATTTCTCTATAAATTCTATTGTCAATGAATAAACTATTTCGCCTTCTTCCTGTTTTCTTGACCTGCTTTTTTGTTTTTTGCTCTTGCAGTAAGGAAGACGATTTCTTCACTGCTGTCATTCAGAACTATAATGGCAATAAGGATTATATTTCTTCCTCAACTGTTTATTGGAGTAATGGTGACAGAGTCCGTATCAACAATACTGTATGTGATATCTCTGTCGATGGCTCGGATAATAATAAGGCGACAATTCATTCTGACGAAATAACTCCTTATAGTAATACATACTATGCTTCTTATCCAGCCAATATTACTGACATAAGAGCTGATGGTACTGTCTCGATTAATCTTCCTCGTCGTGAAACTTATGCTGTTTCAAATGGATCACAAGTGATTCACAGCGTTATGGCCGCTGCTTCGACCGATAAACATCTTGCATTCGAGAATCTCTGCGCACTTCTGCATTTCAGGGTTAATGCCTCTGGAGCCGGTGTAGGCACAAATCTTTGTGCTATAGAGATCTCCACAAACCAGCCGATATCAGGATCCTTTTCTGCATCTTTTGGAGGTGGCACATGGAATGTCACTTCTCCTAATGGAATAAACGATACACTCCGCACACTCTATTTCCCCACTCCTGTTGCGTTGACTTCTGATGTTAAAGATTTCTATCTTCTTGTGCCGGCAGTGACGGGTATTACAAAGTTCAGACTGCGTTATATAATGGAAGACGCATCATCCAATGTGCTTGTTTTCGATAAGAAAAACACGGGTTCTGGTAGTACGAATTTCGCAAAAGGATATCTGTACACCTTTGAGCAGCATACATACGACGGTACGCAGTTGCAGGTGTCAGGGAGCTCTAGTATAGAACCATTGGTGATGACAGGTTCGGCTTCGCAACCTATGCTTGTCTCATCGGAATCGACTTGGGATATCGTGAAGAATTCAGGAGCTCTCTCGAACAATACAAAATATATTACTCTTGTCAACGATATCACTCTTAGTGGTAGCGCCGGCGATTTACGAGCCACCATTGATGGCAATGGACATACAGTGACTCTTTCCAACCCTGAGACCCCAATGTTTAATTCCATCAATGGCGGCAAGGTAAGTAATATTGTTCTTGATGCCACACGTGAGGCCACGCCCACTCCAATTATAGAGAGTTCGGAGCGCTTATATGGAACTTTATCGTATAAGGCAACAGGAGGTTCTATTATTGATAATTGCGTTAATCGCATTGATTTCACCTGTTCTGTTGACAATAACGAAGGTGATGTCGGAGGATTGTTGGGCAAAGTGGACAGGGCAACGATAACCAACTGCCGTAACGAGGGCGATATCTCTTCCGATGGTAATAAACTGGGTGGAATAGTGGGTTATTTTTCTAATTTCTCTGCAATTAGCGGGTGTGTTAACACTGGCGATATCTCTTTTGCATCTGGTGAAGGATATTCAAGAGAGATTTCCTGCGGTGGCATTGTGGGATACCTGTCAGGCTCAGACACGTTGAAGAATTGTCGCAATGATGGTACGATAAGAATGTCGGGCATCAATGGCAGCAACACTTTCGTCGGCGGCATTGTTGGTTTCACTACTGGAAATATCAACTGTTGTTGCAATTATGGTGAAATAGTATGCTCTCAGACCTCGAATAATAATAAATATATCGGAGGAATTCTTGGCAATAATACAGGTTCTTCTTTCAGGAAGATGATTAACTGCTTCAATGAGGGTAATATCTCTGTAACCGGTGTTGCGACAAGGGTAAATGCCGGAGGTCTTGTGGGTCGTGTACAGCGTTTGTGCATTAGCAACAGCTATGCATACTGTGATATCAGCGGAAACAAGGTCGCGGGAATCGCCGGTGACGGAGTGAATATTTTTATCAGTGACACTATTTCCAATTGCTATTATTACGGCACACTTTCCGGAGACAATACTTATGGCGTCGCCGGTACTTCTCAGTCAAATACTGACCGTTTCATAATACATCATTGTTATTATCCTTCTGGAATAACGTTATGTGGAACTAACGGGTTGGACAATGGCAATAATGCTCAACTTTCCAATCCATTTGATATTGTTGGTGGTGGAAAACTGGTCAACAGGCTTAATGATGGCAAACCGTCTAACGGCAAGTCATGGGTTGAGTCGGATGGACATGTAAAGTTTGTAAACTGATCTTTATATATAAAGTATTACAATAACAACACTAAAAAAGAATAACATGAAAAAAATATGTGGTATTATATTGGTTGTTTTTATGGCATTGTCGATGACATCATGTAAAGATGACAGCATTCCTACTGATATATTACAAGGACGATGGGTGCTGCTGGCTAATACAAAGGGTAATGCATTAGTCCTCGATTTTAATGGCGATGAAGTAGAAGTTAAAAATGGTGCATGGGAGTATCGCCCCTTTACAAGTGACTATGTATGGGGTTTCTATCTGGATCGTGATTCGATACTGCATCTGTCTCGCTATGTCGGTAGTGATGATGATGGCAGCGATTATGAGTATCTCGACTTTGACCTATCTATGAGTGATAATAATCAGAGGATGACTCTTTATTATGATCCTCTTCTGGGCTCAGTACGCCATTTTACATTTATGAAGCGACAATAAACCTATGTAATGTTTAATGTTTTACGTTTAACGTTTTAAGGTTAATGGGATAGATTGCCCACGAGGAGGTGGGCGAACCAGGGGATGAAAAAATAACAGGGCGATGACTTTTTAAAGACATCGCCCTTGTTGATTATAAGAAGTGTGAGAGTATCAGCTGCATTTACTCCATCCGCAGTTGGTGCAATGCTTGCATCCGCCGCTGTATACAACGCTTTTCTGTCCACAGTCGGGGCATACCTCATCGGTGGCTGTGCCGTCTTTGATGTAGCGGCGTAGTGCACGAGCGACGCCATTTTTCCATGTCGTAATAGAGTCTACATCGAAGTTGAGTTTCGATATGAGGTCGACAACATTGGGTATTGGCATACCATGGCGCAAGATGCCGCTAATAAGTTTGGCATAGTTCCAATATTCTTGTTTGAAAGTACGCGACAAACCTTCAATGGTGACTTTGTATCCGTCGGGATCCAGGAATTGGAAATCATATCTTGCATGTTCGTCGCCAGGCTCTTTTGTCCTCACTACCCAGCCTTTCTCGACGCTTTGTGGCAATAGGAAGCTTGAGGCACGGCCGGTAAAAATCTCGTATGGACGACCATCGTACATACCTACCACGGCGATCCAGTCTTCCTTGTTGTTTTTGAAGCGTACAATTTCCGCGTCAAGTTTTTTGGGACGTTTGGGAGCTTTAGTCTCTCCAAAATGCTGGGCATTATTCTCGTCGTTACTTACCAACACACCATGACGGCTGCCATCGCGATAGATTGTACAACCTTTGCAGCCCGATTTCCATGCAGTCTCGTATATTTCACGGACGGTTTCCTTAGAGGTCTCTTTTGGTATGTTGACGGTTACGCTGATGGAATGGTCCACCCATTTTTGTATGGCTCCCTGCATTTTGACCTTGTTAACCCAATCGATGTCGGCCGAAGTGGCTTTGTTGTAGGGCGATTTCTCAATCACTTTCTGCAAGTCGGCGTCCTTCATGGACATGACTTCTTCAACATTGTATTTGTTTATCTTAAGCCAGTCGATGAATTTTGGGTGGAACACATTGTATTCCTCGAACCAATCGCCGCTTTGATCTTGAAGGACTTTGTGTTTAGAGGTGTCTTTGTCGTTGGGGTTGATTTTTTTGCGACGTTTATAGGAGACGAGGAATACAGGCTCGATACCGGAAGTTGTCTGTGTGCAGATACTTACTGTGCCTGTAGGAGCGATGGTAAGCAGTGCGATGTTGCGACGGCCGTAGGTGATCATCTCCTTGTACATCTCTGGGTCGGCCTCGGCAAGGCGTTGGATAAAGGGGTTGAGTTTTTCACGGTTTGCGTCGAAGATGGGGAAACAGCCGCGTTCCTTGGCCATGGTTACCGAACTGCCGTAGGCGGTGCAAGCCAGGGTGCGTTGTACGTCGACGGCCTTGGCGGTGGCCTCTTCGCTTCCGTATTGTAGTCCCAGAGCTGCCAGCATGTCGCCTTCGGCGGTAATGCCGAAACCAGTGCGGCGGCCTTCCAGGCATTTCATTTTAATGTTGAGCCAAAGATTCTTCTCTGCGCTTTTGATTTCGTCGCTTTCCGGGTCGGTATCGATTTTGTTGATTATTTTCTCGACTTTTTCCAATTCCAGGTCGATAAGGTCGTCCATAAGACGCTGACCCATCGTGACATGCTTGCGGAAGAGGTCATAGTCAAACTCGGCTTTGTCGGTGAAAGGATTGCGAACATAGCTGAAGAGGTTGATTGCCAGCAGGCGGCAGCTGTCGTAGGGGCAGAGAGGTATTTCGCCGCAAGGGTTGGTGCTGACGGTGCGATATCCGAAATCAGCGTAGCAGTCAGGGACGGACTCACGAATTATAGTGTCCCAGAAAAGCACTCCAGGTTCTGCGCTGCTCCACGCATTTGCGATGATTTTGTTCCAAAGGGCACGTGCGTCAATCTCTTTGGTTACCAAGGGCTCTTTGGCATCGATAGGGTATTGCTGAACGAAAGGACGGCCATCCATGACGCATTGCATGAACTCGTCAGTGATTTTGACCGATACGTTGGCACCGGTGATTTTTCCTTGTTCCAGTTTTGCGTCGATGAAGTTCTCGGCATCAGGATGTTTGATTGAGATGGAGAGCATAAGGGCGCCGCGGCGACCACCTTGAGCCACTTCTCGAGTGGTGTTGGAGTAGCGTTCCATAAAGGGCACAATACCTGTTGATGTCAGAGCGCTGTTTTTTACAGGGCTGCCGCCGGGGCGTATGTGGCTGAGGTCGTGTCCTACACCGCCACGACGTTTCATGAGTTGGACCTGCTCCTGATCTATTTTCATAATTCCTCCATAAGAGTCGCTGTTGCCGCTGTTGCCGATGACAAAGCAGTTGGAAAGCGACACGACTTGGAAGTTGTTGCCGATGCCGGACATGGGACTGCCTTGAGGAATGATGTAGCGGAAATCTTTCAAAAGGCCGTAGATATCGTCTTCGCTCATTGGATTTGGGTATTTGCTCTCAATGCGGGCAAATTCCCTGGCCAGACGGCGATGCATCATGTCCGGGTTGAGTTCATAGATTTTGTCTCCGTCGCGAAGGGCGTATTTGTTCATCCAAACATTGGCTGCCAGTTCGTCGCCGTGGAAATACTCTATTGACGACTTCATAATCTCATCAGGGGTGTAGACCCTGAAAGTTTCCTCTTTTTTGCGGTCCATAATAGGTGTGCTTGCTTTCTTTTCAATTAATGATGTGCTTTTGGCTTCGGGCTGTTGCAAGGATGCGCCATTGTCGGTTGCTTTTGTGTCGGCGCTATTGTTGTTTTGTTTACGGGATTTACTGGCACGACGTTTCTGACCATTGTCAGATGGTGTTGTCGACGGCATGTCTCCAAAATTCAAAAATAGCTCATTAGCTCCCATACCATGAAAGTTATTTATTACACAATTACAAAACCTTATGCACAATTCCCATGCATAAATTCCGAATGCTAAAATACATATTCAGTGTGTTTGAAACGTTGTGTCTATTATATACTTATTAACAAAATTTTAACACTATTGATAATCAGATAGTACGTCGTCGATAATAAAAAAAGAGACCCCTGGGGTCTCTCTCAAAAATTGTAGGAAGGGAGTTTTATTTAACTACCATTTTTTTCATTTGTCCACCTTTTATGCCATACATATAAATACCTTTAGGCAGGTTGTCGACATTTATATTCAGAGATCCTTCGCTTGTTTTGAGGTTGACACTGCGCACGATACGGCCACTCATATCGGCGACAATCATCATGTTGCCCTCGTTGGCGTTGCTGTAATTGATTTTTACAATGTCGCTCGAGGGGTTGGGATAGGCGGAGAGTGTGGTCGTGGTTTTTGTAGTGTTGATTCCTGCTGATGGAGTCTCCACGGAAATGTATATTGAGGTTGACAAATCGCTGTTGGAGGTATCTTTGATAACCATTTTAAAGACACCTAAATCCTGTGATGCCGGCATCTCGAAAACAAGATGGCAGTCGCTGTAATCCTGACCGTTATAAAGACGGAATGGTGCGGAATTCATTCCCACCATGCAGCTTAGTCCTGTGCATACTTGTGTAAGTTCAATAGCGCTATTGTTTGTCTTGGTGTTGGTGATTTTTGCGATTATATATTCGTTATCACCGTCATAGCGGAGTGTTGGATAGAGTTCAAGTACATCGCTGGTGGCTTGGACTTTTAGGGTGTCATTTTGAGAAAAAGTGGTTCCGTTATAGGAAACCGTGATGGTCTGAGCCTGTGCAAATAATGCGCAACTTATTGCTAATGCAAATATTAGATTTTTTTTCATAATTATATTATTCTTGGATTTTCCGTTGCAAAAATACACTAAAAAAATGAAACTGAGTCAAACTACATAAAAAACAAATGTTATGCCATTGTCATTAGTTGGTCGACAACCTTTTTGACTCCTGTGCCAGCTTTCTCCTGCACCACAGTGATGTTGCGCGATATTGCGACAGCTTTTGGATCCACAAGCCAGCATGGTGCCGAGCGAGGTACATAATGGATAAGGCCTGCTGCTGGATAGACATTCATAGAGGTGCCCACCACAATGAAATAGTCGCATTTCTCGCACATTGAGGCGGCAATCTCAATGTTTGGCACTGCTTCGCCAAACCATACAATGTGAGGTCTCAACTGAGCTCCGTCGCTGGCTTTGTCGCCAAGCAGAATGTCATTGTATCCAATGTCTGTGATAAGGTTGCTGTCACGCTCGCTACGAGCCTTGGTGAGCTCGCCATGCAGGTGGAGCACATTCGAGGAACCTGCGCGTTCGTGAAGATTGTCAACATTTTGAGTCACTATTTGGACGTCAAAACATTTTTCCAGTCGTACTAGCTGACGATGTCCCTCGTTGGGTTCTACTGTCGCCAACTGACGACGGCGCTGGTTATAGAAATCCAGCACCAGTTTTTTGTCTTTTGCATATCCTTCTGGTGTGGCAACATCTTCAACGCGGTACTGCTCCCAAAGACCGTCGCTGTCTCGGAATGTGCTTATTCCGCTTTCGGCGCTAATGCCAGCGCCGGTTAGCACGACAATTTTTTTCTTCATGATTATTATCCTCCTACATTATTTTTATTTCTGTTCTTCTGTTGGTGGCCCGACCTTCCTCGGTGTCGTTAGTTGCTACCGGCTGACTTTCACCATAACCCTTGTATGAAAGTCTTGACGGTGCTATCCCTTTGCCAGTAAGGTATACCATTACGGCTTTGGCGCGTTGCTCTGACAACTTTTGGTTGGCATCGGGTTTGCCGACGTTGTCGGTGTGGCCTCCGAGTTCTATATTCAGTGATGGGTTTTTCTCGAGAAGCTCCACAACTTTGTTCAGTTCATATTCCGATTCTGGAAGCAAGTCGTATCGACCTGTCTCAAAAAAGACATTGCGTAAAGCTATGCGGCTCCCTTGTTCTATTGGTTGCAAGGCGATGTCAACAATGACAGGCACCCAGTTCTCCACAGTACCTTTGGGGCGTTCTTGATTCTGGGAATGGAAAAGGAATCCGTCGGCGGTGACAATAAAGGCGTAGTCATGAAGGGCAGGGAGGCTGACAATATATTCTCCACTTTGTTTGTCGCTTGATGTATTGGCGACCGTTTCGCCGTTCTCAAGGTTGACTACGCGTATGTCGGCGGCCACTTTCGCACCTGTTTTAGCGTTCGATACTGCTCCTTTGAAACAGAGAGAAGGTGTCGGCCTTGTTGTCGATGGCATGTCGAAAGAATAAATGTCCTGTTTTCCGAAGCCACCTTTACGGTCGCTAGAGTAATAGGCTTTTTGCGCCGAGGCGTCGACAATGAGGTTGCTTTCGTTTGAGCTGGTGTTGATTGGATAGCCAAGGTTGACGGGTTTCTGCCAAGATCCGTCACTGTTCTTGCGAGCCATGAACAGGTCAGTGCCGCCCATGCCGATATGACCGTCGCTGCTGAAATATAGAGTTTGATCATCGTAATGAATAAAGGGTGATCCCTCGTTACCAGCGGTATTAATTGTAGGCCCGAGATTCTCGGGTTTAGACCATGCGCCATTCTCGTAAGTGGTTTTCCAGATGTCGGAGCCACCATATCCTCCTTTGCGGTCGCTGACAAAGTATAGCGTTTTGCTGTCAATAGAGAATGAGGGCTGAGCTTCCCAGGCGCCGCTGTTCACTGTCGCGCCAAGGTTGCGGGGTTTCCCCCATTTATCGCCTCGCCGAATGCACATGTATATATCGCAGCGTCCGCCTCCGTAGTTGCGTTCACATGCGGTGAAAAACATGATGCGGCCGTCTTGCGACACACATCCCGCTCCTTCGTTGTCCGTGCTGTTGAGAGGCTCGGGCATTCGTTCGGCCTTTCCCCACGAGGATCCTTTCAAATGGCTGACATAAAAGTCCTCCTCGCCGGGTGTCCGAGCTGTGGTGTTGGCCTTGCGAGGTCCGCGTCGGGTGAAAATAAGAGTCTGGCCATCAACTGTCAGCGATGGCAAGTATTCGTCATCTTGGCTGTTGACACCGGCTCCAAGGTTGATTGGTGCAAAATTGACAGGGTGGGAGAGGGCCTCTCTGCGGAAATGCGCTGTTTCGATACCTTTTGAGGCCTCCTGGTGCCGGTCTGGATTTTTCTTGTCCAATTTCAGAAAGGACTCATAGTCCTTGACAGCTTGCTCCAGATTGCCGTTGTCAAGTTCCAGATTGCCTAATTGTAGCCATGCCATGGTAAAGAAAGACTCATTGCGCTGCACCACTTCCCTGTAGTGTTTTGCTGCCAACTCTTTGCTTCCGGCGTCGAGGTTCCATTCGGCAAGCATAAGATGAGCTTCAAGAAAGGCTGGGTCATATTTCAGGGCTTGCTCAAAGCATTCCGCGGCTTCACCGCCTTTCCCTTGATAAAGCGCCTGTTGTCCTTTTTCGTATAGTTTGACGGCTTTTTTGTCGCTGCTGGTATAGCTTTGGGCAGTTGCCGTCACCATACATATCATCAAGGTGAAAAAAAATGCTAACCTTCTTATATATATATTGTTTGACATTATTCTTTTTTCTCTTAATAACGTCTCATACTCCAAAATATTATATCTGTTTTTTTTTGCTGTCAGTAATTATGTGTAAATGATCGGGAATGGTGCACTCTTCTGTCATTCTTCAAGATTGTGGACAATGAGATATTTGCTCTTGTAATATGTTGTCTTGCAGCGGTATATTATGTTGCTTCTGTGTGATGAACACTTTTATGGATTTATATTACTATATTTTTCACGAAAAAGTGTATATTTGCATTTTATTGCATAATAGAATATAAAATATAAACTACTGATAATGAGACCTGATTTTTCAAAAGTTGATTTTAAATCCCATGATGAAAAGCAAGAAAGCTTTGAACAATGGGAGAAAGAGAACCATATCGAGAAGAACTGGACCACTCCTGAACAGATCGACGTGAAGCCCGTATACGGTAAGGAAGATCTCGAAGGTATGGAGCATCTCAACTATGCCGCCGGTATAGCACCTTTCCTTCGCGGACCTTACAGCACGATGTACGTTATGCGTCCTTGGACTGTACGCCAGTATGCTGGCTTCTCCACAGCTGAGGAGAGTAACGCTTTCTATCGCCGCAATATCGCCGCTGGTCAAAAGGGCCTTTCCGTGGCTTTCGACCTTGCCACCCACCGCGGCTATGACAGCGACCATGAACGTGTTGTCGGCGATGTGGGTAAAGCAGGTGTTGCTGTTGATAGCATTCTCGACATGAAAATCCTTTTCGACCAGATTCCTCTCGATAAGATGAGTGTGTCGATGACTATGAATGGCGCGGTACTTCCCGTACTTGCATTCTATATTATCGCTGCTGAGGAACAGGGTGTAAAACAGGAACAACTCCAAGGTACTATCCAGAACGACATTCTTAAGGAGTTCATGGTTCGTAACACCTATATATATCCTCCTCTGCCGTCAATGAAAATCATTGCCGACATCTTTGAGTATACCTCAAAGCATATGCCTAAATTCAACAGCATTAGTATCAGTGGATACCATATGCAGGAGGCCGGTGCAACAGCCGATATCGAACTTGCCTATACTCTCGCCGACGGTCTCGAGTATCTTCGTGCAGGTATCAATGCCGGTATGAGTATCGATGACTTCGCTCCACGTCTGAGCTTCTTCTGGGGTGTGGGTATGAACCATTTCATGGAGATAGCCAAAATGCGTGCCGCTCGTATGCTATGGGCTAAGATTGTCAGCCAGTTTAATCCCAAGAATCCCAAGTCGCTTGCACTGCGTACTCACAGTCAGACATCAGGATGGAGCCTCACTGAACAGGATCCTTTCAATAATGTAGCGCGAACCTGTATTGAGGCCATGGGCGCCGCTTTGGGTCATACCCAGTCGTTGCACACCAACGCTCTTGATGAGGCTATAGCTCTACCTACCGACTTCAGTGCCCGTATCGCACGCAACACACAGTTGTATCTGCAGGAAGAGACTAATATCTGCCGTGTTGTCGACCCATGGGCTGGTAGCTACTATGTTGAGACTCTTACCCACGAGTTGGCACATCGCGCTTGGGCTCATATCCAGGAAGTCGAGAAACTTGGCGGCATGGCCAAAGCCATCGAAAGCGGTATACCCAAGATGCGTATCGAAGAGGCCTCGGCTCGTAAACAAAGCCGTATCGATAGTAATGTAGATACTATTGTAGGTATCAATAAATACCGTCTTGACCACGAGGATCCTATCGATACTCTCGAGGTTGACAACACCGCTGTTCGTGAGGCTCAGCTGAAACGCCTTGCCAAGCTTCGCGCCGAGCGTAATAACGATGAGGTTCAAGCTGCTCTTGATGCTCTTACCCGTTGCGCCGAAAGTGGTCAGGGTAATCTTCTTGAGCTTAGCATAGACGCAGCTCGCAAACGCGCTTCTTTGGGCGAGATCAGCTATGCTCTTGAAAAAGTTTACGGACGTTATAAAGCAAAAATTAATCTTATCAGTAACGTGTACAGCACTCAAACAAAGGATAGCGACCTCTTTAAGAAAGCTCAGTCGCTGACAGATGAATTCGCCAAACTTGAAGGTCGTCGTCCACGTATCATGGTGGCCAAGATGGGTCAGGATGGTCACGACCGTGGCGCCAAGGTTGTCGCCACAGGCTATGCCGACCTCGGTTTCGATGTCGACATGGGTCCCCTCTTCCAAACTCCTGCTGAGGCTGCAAAACAGGCAGTGGAGAATGACGTCCATATCCTTGGTGTGAGCTCTCTGGCAGCAGGTCACAAAACCCTTGTTCCTCAAGTTATCGAAGAACTTAAGAAACTTGGTCGCGATGACATCATGGTTGTCGTTGGCGGTGTTATTCCTCCGCAGGATTATGATTTCCTCTTCAAAGCAGGCGCTGCAGCTATCTTTGGTCCTGGCACTGTGATTAGTGTAAGTGCTATCAAGATGATGGAGCTTCTCCTGGAATCCAGAAAATAAAAACAAAAATGGGAGTTCGTTATCGAGCTCCCTTTTTCGTCAGACATAAAAAAGTCCCGAACAAATCGGGACTTTTCTCGTTTGTCATATCCACTCTGTGAAATTGTTGATGAGCGATATAATGCCTACCAGCATAATAACTATGCCTATTATATTGCACCAGAATTGGATGGTTTGACGAGTCTTCTTTTTGCCATATTTTATCCATTTGGGAATGAACATCCAAATTATTAATCCTATGGCTATGGCAATAAACGATGATCCCATCTTGGTAAGGTTTTAAAGGTTAAAAAGGTTTTAAAGGTTATAAGGGTTTGAGAGGGTTGCGTTGCAATTTTTTTACAGTTGCTAGGTCCTGTTAGAAATCTGTTGGCTGCATCTCTTTCACACCCTGACGGTTCAAAATCTCCACAAACATCTTAGGAACACTGTTGGAACCATTCAGCGCTGAGACAGAATAGAAATTGACCGAGCGGAAATCTTTGCTGGCGCTTATGAGCGTGGCGGAGAGGCCTAAGTCGTTTTTGATTACTTTCTCAAGTATATTCTCTCCTTCTGCTGCCTGAGTTTTTAGAGCTTTCAAATAGCCCATATCCGATTTGGCGAGAGCGAAGTTGAAATCGATTTCTTTCAACTTGCGGCCTGACTGTATGATGAATTCACGTAGACGGTTGTATAGCTCGTTTGGATTATAGACATCCGATTCGTCTCCGCCATGGCTCTTAATCCATTCCAGGAACTCAAAGCTGTAGCGTACTCCGGGAGCTTTGGGGTCGAAACGGTGTGGGTCGAGAACAAAAACAATGCTCTTGACATTGTCATAAAACTGAAGAGCCATTTTGCGGGTATCCTCATCCATCTTCTGGTTGAATGCCTCACCGGCGACGTCATAAAAATAGAGGTGATAAGGAACAGGACGACCATCAGGTTTGAACATCATCTGTACTGCGTGGTATCTTTGTGACGTCGCGGTCTGGATGTCACCACCTTTCTTTATCAGCTTGTTCTTCTGCTCAATGTCGGTCTCATCATCTTTATCGGTCTGAGTCAAGTGGGGATTGTATTTTTTCTCCATTGTGTCGAGCGAGGTATACAGCATATAGGATTTGCCAGCCGCAGGAGCTCCGACAATACCGATGTGGATATCTGTGCCGTAGGTGTGGTCGCCTTCGTTGGTTATGTCTTTATGACAGTTGGGACAACGGCGTGTCAATTTGCCACGGCCGTTGAGAAGCATAGTGGGTATCTTTTCTCCGTCAGGTGTATGTTGATAGAAGATGCCATACATACCAGGATGAAGAGGTACGGGGTGTACTTTGCCGTTGATGATGTAGTCGAATCCTTTGTCGTTACCGCAATAAGGGCATTTACGGTGTACCTTGTAGATTGAGTTGATGATGGACTCGGTACCCATGCAGATAAGGTCGACAATAATAATCACAGCGGCAATGGCAAGGATTATAAGCACAGGTGTGGCAATTATCAATAGTATCGCACCAATATTGTCAATACCATACGCCACCACATCTGTCGACATCTCCCATACGTCGGAGAGCAGGTCCTCGCACCATTCCACGCCATCGGTCATCACCTCTTTCAGCCATCGTCCAGCTGCCAGCAGCAAACCGCCGGCTATAGCAACCAGAATACCCCAAAGTTGCATGGCTATGGTGCAGATAATACCTCCCACTATGGCTATCCATGCGACTACTATGATAATAATAGCTAGTATTTTAAGTATCCAACATATAATCCATAAAACGCCTTCAAAGACGCCAACCATCAGGAATGCCGCGAATATTGCAATCAGCACAGATATGAAAAAAGTTCCCACATACATGTATAGTGGCGAATCGTATACAATCATACGGCGCATGCCTTCTTTGTCGTGACGGCGGTATAAGTTGGCTTCGTGCCATTTGAGCCCCATGAAGAAAAACAGGCAGAGGGTTACGAATGACGTTATGGTAAGACCAAGGATAATCCAGCCCATGGCGCTAAAATCTGCTAAATTCATATAATAGAAATGATTAAGTGATTATTGACTATGTTTTATAATGTTGTAGGCTATTTTTTCTTTCCGAACCTCTTGAAGAAGCGTTTCAGTTTTCTGAAGAAAGAGTTCTCTTTTTGGACGACAGTGCCAAGATCGGCAAGTTTTATGCTTGTGTTGCAATAGTTAATGAATGCGGCAATGTCTTCTTTCTTCCATCCGGCCAGGCGAATGATGTACATTACAGTGTCTGTTGCCGCTTGACTTTCCATCTTGGAGTTCCAAATGGCTACAATATAGTTCTTGTGATCGTTTTTGCTCATTGAGCGCCAGTCCACCAGGTCGCAATAGTCTATTACTTCTTGTCGTTCACGGCGTTTGCTCTTTATCCAGTCGACAAATAGAGCGGATTTGTAGTCGCGGTTGGTGCCACCTCTGTCAATCTCGAATTTGAGGTCTTCGAAGTTTACATCTTTTACCGCTTCGCCTTTCATAATGGCTCTAATATGCTCCAGACGGGCTAGGGCGTTGCTGTCGGTAGGCTTTAGGTTGAGAGCGAGTATTGTCTCAATGGTTTCCAACTTGATTTTGGTGGGCGATACAAAAGCATGGTCGACATACATCTTGAATATGTTGTCAAGACCCATATTGCAGAATGTGTCGGCGGATATTTTGTTGCATAGAGCCGCAAGCATACGTGAGGTCTCTCCTCTCTTGGCCTCCATACGTTTTTTGTAATAGGCGATAGCTGTGGGAGCCATTATTTCGGCGACTTCTTTTTTGCATGTTTCGCTGGCGTTGATGAGAAGTGAGAATGTCTCCTCTTCCTGCGAGGCGCATATTGTCGTTGCGGTTGCTTTATATGGTTTTATTGCGTCGGGATGAGCGACAAACCATTGCAGAATCTCTTTCCAATTGTTAGATAATGGGAAGAAAGTCTCACGCAGTTGCTCGCGATCGTTTTCGGCCAGTTGGTTTGTGGCAACCATTTCACCCATTAAGCGATCCAGTTGTTTCGACAGGTCGTTGCCATAGTATTGTTTGACGAAAGCGGACCAATACGATGTAAGGTTGCAATTACGCATGACAGCGAAAAAGCGTTCCTCGCTCACATTGCGCAGGTTGACAAGTGGCAGAATCATTTCAGGACTGCACTTGGTCGAGAAGTTCTTAAGATTGGTATCACTGTCGAAGAACAATGATGTCATTGTGTCGATAGTTTCCTGGTCAATGTTGAGCAACGGACAGTTTTTCTGCCTGCAATAGTGAATCATTTGGATTGCGGTCACCATGGTGTTGCCATTTTCCATCTGCAACAGGCTGGCTTTGAATGTGGCGTTGATTTTTGCCCATAGTTTGGCGGCGTCATCTTCCGGAAGTGCCAATTGTATAGTCTTGTCGATAAAGATAGTGTCGATTTTCGACAGAGGTAAATCCACTGGTGTCTGCACCGAGAGGAAGATGTCATATACAAAAGGGTACTCTTTCTGATTCGAGAAGTCCACATTGAGATAATAGGCCATCAGTTTTGTGACCTTTTCTGTGTCGCCAGCTGCTGAAAGCTCGTCTATTTTCTCGAAAAGGAAGTTGTTCTCGACGTTGGACACAGTGCCGGTAGTGAAATCCACATAGACGTAGTTGTCGGTGAATTGCTGTGTGGTGTTCCATTCGTTTATCATTGCCAACCTGTAGTTGTTGGGCATAGAGCCCTGCATGATATTGCTGGAGAATGGGAATAGAGCCAGTACAGAGTCAGGCATGTGCGACATCAGTTTTATCAACTCTTTGCTCTCTGCCATAGTGGTTTTCACCATCACTTTCTGTAGCATGGGGTCTTTGCCGAGCTTTTCGTTGGTATGGGCTTGAAGCAGCGCTTTTGCCAAAGTGACAAAGCGAGGATCTTTCACCCAGCTGGTGTCGTCCTCTTCCTCATGCTCAATCGATTCGTGGCGCTCAAGCAATTGAGGCTCTCCGGTCAACAGCATTTGCCATTCGGGGTTCTCGGGTGTGCATATTCCGTTTTTGGGCAAGCATATACGTCCCTCCACTATGTCGTTGAGCAGCGCAAAAGGTGGCTCCTGACGGAAGATTAGCATATGGGTGAAAAAGTTGCTGCCGGCGCGTTTGGCGTTGCCGTTGCAGAAATATCCATATTCAATGCCTACATACACGGTGCGGGCTATGACATATCTTTTTGTGCCGTCACCAAGGGTGAGCGTACGGTATTCGTAAGAGATAGGGAAGTCGAGTACGACCTCGGGGTTTTCCATCAGCTGTGCCTGTGTCACACGATGTGCTGTGGGAACAGGATAGGTGGGCGAAAAGGCGCCGGCTATCTCGTTGACCTCGTTGGTGGGCATGTCGGTGGTATAGGTGCGGACACCAAATCCTATGCTTCCGCTTACTGCCGATTTTTGTGTTGAAGAATAATAAAGTTCCTCGTAGGGTATATTATATATCTTGTTCATATCGCTTTATTTAGAGGTTGATTTTTTTAAGTAAAAGACATTCAATCGTCTTCAGGCTTTTGTCGTTGATATTAGTCGCTGATATTGAATTTGTATCCTACTTTGTCAAGCGACCATACCAGCGGGTCGAGAACGCGGAAGGGATTCAGGTTGGCTATGGCGCCGTCGACAGGTTCGCCGCCGAGAGGTGACGTACCGAAGAATTTATAGTTTTTAAAGTTGCCTTGTACGTTATTGATAAAGTTGTTGCCGTGAGCCTCCACGCACTGGGTACGCAGGAAGTACTCTATGCCGGCATGCACTTGGTCGAAGTCGCTGCGTTTGGCTCCTTGGGCTCCTGGCAGTTTGAATATGCTGTCGCTGCGATTGCTCCCGATACCTGGAACAGAGGACATGCCAAACATATCAGCGTGATTGTATATGTTGTCGAATTTGTTCAGCACAATAGCCATAGGTTTGTTCAGAATGTCTGCGTTAGCTCTACCGTCATCGCTATGGCAGTATTCAATGATTGTATTGCCGACAAAGCCAAAGTCGAAGTTGTGTTCCACAAAGTTAGGAATATTCAGTCGTTTGTTGACATCCCTGATTTGCAAAACATCAATTAAATAAATAAAGGCGTCGCTGTGTATCAGATATTTGGCGTCGTTGCCCATGCTTTTCACGTCGTGGAAGTTTTCACCGGCGTTGTCGTAGAAGACCAGGAAGACGCTGGGTTGCCCTCTTTTGCATAGTTCGAAGATAAAGGGGGGTCTTTTCTTGCCCTGTTCACGGGGTGTGGCGCTGGGAAGACTATTGTAGCGGTAAATAGGACCATAGAGATCCTCATTGTATCGGTACTGGGTGCTCTCGTCCTCTTTGTCGGCTATTGTGGAAGCCATCACTCCTATATCGCCAAGGGTGTATCCATATCGCATAAGTTCCTCGATAAGAATGGAGACGAAGACCGTCTTTCCTGACGATTGAGCTCCGATTATGGATATTATTTTTCCGCCTTCCTCAACCATGTGTGCTGGCACTTGGTTGTGACAATGGGGGCAGATGACCTTGTATGTCTCTTTTTTGCATTCAGGACATATACCATAATTAGTTACGCCTCCAAACATTTTTTTCTTAGCACGAGCTATTGGATGCAGGTCTCTACTGTCACCCCAATGTGCCGACAAGGCATCGTCGTGTTGTATAACGCATTGGGGATTGGCACACCTGTAGAGAACGTCTCTCAAATCGAAAGGAGTATAGCAATAAGGACAAATACGTGTTGGCATAGGATATTTAGGTTTTAATGTGTTTTATTAGATTATTGTATAGGGTCAAGATCGATAAGACGAAGTCTTATTTGATACTTCTAAATTCAGGGTTGACGATTATAGCGTCACGTTTCTCTGCCTCTGCGGCGGAAATGCGGAAGAACAGCTCTCCTTTTGTGCGACGGTCGTATGTCAACGCTATCTCATATGGAGTGCCGGGTACTATCTGACTTTTCTCCA
This sequence comes from Bacteroidales bacterium, assembly GCA_017960475.1. Classification (GTDB taxonomy): domain Bacteria; phylum Bacteroidota; class Bacteroidia; order Bacteroidales; family P3; genus Colimorpha. The sequence goes on along the minus strand of JAGCZH010000014.1, from coordinate 19,783 downwards.
CAGTTGTTATGGGTTGCAACTGGTCGATGTTGATGGGGAAAGAGCCTTCCTGTGCGTATACCGAAAGCCCGCAAGGCAGTTCGGAGCCGCAGCTGACAAAGAGAGAGAATTTGTTTTTGTGCAAAATGCCGCCTTTCTTAATCTCTATAAAGTCGACAAGCACTTTGCGTAATGAGAATGTTTTGCGGATATATTCGCTTTCGGCATATCCGTTACCACCCTCCTCTTGGATGAGTGAGGCAATGGCTATTTCTACCGTGGAGGCATTGGGAGGTATTGAGTATGCTGTGTTGTTCATCGGGTTTTTGGCCTCAAACAGATCATAGCATTGTAGTGTGCTGTTGTCGGGTTTCACCTTGATGCGAACCCCGTCAATTCCATTCCATTCCCATCTAAGCATAGCTGTCGCGGTGTTGCAGTCAAGCATTACACCTTGCGGAGGAAGAACGGAAAGAAGAGAAACTTGGTCGCCGGCGCAGCACATGCCCCTGTTTTCCACTATTGGCAGATAATAGCGTTGTCCGCAGAAATCTTTCTCTATAACAATTTGGTTGTCACGAGGTGTGATATTTGTGGCTCCACCCAGATTGTTGATGTCAACCGAGTCGCCTTTGCCATAGTTGAACTTGTTTTCTGAACAGAAAATCATCAAACGTCCAACGCCAGTCTTTGTCCAGGTTATCACCGCTTGGCCGTCACCGTCGTGCAAGTGAAGTGTGGCGGGCATCGGCAGGGGGCCGCCTCCGCCTCCTGTTGGTGGGTTGCTTCCGCCGAATGGTTTTACATCAGTTTGGTTGGCTGGTGTTTGTGTTGTGATTATGGTGTTTGGGTTTGGAATATTTATAGGCGTTTCTTCCCCTCCATTTATCAATTTGTTGAGGAAGAGGTTCCAAACTTTGTTTTTGGCTTGCTCGGAGATTGGAAGAACAAACGAGTAGCGTTGTTTGAACAGTGAGACAAAATATTCGCTGTTCATTGTCCCGTCAAGAATAAAATCAATCTGAGACGCCTGTAGTCCGTTATTGGAAAGAGCCCTGTCTATCTCAGGCAGTACATTATGGGCTCCCGAGTCGTTGGCGAGAAGGGCGTTGAGTTTTACTTTCATTACCATATAGTCCAACGAGACCCCTTCTCTGAAGGTTATTTTGCCCATGACCACAGGATTTGGGGATTCCATCACTCTTTGAGCCTCAATGGTCAGCAACTCCCAATTATCCTCTTTGTTTATGACAATGCCAGGGTGTTTGGCGCTGATCATATCAAATATGTGGTTCGCGCAAACTCTGATACGTGGGTCTTGTCCATAGCCTTCAAGAATGGTTGTGAACTGTGCCGGTTGGGCTTTGTCGGGGAAGAAACTCAGATATATAGAGCCGCTTCTGCCGGTGACCATCATCTTGCTACGGTTGCTATTTGCCAGAATATCGAAGAGGCTTTCGTTTATAGACACCTGAGTTACGGCATTATAGCCGCTCTCATAGAAAACACCGAGAACATGTTGGGCGTTGTCGTCGGTTATTTCGTTGCTGAAACTCAAGAACAAAGGCATCTGCGAACGTTCCGCCGCTATCTCGGAATCGGGAATGCTCCTTTTCTCTCTTAAGAAAGAGGTAATGAAAGGCTCCATGCCCTGCACCAGGAGCTTGTCGACAGGGAAAATGCCGCCCTTGATGGTGAAGGTGGCGTCGGTGTTTATAATATCGAAGTAGTGGGTATAAGCGTTGACATCTTTCTCTCTCTCTCTTTCGATAGCGAATCTGCCCATTTGCAATCTGTCATTGCCGACGTAGAAAGCCAGAGGCATCTCCAACTGGTCGTTGTCGAGTGGGTAGTAGGCAAAGTCATTTTTGCCTATCATGTATAAGAATTTGATGCTGTCGCTTGTGAGGTGAAGGACTACGGCGTAGGTCATCAATCGCTTTTTTTGATTAGTTTGGTTAGGTAATGTGGTTTTATATAGCGGATTAGTAATGATTAAAAAGATGTAACTATGTTGGTGAATAAGATATTGACTATGAATGGAGAGGTATCTTTGAACGTTACACTATAAACATTACTAAATAGAAAAGTGCGCCCACTTGTGAGGTGGGCGCACACTCTTTATTATCTTTGTTTTTTCAAGCTTGGAATAAGATAGTCATCATAGAACTTCATGCCTTCAAGTATGATAATTGGAGCTACAAAATCAAAACGATTACTCTCGTCTTGTTTCACCAGATCTTGCGCGGCATAATATTCGGGCATGGTTGTGATGTAGTCGTTAATCATCATATTATCAAATGCATTCTCAAAGTCTTTTTGACTCATTTGAAGACCGAAGAGAGCACTACTTGTCTTGAAAAACAGATTTGAGAAGTCCATGAATCTTGGACAAGGAGCCATACCGGGCAATGGCATGTGCGTAAACATGGAGCCAAGATAGCGCATCATGTCTGGAGTGATGCTATTGTCGTAGGGCAGACGAATCTGTTGTCCGTTTTTGAAAACGACAAAGCCGTCCTCGCCAAGAATCTCTATGGCATCCTCGTTGTGGGGAACCATAACCTTGACGGGGCTTGTAAGACCCTTAGATACCTCGTATTTTACATCTAATCCCTTGTTGTCTTTATTGGTTGGGTTGATTTTAGGCTTATCACTCAGCAGTTGGAGGGCTATTTCTTTTCCTCCCATACCATTGATGAATTGGGTAGTATAGTATTTCTCTCCAGCCTCTTTGTATATGGTTGGAAGCCATTCGAATATGCGTGAACCCTTTCCGGCAAAGACTACGTTGACCGTTGGACGCCATTTGTTATCCATGGCTACGTTGCCTTCAGGACAATTGCGAAGCTCGTGAATCAGTTTTTCTGCCAACTGTCCGGCATAGTACATTATCAGACCAGTTACGTAGGCATTGACACTCATCAGTTCAGGACATCTGCTGCTAATCTCTGAATAGAGGGCAGGTGCGTCTTCGGGTCTTAGACGATCAAGCATCTGGTCGTAATAGTAAGGTGCCATTTTGTTTTCATACTTAACGGGTTCTACGTTGAGCCCTTGAACACGATATCCTTTTATTCTGCAGATTTCAAGTAATACACTGCGAATATTTGGAGCATACTCTGTAGCTTTGCTTATGCGTTGAGCGGCAAATCGAATTGAGTTTTGTTTGACTAAACATAGTTGTGGTTTCTTTTTACCCATCTGACATAATGCTGAGATATCGGTGGTACTTCCTCCAATATCAAAGCATAGGGTAAGAGAATTTGGATCAGTTGTTTTGACTTGAGAATTGTTTGCAAAATAGTTTGCAACAGCTAGCGCCTCCGTCATGCAACTATTATCATCAAGTGTAGTAAAATTGAATGTTATTGGTCCATTGTCAATACGGATGTCTATTTCGTTGTCATCGTCTTGACCAAAACCACTTTTAGTCCAGTCGTTTAGTATGGGTTCGGAATGTATTGGCTGCTGTTGTGTGAATGCTGGAGCCGCTGTGGAAGGTACTTCTATGGCTTGTGATCCACATTCAGGACAGAATTTGCCTTCTATCTCTTTACCACATTTCGGACATTTCTTGATCATTGCCACAGCGCCGCCAGCTGGGGCTGGGGTGCCGCAGTTGGGGCAGAACTTGCCTTTGAATACGGTGCCGCACTGAGTGCAGTGAACCTCGCTCGATGGAGCTGGTGCCGGTGTTCCGCAGTTGGGGCAGAACTTGCCTTTGAATACGGTGCCGCATTGTGTGCAATGTACTTCAGTTGAAGGAACAGGCGCTGGGGTACCACAGTTTGGACAAAACTTGCCTGTAATTGGTGTGCCACAGTTGTCACAAATTACTGTTGTTGATGGAGTCGGTGAAAATGAGCTATTATCAAATGTACTCTGGGTACTTTGTTCTGGTTTTGAATTATTTTCAACAACTTCTCCTCTTGAACTACAGATAGTTAAATCATAGTTGACGTCTGAATTGTGAGGCGGTGCTATTGGTTTAACTTCTTTTAGGCTTGTCCATATACCATTGTATTTCGTCACCATGCTGGTACTCATCGACGAAGGATATGACCATTTCAATTTCTTCGGGAATTTATTTTTCTCAAAAAGTTGTGCATAGATATGAAGCAATAGTGTGGATAGGAATGCTTTTTTGTGGGCATTTTCTACTTCGTCTTTCGACCATTTCATGTCGTAGACAATCTCTGCTATGCCACTACGAGTATATCCAAGTCGATAACGGTTTGGTGTTACGTCTTCTATGGGAAGGTTTTTCTCGAAACAAGGGAAACCTCCTGTTACAGGTTGGGCAAAAATTGCATCTGTACTAACAGTTGTCTCTTTGTTTACGAATCGTTTGGTGTCATGTATTGTCAACATGCTTTTGATGGCATTCCCTGCAATCTGTTCGTTCTGGAAGAAAAATATTTCGTCTTCCATCGCAGGTGTGGTATTGTTGTCGTGTTCGCTGGGATTAAACAGGGAAACACGATGATTGGTCAACTCTATTTGAGATGTTTTTTCACCATCAAAATATGCTATGGACGTATTAGTGCTTCCAAAGTCTACGCCGAGTACAACATTTGATAGTTCGCGTGTCGTATCAAGTTCGTTTTTGGGCAATCCGTTGCGACCAGCTACGTCGTAGCGAATCATGATATAACCACCCTCTTTGTCTCCTGACATCAGTTGTACCCCCTTGTATGGCTGGTTGCTCTCGTATATCTCATATTTATAATTAATGTCTGAAACACGGTGATCCGAGGTGATCAGTAGGTCTGCTTTCAGTTTATCTTGTCCCTCAGGAACTGCGCATTTACCATTTTTGGCAAGGTAAATAGGATGGATATTTTTGTCTTTTCCATCGGTTTCTTCCTGCATCATTATTGGGAAATGAGAATCCTCCATGTCTCCTACAATAGGAGTTGCCCTAAATGTATTGGCTGCCGACACAGCGTTGTGTGGCAGCTCAGAATACATGAAGTAGCGTCTCCACTGCTTGCTGATAAAGTTTGGCCACAATATGATATCGTGTCCTTGGATAGCGTCGGGTGCTGCGGTATATACTACCTCTTGTGACAATTCGCGACCTTCTGTGGTGACAAGCAGCAATTTTATTGTCAGATTATTTGTTTCACGGGTGGGGTCAAATATTGCTGTCAGTCGAGATTTGATCCCTGAATTGGGATCGATGCCGACTAGGGCATCGATGTTTTTGCCAAACACATTCAATCCCTTGGAACTGAGTGGCACTGCAAAGTAAAAATACATATGCGGCATTCCTAGCACTGTTGCTTTCAGCAGTGAGATGGGTTTGTCACGGAATGGACTGCCATCTAGGGTGTCTTCGCTGTGTCCAACTCCAGCTATGATGGAGGTTTGCGGTAGAAGCAAGTCTTTGGGATCAAAAGATATAGTGCCTGCTGATTCATCGGCCTCTTCATAAATGGTCCCGTCAACACCATGCAGTACATTCGAGTAATTAAACAAGGTGCTGAAGGGCTTGTCAAAGATGCTGACTGGTGGTACCGATGCTCCATCAAGCTTGTAGTTGTTGGTCAGGGCATATCCCTCCATCTCTTCAAGCCATTTCGCAAGGTTGTTAATCAGGTTTTGATGGCGTGGCTTTACATTGGCTGGCAGAGACTGATAGTATTGGTCAAATATATTGACCGAATCGTGCATGTGTTTTACGTACCCGTACAGTTTCAGCAATTGTTCTTGCGATGGATTTGAAAGCATTGGGTCTATCAGTTTGCGAGTCGATTTTGATGCGAAGATTGGTGTGTCCACACTCTCAGGTATGCGATAACCTACCGAGGTGAACAGGAGGCTGTCGGGAGATGTTCCACCTATCACAACATCTTTATATGTTATAACATCGATAAATGGTGTCTTCTCGGCGTTTTCTGACGCGTTTTGGTCGCACCACAGATCGCGGCGTTCAAACAGCACGTTGCCAAAAGCTCCTTTGGGCTCATAGATGTTGTGTGTCTCGGCGATGCTATTGCCGTCAGAATACTTCAGGTATATTCGCTCGGCACGCACATTGGCATAGTCAAGTGCCATACAGCCGATGAAACCACGCCACTCCGAGACAAGCATTTTATAGTATGCCAGTATACCGCTGTCTAGTTCATTGTTGTCAACATAGTCCAATGCCAGTTTGAAGAGGTTGGCGCGTGCGAAGGCTGTGGGCATACCGCTTACTACAGCTCCTATGTTTACACTACTTGAGTCACTACCGTCTCCTATCGGTGGCGTGATAATGTCGCGCGTAAACACTTCCATGCTTGCTGTAAAATCATGCCACTTGAAGGAAGCTCCCTTGGGGATTGATTCGTCCTTAACTTTTATTACTAATGATTTGATATTTTCATCTGTTGCCATAGTTCACCTCCTTAAAATTTTTGTACTGCAGAAATTGCGTTATATACACGTGCAATGAATTTTTCCTGTTGGGTGCTGACATTTTGAAGGTTTTCACCCTGACCAGTGGTTTCGTCTTCGGTTAGTTTCTTCATAAAGTCCTCATAACTCCATTTGTGTGCCTCGTCAGTGTAGAAATTGCCTACATTCAAACGTTTGGGATTGAGGTCGGTGGTCTGTGTCGGGAAGGCTTCGTTTTTGAAGAGGAAGTGGCCTTGGTTCAGCGAGCTGCGCACCTGATATATCCAACCTGGATTGAATTTCCCGTCAGAAACAGAGTATGCGAACATGCGGAAGAATTCGTCCATCTGTTCCATGGCGTTGTCCGAAATAGTGGTGTATTGATCTACTTTGTTTGTCTTTAGGCGGTTGAGTATGGCCTTGGTGCCATTGTCGGCCATTTTCCCTTTGGCGGCAGCTTCGTTGTAAGTCAGTACGATGTGAGCCAGCGAATAGAATGCGCCTATGCGGCTAAGGAATTTGTCGCTATCGGTTTGGCCTACCAGGTCGGCGGCGCTGATATTGAAGGCTTCGTTTAGGAATTCTGCTCGACGATAGAGGCATTGTACACTTTCGCCTGTGAGGTTTTCGTCGGGAAGGGTGAAGAAGTCGTATGCCGCACATGCGCATAGAAGTTCGCAAATGTGGCAGTTGTTCTTTTGTTCTCCGCCTCCGGTAATAGTCTCACGCTCGTTTTTGCTTGTCGATGTGGCTTCTATTGGCCAGCCGACATGGTACATGCGTTTGTAGGTGTTCTGTACAGTAGGGTCTTTCTGATAGAACTGCAAGGCGGCTTGGCTGTTGATGGCAAAGAAGGAGGCGTCGGCAACAACACCTTCTTTTGCTTTCTGTGCCGCATCGGGACTTCTGAAGGTAAAATACTGTGTCAGCAGAGTGCTGCCAAATTTTGTCTTCTTGAGGTCGAGGTCAGATTGTCCGTTGCTGCTAACCCTGATTGCTTCGCGGAAAGCAACAGGTATGATTGGTATTGAGGATGCTCCAGTACCGCCAAAGACTGAACCGAAAACGAACACACGGGCTGCCTCGCCGGCATCACGAAGTTTCGACAAAAAGTTTTCGAGATTTTTGTCGCTATCCGACTTCTGATCCTTAGGCACCCTTGCGCTTTCAACTATGGCATGGTACATCAAGTAGCTGCCCAGGTGGGTTTGAGCCCTGTATCCATGGTCGAGTTTAAACTCTTGAACGGTATTCTTCTCAAAGAACAAATCGCTGAGTAGTCGATTTTGGCGCTTGGTTGTTTCATCACCTTCCGATAGGTGCGACAATTTGTTGTAGGTGTTGCGGTCGGTGTCGCTGTAGTTTGTGCAGAATTTATAGAAATTCAGCTTGGCCGAGAAGAATGTGTTGCTGTTGGGCGATCCGCCAATCTGTTCAGGAGTAGGGGTGTCGCCGTCAGTCTTTATATTGTTGTATAGAGCTATCAGTCGCTCGGTGCGATCCAAGTTGCCGTTCGTGCTGTCGGTGTCCAGCATCATCACCTCGATGGTTCTGCTGTCGAACATTCCCACAGCGCATAGGTGTACGAACGACTCCAGACAACGCATGCCGGTGCCGCCGATGGCTATGACAAATAATTTATCCATAAATATTGTATGTTTTAATGAAAAATTTTTTTATTTACTGGTTGGTAAATGCATTGCCTTTATTTGTGGTAAAAAGACAATCTTTTGCGGGGCTTCATTAGAACCAGTTTCCGATTTTGCCGTTCTTGAATATTTTGCTCAGTACGAAACCAAGAATGATATAAAGCACAAATGCAATGGCTATGCCAATGCCAAGCGATGTCAAGAAACCGCTTTTGGCTCTTGCGCCTCTAAGTCCAGGATAAATAGTGAAGAAACCTATACAGAACGAAATTATGGGATTTAGTATGCCGAGCACCCAGAACCATATTTTGCGTTTGCGGGGGTCTTTGGGATGTGCACCTGGCTCGAATTTGATAATGCTAGCGATGATGGCTGCGATCAGCAGTAGTGCCAAAGCAACGGCGATGGCAAGAACATAAGCGGTAACAGTTTTGTCCATGATTGATGAGTTTTATGGGTTATTATTATGTTATTTTATTAAGATCTGAGTTGTAGGATCTACTTACATGGTGTAAATATAGTATGAGTATATTGCTTTGCCCTTGGGATTTACTTCTTGTAGCGCATTCTTGATCGATTGGGCAAGAGCATCGTTTTTTTCACCTTTTACATTAATCGATTCCCATGAGAATAGTTCGTCAAGGTTGTCGTAGTTTGGAGTGCACTCTGCTATGACGACATCAACACGAACCAAGCGGGCGTTCCTCAGCGCCTCGTTGTCGTTGTAGTTGGGGTGGAAAACAATACCAATCTCTGTTTCGGCCGCATTCTCTTTCATGCTGTTTTCATATAGTTTTGTGTCAAGTGCCAGCACTTCGCGCAATTCTTTGATAGCTTTTGGCTCATATTTCCACTCTTTTTTCAGCGATCCGTCTGCGTTGTAGCATTCCAGAGCTATGGGGTTGTTGTTCTCTTCGTCAACCACTTTGTTGCCACTGCCGTCTGTGGTCATTTTGGGCTTGTTTTTGGCTACCTCACGGGTCTTTACAAAGAATTCGAAGTCCTCGGTTACGTCCGATACACGCACGTCAAGTTTGTCAATCTTGTATGCCGTGACGTCTTGCATATTGATGAAGAGATTTCTCATCAGGTGGGTGAACTGCTTGGGAGTTCCCTCTTCCATATATGCGACGGCGTTGGCATGGATGTCTTCCCAAGGTTGTGCGCTGGGGTAGAATTCATAACCCTTGTCGCATGCGTTTTTATATTTGAATCCTTTGGCCTCATCCATGATGAAGATATTGTCCACTCCTTTTTCGTCATAGAAATTTCCTCCCTTTGTCTCCGACGGATACTTGGTGCTCATTGCATACTTGTATGGAGCAATTGTGTAGGTCTTGTAAGTGAAATTGTTGCCCTCAAAGGCTTTCTCAACAAGGTCTTTCAATTCGCCAGCTGGAGTGCTGAAAACGACAAAGTATAGATGTTTTGTCTTGCCTTCCTCGGTAAAGTCGGTGATGTAAAAGTCGATAGTATTGCCTTTTTTCAACCATTGTTTGAATCCATTCATGGCAAAGGCATGATGTGGTACCTCTTCTGGCTTTTTGTCGTTAACGGTAGTATATTCTTCAAAATCGGTAATCAGCAAGGTCTCTTCGCTGCTTCCTGTGATAACATCAACAGCTTTAGCAATAGGAGCCATTATGCTATTGTAGTTTTTGTCAACGTATATTTTATCAAATACTTGGGTGCTTGTCCCTTCGAGGGGCTCTATTTTGCCATTTGCCAACTGGAACCATTTCACCTCGTTTGTAAGGCGGTTGGTGAGATTTTTAATCATTTGTTTGTTGTAGCCAGATTGGAAAACATTGAACATGCCGTCCGAAAAGTCGATATATACATTCTTGTTTTTCGATGGATCTTCGGCATCCTTGCAGTCTTTCATGGTATATGCTTCCAGATTTTCAGCGATTTGGGCAGGATCGAATGCATCTATATCGTCAATGCTGCCGCTCGTTTTACCACAACCGGTTACAGTAAGCATCGCTACTACTGCCATTCCCATAATGTAGTGTACAGATTTTAATTTCATATTATTAAGTATTAAAGATTAATATATTTCACTGATATATAATTTTTTACAAAAATTGTTAATAAATTATAATAGGTACAAAGTTACACTTTTTTCGTTAACAAAAAAGAAAAATAGTGGATTTTTTTTACATTATATCTATACTCTTTCGATATTGGATCGCTTATTTGCTTATTTTTAAATATTTATATAAAACCAGCATATACAACAATAGCCAGTCACTCCGTACAATTATTGTGTTGTACGAAGTGTGCGAAAAAAAAGTTACAATATCAATCTGGAAAAAGCCCCTTTGCCTTTACTATTTCTTTTTCACCAACTGTGTGTCCATCATCTTTTTAAGGGTCTTTTGCGAGTTGTGGTTGTCGTTGGTTTTGACCCCGAATGATGAGGAGGCTACCATGAAAATGGCGAAACCTATCAGGATACATCCCACACATTTGTTGAAAACATTTAGGAAACGGAAGGTTATGATATGCTGAAGCAGCGATGCGAGTTTGCATTTCAGGATGTCCATCAGCAGCGTTGCGGTAAGCACCCCTCCGAAAAACAGATAGCGCTGTCCCAGTGTTGTCGAATTGTCGGCATAGAGCAGCAGGGTTACCACCGAGCACCAGTAAATCCATATCAGCGGATTCAGAAAATTCAGCAGCAATCCTCGTATGTATACAATATAGTGGCGTGGTGCCGCTATCGTCGCATAGTCGTATTTGCCACTGGCTTTCGATTCAGTTGTGTGCTTGGTCTTCAGAAACATGGTGTATAGCCCGAAACCCGCCACAACAACGGCGCCGATAATGATGACAATGCGGCTGTTCAGGAAAGCCGACATATCATCGATCGGAATACTGTGGGATATCAGCAACAGTATGGCGACAATAAGTACATCGCTCGAGCTTACTCCAAAAGCAAAGGGAACGGCATTACGGAATCCATAATGTATACTGGCTTGAATCTGCGAGAAAAACGCAGGTCCAAAGCTGAAAAACAGCGACAGGGCTATACCCCCTAATATGCCAAGCAGTAAATGTGACATTTTTATATTTTTTCAAAAACGCCGTTTATTTCTTTTTATTGTACAACAAATATTTTTTTATTGCGTTAAGACTCAAAAAAGTCACTTTTAGTGGACTCATAGCGGACCCACAGCGGACTCATGGCCTTCCGCCCCAATAAGAAAAACAATTATGAATGACATAGCCGATGAATGGATTCTTGCCGAATTAGACATAAGCCGTGAGGTCTACGAGGAAATCCAGACCATTATAGGCCGTATGCCCACCGTCGACGAGGTGAGCACTCTCTTGGCCATGTGGCAGTCGCAGGGACAGAGGCAAGGCCTTCTCTCGTGGCTTCGTGGCCAGCCGCACAGCATGGAGCTTCACGACTATCTCACCGATGATCAGGAACCCGAAAGTGGCACCGTCCGTGAGCCTCGTGTAAAAGAGTGTATCGCCATAGCAAGACATCTTTTCCAACCGTCAGCGTCGGACAATCGCCCTGCCGTCAATTCCAACGAGTTGAAAACATCCGGCAACCTTATTTATATGGTCGGCGATGTCTCGCTCTATTTCACCGGCTCGGAGTACGGCCGTCGCTATCTCCATCTCGTCGACAACCCTGTCTCTATGGAAAGCGACGACGAGACAGCTTCCTACATGCATCTCATCCTCGACAGTCTTGCCGCCAACGATGCCCTTTTCGCCCACCATAGGATAGGGGAGGGCGGCCTTTTCGGCGCTTTGCTGGCGGTCACCGCTACTTATGGCAATGGCTTTGAGATACTGACCTGCCGTGAGGTGCGGCTCGACTCTTTCCTCTTTGGCGAGCGAGGTGTTCGTTATGTCGTTTTCCTCGACGAGCCTCGCGAGGATTTCTTTATACAGAAGCTTGTTGAGGCGAGGGTGAACTGCTGCTTTTTAGGTCGTGTGACTAAAAACCGTATCGTCGTCGACGATATGGATTTCGGCAAAGCCTCCCTCTACCGGTGACGCTAATAGACGCCTGGCATAGAAAATATTTCGGATTGCGCCTCCCATATCCTCTTTTGCTCTTCCCTGCTTATCTGCTTTCCATAATGCTGGTTCCATCGCCTTCCGCAGTACTCACAGCGGCTGTGACGACGAACAGCTCCACTTTTTGCTGGGATGGCGAAAACCGTTTTGTCTTCATCAATCTTGGAGCAATACCGATGAGAGTCGGTCAGTAGTGTCGCTCCCTTGTAGAAACATTCCCCATCCATATCGGGACGATCAATGGAGCATATATTCCATATTCCGCCTACTATTACCATGACGAACCAAAAGATAGGCATCACACGCATTCCCGATTTATAGAGCATAAACATCAGTATGCTCATCATCGTACAATAGAACAGGCTGGCCGGTATCGGTAGCCCATCAGCTGTCAATGTGAACCATACCCCTATCCATGCAATAAAATAGGACCAAATAGCGAGCCCCCGATAGCGTTCTTTTTTTATTCCTATCACGAAGGCCACTACACATAACGATAGGATTACAAGTGCTGCTTTCATGGTTTTCAGTTGTTAAGATTGTTAAGTGACAATAATTAATAATAAGTTGTTGGATATTAATACAGTGACATCTTTAAACGTTAAACTAATATAATTCAATCGTGAATTCCTTGTTTTGCATGTTGATCGAGTGCTTTTTCAGCGCCATTAGGAAGGGAGCTCCCAACAATGTATCGTCGCCGCTGACAATACTGAACGGCACATTCCTGACCGTTATGGCACCGATTTCTATGCAATTGACAACAATGATACATTCATTTTTTGTTTGCACGATAATCTCACTCCCTTTCTCGTCGAAAAACAGCATGTTGTGAAGCTCAACCCAGAGATTGTACGACATCACATTCTTTTCCGCTCCCTCGTCAATGCCCAACCAAAGCTCATCAACCTCGTCGTTGTCGTCATCCATATCATCAAAGCACAAAGTCTCTCTGCGCAAGGTTGCCTCCACAGTGGGCATACCGTTGCTCCAGCGAAAAGGGACAATGGTCCTCTCCGTTTCTGATAGTATACTCATGGCAGGAACAATCATTTCGCTGTCGTTGCATATTGTGGCGGGGTCAATCTCTTTGGCCGAGAACAGCTGTTGAAGCGCCTCTAATGCTGTGGGTGTCGTCAAAGCCGTGATGTTGCCGCCTCGGCGCAAGTACTGTAATGTAAGGTCGGGAAGCAGCTCCTTTTCGCACATCATTCTAAGATATCTCATCTCTTGTCCAATGATTTCGGCAAAGGGCCAAATGCGATATGTCTCACAGCTGTACCTCAATGCTTTAAACATATCGCCCCATATTGCGAGGCATTCCGCGAAATGGTATCGGAACAGATATCCCCTTGAGGGAATGGCCTCGGTTTTTTTTTCGAATTCATTCCAAACCGTGCTGTCATTGTATAGTATTTGCCATGCATCACTGGAAGAGGAAAACACTGAGTCGTCGGTAAGCTGATACAAAACCTCTGCCGCCTCTTTGTACTGATGGCTTTTGATAAGCAATTTAGCATATTCCAGAAGATCGTTGTCCCCGATTTTCTCGCAAACGCCATCGGGTGATGTTGTTTTTGTACTGCTCATATCGTAATGGTTATTAATAGTTTGCTTGTGTCTGTGTTGATTGCCTGTGCTTTAGAGAGTATGTCGCCGCCGAGTATGCATATCTCCATGTTGTCGCAAAAAAGGACAGATTGTTTTTCAATATTCCATCCTCCAATGTTGATGTTGGCGGAACCCTCTGATACCATTAACTCGCCGAATTCGCGGCTGCGGTGAAGGAAATGATGAGTGCCGTCGTTCTTGAAAATGTTTGAAAGCACCGTCCTTTCGCTCGATGGTGCCCACAAAAAATGCGCCTCGACCCCGTCAACCCTTAGGGTGATCACCTTAAGCAATCCGTCTATGCTGTATGGCAACTCAATACGCTTGCCTTTGTGTTGCTCTTTTCTGCTCATCAAACCTCGCAATTCCTCCTCGTCTCTTTTCTCTATTTGTGATATGTGATCATTCACAAGCTCGATACCATTGCCCTCCAAAAGCAGTCGTTGCAACGCAGGATCGAAAAGCAATCCCGTACGCCCTTTCTCGGAAGAGTCAGGCGACATAAGGTGCTCTTTCAAGATGTTGTAGGCCTCGTCGAGTTTGCCCGTCAAAGACAATATCTCAGCTTTAATGAACTTGTTGAATGAGCTGTCGCGGGCTCTCTTTTGTGACAACTCGATGGCGGCTTCCTCCTCGCCGAGGTATGCCATACAAAAGGGTGTGTATATTGATTCGGGATTGTTTTCGATGATATGGCAAAAATCGTCGTAGGCAAGATCCATACGCCCTTTCAGATATAATATATGGCCGTGGAAAAATCTTACGTCGGCGCTTTTGTTGAGGCACAGGAAACTCTCCGCCTCCGCCACAGCTTCGTCGAACATCCTCAGCCCTCGGTATGCCAGAATACGCATGATACACATGTATTCGGAATCATTGTCAAGGGATTCAATTTTGTCAAGCATTTTGTGGAACTCCCCAAGCTCATACAGGCAATCGATTTCTAAATACTCCATGAAATCGATGCTCTTCTGGTCGTACGCCATGAAGCCGCTGCCGATGAAATCTTGTTCCAGCCTTTTGCAATAGTAAAGGCTTGTCTTGTAAAAACCAATTTTGTTGTATGCGTAGGCAAACATGGTCACGATAAACTGGTTGTTAGGAAGAATTTGGCTCAGTTTTTTCAACTCGTCGATGGTCTCCTGAGAGCCTCTATCGCACAGCAACCGCTCCCAAAGTGAATATAGTCGCACACGGTAGTCGAGCTGAGGGTAAATCGCCATTAGATGTTCGCAAAGAAGCCTGTGGAATTCTTTGTTGTCATCGCAAGGAATGTTGTCCGAACACCATGCCACCGAGGGCTCCGCTATCGCTACTTCGACAAAGGCGCCGACAGCCTCATGCACTTTCCCTTGCTTTAGGAATCGCTTGACAAGATTGCATTGGTCGTTTACCTGTTTCGCTGTGTAGTGCATATCGCTTCTTCTTTTTTCGGTTCAACCATTGTGATGTTTTTTGTCCACAGCACTTCTACGCTGCCAAACATAGATATGCCGTTTTTCACCATGAACGCCGTCGCCTTGTCTCCATCCACGACAACCTCCAGAACGAGTTCCTTCTGTTTGTCTATTATGAAACTTGCATGGATAATGCCGTTAAGCTCTGAATACTTATCGGCGCTTCGCCATTCATTGTCGAAGGCAATGCTAATGTTGCTGTTCACTTTGTCGACACAAACGGTGTCAATATTCTGGGCCATGCTGGTGCCGCAAAGAATAAGCATTAATAATAGTGCAGTTGTTTTCATGACTGATAGATTTTAAATTATTGTTTGTTTTGTTAGATTTGTTTATCGTTAATATGGATGATCCGGTATTGTTCTGTCATAGAATATGCTGTCCAGTCGTTGTTTCTCTTGCCACTCCTTTTCTGTGAATTGCTCATGGTAATGTTTCGAGTAGCGTTTCCCGCAATTGTCGCAACGGCACCGGAAAGTGATGCGGTTTGAGTCTTCCTCAAATGAGATAAAGTTGTTGCTGTCGCTCAATATAGGACTGCAGAATGCCTGTTTGTCTGTGAAATAGTATCTGCCCCATGCGTACTCTTGTGTTGCATTGGGCGTCTCGTAAGCGTTGCAGCATGCAATCATCAGAGCGATGAATGATATCCAGCAAATGGAGTTGACAATTCCCAGGAATGTCTCGCGCCATGCCGTTAACAATCCTGCCAAGACCTCAATAACAGCTATGGTTATGGCTGTGGCAAAAACCACTGGATTGTCTACAAATATGAAGCATATAGGCATAATCCACGAAATAATAACACCGACCACTGCTATTGTGATACCGGCCTTAATGATGTTGTTTGTGCTACTTGGTGCATCGTTCGCAGCAATCATTATTGTCAGAATGACTATACTGCTGATGTATAATATAATCCATACTGTTGTCATAGCGATATTATTTTTTATTGTTTTGAAATCTATGTGTTCCGTTTCTATGTATATAGATGCGATTTCCTGTTTTTTTTCTCAGCGACATATTCATAATAAATGTTAAATCTTTTTGGCGCTCTAAACCTGTGCAAATAAAAAAACAAGGAAGAGAATGCTCTTCCTTGTTCTAATCACCATGTTCGTTATTCTGTTATAGTCGTTTCTTCGCAACCCATCTTATTATTTTGGGTAACCGCTCAACAAACGCTCTTTCTATTTCCCCCTTTCCTGTTTCCAGATATTTCTTTGCCTCTTCCTTTGTCAAATACTCATTTTTTCGTTTCTCGTCAACGACCCATTGGTTGGTATCGACAGCAAAATGGGTGTTGCATGAGTTGCACTTCATTATTTTTATGCCGTCATTTATCGCTGGACTTTTCATCCGTTTGCCACACCCAGGGCAGACAAAGTCGCTGCTGAATTCCACCTTCTGGAGTTTCTCTATTTGCGAATAGAGGCGACCTGCAACGCTGTCCAAGGTCTCGCAATGGTTTACGATTTTTTGATGTTCGTCGGATTTGTCATATTCCACAAGGAGTGACTCATATATGAATTGGAAGGCGGAAAGAGCATTTTCTTTGGTGTATGTAGTCGAGAACACCTTTGTCTCGAGCTCTTTCGTTTGACTGACAGCCTCCTTGCGGTATAATGACGCTAATTGTTCCACAGCACAGATGTTCCGTTGCATCTCCGCTAGTTTCGAGGACTTCTTTTTAAAAGCCTCGAGCAGCAGTTTCCTTTTGTCGTCCTCTTTCTCCCACAGCTCTATCGCTTCGTCGGCATACACATCGTGTCCTGCCAATCCTGTATTGTCGCTGCTGACTCCACCGCATACAACGCTGACAATATGGCATGTAAGTTTGTATGTCGTCGGATCTAAATAACCGATGGCCCGTTTCACACCGCCAACATTGGTGTTGTATCCATCCAGTATTATTTGTCCAAAACCTATGTATATGGTGCACAAGTCGGTGTATGTCTCCAGTATCCATGTGACCATGGGCTGAATTCCATAGAGGTGTATCACATGGTGGCATATCTCATGCGCCAAGGTGGCCATAATGGCTTTCCAGTTGCCTTTCATGTTCCTCTCCACATTGATATGCACAACCTTGTCAGGTGTCATCCCTGGATTTGTGCTGCCAACGGCATTGCCCTCCAGTTCGGTGAATTGACAGTCGGCTTTGAAGCTCCCCATGCCGGCAAATTCCAGCATACGTTGACATTCATCGTTCATTTCTCCTACTGTTACATCTTCAAATCCATAGTCGTGACGATGAGAGGGTAGGTACATTTTATACTCACGGCTAGGAAGTTTGCGTTCTAAATGACAGAGATAACTTAGTATCTCACCTGGTGTCATTGCTTTTTCTTGTGCCATATTATTATATGTATTGGTTAAAGTTTAACGTTTAGAGTTTAAAGATAAAAGATATTTCTGGGTTTATAGTCAATATTTTACATGCCAATATCGTCAAAACATATCCTTTTATCAATACTAAAGTGTTTTTTTATTTCATGTCTCTTAGATGCTTTATGAGCTCATAGGCCTCGCGGATATTCTGAAATTTCGCACTCAACTCCGCTTTTTCTTGGCTGGTTGTGTTGTGATATAGGTCTGGATGGTATCGTTTCGCCATCTCGTGGTATGCTGATCGCACTTCTGCGTCGCTGCAGTCGGGACTTACGCCGAGTTCGCCATACAACTCCTCGATTATTTCAGGGCTTAAAGGAGGCATTTCGTCGAACTCTTCCTGTTCATTCTCTCCCTCGTTCGCATGGATATAGTCCCCGAAATTGTCATCATCATCCATCAACCCTTCTCTCTTCATGTTGTCTTTGATATTTCTCAATGGTATATATGATAATGCAAGGATGGCAGCCGATACCAGGACTGTGATGAAACCTGGTAAAAAAAGATCGTCACTTAGTTTGGCCATAATAGCACCTGCCACTGTCGCCAACGCTGATATCCCGCTTATAAAACCCAGTATGATCATTTTGCGGATATCCCTCTTCATCTCAGGTTCGCTTATTTTTCCCAGAAATTCTTCGCTGAATTCCTCTTCGGTGTTGTCATTTTTCTCCATAGGTGTCTTCTGTTGTAAATTTTATTGTTCGATTTTTTTCACTGAGTTCTATCATCTTTTTTATATTCTCGTGCATTTCTTCCGTTTCAATCTGCCTCTGCTTTTCGATTTCTTCTTTTTTCTGATCCGAGCATGTTTTGTACAATGTGAGCCCCAAGAATATTACGCTCCACACTATCCATGGCCATATTGGTTTGCTTTTCTTTTCTCCGTCTTTCCTCTCCTCTATCTCTTTGGTGTCTGCTTCGTCAGCGGCACTCCTGTAGCTTTCTCCTCCATAGTTCCCGTCAATACTGCTGCCTTTACGCATGCTTTCCAGATATGCTCCCCATTTGGATTGTGCTGACAGATTTTTTGTCTGTCCTACGGTATTATAGTTTTTTTCTGGCGACGACTGTTTTTTCTGCATTTTCCTTAGGTTGTCGAAAATCATCATCGTCTCTACATCATTAATCTCCTCCATTAATGCTTGTAAATCCTCGTCGTGCTCTATGGCGTCGGCTATTTCCTGCTCTCTTTCTTTGGGAAGTTCGTCGTTCAAAAAAAGAAAGAGTTCTTCCTCGTTTATTTCGTTTTTTGTCATCGTTTTTGTCGCTCTTTAATATAATAGACTCTTTTTCTCCTGAAAGTTCTCAGATAAGTATTGTAAAAAGTTTAAAGTTTGTCGTATTAAAATATTTCTCGACTAGTAATCAGTGTTTTATATATAAATATCGTCGCAACTTTTTTATGAGCAATATTATTATTCTATCTCCATCTCTTTGAAAACAATTTTCTTGAATTGTTGTAGTGCCTGATAGTAAGCTTTATAACAATTTGGTTTTTTATCACCCATTATTTCCGCGATTTCATCATAATTCAAACCCTCTAGATCTTTGTATTGAATCAGTTTCCTGTAGCGTTCGCTGGGAATCATATCAATCATCTTCTCAAAGTCATCACGGTCGATTTCTATGGTCACATCTATTATTCTGTCATCGTGGATATATGAATCTTCGTTGGAATCGAAGTATGTAAGCTCCCTGTGCTTTCTCCATTGTGTGTGGCAAAAGTTTTGTGTCACCACCCACATCCAGTATTCGATTTTGCATCTGAATTTGAATGATGCCAGTTTCGATTTTTTGGGAGGCTCTTCTTCTATAATGTGAACGTAGACCTCGTCGGCCAACTCTATTGTGTCATCGCAGTCGGTATAGTAGTATTTGAAGAAGTGTAGGAATGTGTTATAGTTCATGCCATATAGAAACTGGTCTGTTTCCGCTGGCATGTGCTTTAATAAACGTTTTACCAACTCATGTCGGTCCATTTTTTCTATCAAAGTGAATGGGATGGGATATTTTTTCATATTATTATATAGCTATTGTTTTTTCCTCTTTTTTCCGAATGCAAATATACATGTTTTTCGCAAAAACGACAATACGTCCTGCAAAAATTGATGTTTCATATTGATTATTAATTTTATAATTATCTATTACAAATTAATTATTTTTTTGTCGTTTTTGTTTGCAACACCATTGGGTTATTGTTTTTATAGACTAATACGGCTAGCTTTATCAGAATTGGAATGGTCTATTTTTTTTTTTGTTTTT
>JAGCZH010000013.1 GCA_017960475.1 Bacteroidales bacterium | reverse complement strand
TAATACCCCTACTCCCTCAAAAAGAACCGACCTCGGCGAACTTTGACGTTTTAGCCTTTAGGGCGGAGATTTTAGCAATTTCGTCACAGCCGGCGTGCTTTCTTGCTTCGTTCTTTCGCACGAGCGAAAGAATGATGACCCGTCCATGAAAACCAGCAAAGAATGAAAAGTGAGCGACCGATGACAATACACCAGTCGCTCACCATTCCCGTATCTTTCGTTTTTACTTGAGATTCTTCAGAATCTGCAAAGTAAGATCCCAGAACATCTGCACAGTCTTTATTTCTATACGTTCATCGGGGCTGTGCACACCTCTCAAGGTAGGACCATAGCTTATCATATCCATCTTGGGATATTTCTCCCCAATAAGGCCGCATTCCAAACCGGCATGGATAGCACGCACCACAGGGTCGTGACCAAACATATTTTTATAGGTCTCCACACCCACTTTAAGGACTCTCGACGTGGGATTCGGCGTCCAGCCTGGATAACCGTCGCCATGACTTACATGGGCGCCAATCATTCGGAATGTCGACTCGACCTTTTGTGCCGCGGCCATTTTCGCGCTTTCCACGCTGCTACGCTGGCTTGTGGCAATATGGATTTGTTTGTCGTCCATCTTGATGGAGGCAAGATTTGTAGATGTCTCGACAAAATTCGGAATTTCACGGCTCATGGCAAGAACCCCGTGGGGACAAGCATAGAGCGCGTTCAGCAAATTATATTGAGTGTCACGGTCTATAAGCAGTTGTGGCATATCGACAGGTGTCAATTCAACTTTAAGATCCGGCTCGGTGGAGCGGAACTCAAATGTCAGGCAATCGCGGAAAGAGGAAACCATCTGCGTGAACCCGGCTTCATATTCTTTGGCCACAACGATATCGGCCCAAGCCTCACGGGCGATAGCGTTACGCAGATTGCCACCATCGATTTTCGCCAGACCGATTTTGTATTTCTCTGTGGCGTTCCAAAGGATACGGGTCAACATTTTGTTGGCGCAACCGAGCCCCTTGTTGATGTCGTCGCCGCTATGGCCGCCCTTCAATCCGCTAATCTTGATGCGGTAGGCGACCTCGCCATCGGGGCAATAACGAGTGTTGTAGTCGATAGCCACAGTGGTGTCAATACCGCCGGCGCAACCGATGCAGAACTCGCCCTCGTCCTCATCGTCGAAATTCAGCAGTATGTCGCTTTTGAGCCATTCCGTCGAGAGTCCCGCGGCACCCGTAAGTCCGGTCTCCTCGTCAACAGTGAAAAGAGCCTCCAAAGGACCATGTTCTATGCTGTCATCGGCGAGTATGGCAAGGATAGCCGCGACACCTATGCCGTCGTCGGCACCAAGTGTGGTACCATCGGCGGTGAGCCATTCACCAGCAAGCACAGGCTCTATAGCGTCGTTCAGAAAATCAAAGTTCTTGTCACCGTTTTTCTCGCACACCATATCCATATGAGCCTGAAGACAGACTCCTTGCGAATGCTCAAAACCTTTGGTGGCAGGCTTGCGGATGAGGACATTGCCCAAAGTGTCATGAAGAGTCTCAAGGCCATGTTCCACACCGAATTTTTGCAAATAAGCGGATATTTTCTCCTCATGTTTCGAAGGACGGGGTATCTGCATTATCTCCCCAAAGTAGCGCCATACCGACGCAGGCTTAAGATTTGATAGCATATATCTAATTTTTAATTGTTTGACAAATTGTATCTCCATTTAAGGATTTGCAAAATTAAGATTTTTTTTGAATTCAACAAAATAATAACATTATTTTATACGTTACTAATAATGAGAAAAAAAATAGTTATTAATACCATTACTTCTCAACGGGGATATGATTGAGAACCGATATTTAAAGACTATGGATTTCTCTGACTTGATTTCTTCAAACTTTATCCAATAACCATTTAGGACTTCAACAATTAGCAGACAACCAACATGATAGGATTATTAGGTAGTGGCAGCTGGGCCACAGCAATTGTGAAAATACTGCTCGAGAACAAAAGCCGTCGCATAGCATGGTGGGTTCGTGAAGAAGAGGCGATAGCGACACTCCGTGAGGAGAAACACAATCCGCTTTACCTGAGCGAGGCATACATCGACACCGACCGCACCTATATCAGCAGTGACATCATGAGTGTCATTGAACAATGTGATGACATCTACCTCGTGGTGCCATCGGCTTTTGTCGACAAAGCCTTGAAGGATATTCCTAACGACATTTTGCGGAAAAAGAGAATCATTTCAGCCGTGAAGGGCATCGTCCCCGAAAGCAACGAGATAATCACCGAGTATCTTCACAGGCAATACAACATTGACTACGACAATCTCTGCATTATCAGCGGTCCCTCTCATGCTGAGGAAGCCGCAAGGCAAAGAATCACATTTCTCGCTGTGGCATCGCAGAACCAAGCCTTTGCCGAGGAGGTACGTAATCAGCTAAACTGCAACTACATCCACACCACTTATTCCAACGACATGATTGGTATTGAATGTGCCGCAGTACTTAAAAACATTTATGCCATAGCCGTAGGCATATGCCGTGGTTTAGGATATGGCGACAACCTTATCGCCGTACTGATCTCAAGCGCGTTGCAAGAGATGACCGACTTCATGCAAATAATGTCGCCAGTAGAGTCAACACAGAAAAGCGAGAACAACGACGGCCGTTTACGGCGGTTCGAAAGTTTCGCCTACCTCGGTGACTTGCTGGTAACGTGCTACTCCCAGTTCAGCCGAAACCGTACCTTCGGCAACATGATTGGCAGCGGCTACAGTATCAAAGCGGCCCAACTGGAGATGAAAATGGTCGCCGAAGGCTATTATGCAGTGAACGGCATCGAGCACATACGACGTCAGAAAAACTTCCCCTTGCCCATCTGCGAAGCGGTATACGCTATTCTGTACGAACGTAAATCGGCCGCAAAGACAATGGGCAAGATACTCCAAAACCTTAAATAGGATAGAAAAAACAAAAAAAATATTGCATATCAAAAAAAAATAGTACTTTTGCAAAACATTTTAATCCAAAACATAAAACAATTATCAACCCTAAAAAACTGAAGTAAAATGGCTTACAAGATCACTGAAACTTGCGTTGCTTGCGGCACTTGTGCTGGCGAATGCCCCGTTGGAGCTATCTCCGAAGGCGACATCTACAAGATTGACGAGAACGCTTGCGTTAGCTGCGGTACTTGCGCAGACGCTTGCCCCACCGGCGCCATCGTCGAAGGCTAATCGTCATCAGTACAGGCAACATGCCTGAATAGTTAATAGGGGATGTTTCGCCTGAGCGAAACATCCCCTTACATTTAAAGAAAACCTATAAACCACAACACTGTGTTACAGTTACAATATATCAAAGAGCACCGCGATGAGTGCATCGAACGTCTTAAAATCAAACATGTTGCCGATGTGGAACAACGCATCGACGAAATCATCGCCCTCGACGAACAGCGTCGCTCCATCCAGAAAAAAGCCGATGACATCAAAGCTGAACAAAACAACATAGCCAAAGAGGTTGGCATGCTTTTCAAACAAGGCAAACGCGACGAAGCCGAAGCCAAGAAAGCGCGCACCGCCGAACTCAAAGCCGACGAGAAACGTCTTTCCGAACTCATGGCGACAGTAGAGCAGGACCTTAACACAAAACTGATATCCCTCCCCAACGCGCCTCACATCACTGTCCCTCAAGGCCGCACCGCCGACGACAACCTCGAAGTGGGCCGTTTCGGAACCATGCCCGACCTCGGTCCCGACGCACTTCCCCATTGGGACCTTTGCGCCAAATACAATTTGGTCGACTTTGAATTAGGCAACAAAATAACCGGCGCCGGATTCCCTGTATACAAAGGCAAAGGAGCTCGTCTCCAACGCGCACTCATCAACTTCTTCCTCAACAGCGCCGCCGATGCGGGCTATGTGGAAATCCAACCCCCACTGATGGTCAACGAAGCCTCAGGACTTGGCACGGGCCAACTCCCCGACAAAGAGGGACAGATGTATGCAATACCACTCGACGGGTTCTACATGATCCCCACTGCCGAGGTGCCCATCACCAATATCTACCGCAACGTCATCGTTAACGCCGACCAATTCCCCATCAAACATGTAGGCTACAGCGAATGTTTCCGCCGTGAGGCCGGCAGCTACGGAAAAGATGTGCGCGGACTCAACCGCCTGCACGAGTTCAGCAAGGTTGAGATTGTTGTCATAGAACACCCCGACCGCAGCTACGAGCGTCTCGAGGAAATGAAGAAACACGTAGGAGGTCTTCTCGACCAACTTGGTCTCCCCTACCGCATATTAAAACTCTGCGGCGGCGACATAAGCTTCACCTCGGCAATGACCTTCGACTTCGAGGTGTGGAGCGCGGCACAACAACGATGGTTAGAGGTAAGTTCGGTGTCCAACTTCGAAGCCTTCCAGGCCAATCGCATGAAACTGCGCTTCAAAGACAGCGACGGCAAGATGAAGCTCGCCCACACCTTGAACGGCAGCGCACTCGCTCTGCCTCGTATCGTGGCCGCCTTACTCGAGAACAATCAGACTCCCGACGGAATCATCATGCCCGAATGCCTGCGCCCCTATCTTGGTTTCGACAAAATCTCGCAATAAAGTACTCTCTGGGACATGGCATCTGACGGCGACAACGGCACTTACTTCACGCAAAGCTCACACACCTATCGTCTGTTGGGTGAATCCGGTTTGGTCGAAGACGAAGAGGGCAATATCCTCAACGCCTCCGACCTATCCGACCCATACACATCACATGAGCAGCCCTCATCGGAAACAGGCAAAGTCTCATGGATGAACCCCTCACCCGGCAAGACGGCTCCCTCCCTATGGGACTACGACCCTCGTTACTGCGGCCCCGACCCCTACGCCTGGCTGGAAGAGCGGTGGAATCAATACAAAGAATCCTCCTCCCACGTCAACCAAGAGAATCCTCGCAACCCGGCGGAGGAAACAACTGCATCCGCACCGACTTCCCATAGGATCCAGGAATCCCCAAAGGCTCAAACCTCCCCAAAGGAATCGTTTCCGTCGGGCGATTCTCAACCAGCCGCTTCCGTCAATTCCGAATCGGAGCCCAAGCCAAAAGTGAAAATCCATCTCACCAAAGGCACCATCATCTTCCTGGCCATTGGAACAGTCGCCTTTATCACCTATTTCATTTTCCTGATCATCACACTCGTCGAACAGATTGCCCAATTGTTTTAGAGATACCGACGCTGGCTCAGACGCCCCAAAACAAAAAAGAGCCTGCCGAATGGCAGGCTCTCTCTGTTATTTCAGCATATTCATTATTTATTTTTGGAGGCTTTCTTGGCTTCCTTTTCGGCGGCTTTGCGTTCCTTCTCGGCCTGCTTCTCAGCTGCAGCATTTTCCTTTGCGGCTCTCTTTTCAGCGGCTATACGCTCTTTCTCGGCCTTCTTGTCAACAGAAGATGCATTATCCTTTGCGGGTTTCTCCTCTTTCACCTTCTTCTCTTTCTTGGCTTTTTCCTTGGCGGGTTTTTCCTCCTTCACTTTCTTGTCCTCTTTAGCCTGCTC
This sequence comes from Bacteroidales bacterium, assembly GCA_017960475.1. GTDB lineage: Bacteria > Bacteroidota > Bacteroidia > Bacteroidales > P3 > Colimorpha. Next base: position 108,978 of record JAGCZH010000013.1, on the reverse strand, counting down.
TTTGGCGGCCTTCTTCTCGGCGGCTATGCGCTCCTTCTCAGCACGTTTCTCTTCTTTTGTCATATTCTCCTTGGCAGGTTTCTCCTCCTTTACCTTCTTCTCTTTCTTAGCCTTCTCCTTGGCGGGTTTCTCTTCCTTCACGTTCTCCTTTTTGGCGGGTTTGGCGGATTCTTTGTGGTATGTGAAACTGCGCAACACCGCGTTATCGAAGACGCCATCCTCGAACTCGAGGCGGACAGTCCAGTTGCCTTGCTCGTCATACTCATACCTGTAGGTGTAGACGATGGTGCCGTAAGGACGTTCCACAGTCATCTTCACACAATCGCCCATTTCATTGTTCTCATAAGAATAGGTGGCATCGATGGCGCGGCTATGGACCACTTTTTTCACAAGAAAACCGTGGTTGTCGTATGTATATTTGACAGAGCCCACCGTCTTCTCTCCTGAGGAATAATCAACAGATTTCTCGCTGACAAGCTGGTCTATATGATTATAGTTGTATTCGCACTCACGAGCCAACACACTATCGACATAATAATACATGGAACGGAGAACAAGACCATTGTCACCAAGCTCCTGACGACATTTGAGATCGAAAGAATAGTTCACAGAATAGGGCAATCCCTTCAGATTATCCTTGGCAAGGTCGACATTGGCGCCATAATCCTGGCTTTCGGCATAGACATTGATGTCGGCGTAAGAGCCACTGTATTTAGCCTCTACCTTGTAACCCAGACCTGTATATGATGACAGGAGTCCGTTGGGAGCATATGTGCAAGCCACCTTCTTGCCTGCCTTACCCTGATAGGTGTATGTCACCGTGACCATACGGCCTGCGGGATTAAAGGTCACTATTCGACCATTGTCCTCGCGCAAAACACTGCGCAGATCATTGACAAACCATTTGCGTTCGGGCCAGTCTTCACGGAAATAATCTTTTCGAAGCAGAATGTCTTCATCCATTGAGGCGACATTACCACGCAACCCCATCTGCTCTCGGTCCATACGAAGATTTACTATATCTTGCGCTGAAACGGAAGAAACAGCACAAAACACTATAAATGCGAATAATACATTTTTTTTCATATATAAAATACACTATTTTATGCATTGCAAAGATAATAATAAAAATGAGATTTATAAAATGAGACTTAAAAAAATAAGATTTACCATTCTTATGTACAATAAATGTCATCATTATTCGTTGTCAATTATTAAAGCAAGTTTCTGTCATTCCACATGTGACTTGTAAAGAATATTCACAACAACCCTTAAACACATCAACCATTGTATACCAGAGATTTAGGACTATATGTAGCCCATAGCGACAATGGCAACATGGTCATCAACGGCAAAATGGCCAATCGTCATGGTCTCATAGCCGGAGCCACAGGCACAGGTAAAACCGTCACCCTGCAAGTGATGGCCGAAACGTTTTGTCAGGCCGGCGTTCCATGTTTTATGGCCGATATGAAAGGCGACCTCAGCGGTATCGCCAAAGCTGGCTCCATGAGCTCTTTCATCGAGAAACGCAAAGACTCTTTCGGCATACCCAATCCCGATTTCCAAGGCTGTCCTGTACGTTTCTATGATGTCTTTGGCGAACAAGGACATCCTATCAGAGCCACCATTTCACAAATGGGGCCTCAGTTGCTATCTCGTCTTCTGGGACTTAACGACACCCAAGATGGTGTTCTTAACATCGCTTTCCGTATCGCCGATGAAAGAGGTCTGATGATTCTAGACCTCAAAGACTTACGGTCTGTTCTCGACTATGTGTCGAAACATTCCAAAGAATACACTGTCAAATACGGCAACATCTCCTCGGCATCAGTAGGTGCGATACAGAGGGCTCTGCTGCAGCTGGAAAGCCAAGGAGCCAACAAGTTTTTTGGCGAGCCAGCATTCGACATAAAAGATCTTCTTGCCGTCGAAGGTGGAAGAGGTGTCATGAGTGTCCTGGCTGCCGACAAACTCATGCTGCAACCGAAACTCTACAGCACATTCCTTCTTTGGATGATTTCGGAGCTGTACTCCACCCTCCCCGAAGTTGGTGACCAAGAGCTACCAAAGCTGATATTCTTTTTCGATGAGGCCCACATGCTTTTCGATGGCACTTCGAAAGCCCTCATTGACAAGATTGAGCAAGTCATCCGTTTGATTCGCAGCAAGGGTGTTGGCATCTATTTCATCAGTCAGCTTCCCACCGACATTCCCGACAACATTCTCGGACAACTCGGCAACCGTGTCCAGCATGCTTTACGAGCATATACTCCCCGCGACCAAAAAGCAGTAAAAGTTGCCGCCGAGACATTCCGCGCCAATCCCGAGTTCAGCACTGAAGAGATTATCACCACCCTGGAAACCGGCGAGGCTCTCGTGAGTTTCCTCGACGGCAATGGCGCTCCCGGCATTGTGCAGAAAGCCAAAGTGCTCTTCCCTCTGTCGCAGATAGGAGCCCTCTCCGAGGCTGAACGCCGTGACGTCATGAGTCGCAGCGCTATCGGCGCAAAATACGACACACCCATAGACCGGGAGAGCGCATACGAAATGCTCCTCGCCGAAAGCCAAGATGCAGGGCTGCCCGAGACGACAAAAACCTCCAAGGGTGAGGTGAGTACCGCACCGGAAAAAAAGAGCGCCGAAAAGAAAAAAACAGGCATCCTGTCCAAGGTACTGAAAGCCATATTCACAGCCGTGACAGCAACTTTGGGAACTATTGTCGGAACCGCCGTGAGCAACAAAGTCACCGGCAAGAAAACCAAGTCCAAAACATCTGCGGGACAACGCATTGTCAAGAACAGCACCTCGGCTGCCACTCGAACCATCACACGCGAGTTGACCCGTGATATTCTGGGCAACCTCAAATTTTAACTATAGTGAAACAACACTACCCCTTCAAACCATTTAAACCCTTATAACCCTTTTAACCTTTTAACTTTTAAACCTTTTAACTTTTAAACCCTTAATCATAGATGAAAAAATCACTCTGGATTATCCTTGGCATCCTTGCCGTCATAGTGCTTTGGGCTGTAAAAGCCAACAATTCCATCAATATCAAACACGAGAACGCCACTAGCAAGTGGGGCAATGTGCAGGCCGACTACCAACGTCGTAAAGATCTTGTCGAGCAGGCCATCAATGTCGTCAAAGGCGCAGGCAACTACGAGCGAGGCACTCTCGAGGCCGTTATCAAGGCTCGCAACGATGCTCCACAACTCAACGCCGATGACCTCAGTGAGGAAAATATCGCCAAATTCCAGGCCGCTTACGACAAGATGGCTCAGGAAATGTCCCGCGCCATCAAGGTCACCGTCGAGCGCTATCCCGAGCTCACCGCAACCAAAAACTACCAAGATTTCCAGGTCTCTATAGAAGGCTGCGAAAACCGTATCAACATGAGTCGAAAAATGTTCAACGAAGCCGTTCAGGACTACAACACCTGCATCAGAGTCTTCCCTCGCAGCATTATCGCCTCGATGTTCGGCCACAAACCTCTAGGCTATTTCCAGGCCTCAGAAGGTGCCGAGAACGCACCTTCGACCGAAGCTCTGTTATAATCAACTCACACACTTTAGTTCCTCACTTTCTCCAAGGTTAACGCCATTGTCGATGACACGTAAAATCCTTTTCCCTTTTCTTCTTTTTGTCACAGCGTTGACTATGCTTGGCGGCACATATGCCTATGCCCAAAAGCCTAGCGACGAAACAGGCTGGCTGCCAGAAAAAGGCGACCATTTTGTTTACGACTATTGCGGACTGCTTAGCGATGAAGACATTTTCGTGTTCGAAGAGCTACTGAGAGACTTCAACGACAGCACTTCCAATCAAGTTGTACTGATGGTGACTTCGGGTTTCGGAGGTCGCGACATATCAACATTTGCCTTTGATGTAGGCAACAGCTGGGGTATAGGACAAAAGGAATACGAAAACGGAGTGCTTATCGTTGTCAAACCCAAAGACGAGACCAAAGGTGAAGTGGAGATTGCCACAGGCGGAGGTCTTGAGGGGGCTTTGCCTGACATCTTCTGCAAGAGAATCATAGAGGAAAAGATGATACCACATTTCCGCGAGAACGACTACGTGGGTGGCATCACCGCAGCCTTGGAAGTGATACTCCCCGTATGCGCCGGAGAATACAGCTACGAACAATACAAGGAAGACAACGACGATACCGCCGGGGCTTTGATAGGAATAGCCATCGTGGTGGGCTCGGTGCTATGGGTGCGTAGAAAAATGAAACGATTGCAGTCTACCTACCAAAACAACGGCCCCTACATAGGCGGAATGCCCTATGGCAGTGGAATGCCCTATGGTGGAAGCTACAGCGACTTCGGCGGCTCTTCGACGAGCAGCACATCGAGAAGCTTTGGCGGCGGCACTTTCCGCGGTGGCGGAGCTCACGGTAGCTGGTAACACCGCCTTCAACAAAAAATCCCTTTAGCAGCAATAATAAAACGAAATGATTTTTGTATTTAAATTATTAAAAATCAACCTAGAAACATCTTTAAACTTTTATCTTTAAACTTTAAACTATACTCACTCTGTCTATCTCGGGATTTTTGTGTAAATTTGCAGCCTGAAAAAAACATCCTTTTAGTAAACAAAAAAAACATAATAACATGAGATTCATTATTAATAGCCAATTACTACTCAAACACCTTACCGCTTTGAGCGGTGTCATTTCCAACAACAACACGGTTCCTATCATCTCTTGTTTCCACATGCACCTTGAGAACAATATTCTCACCATCAAGGCCACCGACTTGGAAACAACCATGATGTGCAATATTGAGCTTGAGAACGCTCGTGTCGACGGTATCGACACTGTCGCCATTCCCGCCAAGATCATGCTCGACATGTTGAAAAACATGGACGACAGACCTCTCAACATCGCTGTTGACGCATCCACCTTCAGCATGGAGATCAGCTCTAACGACGGCAAATACACCATCGCAGGACAAAATCCCGAGACATACCCACAGCTGCCGGCGAAAAACGAGACAGTGACAGTAACCATACCCGCCTCGGTCATCGTCAACGCCATCAACAAAACCGCTTTTGCCGCATCCACCGACGAAATGCGTCAACAAATGTCAGGTATCTACTGTGAACTCACTCCTGAAAGCGCGACATTTGTCGCCACCGACGCACATAAACTTGTTCGTTACCGCCGCACCGATGTGCATTCCGACGAACTGGCGACATTCATACTGCCTCGCAAACCCATCACCATGGTCAAGAACATCCTCGGCAGCAACAAAGAGGAATTTGATGTCACCATGGAATACAACAACATCAATGTATTCTTCTCTTTCGACAACTTCCTCATCATCTGCCGCCTGGTCGATGGCAAATATCCAAACTATGAGGCCGCCATACCAAAAGACAACCCCAACAAGCTCACCATTGACCGCTCGACCTTCATCAACGCTCTGCGCCGCATAAGTCTCTTCGCCAACCAGGCCACCCATCAGGTGCGTCTCTCCATAAGCGAGAAAGAGCTGAACATCTCCTCCGAGGACCTTGAGTTCTCCAACAACGCACACGAGACATTGCCATGCAGTTATGACGGTGATCCTATGGATATCGGTTTCAACGCCAAATTCCTCACCGAGATGGTCTCCAACCTCGACACCGAGCATATCTTGATTGAGCTCTCCCACCCCAGCCGCGCAGGCATCATATTCCCCATCAACGAGGACGAAGAGGCTGCGAAAGGCGAAGACATCCTCATGCTCGTTATGCCTGTGATGCTGGCCAACTAATTCAACCACCACACGATTGAATTACTGTATCTCGACAAGCAAGTAAAAAACATATTATGGCGACGCGACACGGAAAGATTAGACTTTGGGCTGGCAGGACTTCCACGGTATTCAGCATCATGCTGGTGCTGTTTGTGTTCGGCCTGCTACTCTTTGTGGAATACCATTCCTACAAAGCCACCCATTCTTTGCAGGAACGCATATCTTATCAAGTTGACCTCTCTCCAGAGTCAAGCGAGGAAGAAGCCCTTGGTCTCTGTGAATCCCTGAGAGAACTCGACTACGTTAAAAACGCCGACTATATCTCTCCCGACGAGGCTGCCAGGCTCTTCAGCGACGACATCGGAGAGGACATCCTGACTCTGCTTGACAGCGTCAACCCCCTCTACCCCACAATTATGGTGACATTGAAGGCCAGCAACAACCCCTCTAAACTATCCGACCAACGCAAGCTCTTCGAGAAAGAGGTGTCGGAATATGCCATTGTGGACGGCGTCACCTACCACGAGTCTATGCTCAACGACCTCAACGAGATTTTCTACAAACTCTCCTGGTTTCTCGTGATTTTCGTCATCCTCCTTCTGATTGTCTCTATAGCTCTTATCAGCACAACAATAAGAATCTCTATCTATTCCAACAGAAACACCATCCGCACCATGAGCATGGTGGGTGCCAAAATGGGATTTATCACACGACCTTTCCTATGGCGCAGCATTCTGTTTGGTTTCCTCGGCGCCACTTTTGCCATGATTCTTATGTTCGCCGCCATATATGTGTTCAACAAACAATTCCATCTCGCTCTTTTCCACCCACGCTACTTCAATGGATACATCATTCTTGTCTCAATAGTATACATAGTGGGTATTGCCATATCATTCCTCGCAACATACTTCTCTGTTCATCGCCATATACGCAGCAAGAGCGAGTTTTAGAATTCCACATGACAACAAAGGTTTCCACCTTTCAACGTATTAACAGCTAAACCATGGAAAAAAACAAGAAAAACAATAAAGCCGCCAACACTATAGCAACGAAAAAAGAAGAGAAAAACTCCGCCAAGGCCTCTTTCGCCTTTGGCCCTATGAACTATATTCTTATGGGCGTGGGCATTCTCTTGCTCGGACTGGGATATATACTTCTTTCCGGTGGTGGCAGCGACGACCCCAACGTGTTCAACCCCGCCATGTTCGACAATCGACGTCTTGTGGCGGCACCAATATTCATAGTTCTTGGACTTGTTGTGGAGATTTGCGCCATTATGTTCCGTCCCAAAGAAACTAAAAACCAGCAATCACAGGACGACAACGCCAACCTTTAAATCGCCCTTTCACAACACCTCTCTTTAAAACACCCCCAAAAAATCATTTCAATATTTCCCCATGGATTGGTTACAAGCATTAATTCTAGGAATAATCCAAGGTCTCACTGAATATCTGCCTGTCAGCAGCAGCGGCCATCTTGTGATAGGTCAGGAACTCTTCGGCCTCGACAGCGGAGAAGGAAAACTCGCCTTTACTGTCTTGCTCCATGTGGCCACAGTGCTCAGCACCATCGTCATACTTTGGAAAGAGATTATATGGATTTTCACCGACCTTTTCAAATTCAAGTGGAACGAAGGCACTAAATACGCCTTCAACATCCTCATCTCCATGATTCCTGTCGGCATTGTCGGAGTCTTCTTCAAAGACACCGTGGAGGATGTCTTCGGCAGCGGTCTCCTCATCGTTGGAATCTGCCTTCTGGTCACCGCCGTTCTGCTCACTTTCAGCTATTTTGCCAAACCTCGCCAACGAGAGAACATCTCTCCTTGGCACGCTTTCGTAATCGGTATCGCTCAAGCCATCGCTGTTCTTCCCGGCCTCTCACGTTCTGGCTCCACTATCGCCACAGGTCTTCTGCTTGGCAACAAGAAAGAGCGTCTGGCACAGTTCTCATTCCTGATGGTCATCCCCCCCATCCTTGGCGAAGCTCTGCTCGATGTCAAAAAAATCGCCGACAGCGGTGTCAGCGCATCCTTTGGCGGTATCAGCCCATTGGCAGTAATAGTGGGTTTCTTGGCAGCGTTTCTTGTAGGCTGTCTGGCATGCAAATGGATGATCAACATTGTCAAGAAAGGCAAACTCATATGGTTCGCAGTTTATTGTGCCATTGTGGGCATCACCGCCATTGTTCTTAACAACATCCTTTAACACTATGGGTGACAAACCTGGTGCCATCATTGCCATTGACAAACCTGTAGGCTGGACCTCTTTTCAGGTTGTCAACAAAATCAAATGGCACATCCGCCGTACCTTCGGAATAAAAAAAATCAAGATAGGACATGCAGGCACCCTCGACCCTCTAGCGTCGGGGTTGCTTCTTATATGCTTAGGTGGCGCCACCAAAATGATTGAACAGCTCCAATCAGGCACAAAAGTCTATTCCGGTACTATGGTCCTTGGCGCCACAACACCATGTTTCGATTTGGAAAGACCTATAGACCACTTCTTCCCCTCCGACCACATCACTGCTCAAGCCATCGAAAAGAGCCGAATAGCATTCACTGGCACCTTTCTCCAGTATCCTCCGGCCTTCTCGGCTGTGAAAGTTGAAGGTCAACGGGCATACGAAGAGGCCCGCTCGGGCATCGAGGTGAAAACCACTCCTAAAATGGTAACCGTATATGAGTTCTCCGTGACCGATTTCCGCCCAGGCCAACACGACGGAACCGCACTGGAGAAAGACTGGCAATATGAGCAAGCCGGTGACACCCGGGAACTATATCGGAAGCCGATGGGGAAAGTGCCTGTGGGATTGCCTCAACTAGACTTCACCATCACCTGCAGCAAAGGGACATATATACGTAGCATAGCCCGCGATTTCGGGACAAGCCTGCACAGCGGCGCATTCCTGAGCGCCCTTCGCCGCACCCGCATTGGCGAATACACTATCGATCAGGCAATAACTCCCGACAACATCGAAACCGAAATCAACACTGCCAACCCACAATATGGTTTTTTAATGGCCTCCACCCAACAGTAAGCGGGTTTTGACAAAAGCTCGTCTCCGCATTATCCAGCGATTTTTTTTGTTAAACAAAGCTCAGAAAAGCAGTTTTCACACAATTTGATTCACAACACAATACAGAACAAAAAACAAGAAAAGTGTTAAAAAACTTGACTTTCGTGTCAAGAAATTGTATCTTTGCACACTTTATAAAGAAACACACACACGTGAACAATAATAGACATTAATTCAATATTACGAACAGCCATTTTTCCAACACATGATCAACACCCTATACTCTACGATGAAATTGTCGCAATTCAAGTACAACCTTCCCAAAGACTTGATTGCCGAAAAGCCCTCAAAACAACGCGACGAAGCACGCCTCATGGTACTCGATCGCAAGAACCAGACCATTGAGCATAAACTGTTCAAAGACCTTATCAACTATGTCGACACCGACGACGTTGTGGTGGTGAACAACACCAAGGTCTTTCCTGCCCTTCTCAAAGGCGAGAAAGAAAAGACCGGAGCCCAGATCACCGTGTTCCTGCTCCGCGAGCTCAACGCCGAGACCCGCCTATGGGATGTCGTGGTAGACCCAGCCCGTAAAATAAGAATCGGCAACAAACTCTATTTCGGCGACAGCGATGCTTTGGTAGCCGAAGTCATCGACAACACCACCTCCCGTGGTCGTACTATCCGATTCCTCTTCGACGGCACTCACGAGGAGTTTATCAAGCTCATCAAGAGCATGGGACAGACTCCTCTGCCCGAGGAACTCAGGGCTCTGCGTGACATCACCAACGAGGACAAAGAACGTTACCAGACCATATTCGCCAAAGAGGAAGGCGCTGTCGCGGCACCAACAGCAGGCCTTCATATCAGCCGCGAACTAATGAAACGTTTTGAGATAAAAGATGTGAAATGGGCTGAACTCACTCTCCATGCCGGTATTGGAAACTTCAAACCCATCGAGGTTGAAGACCTTAGCAAACATCGTATGGACAGCGAGGAAATGCACATTAACGAAAAATGCTGCAACATTATAAATGAAGCCAAACAGAATGGACACAAAGTGTGTTGCATTGGCACCACAACGATGAAAGCCATCGAAACAGCTGTGACAATCCCTGGCAAAGTGAGCCCTTACGACGGCTGGAGCAACAAGTTCATATATCCTCCACATGATTTCACCATCGCCGACATGATGGTGACCAATTTCCATCCCTCTATGTCGTCAATGTTCATCATGGTTTCCGCCTTCGGAGGTCCTGACTTTGTCATGCATGCCTACCAGACTGCCATAAAGGAGAAATACAAATTCCACACCTACGGCGACGCTATGCTGATAATCTGACAAAGGTGCCACATTAACAGTACCCTTAAAACCTTTATAACCTTTTAATCCCTTTAAACCTTTCTAACCCTTAAACCCTTCCTTTGTCCCCTCTTGCCGAATTATTGCGACCCACCAGCCTCGACAACTATATAGGCCAGCAACACCTTGTAGGTCCCGGGGCAGTACTCCGCACCCTTATTGAGAGCGGAAACATACCCTCTATGATTTTTTGGGGTCCTCCAGGTATAGGCAAGACGACACTCGCCACAATTATCAGCAACACTCTTCACCGACCATTCCACACTCTCAGCGCCATCAGCAGCGGCGTGAAAGAGGTTCGTGAAGTCATCGAGCAAGCAAAAAAAGAGGAAGGTGCCATACTTTTTATCGATGAGATACATCGTTTCAACAAATCGCAACAAGACTCGTTGCTTGGTGCCGTAGAGAGGGGAACGATAACTCTTATCGGCGCCACGACCGAGAATCCATCCTTTGAGGTCATCTCCGCTTTGCTTTCGCGTTGCCAGGTATACATTCTCAAAGAATTCGGCAAGACCGAAATGGAGCAGCTCATCGCCTCTGCCATAGCACACTATGCCGCTCTCGGCCGCACCATCGAGATACGCGAGGAAGAGGCTTTGCTTCGCATCAGCGGCGGAGACGCGCGCAAACTTCTCAACGCTTTTGAACTCGTCGTAAACCGTGACGGCGGCCAACATATCATTATCGACAACGACAAAGTCACCAATGTCATACAGCAAAACCTCGCCCTCTATGACCGACAAGGCGAGATGCATTACGACATCATCAGCGCCTTTATCAAATCCATGCGAGGCAGCGACCCCAACGGTGCCGTCTATTGGCTCGCCCGCATGATAGAAGGCGGCGAGGACCCTGTCTTTATTGCGCGCCGCATGCTCATTTTTGCCAGTGAAGACATCAGCAACGCCAACCCTAACGCACTGCTTATGGCAAATGCCTGTTTCGAGGCCGTGACCAAGATAGGATATCCCGAATGCAGAATAACCCTATCGCAATGCGCCATATACCTTGCCAACAGTGTCAAAAGCAACAGCACATATATGGCTCTCGCCAACGCTCAGCAGGCAATACGTCGCACTGGCGACCTGCCAGTCCCGCTACACCTGCGCAACGCGCCGACCAAACTGATGAAAGAGATAGGCTACAGCGACGGCTACAAATACGCTCACGACTATTCCGGCAATTTTGTTGATTTGGAATTCTTGCCCGACGCACTGAGAGGAACCAAATTCTATGAGCCCGGCGACAATGCCCGCGAGAACGACACTCGTAAGCTGCTGCAATGGCGATGGAAACAGAAATACAACTATTAAATTGAAAGGAAGGCGTAATAGCTCTATCACCTTTCTTCGCACCACAGATGGCTGACGCTCTACTAACCATTGAAAATCTCTCCAAATCGTTCGGCGACAAACTGCTGTTCGACAACATCTCTTTTGGCATCAATGTTGGACAAAAAACAGCCTTGATCGCCCGCAATGGCTATGGCAAAAGCACACTCCTCAACATCATCACCGGGAAGGAATTACCCGACAACGGCACCGTCACCTTTAGCGGCAATGTCAAGATGGCATATCTGCCTCAAAGACCCGATTTCCACAATCACCAGACTGTCCGCAGCTTTGTCGACGCCGCCGAGAAGCCCGCGAACATAGAGAGCTGGGATTTTGAACAACGAATGGAAGAGGTACTGTCGCGACTGGAAGTCGACAAACTTCTGGACCGCGCTGTGGACACCCTCAGCGGCGGCGAGCAGAAGAAAGTGGCACTCAGCCGCATACTTATCGACGACACCAATCTGCTGCTTCTCGACGAGCCCACCAACCATCTGGACATCGGCATGATAGAATGGCTAGAGGATTTTCTTTCAAAACAGAAACTGGCCATCCTGATGGTCACCCACGACAGATATTTCCTCGACAACGTTTGCAACGACATCCTCGAGCTCGACAACGGCAGACTCTATTACTATCGTAGCAGCAGAGGTCTTAACGACATACACAAGGAAAGTCCTTACAGGTATTTCGTGGAGAAAAAAGCGGAACGACAATACAACGAGCGGGCTGAAGTGGAGAAAGCCAAAAGCCTTTATCGCACAGAACTTGACTGGATGCGACGTATGCCACAAGCCCGTGGCACAAAAGCAAGGGCCCGCATTGACGCCTTCTATGAGCTGGAAGAAAAGGCTCATACCCGATTTGAGGAAGAGAGGCAGCAACTGAGCGTAAAAACAGAACGTATTGGAGGAAAGATACTTGAGATGTACAACATCGACAAAAGTTTCGATGGACGGAAACTAATTGAAGACTTCTCGTACACCTTCAAACGCGGCGACAAGATTGGCATTGTGGGCCCTAACGGCATAGGCAAAAGCACTTTTCTCAATATCATCACAAGCCAGCTGAAGCCCGACAGCGGACACGTTGTCGTCGGACAGACCATACAATTCGGCATATTCAGCCAGAAAGGACTGCAAGCGAAAGACGACAGCAGAGTGATTGACATCATCAAAGATGTCGCAGAGGTCATTGAGCTTGAAAACGGGAAGGAGATGTCCGCCCATCTCTTTCTTTCCTATTTCGGCTTCGACGACATGACGCAATACAACTATTTCGGCAACCTCAGCGGCGGCGAGCGCCGAAAGCTGTACCTGCTCACTGTCCTGATGGCCAATCCCAACTTCCTCATTCTCGACGAGCCCACCAACGACCTCGACATTCATACCCTCTCCATTCTCGAACAATTTCTCATCGGTTACAAAGGCTGTCTTGTCATCGTCAGCCACGACCGCAGCTTTATGGACAATATTGTCAACCATCTCTTTGTGTTTGAGGGCAATGGCCACATTAAAGACTACCATAGCAACTACACCGACTACAGGGTTGAACGCCAAAAAGAGCAACGTCAGACACAACGGCAACAGAAAGAGGAGAAACCTCGGTATGAGCGCAAACCTTCCGAAAAACCTCGACCAACCTACAAACAACAAAAGGAATATGAACAGCTGACAACGGAGATTGAGCTTCTTACCAAAGAACGTAGTGAGCTGGAACAATTGCTTTCGGCCGGAACCGAGACCGACACAGCCAAAATCACAGCGGCCTCCCAACGTATAGGGGAACTGATAGCCCTATTAGACGAAAAAGAGCTGCGGTGGCTAGAACTCGACGAAATAATTGGATAACAGACAATCAATATTAATAATCACCCTTTCTAATCACTATTGCTGCCATGTCAACAACAATAACCAACGACAATCTCTCCAACATCATCAAAGAGTTGATGCCTTCCGATTACAACAGCATCATCTTAGACACCACCATCCCTGTCAAAGAGTATAAATACTATTTCATTAGCGCTTTCACACAGCATGTGGAATTTCGCAGTCGCCATTTAGATATCTCGTTAGGCGACGAGATGTATCAGCGATACACAACAATACTCGACGAATGTGGCGACAAAGAATTTGCGACAATAGAAAAGAGTTTTGTTGAAGAAATGAAAGCCGCACCCAAATGGTCGTCAGAAGGATTGCTCAGCAGCGCGCGCAAAAGAATGAGTGAGCTTATTAATGGCGGACGCAATGTGGACCACAACAAGATAACCCTTAATGAAGACGAGGGCTTTTTATCGAAAGAACAACCGACATACATTGTCATAAAAGAGAGTTTTTGCTCACCATGCAGCAACTGCAATGGCCGTGGAACTGTGGAACACGAGGACAAACAAGGGATACCCCACCAAGAGTCGTGTCCTGTATGTAACGGATATGGGCACACAGGGAGACTCTCTTTTTTCACTCCCACAATTCATGAGAAGAATTGTGCCTTTGTCAGATGTGTCGAAGGAGAGATAGAGGGAATGGACTTCGTCGTTAATGGTGACACATTGAACATAAAGAGCACTGAGTACAGCGTCACTAACGGACCCAAAAAGAGGATGCTGACCAGATATAACGGCAAAGAAGAGGACAACTATGACGAGGCCTTGAAACCATATATTGAAACCATACGAGACAAGACAAGCGAAAACAATGCTGTGGAAGAAATAGCATATACGGTGATACCTTGTTACAGATTCGCATATCGCAGCATTCTCACCAACGAACTCCATAACGGCATCATTATAGACCCTGAGAATAATGCTGCTCTGATACTAAATGTTGATGGCGAAAGCCGAATTATGAGCAGTGTGAAAGACAGTATCAAAAAAATCAGTCGTTTTTTTGGCAACATAAGCAAATCCGAGGGATTCAAAGACAAAGAGGATTTATGGCACACAACACGTTTGCTGATAGCCGTTGCTGTCGCCGACGGTACAGTCAATGACGAAGAGAAACGCAATCTGACCGTGGCAATACGAGGGATAGAGCAGTTCACCTCCGAGCAACAAGACAGTTTGGTGAGACTTCTTGGAGAGAAAGACGCATCCTTTCTAAACGATGATGACTTCGTTTTTCATAGTCGTGAGAATGCCGAAGAGACCGCCATACGAATGCAGGAGCTGTCACAAGCCGACGGCTTCGTCCACATCACCGAGCAAAAAATCATAGAGCGACTAAAATTCAAATACTGATCACTGCTCTCTTTTCACAAAAGACATAAGTGACAGTTTTTTCAACCAAATCGGTCATTAGACTAGTTATTATCAATCTAATGACCGATTTAGTTTAACCCTTACTAATATTTAAAAAATTTCGGGCGTTAGAAACGACAAGGTGGAGGTTGTGTCGTGCGGCGGCGCACATCGAGCCCCGCTCGGAGACAGCCACCCTCGATGTCTCCGCTCTCGCTTCAGGAGTCTACACCGTGAGGGCAACAACACAAAGCGGCACAGTCTATACCGAGAAACTCCTTGTGAAAAAAAGTTTTTAGAAATTATACTTCACCAAAGCACAGATTCGATGGTTTGAGACTTGGTGAAGGTTGTCATTAATAGATATGGAGCCATCGGAGCCAATGTCGCCATAGGTGGCACCGGTAAACTCATATTCTATACCGAAATTGAAACTTTCGATGTTATAACTAATCGACGGGGCTATGCGATAGATACTATTTAGATGACAGAAATCATCACCCCCCTTCATGTATATATGATAATCACCGGTTGCAGGGTCGAGCCAAAGTGTTTCTCCAACACCCAAATTCTTCATATAGCCCAAAAACATGTTGAGACGGTATTTGCGGCCATAGGCAATATTAAGATAGCTAATGCTGGCTTTCATAGGACTGTAGGTCCACGAGCCATCATCGTTTATTCCTGTAACGGCATATCCGACAATCTGGTTGAGGTGGCTGGTATTCTGAGCCAACAGGGTACGAAGTTTCACACTCCACCCTCCAGCGACATACTGAGCATATAATGTAGGAGTTATGGAAGACACTGTTTCGTCGACCTTCTTGGTGACGCCACCCACAAGCGCATGGGTACGGGGGCGCAGCAACTGGGCGTCGGCACCTAGCTGAAGATACCATGCTCCGCTTTTGAAATTAATGCCAAGGAAAGATTCAGGGAGGATAGCATTGTGAGCAAAAGCGACACTTGCAGTACTTGCTGAATTGGAAGCAGAGGCAGGACCGTTATTCATATATTGCAGCTGCCAAAGCAACGCCGCGGTATATCCGAAATAGCCGAAATAGCGCACGCCGCGTATCTGCGGTGTGCGGCTATGCGGACGGAATGGGGCGCCGGCAGCCATACCCAATACCTCTGGCATGATATTTCCACTAAGAGGATGCCAGTCCTGACCCACCAGCAGTTCACTGCCGCCTTTGTTCAGTCTCACATATGCCAAACGTAGGCGCAACACGGTATTGTTGGTGCCAAAGCCTCCAAAGTCACCTTCCAATTTGCCTGTGGAATTCCATCCAAATATTCTGGGGCCAGTGATATCCAAGCCGAAACGTGATGTCAGCGCCTGCAACCTAAGTGATGCCACATCATTAATATCCTCGCTATGGTCCTCGTTCCATAACTCATCGTAAGGCATCATATTATACTCACCTCCTACGACGGTATATGTTTTACGAGAATCAAAGGTCAGATAATTGCGTATGAATCCATAAGGTTTTACTGAAACCCTATTACTATCATTTTGTGCCAACAAAGAAGTGCCCATTAGGCACAATAGAGTCATTATAGTTATTTTTTTCATTTTATTATTATTTCGTCTATAAAAATCCATGGTTTCTGACCTGAGGCTCGATGCCATGATGGTATTTCAGGAAGTGGGGTGGCTATAATGCGTATATAGCGTGCCTCATGCCACTCGTGCCAGTCGTAGCTATTGAAAGTAAATTTTTTTATCATAGGTGTAGCCAGCACCTCTGGATCTGCTATATCATGCCACACCGCCAACCGATACCAGTTGGCACCGTCGTCAGAATAAAGTATAAATATATTTTGGGGAAGAAAAATCCACGAAAGGGGATAATAATAAAAACCTATGGTGATTGTATTGATAAGAGCTGTGTCGCCAAGGTCAATAATGGCGTCGAGTGTGTCGCCCCAGAAGCCCAACCAATCGTGACGGTAGTCGAGAATACCTGCTTTGCCGTCGGTAAGACCTGCGGTGTTGTAGGGTTCGCTGGCATTATGACGCAGAACGACCTGCTTGTGACGAGCTCTGTTATTGCCAAAACGCTTCAAAAGATTGTCGCTCCATGTTCTAACATATTTATCTGGTGACAATCCCATCTCCATCATTTGTTCTACTCCAAAGAGATATGCGTAGGAGCAAAAGTGTTCCAACCGCTCA
Organism: Bacteroidales bacterium; assembly: GCA_017960475.1. Taxonomy (GTDB): domain Bacteria; phylum Bacteroidota; class Bacteroidia; order Bacteroidales; family P3; genus Colimorpha. The sequence continues at coordinate 92,084 of JAGCZH010000013.1, read as the reverse complement.
ATGATTGGGGTGATATCAACGGGAATGCTATCGATTCGAAGATAACCACAGAGATCACGGCTTACGGCAAGTTCGTTTCGGGCAAAATCAAGAGCCATATTGAAAAACAACAGGGCGCTGTCCGGCGCTTTAAAACAACCCACATAATGCTCTGGCGCCTTCTTCCATGCCATTTTCATCAAGCTATCATACTGATGGTAGCGAGCTACTGAGAGATATCCATCAGCACCATCAATGGGATAGCCATAGATGTCGAGCCTTTTACCGCTTTGGATGAGAGCCGTTGTCATAGTGTCTATAATCTCTTTCACATAAGGGCCAGCACCACCATAGTAGCCCATGTAGAAGTCGGACATGACTGAATCTATATTTACATCTGGATTCCACAATAGCTTGGCTATCATATAGCAACGGATATCCATCCACGAGGTGATGTTGTTGGCGCCAGAAGCCTGCTCGAACATCATGCGAGCTCCGTGGTCACGGAAAAACTTCATGTTGGGTTGAAGCACATGTAGGTTGGGAAACGGATTCCAGAAATTGCGGAACTGAACAACATAATCCCAAATGAAGAGATTGTCTGTAATACGGCTCCAATTTTCCATATCCTTGCTGAATGCGGGATCGCTCTGCTCGATGGGTTTTTCACGACCTGCCTCTATGGGACAAAGCATAATGAGCACATTGGTGTCTGGTTTAATATCACTGACTGGCGCATTGCGAGTGTATTGGTATGCCAGCGTGGCAATGGTATAATCGGGGAAACGACGGGCGACTTGATTTACAAACCATATCAGCGTGCCGCTAGGACCGCCGTATATCGAGTCAAGTCTGCGGCAGTTGTCGCATTCGCAGACATTATAGTTATCGTTTGGCGACACCGACCATATCCGATGTCGATGATCTGCTTTTTCCATAGCAACACTTAGAGCAGCTGACAAGCTATCCAGCACCTCGGGATTGGAGAGACACAATTGACCGTCACGACTGCGGCGGCCGTTGTTAAGCGAATACCATTCAGGGTGGCGTTCATAGCATGTAGCAGTCGGCAACAACTTGCCAAAAGTGTGCACAAACATGCCAAACTCTTTGTTGCGATCGGCTACAGTATGCAGATGGTGCCAGTCTGCGTATAGTCGACTGTGGTTGGGGTAATAATAGCTTACCTCACGCCACTCGAAAGCAGGGTTTGATATTATTTGTATATCAAAAATTGAATATGGGAAAAGAAGTGAAAAGTCAGGGACAATCATTGCCGAGGGGGTATAGAGACGAAATCCGAGTTGCTCAAGGAAAGCATAAACGCCATAGAGTGTTCCCTTAGCCCCCTTGCCCTGAATAACGATATCTCGACCATCGCCCCAAATGAAATAGCCATCATCTTTAAGGCTATCTGACAATGATTTGTATTTACCTTTCATAAATGACGGCACACCAATATAGATAGTATGTTTAGGTCGTTTGCCGCCAATTGTTGTCTTGCAGCCGGCCTTGTCGAGGTATGTTTGCAGCTGCGTGGCCGCATAGTTCTCGGCATAGGAATTATAAATGCGTATCGGCTTTTGAGCGAAAGCCGATACGCATATCATAAACATCAGTATCACCAACAGCCGTTTCATGCCATGAGGACCAACAGCTGTGCGGTAAAGATGCGGAGAAACATTGTCAATGGATAAACAGTGGCGTAGCCGGTGTTAGGGAGCTTGCAGCCCTCGGGAGCTATGGTATTGGCGAAAGCCAACGTAGGTGGGTCGGTATGGCTGCCACCTATGAAGCCCATAAGGGTGTAGTAGTTCATCTTCAGAACAAGACGACCGAAGAGGCCCACTAGAAGCGGTGGCACCATGGTAATTATGACTCCATAGACAACCCACATGTAGTGTATCTGGACGGTTTCAACAAACTTGCCACCAGCGCCAAGTCCCACACCTGCCAAAAACAGGGCTATGCCCACCTCACGAAGCATCCAGACACCATGACTATCTGTGAATTCGGTTGTGAACCATCCCTTCTTGACACCCAACCAACTGCCTATGAGAGCGACCACCAATGGTCCACCGGCAAGGCCAAGCTTGACGGGAGCCTTCATACCCACAGGAATGGGTATAGTACCCAGAATGATGCCGAGGGCAATGATGACGAAGATAGGAACAAGGTTGATTTTGTGACGTTGCGATGTTGGGGTAGCCTTTTTCTCAGCACTTGTGGTTGTAGTATCGTCAGAGGCGGGTTCTTTCTGCAGATCGATGCGGCAGAGAGGGCGCAGAATAATACAACATACTATCATGCCCACCACCGCCAAAGGATAGGCGACGGCATATCCGGCAGCCAACCGGTCGGCAGCGCCCTCGATACCGAGGTCGCCAACAGCTTGCTGGGCAGCGGAAAGACCAGGGGTGTTAGTAATGGCGCCAGTATAGACTCCTGCCATATCTGCCAGCTCCTGATTGGCGAGCTTGGAGATGATGACTGTGATAACAACACCGAGAGCCACGTTGACCAAAGCCATGATGTTCATAGACAGGCCTCCCTTGGCAAAACTCTTAAAGAATCCAGGACCAACCTGAAGACCAACCGCAGTGACAAAGAGAATAAGTCCGAATTCCTTGATGATATGGAGCATCTCGCCATTGCAGGTAACGCCAAGTGCGCTAAGCATGATTCCGACGAAAAGAACCCATGTAATGCCAAGAGTGATGCCTTTAATTTTTAGTTTGCCGAGTAATAGTCCGGCGAAAACGGAAACTGAAAGCATGAGAACAGTAGTACCCACACCTCCATTAGTCAATAAGTTAAGAAACCAATTCATTGCTAATTAGGATATTTGGTTGTTGAATCACGAAAAAGAATGTTGAATTCTGAAAGGTAGTAAAACCCCTCAAAATTCAACATTCTAAATTCAACTTGAAGTATTAGTCGCCAAGAGTGGCAACCATGACTGCCTTGATGGTGTGCATACGGTTCTCGGCCTCGTCGAAAACGATGCTGTTCTCGCTCTCAAAGACCTCCTCGGTAACCTCGATACCATCGAGACCGAATTTCTCGTATACGTCGCGGCCAGCCTTGGTCTCCAGGTTGTGGTACGAAGGCAGGCAGTGCATGAATTTGCATTTCGGATTGCCGGTTTTCTTCATCAGTTTAGCGTTGACCTGATAAGGCATCAGCATCTTGATGCGCTCTTTCCAAACGCTGTCGGGTTCGCCCATCGACACCCAGATATCGGTGTAGATGAAATCGAGGCCCTTCACGCCCTTCTCGACATCGTCGGTGACGGTGAGCTTGGCGCCGGTCTCTTTGGCGATTGCTTGGCACTGCTTGACAAGATCTTTAGAGGGCTGCAGTTTCTTGGGAGCAATGATGCGGATGTCCATACCCATCTTCACGCCACCGACCATAAGGCTGTTACCCATGTTGTAGCGGGCATCGCCAATATAGGCGAACTTCACCTGGTTGAGGGGCTTGTCGGTATGCTCCTGGATGGTGAGGAAATCGGCCAGAATCTGGGTGGGGTGTGACTCAGCGGTAAGACCGTTCCATACGGGGACACCAGCGTATTTAGCCAGCTCCTCGACAGTAGCCTGGTCGAAGCCACGGTACTCGATGCCGTCGAACATACGTCCAAGAACTCGGGCGGTGTCCTTCATGCTCTCCTTGACACCAATTTGGCTGCCGGTGGGGCCCAGATAGGTGACATGAGCACCCTGATCCTTAGCTCCTACCTCAAAGGCGCAGCGTGTACGGGTGGAAGTCTTCTCAAAAATGAGGGCGATGTTCTTACCTGTGAGGGTTGGTTTTTCGGTGCCTGCATATTTGGCGCGCTTAAGGTCACGAGCCAAGTCAAGCAAATAGTTAAGTTCCTTGGGACTGAAGTCTAAAATCTTCAGAAAATTGCGGTTTCTTAAATTGTAAGCCATGATGTTTTATAATTTTGAATTATGAATTTTGAATTTCGAATTTAAGGTTCTGGATAGGAATCGCTTTTATCGCACAATTCTTGTTCCGCAGTGGGGATTGTTGAGCTGGCCCGCCTCGGTGATAATGCACTCCTTGCCGCCGTGCTCGACAAACATGATGGCTGCGCGTATCTTGGGTGCCATGCTGCCTTCAGCGAACTGGCCCTCTTCAAGGTACTTCTTCGCCTCTGCCACAGTGATGGTGTCAAGTGCCTGCTCGTTTTCTTTGCGGAAATTGATGTAGACTTTAGGCACATCGGTGAGAATGTAGAACTCGTCGGCGCCAATCTCGATAGCGCAGAGGGCGCTGGCAAGGTCTTTGTCGATGACGGCCTCAACACCAGTCACATGGTCACTCTCCTCAACGCAAGGGATTCCGCCACCTCCTACGGTTACAACAACATTGCCTGCTTTTGCAAGTTTCTCAACGATTTTGATGTTGTTGATACGCACAGGTCTAGGCGATGCCACAACCTTTCGCCAACCATTACCCTTGGGATCCTCCTTGTACTTTGCACCTGTTTCGGCGGCAAACTGTTCGGCCTGTTCTTTGGTGTAGTAGGGTCCAACAGGCTTGGTGGGATTCTGAAACATGGGGTCGAGTTTGTTGACAGCCACCATGGTTACCAGTGTAACCACATTGCGCTGTATATCGTTACGAGCCATAACATTACGCAAGCCCATCTCAATCATATATGCTATCGAACCTTGTGTCTCAGCCACACAGAAGTCCATGGGCATAGCCTCGATACCTTTCACGCGTCCTGCCTCATGCTGAAGCATGACATTGCCTACTTGAGGGCCATTACCATGACCAATAACAACATTGTAGTTTCTTTTCAACAAATTGCAAAGGCTCTCACATGTGTTCTCAACATTTTCGATTTGCTCTTTGTAAGTGCCTTTTTGTCCACTACGGAGCAATGCATTACCGCCAAAAGCGACGACAGCAAGTTTTTTCATATATACTCTATATATATTATATTCAACAAATTATATGTAATTTCTTCTCTTAAAAGAGAATGCAAATATACAGAGTTTGGTTGAAACGACAAAATAAATGGTTAAAAGTTTGAAAATTTATGTGTTGAAGAGAACTTCAGACATGGAGATAAGAAACGACAGCAAAGCTCAAAAAAAGCGCTTCGCTGTCGTTCAAATCATTGATTGTAGTGATTGTGCAGGTCCTTAGTCAAGATCAATTCCAAAATGCAGCATGATGCTCCAGTTTCTACGCTTTGTCTCGCTATATCTGTATCCGTAATCCAATCGCTTGTCGGAATCATGTTCAAATCCACCAAAAGTCGATGGATTAAAGAACGGTCCATGCAACTGTCCTGCAATACCGGCCCATAAGGTTTCGGTAAAATAGTAGTTCACCCCTACTCTGCCGTATACGCCAACATCCAGATTGAACATACCCATGTCACTGGCATTCTCCGCCTTATGCCACTCGTTGGCGTCGGCATCGGTAATCAACGTTCCCGTAGTGTTGTATAATTCACCACGGGTTTTTATGCCTGATAAAATTTGGAAATACGGTCCCACCGAGAAATCGAGAGCAACATTGTCAACAATACTGACCTCTCCCGAGATGCCTACCTGCATCTCGTAAAGTGAGCCTTTAGTTTCAAGATGTACCGAGTTTGACGGTGTTGATGGAGTATTGGATCCATTAAAATCGGCCTGCCATCCAGTGCCAGAATAACCAAAGCCAGCAGTTCCTCCCAGTTTCAAACGCTCTGTCATCTCGGTATAATACGCATAGGTTAGCATAAACGAAAAACTAGGACGATATGATAATGTGGTCGGTTGAACAGTCTCTTCATTATACCACTGGTAACCATACCCGTCTGTGGTCACTATTGAGTGAGTGAAATTAAGTCCTCCTCCTCCAAAACTCACTCCACCATAAAAGCCAATACGGCCTTTATTCATAGTGCCCATAGAGTTGTAATACTGTGCCTGAGCAAATACGACAGTACATAAAACAGAAAGTAGAATTAATGTTTTTTTCATAAGAATATGTGCTTTATATTTTTAATCGTGAATGGTTTGCTTAACATTAAATCATGGCACAAGACCGATTGAGAGCCCTACTCTAAACATATTGTTGATAACAGCATTAGGTTTACAATAATTCAACGAGCCCTCCTCAAATAGAGCGCTTCCAAAATGCCATGCGTAACGAGCATAGAAGCCAAAGAGCAGATGGTCTTTGACAATATAGTTGCGACCCCATTGCAGATGGAGACCGAACATGTTGGAAGGCTGCATTGAAGCAGGATGATTGTCACCAATAATTCTGATATGGTCTAGGTCGGCACCGAAGTCCCAATAATAGCCCAGAGGTGCCAGACGTTTGTAGACCCTCCAACCAAGGGCTAAAGTCATATTGTCGAATTCGAAAAAGCCATTAGCCTCTTCGTTATTTGTGTATATCGCCGAAGGTATCCATCCTGCCTGGAAATGTAGGCCTCTACCTCTTTTCACTATATACTCAACGTCGGCGCCAAATCCCATACCGAAAAGCGAATAGCGTGGAAATCCGCCAGGCACTGCAACATTGGGGGCCAGACGCCTTACCAATCCAGGTCCTAACGAGGCGGAGACAGCGAAATTGAAACGACTGCCCATATATCCCGGGGTTCGGAATAGAGAATCGCTGTCGATATGCAGAAAATGGTCGTATAGCGTGGAGTGCAGCCTCGACTTCTCGTCGGAAAGGGTCTGGAATGTCACATGCTTGGACAACTTCTTGGCGTTGTCGGCATCAAATTGCAAGGAATAGATGTATGTGTATTCTCTATGAGCGAATATGTCGTTTAATGCTTGGGGAATATAGGGCAATATCCAGAGGAACCACATTGAGTTGACACCAGGTCTGTAAGTGAGATTCTCAACATTAGACACCGCTGTCACATTGACTGTCCCCGCATTATATTTACGAGCCAATCGCTCCATCTGATGCTGAACAGAGAAAAGCATGTCGAACTCACCTTTGGTTTGCCAGAACTCCTGGACCCACTCGTTTAGCTCAACCCACTCATTATATTCGTTGTCAGAGTTGAGGCTTTGCAGTCTTCCTGTGGAGAAATCTATCGACCCTATGCCGGCACGCTCAGCCGAGACACGTATATCGTCATATAGTGCGTTGGTGAGGCGGTCCGATTCCATAATCTTCAACTCTTTATCAGTCTGCGATATAACATAATAATTGGGACTATAGACGAGTTGGTTTTTATGTCTTTGCGCACCTGCCTTGTTTTCCTTTGCACTATGTGGCGTAAGATGACTATTGAGATAGGTAACAAACTCTGAGTCGCCCATCAACAAGTCGGTAAAGACATAAGAGTTAATGTTTGCGCTGTTTTGACGTTGTTTTTTCCTTTTAAGACGCTCATATTTTGAAAGATTGGCACTTACCGTATCATCCTGTGTCACTGCGGGAGGTGTTGCCGAAAAGTACGATGGCGCCATATTGTGTTTCTCATAGAGATCCGCAAAGAGGTCGTCGCACATGGCAGCAATCACCGAATCGGAGGGGAAACGGCGACGGCTCTGCCATAGATGTCGGGCGGCGATTCTGTTCAAATCGTCGGAACGCAAGCATCGGAACATATAGTAACACTGTTGCACCTCTCCTTCGAAATTCTTATAATCACCCACAACCTGACTGGTTTGTGTATATGTCTTATATTTCGACAAACCATACAGAGCCTGACACATAGAACGCTCCACAAACGGATTGTCGGGATAACGTTTTTTTAGCAGATAACAATCGTAGAAAGCCCTCACATAGTCGGAACTGATAAGACTTTGGCGCACGTTTTCGAAGCGAGCCAAGGTGCGTATTTCCTCAAAAGACTGCTGTGTGGTGACAACATAACTTTTACCGCCAACGGCGGAACCCATGATCATGGTTGTTGCGGTGCGGCGTTTCAAGATATTGGGATGTGTGGATAGCGAGTCATTGTAGTCGTCACGCGCCGATATGGGGTCGACATGATCCAGAAAACACCCCCTATCGATTTGAAAGTATGGACTATTGAAATAGGCTGTGTCGAAAACAAGATCGTCAAAAGGCAGATAACCATATTGAAGCACATCGAAAACGCCATCGATAACATCCTTGCGATAAGGACTATTCAAATAGAACATGGCGATACCCATACTGTCGGCTTCAGTTTCCATCTCTCTCGAACGATTGTGGAATTTAATGAAGTCGCGCATCTCCTGTGTCTCTGCGTCAATGTCGTCGCTATCGTGTTTGCGGCGTGAAATATCCTCCAAACTATGCTTACGCAAATAGTGAACAATCTCATGGCTGAGAATGAATGCCAGCTGAGCCTCGTCCTCAACATGCGCTACAAGACCTGTGCAGACAAAAATCATGCCTTGCCCGGTAGCGAATGCGTTCACATCTGACGACTTAATAGTATAGAACCTCAACTGGTTACGCAGTGAAGGGTAATCAGCAAGCAATGTATCGGCTATACGATTGACCATATTGGTGATAGGATCGCCATACAATATCCGCCCCGACATCATCATCTGATGTATGTGAAATGACGCTTTGAGGATTTTGTCTCTGTTGCGCAGCTTTCCATCGTTATAGTCTTTCACTCGCTGTTTGTCGAGAGAATACAGCTCTTCAAGACTCAAAGTCAAATCGCGAGGAACAGAGCCCTCTGACTTAAGTCCATCGAAACTGTCCAGATTATATGTATGTTGAGCCCTCGATGACACTCCAGTAAGAACCAAGAATGCCACTATGGCAAACATCATTTTTTTTGTCATAGAAACAATTATTTAAGCTTGAGGATAGCGATGACCGAATGGAAAGGTTGAGACAGGATTTGGAGATAATCGCCATTAGCCAGGCGATGAGGAGCTCCTATGCAAACCGATTTGGAAGGTACCTCCAGACCTTGACGGGTAATATTGCCCTGTTTGTCGAACGTGAGGGCCATTAGCACCATTTTGTTGTGATTGCTCCCACCCTCTTTGGCTATCGTTCCAGGTTTGGGGTTGACATTGTCCGGGTCATCGATATAGAAAATAGTATAGCTGTCGCCCGCAGGGGTGAGCCGTGTGCATACGCCGTCACGAGCATTATAGCTGGCTTTGACCTCACGAGGCACAGTGCGATTCCAAGCCACCTTGCCATCGTTGTCAATGCGGTATACAAGCAATCCCACATAGTCGCTATAAGAGAAATCTCCGTTGACATAGAGGTTGTATATACGCTCGTATGCCACTGTCGCACCGTCAACGTCGGCTTTGGAGCTGGCAAACGAGATACGGTCGGACGAGAGTATTTTCATTTTAGTACGACTCGGCACATTGCATAAATCACAGATCATCTCCTTGGTAAAATCAACCTTTTCGTAATGCGCCACTTCTCCCGTGCGGGTATCGAACACCAGAGAGTAAAAGCCCGAGCTCCATTTTGCCAATTTGTCCTGTGCCTCACCCTTCAACAGACCTGTGCAATATATCTTTCCGTTATCATAACGCACGATACGCATGTCGTTAACCTCGTCCATCATGTGTGTCACACGAAATGCATGCTCCCTCTCGCCGTCGAATACGCTGAAATACAAACGAGTCTCGTTTGTTTTTTTGTCACGCACATAACCTGCTGAAATCACATCCGCACTGTCGGTAACCATCCAGTCATTCACAGAGCCAACCGAAACATCCATATTCCATAATTCATCCAGAGTCGGGTCAAAAGTGCTGATTCGCCACTCGACATTGTCATTCCTTACTATGGCAAGTATTAGCGAGTTCCATTCACTGGAAGCCGATGATTCTATAAAGGGGTATATTGTAGTGCCTTGTGGGATGGGGACGGAAAGCAGTTCCTGTGGCTCACCCAAGGCTTTAAGGGTCGATGGGTCATAACTGAGCTTATATGCCTTATAGTCGCTTTTGCTTTTTTTGGCCATGATAAGATCAACGGATGTCTCATTGACATAACCACCATAAAAATCACATTCTTTGTCTTTAGGCAATTCCGTCTCCGCCACAACATTGAGATTGCGGTCATATGAGCCGAGATAGGGCAATGACTTATTGTTGTCGGTACGGCGTAAAAGAAATACTATGCCGTCCTTCTCACCAATGTAGCCCGTCGACTGGACCGCTTCAGTGCCGATATACTTGAGCGTTTTCGCACTGTTGCCCACTGTCATCTGCCATTCTTGAGACATGGAGGCAAAAGAGAAAGCTGAAAAAGCGATAATAAAAAGTAATTGTTTCATCTTCATAATGTTATAATATTTCTTGTTTCAAATATATTATTTGCAAAAGTAACAAAAAAAATAGAAAATACAGACAAAAAAAACATCATCAACGATATACCCGATTCATCTGGTTTTCTTGTATAATGAAATTGATATCTCTGTCTTTCTTGCTGTTCTGATTCAATATACCATTTATGGTGGCTTTGTCGTTTTTGCGTTTTCTACAATTCTGCAATGCCTTCTGACTTTCGTTTGGCTCTGAGCGCGAATCTCTCATAACCTTTGGATACTGATTGGTACTGTTCTCTGCTGGCACATCTTTGGAACTGTCTACATCCGGCACAACGGGCTCTCTGTTCGCCAAAGGCTCATTTATTACACTGTCGGAATTGTTGTCGGCATATTGTTTGTCTGACTCTATTTCTGGCAATGAGTTTTTTTCTTCTTTAAGGATAGTAACCTCAGGAACCTTGTCATCATCGTATTTCTCAATCATTGCCAATGGTAAAGTATCAATAGATGAGGCAGGCACAACCAACGCACTGTCTTCCTGTTGGGCAATAGTCGCCGAAGGCAATGATGGTTGAGGTTCTGCGTCAGCCTTCATATTGACATTATCAATTGTTTTTCCACCAAAGAAGAGAGTCACTGCGAAAGTGGCGACAACCAGCGCCGCGACAGTGGCAGCTACAGCTATCCACAACTTTTGGTGAGATGGTTTGGCGTAGCTATGCGATGCTATCAACGACATCAGCTGCCCTTTGTCGGGGAGATCAACTTTGTTCATCGCCTCGTCAAAACGACGATACAAATCGTTGAATTCGCTATTTTCATCTTGATTTTGCATTTTTGGAACGTTTAAAGTGTAAAGTTTTCTCTCGACTCACAGTCTATGTCCTATCAGGGGTTCATTATCTTTCTCAGTTTTGTTTTTATCCTTGTCAATCGAGTTGCCACAGCGCCATAACTGGAACCTTTTGCTTGTGCTATCTCATGGTTGTCAAAACCTTCCATATACATTAGCATGATATCCTTTTCATCATCGGGTAATTCGTTCACAACTTGCCTCAATTCATCAACAATCTGATTGGTCTCATAGTCTTCATCCTCGCTTACCGACAACTTCTCGTCAGTCAACACAACCTTCATTCTGTTTTTCTTGGCTTTGTTCAACATAGTATGCATCACCACAGAATATATCCATGTTGATGGTTTGCTGAGCCCTTTGTAGGAATCATACGATTCCCAAAGTGCCACTACTGCATCCTGGTACAGATCTCTCAAATCTGCGACAGGACAAAAGGAATACATCGCACAGACTTTTAAAATCATGCGCTCATGCTGTTGTATCATATCTACAAAAGCTTCCTGACGACTCATTAACTATTGTATGCTAGCAGTTCTTGTTCAACCCCAATCGGTCGTTAGATTTTATTTTATTAGTAGCGAAAACGAAAACTTTTTTACACACTATTTAAAAAAATAACGTAATGCAATGCGAAGTAAAAAAAGGAAATTGATCTTCGATGGAAGTTAAATAGGAAGTTATGCGCTGCGCGCAGGACAATACATATTCATTTGTCCAATTCTACTCCCGTTTTAACTCCCAATTTTACTCCCACTTTAACTCCCATTTTAACTCCCACTTTAACTCCCACTTAAACTTCACAATCATTCCCCCTTGTTTTTTCGCCATCACTAAAAAGACTCCGCACAAAAAATGCGGAGTCTTTTTTCTGTCACATAAAAACATCTTTATGAAACTATTCAAAATGTCTATTTCGCATTGGCAACAACACCATTAAAGTTTGTCGTTAGAGCCAAGTACGTTGACAATCTTGTGGATATACATTTTCTTCATGCTCTCGCGAGCAGGTTTCAGATACTGACGCGGGTCGAAATGGTCAGGATGCTCAGCAAGATGTTTACGGATGGCAGCGGTCATTGCCAGACGGCTGTCGCTATCGATGTTAATCTTGCATACAGCACTCTTGGCGGCTTTGCGGAGCTGTTCCTCAGGAATACCTACGGCAGCCTTCAGGGCACCGCCATTGGCATTTATGGTGTCGACCTCATCCTGCGGTACCGAACTTGAGCCGTGAAGCACGATGGGGAAGCCAGGAAGTTTCTTTTCGATGGCTTCAAGGACATCGAAAGCTAGAGGAGGAGGCAGCAGACGACCAGTTTGTGGGTCGACGGTGCACTGCTCGGGTTTAAACTTGTAAGCACCGTGGCTAGTTCCGATGCTGATGGCCAGGGAGTCGCAGCCTGTACGGGTGGCGAAGTCTATCACTTCTTCGGGTTTGGTGTAATGGCTTACCTCCGAGGCAACCTCGTCCTCGACGCCAGCCAACACGCCAAGTTCGCACTCGACGGTGACATCATACTTGTGGGCATATTCCACTACTTGGCGTGAAATCTTGATATTCTCTTCGTAGGGCAATGCGCTGCCGTCGTACATAACGCTGGAGAAGCCCATATCAATGCAGCTCTTGCAGGTCTCGAAACTGTCGCCGTGATCGAGGTGGAGTACAATCTGAGGGTTGGGGCAACCCAACTCCTTGGCATATTCGACGGCACCCTCAGCCATATAGCGCAGCAGGGTGGGGTTGGCATAGTCGCGGGCGCCCTTGCTGACTTGCAGGATGACGGGGCTCTTGGTTTCAACAGCAGCCTGGATGATGGCCTGCATTTGTTCCATATTGTTGAAATTGAACGCGGGGATGGCGTAACCGCCGTCCACAGCCTTGGCAAACATGGCGCGAGTGTTTACCAAACCGATTTTTTTGTAATCTACCATGGTTATTAATGTTAATTTTTAATTATTCTTTGCCTCCCCACACTAAATGCGTGGGTCTCTAGTTGAAATCAGGAATACAAGGGATTGCCCTCACCTGACAACGAGTTTGCAAAAATACATATATTTCTTGATATATTCGCTAAGACGGGAAAAATAAATTCTTATCCGCCTAATTTTTTCATTACTTTCATTGGTTTACACTCAGATTATCAAATCATATTTGTTCATTTCACCCTCATGGGATATCCTTCTTCCACATCAATGTTATTTTTTAGAAAAGCGAAAAAAAGCCCCGTCAGCGTTTCGGCCATCATAAAAACCATCATCAGCAACGCCCGTATTCAACCAATAAAACAATGATAATATGATTAGTAGATACAATTTTATTTAAGAGTGCAAATATTTTGAAAAAAAATCGTAATTTTGCACCCCAACAGACATTGACGATAACACATAACATAGACAGTATTCCAATACTATTCAAACATTTTATTCTATTCCCAACCAATATACAACTTATGAAAATTGCGCTGATAGGATACGGCAAAATGGGACATGCCATAGAGGCTTTGGCCGTCGATAAAGGACACACAATAGTGTGCACAATAGACAACCCTGACGAGATGGAGCAAAAAAGAGCTCTTCTCTCCTCTGCCGACGTAGCCATTGAATTCACAACTCCGAAAACCGCGACAACAAACCTTCGACTGTGCATTGAATTGGGTGTCCCCATCGTTTGCGGCACCACAGGCTGGTACGCCGACTACTACGACATCGCCTCTTTGTGCACCAAAAGAGGTGGAGCATTGCTGGCCTCCTCCAATTTCAGCATAGGCATGAACATTATGTTTGCTATTAACGAGAAACTGGCCATGCTTATGGACTCCCACCCTGAATACCACGTCGACATCAGCGAGACCCACCACATACATAAACTCGACGCTCCAAGCGGTACCGCGATAACACTTCGCGAACAGATTGCCGCGGTGAGTCATGGCGAACGTAGCAGTGCCGAAAACATACCCATCCAGTCAATTCGTGAAGGTGAGATCGCTGGTATCCACACCGTTCGCTACGACAGTGAGATAGACACACTGACAATAACCCACGAGGCTCACAGCCGCAAAGGTCTGGCAATGGGTGCCCTTTTGGCAGCGGAATTTCTGGCCGGCAAACAAGGGGTGTTCACCATGAAGGACATACTTTAAATAATGTTTAAAGTTTAACGTGTAACGTTTAAAAATGTCTCTGAATTAATATTCAATAATTTAAGCACTAACATCGTTACAACTTTTTTAATCTAAAAGAATCAACCGTCACCACAACAACCATTGCCATCCTTTTAACTCTATTATCTCTTTTTTGATGAACGATAACGGTAAAGAAAAAATCATCTCGCTGGAAGATATCGACTACACCCACTTCTGGGGCTCTAACGACAAAATGTTAGATTTTGTCAGACTTTTGTTCCCTAAAGTGAAACTTATTGTCAGGGGCGAAATGCTCAAAGTAATAGGCTCCGACGACGACATTGCGTTCTTTCAGGAAAAGCTCGACGCCATGATGACCTACTACGACAAATTCGGTCGTATCAACGAGAACGCCATAATGCAGATTATGGAAAATGGCGGAGGCCCCGACACCGAACAAAGCGACGAAATACTTGTCCACGGCCGCAATGGCATACTCGTCAAAGCTCGCACCCCAAACCAACAACGGCTCGTCCAGGCTGTCAAAGAGAACGATATGGTCTTCGCTATTGGCCCCGCAGGCACCGGCAAAACTTACACTGCTGTCGCTCTTGCCGTACGCGCCCTTAAGAACAAAGAGATTCGTCGCATTATCCTGACTCGCCCAGCCGTCGAAGCCGGCGAGAACCTCGGCTTCCTGCCTGGCGACCTGCGTGACAAGCTCGACCCTTACCTCCAACCTCTTTACGATGCCCTCCGCGACATGATTCCCCAACAGAAACTACTCTCCTATTGGGAAGACAACACCATCGAAATAGCGCCCCTCGCCTTTATGCGCGGCCGAACCCTCGACAACGCCTTCGTGATTCTTGACGAAGCTCAGAACGCCACATCCTCGCAACTGAAAATGTTCCTTACACGCATGGGCCGCAACGCCAAATTTGTCATCACCGGCGACATTACCCAAATCGACCTGCCTCGCAATCAACGCTCAGGTCTCGTTCAGGCGACACAATTGCTTAAAGACATCGATGGCATCTCTATTATAGAGCTCGACAACAGTGACGTTATCAGGCACCGACTGGTAACCCGGATTATACAAGCATACGACAAAGACGATTACCGCAACCAAAACAAAGAGACTCCAAAGCAAAACGACAACCATGAAGACATATCCCAACTGCAAGATTAACCTAGGGCTCCATGTGATGCGCAAACGGGACGACGGCTACCACAACCTGGAGACTGTCTTTGTGCCTGTGTCTCTCCACGACGAACTGGAGATATCGCCTGCCGATACATTTGCATTCCTTCAAGACGGCATTTCCATCGATGGCGACCCCGACACCAATCTTGTCGTTCGTGCCTACCGACTGATGCAACAACACATAGGGCCGCGTTTGGGCAATGTAGAGATACATCTGACAAAAAAGATCCCCACAGGCGCCGGCCTCGGCGGCGGCAGTAGCGACGCCGCTTTCACCCTCGTCATGCTCGACAAACTCTTCAACTTAAACATCGGAACCAAAACTTTACATACCTTGGCGTCAAAACTCGGAGCCGACTGCGCTTTCTTTATCGAAAACAGGACCGCCTTCGCAACAGGCATTGGCGACCAACTGTCACCTTTGCCATACAACCCGCTGGACAAGTACAAACTGCTCCTGATCAAACCCGACGAATTCGTCTCCACAGCCGAAGCTTACCGCAACATCATCCCCAGGGCACAGCGGACTCATAGCGAACCCATCGACCTCAAAGATACCATCGGCAATGATATTCAACAATGGAAAAACACCATAGTCAACGACTTCGAAAGTAGCGTCTTTGCCGAACATCCCCGTCTCAATACAATCAAAAAAGAGTTGTATGACGCCGGAGCCCTCTATGCCGCCATGAGCGGTTCCGGAGCCACCATATATGGCATTTTCCCAAGCGACAGCGACACCGACAAACTCAAAGAACAATTCAACGACGGCATCAATTTCGTCGCCCTATGCGACACAAACATAATCCAATAACAATAAAAGTAAGTTACAACCATCCAATAACCTTTTAAACCCATTAAACCCTTAAAAACTTTTAAACTTTTATAACCTTTTTAACCTTTCAAACCCTTTTAACCCTTCCCTCTCATGAATAAAAACCTTACTTTTTTTCACAAAATCGCATTCTGCGCTTTGCTCTCTCTTCCCTTTGCCGCATGGTGTCAATTCCAAATCCCCAACAATGGCTTTGAGCAATGGGACGGAGGATATACCTCCGAGCCAACACACTGGAACACCTTCTCGTCAAGCGACGGCTCATACTCATCGCTGGCTTCGAGCAACCACCACTATCGCCGCAGCGGACACCGACCCGGTGGCTCAGGGAACTACTATCTCACAATATACACCAAATCGATAATGGGCATCAAAGCCAATGGCAACATGACAACAGGCAGAGTCCACGCAGGCTCCACGTCAGCGACAAGCAGCGACAACTACAACTACACACAGCGTGACAACAGCAGCCACTGCCTGCCATTCACCGCCACACCCGACTCTTTGTATGCTTGGGTGAGCTTCTATGCCGAAAGCGGCAACTCTGAGGCTCAAATCACCGCTATTTTGCATGGCGACAACGATTTTAAATCCCCTAATAACGAAAACAACACCACACTTTACAAAGCCCGTGCCGAGATACGCACCAAACGTACCACAGGTTCCGCATCTTCAATGGCGTGGAGACAGATAAAGGTACCTTTTGTATACAGCGGGACCAGCTCCGCGTCATACCTGCTGGTCAATATGACCACCAACCGGCAAGCTGGCGAAGGTTCCAAAAATGATTCTCTCTCAATCGACGACATACAACTGATTTACAGTGCTTGGCTCACCGACATCAAAGTCAACGGCGAAACCATTTCTGGTTTCGAAAAGGGTCGCCTCAACTACACAATCCACGTCGACGACATCGACAACCTCACCGCCGATGACATTCAAGCCACTACCGAAGTCGACGACGCTTCGGTTCAAATCCAAGTGTCTCTTAGCGACATCAACACAGATACCGACGCTGACATCTATGTCACCGTAACCGCCGAAGACGGAACAGAGAAAGAATATTACATCCTTGCAACAACAAGACCCGTTGATGTAGGCATCGAAGCCAACACTAAAGAGACCGCAAGGATATTCCCCAATCCCGCCAACGAAACCATAACCGTAGACATGAATCATTCGGTCGAAATAATCGATATCACAGGCCATTCCGTATTGAGATTTAACAATACCGGAACAAATCGTATAGATGTCAGCCACCTCGCCAAAGGTGTCTACACGGTACTTATCGATGGTACTAAAACAACCAAATTGATAATAAACAGATAATAAAAACGACATATCGAACGTTAACATTCATATTATAACCCCATCACATTATGAAACACACCTATTCTATTGGCATTGACATTGGAGGCACTAACACCGACATGGGTTTAGTGCGCGACGACGGAACCATCATTGCCCGCAGCAACATACCCACCAACGCATACACTGTCTTTGAACCCTATATTCACGACATCATGGAACATATAAGCACCATGATGAAAAACAACGATGTGCAACAGCTGGAAGGTATCGGCATCGGTGCTCCTAACGGAAACTTCTACACAGGATGTGTCGACAACGCTCCCAATCTCACCATCAAAGGCGTATTGGATTTCGGCAAGGAGATACACAAATACATGGACACCACAGTAGTGCTCAGCAACGACGCCAACGCCGCCGCTTTCGGCGAAATGGTTTACGGAGGCGCCAAAGGAATGAAACACTTCATAATGTTCACTCTAGGCACTGGTGTGGGTAGCGGCATTGTCGTCGACGGCAAGTTGGTACATGGAAGCACTGGCGCCGCCGGCGAACTTGGACACAACATACTTTTTCCTGAAGGTAGAATGTGCAGCTGCGGTCGCAAAGGCTGTCTAGAGGCTTACACCTCAGCAAGAGGTATCGTGCAGACTTTCTGCGAGCTGCGCAAAGAAAACGGCCCTCGTGAATGTAAACAGGGCTGGATTCCCGATAACGTTCCCGACAGCGATGTCAGTTCAAAGATGATCGGCGATGCTGCCAACGCCGGCGACCCCATCGCCATTGCGACATACGAAAAAACAGGCTACTGGCTGGGATTGGCCATTGCCAACAGCGTCACCTTCTCGGCACCTGAGGCTATATTCCTCATGGGTGGCCCCACCAAAGTCGGTGAGCCCCTGCTGAAACCTCTTCGCGAATCGTTCGAAAAACACCTGCTCAACATCTTCCAAGGCAGCTGCTCCATTCGTATGTCTGAACTGAAAGCCAACGAGGTGGCCATTCTGGGCGCAGCGGCATTAATAAAAATGAAAGAATAACTAACAACTAACAACACAGAACTACCAACACTCAATGAAAACAGCACTCATCACAGGCGTTACCGGACAAGACGGATCCTATCTTTCCGAATTTCTGATTGAAAAAGGTTACGACGTTCATGGCATTATACGACGCAGTTCTGTAGACTTCCGGGAACGTATTGCCCATCTGGAAGGACATCCTCAATTTCACCTTCATTATGGTGACCTTGGCGACTCCATGAGTCTAGTTCAGGTCGTTTTCAAAGTGCGTCCCGACGAAATATACAACCTTGCGGCACAGAGCCATGTCCAGGTTAGTTTCGACAGCCCTGAGTTCACAGCCGATGTCGACGCCACCGGTGTACTGCGAGTATTGGAAGCCGTTCGGGCTTGCAATCTTGAGAAAAAGTGCCGAATCTATCAAGCCTCGACATCAGAACTCTACGGCAAAGTGGAAGCTATACCTCAAAACGAGAATACCCCTTTCCTCCCCTACAGCCCCTACGCCGTGGCCAAACTCTACGGCTTTTGGATAACCAAAGAGTATCGAGAAGCCTATAACATGTTCTGCTGCAGCGGAATCCTCTTCAACCATGAGAGCGAACGCCGCGGCGAGACCTTTGTCACACGCAAAATAACCCTTGCGGCAGCACGTATATCCTTGGGCTATCAAGACTGCCTCTACCTAGGCAACCTCGACTCAAAACGCGACTGGGGGTATGCCAAAGACTACGTCGAATGCATGTGGTTGATACTGCAAAACAGCAAAGCCGACGACTATGTCATCGCCACCGGCAAACAACACTCTGTCAGGGATTTCGCCCAATTGGCATTCCACTATGCCGGCATTGAGTTGCAATTTGAAGGCAAGGGTATTGACGAAAAAGGCATCTGCGTCAAAGGGCCAGAGAAACTCATCGGAAAAACCCTCGTCGCCGTCAGCAAAGATTTCTACCGCCCGACCGACGTGGTAAATCTCTGTGGTGACCCCTCCAAAGCAATCAAACAACTGGGTTGGAATCCTAACAAGACCTCTTTCGAGCAACTGGTCAAACTTATGGTAGAGCACGACATCGCCAAAGTGGCTTCAGAAGGCGCCGCACATAAGGTGAAAATGAATCTTGAGGAATATCTTGAAAAAGGCATTGTGAAATAGTACTCTGATAATACCCGGAAAGGAAACAGGAGAAATAGCAATAAATGGAACTGAACTCAAAAATATATGTGGCAGGTCATCGCGGCATGGTGGGCAGCGCCATTGTGCGTGAGCTGAGAAAACAAGGCTACAACAACATCATCACTCGCACTCACAAAGAATTGGATCTCTGCAACCAACAAGCCGTCAATGATTTCTTCGCATGTGAAAAGCCCGAGTATGTCTTCCTCGCCGCGGCCAAAGTAGGCGGCATTGTCGCCAACCAATCAGCATTGGCAGACTTCATGTACGACAACATGATTCTGGAGATGAACGTCATTCACGCCGCATGGCAAAACAAGGTAAAAAAACTACAGTTCCTTGGCAGCAGCTGTATTTATCCTCGTCTTGCTCCCCAACCCATGCCTGAAAGCTGCCTCCTGACCTCCAGTTTGGAACCCACCAACGAAGCCTACGCTCTTGCGAAAATAAGCGGCCTGAAATATTGCGAATACCTTAACCGGCAATATGGAACCGACTTCATCAGCGTTATGCCGACCAACCTCTATGGCCCTAACGACAACTACCATCCCGAGCATTCTCATGTGCTGCCAGCCCTGATTCGCCGTTTCCATGAGGCCAAAAACAACGGCGACACTTATGTGACCTGTTGGGGCGACGGCTCTCCTTTGAGAGAATTTCTCTTTGTCGACGACCTTGCCAACCTGTGCGTTTTTCTAATGAACAACTATTCAGGGAATGAGACTGTTAACGCAGGAACAGGCAAAGAGATCTCAATAAAACAACTGACTGAACTTGTGGCTCGCATAGTAGGATATCACGGCGATATCAAATGGGATCCATCACGGCCCAACGGAACACCACGCAAACTGCTCGACGTAAGCAAAGCCAGCCAATTAGGATGGCACTATACAACCGAACTGGAAGAGGGAATAAAGATTACCTACAAAGACTTCCTCAACAATCCACACAGGATTGAGAGATAATCACAATACATAACAAAAACTATTGTTTTTTTCTGTTGCGTCTTTCTATACGCTCATTCAGGCGTGCTTCAGGAATATCAAGCCATTCAGAGAATCGTTTCCACCACAGTGGACGTTTTCTGATGTGACGATCGTTAAATTCCGCAAGCTTCTGAACAAACTTGGTATTGTGCTTGATTCCATAACTCATAAAAAAATAGCTGCCCCACACAATTAGCATAGAAGATCCTATGGCTATGTAAAGCTGCATCTCAAAACTTGCCCCCAAAAGTGTGCTTACAAACCATATCAAAACAACGGTAAGCATAGCGACTAGGAAAATGAGAGTAATAACAATGTGACTTGCTCTGACATCCAAAAAGATATGATGAATATGGGTTCTGTCTGGTTTAAAAGGACTGCCTCCACGCAAAATACGCATTGCGAATACCCTTATGACATCGAAAACTGGTACACACAAAACAGCTATTGCATATGCGATAGGATTAACGACATCAGCATCGTAATAAGTCGACATAGGCACATCAGAGCTTAGCAAACTAATAGTAAACCATGTCATCAGCAATCCCATCACCATTGTGCCTGCGTCACCGATAAACATGCGACTGTGTGATCCAAAAACATTGTGAATAAAGAAAGGGAAGAGCGATGTCGCGGCGCTGAACGCCAACACAGCATTTGTCACGTCACCGCTACGAACAAAAAAGGAACCATAGAGTATAGCGACAACCATACACATGGCACTACTCAAACCATTGATACCGTCAATCATGTTTACAGAATTGATGATACCGACACCGACAAAAACTGTCAAAGGAACTGCCAACCACCACGAAAACGAGTCTATTCCCCAAAGGCCATGGAAAGTGTCGATACAGTTGCCCGAAGCATAAATCAAGCTCAGAACAGCAATTACCTCAATAAAAATCCTATGCCATGGTGAGAGTCCTACAGTGTCATCCAAAGCCCCGACGTACAACATCATAACCATTGCGGCAAATACGGGGAGCATAGTTGTATTTTTCTCAACATCTAAAATACCACACATCACCGATCCTATCATCACGCCGCTTACAATACCAAAAAACACAGCAATACCACCCACGTTGGGGATGGGCAACTTTTGAAGCTTACGAGAACCTGGGTTATCGACAAGATTCTTTTGCTTAGCGATGATGAGCAAATAAAAATAGACCCATCTTACAGTACAGAAAGAAGCAACAGCAGCATTTATTACAATAAGAAGTAAAGTCCTTGCGTCCATGATTAACCCTCAATACAATCTCTTCTTTACATAAATTGCGAAACAACCATAACTAAAAACCCCAATCCCAGTTACTCTCAGAATAACCGGCAGCTTCATTGGAAGGAGATGATTCATCGCTAAACAAATCAAAATCCATCAATGGACTATTCTGCGCTCCACTGGCCACAAAACCTCTTTCAACTACAAAACTAACAACAGTCAGCTGGGGGGATATATATTGTCGTTTTTGTTGTTCCATATCTAAAAAAATCTTTTACAAGCATTTATTTGAGTCTGCACATAAAACCAACTCAAATTGAGGTGCAAAAATACTATTAATTATTGAACCAATAAATATTTTTATACTTTTTTAAGCATTGAGATTTTTTTGAACAACAAATAAATAATATATATTACTATATATCAATAAATTACCCCCCCCTGAACAAAATCCGGTTTTAACGTTTTTAAACTCATTAACATTAACACAAAACCGCCTAAACTCTAATTGTTAATAGCATCATCATTATCCATAATCGATAAAAGTCTTCGTATATTTGCTTATTGGGGAGTTTATAAACCGTACAATAATTGCAGTCATTATACGTTATTGAAACAAGGTTTTCCAATTGGAAAAAACTTGAAATAAATTAAATAAAATGAGCACGTTAACCACAAACATTACCATATGATAAAACGAATACTTTTACCTTCTCTGGCATCCTTGTTATTTATTGTGGCAGGATGCCAGCGGACATTGACTGATTATGTAAACCCCTTTGTAGGAACCGATGGCCACGGACACACATTCCCGGGGGCTATACTGCCCTTCGGCATGGTGCAGGCAAGTCCCGACACACGTCTTGACGGCTGGGACGGCTGCAGCGGATATCACTACAGTGACGACACCATCTACGGCTTCAGCCACACTCACCTCAGCGGCACAGGATGCAGCGACTATGGCGACCTGCTCGTCATGCCTTTCAACGACGACAACGGCCCTGTTCCAGAGACACTAAACTATGACTATTACAAATCGTCGTTCAGTCACCGCAACGAGAAGGCCGAGCCTGGCTACTACCGTGTCGTCCTCGACCGCAACCGTGTTATGGCAGAACTCACCGTACACGACCGCAACGCCCTACACAAATATACCTTTCCAAGCATAGGTCGCAAAGGCATCGTCATCGACCTCAAGCATCGCGATGTGGTCATCAACTCGAAGATAGCCCTTAGCGAGTCAACAGGCTACGACCCAATGTCGAGAGTCATTATTGGCCACCGCACTTCCGCGGCGTGGAACCCCGAGCAACACTTCTATTTCGCTATTGCCGCCGACTGTCCCTACGAGGATGTCGTTTTCTACAAAGACGGCAAGCCCGTAGATGGACTCGCCCCGATAAGCGGCGAGGACTGCAAAGCGCTGATATTCTTTCCCGACAACCAAAAAGAGGTAACCCTCTGGGTCGGAATCTCGGCAGTAGACGAGATTGGAGCGTTCAATAACCTGAAACAGAGCGTCGGCACCAGTTTCCAGCAAGCGCGGAAAGAGGCCCACTCCACCTGGGAGAAGGCACTCGGTCAGTTCGAGGTCGAAGGCGGCAGCCGCGAAGACCGCACAAATTTCTACACCGCTCTCTATCACTGCATGACGGCACCTTATCTTTACAGCGACGCCGACGGACGCTACCGCACTATGAGAACCTCAAGTTCCGATTCCACAAAATCGGAATCCAGAATTCAAAATTCAGAATCAAACATTTACACTGTATTCTCCGTCTGGGACACCTACCGTACGCTACATCCTCTGCTCAACCTCACTGACCCCAAACGCAGCCGCGACTTCGTCCTCACTATGCTTGACCACTACAAGCACAGCGGTGAACTGACAATGTGGGAACTCGCCAGTCATGAGACACACTGCATGATAGGCTACCACAGTGCGTCAGTCATACTCGACGCCTACCAAACCGGAGTGCTCGACAGCTTGCCGGAAGAGACACTCAACGAACTACTCGAAGCCATGGTGGCCACCAGTAACCTGCCGATGTTGGGACGCACAGAATATGCCCGTGACAGATATCTCAGCAGCGAATACGAGAACGAGTCGGTAAGCAAGACCCTCGAATATGCCTACGATGACTGGTGCATAGCTCGCTACGCCCTACTTCTGGAACAACTGGCAGAAAAGAACCATCCAGGTATCTGCAAGAATGGATGGGCCTGGACTCACGACGAATACCTGTGTCGCTCGCAGGCGTGGAAAAACATCATGGACAGCAACGGTTTCATGCATCCTCGTCGCAATGGTGGATTCATCACCCCCTTCGACCCAACAGAGGTCAACAACCACTTCACCGAGGCCAACAGCTGGCAGTACAGCACCTACGTCCCTCACGACATATCAGATTGGGTTTTTATGATAGGTGGCAAAGAAAAAGCCGAACTGTTCCTCGACAGCCTTTTCCACGGCAGTTCTGACATGACAGGGCGCGACCAAAGCGACATCACAGGTCTCATCGGCCAATACGCACACGGCAACGAACCCTCTCACCACGCCGCTTATCTCTACGCCTTCCTCGGTCATCAGTGGAAAACCGCCGAACTGGTTCGACAAATATGCACGGAATTATACCACAACAGCCCCGACGGTCTCTGCGGTAACGAGGACTGCGGCCAGATGAGCGCCTGGTACGTGATGAGTGCTATAGGCTTCTACCCCGTCTGTCCGGGCAGTGGCGAATACGTGATAGGATCACCTCTGTTCAACAAAGTGACAATACACCTTCAAAATGGCAAAGACATAATAATCAATGCTAAAGGACAGGGTAGAAAGAACTGCTACATCCACTCGCTGAAAATCAACGGCGAATCCTACAACAAATCGTTTGTAACCTTCGAACAGCTGCGTGACGGCTGCACGCTCGACTTCGAGATGACGTCATCACCTGACAAAGAGTGGGCTGCAGACCTTGATTCTCAGCCTATGAATGGGATTCACCCCGACGATTTCATAACCCCAGCCCCAGTTTTCGACGACTGGCAGCAGAGTTTCAGCGGCGAAGCGATAATAAGCCTGCATCCCGGCATTAGCCTCATCACAGCCAAAGACAGCATTTTCTACACCCTCGACGGCAGCACTCCCACAATGGCCTCTACACTATACACCCGACCATTCTCCATCACGGATGATGTCACTATAAAGGCTGTCGCCTTCAACCGTGAGACAGGTGGATACAGCCCTGTGGTCACTCAACGTCGCACACGCACACTCAACGACCGCAAACTCACTTACATCACCAAACCCGCCCCACAATACTGCGAGAACGGCGAGACAGGACTAATCGACCGACTCCATGGTACAGAAAACTACCGCATAGGCGGTTGGCAGGGCTGGCAGGGCGATATGGAAGTGGTGGTCGACCTGTTGGATGTCAAGTCAGTGTCAAGAGTGGGCGTGGAATGCTTAGAGAATATGAAGAGTTGGATCTTCTTTCCCTCCCAAGTGGAGGTAAGCACCTCGATAGACGGGAAAAGTTACACCCCGCTGTTTATCACCTATTGCGACAGAAAGAAAGAGTTTCCCGACAAGCTGGAAAGAGCAGACAAGAGTGTCGTCTATAACTTCGATGCCATTAGCCTCGACGCAGTGCCAGCTCGCTACGTAAGAATAAAGGCTGTGAACTACGGGAAGCTTCCCAAGTGGCACGTCAGCGCCGGCGAACAGGCATGGCTCTTTGTCGACGAAATAGAAATCGACGCCAGAAAGCTCAAAAACGATGAAGCAGAAGCTCATAATTAACGACAGCCAAATAATGAAATTCATAATTCATAATTCAAAATTCATATTTTTGGCAGTGTTGCTGCTGTCCTCCTGCAGCACAAAACCATGCCGCTGCTACCTTCTGGAAAAATGGGGTAGCGTAGTGGTAAGCACCTCATACATCGACAAAGAGACGCCATGCAGTGAACTAAGCTACCACAGGCCAAATCCCGAGGACTCTACCTATCGCCACTGCACCGAGATAGACTCGGCGGAAATAGACCCTTCCGACATCGAAGCCATAGTGACAGGTAGAAAATGGTGAAAAGTGAATTGTGAAAAATAACCCTATAACCTTTAAACGTCAAACATGAAACGTGACCTAGGAAAATTCATAATTCAAAATTCATAATTCGATATATCCCTTTTAATCCCTTTAAACCTTTTCAACCCTTTAAACCCTATTCAATGTCCCGTTTTGTGATATACAGCGCTTCAGCAGGTTCCGGCAAGACATACACACTTGTCAGACAGTACATAGAGATAGCCATCTCCTCGCCATCTACACTGACTTCCCGATTTCAGCGCATTCTCGCAATAACCTTCACCAACAAAGCCGCCAACGGCATGAAGGAACGCATTGTGTCCCAACTCAGCGACATTGTGGCAAAGAAGAAATCCAGCATAGACCTTGTAAACCAGATAGCGTCACATCTTGGAATTGATGTCGAAGAGGTAGTGAGACGCTGCAAAGTGCTTCAAACAGCGATACTCCATCACTATTCCGATTTCTCAGTGTGTACCATCGACAGCTTTGTACATCGTATTGTACGCACTTTCGCACACGACCTGCGGCTTCCAATGAATTTCAACCTGTCGCTTGACAACAGCGATATAATAGCCTCGGCCGTTGACGAGTTGATAGCCAATGCCGGCAGGGACGAGGAAAAAGCCCTGACACGCATTCTCTGCACATTCACAGAGAGCAATATGGACCATGGCAAAACATACAATATTGAACGGCAATTAGTATCTTTGGCCGAGCAGATCTTCACTGAGGAGGCCATAGAGTTTTTGCCGAAATTAGACACAATAGACTTTGACTCATATATCAGCATACAGAGCCAATTGGCAACCCAAAACAATGATTTCGAGGAAAAACTGACTACGGCGGCAAATATCTTTGTCACCGCCTGCGACAAAGAGAACCTTGGTGTTGACGATTTCCCCTACAAAGATAAAGGCATATACCCCTACTTTATCAGACTTGCCGATGGCGACTATTCGAAGATAGAACCCAGTACCCGACTGGTCACAACATACCAAAACGGGGATTTGACATCGAAGTCAATGAAAGGCGACATACGCAAACGCATTGAGTCTGTTACTCCCTCATTCATGAAAGCCTATGGCGAGATTGACAAATTGATAGAGGAAGGGGCGGCAATGTACAACACCCGCCAATTGTTGCTGAGCAATTTGTTTGCCCTGGCCCTCCTGGGACGCATAAGTAAGATTAAAGACAAATACTATAGTGACAACGAGATTGTACATATCTCCGAATTCAACAAGAAAATATCAGAGCAAGTCGCCAACGAACCCGCTCCATTCATATACGAGCGCATAGGAAGCCGTTACACCAACTATCTCATAGATGAATTTCAGGACACCAGCCGTCTGCAATGGCACAATTTCCTTCCATTGCTCGACGAGGCCATGACCCACAATTACACCAGCGACACAGCTACAGTAGGCAAACAATCACTCGTAGTCGGCGACGGCAAACAAGCCATTTACCGTTTTCGCCAAGGCGATGTAAGGCAGTTTATGATGCTCCCTGAAGTCGACGACCCCACTCATGGTGACTCGTTGAAACGTGAGGGTGTTATAGAGACACTCCGTTGCAATCGACGCACGCTATCAAATATCGTCGAATTCAACAACAGGTTTTTCAAGAAGATTATCGAAGAGCATTTCAACGACAACGATGAGCTCAAACAATTGTACCTCAAGCCCTGCGACGACGGTCTTATCAGCTTATGGCAGACCTGGCGCGACAAAGGTGGTTACGTGCAGGTGGGGTTTCAGCAAGCCGATGACATCTACAGAAACATATACAATGCCATATCGCATCAAGTTGATGATCTAGGCTATCAATACAGCGATATCATGGTGCTTGCTCGCGACAAAGACTCTCTTTCCCTGGTTTCCCAAGCGCTCACCAACGGCGAAAACGGAAAGATAAT
This sequence comes from Bacteroidales bacterium, assembly GCA_017960475.1. Taxonomy (GTDB): domain Bacteria; phylum Bacteroidota; class Bacteroidia; order Bacteroidales; family P3; genus Colimorpha. The sequence continues at coordinate 64,121 of JAGCZH010000013.1, read as the reverse complement.
TCCAGTAGTTTCAACCGAGTCCTTTATCATTTCCAACTGTCGTACTGTTCAACTGGTATTCCATACTCTCAAATACATATATGACACCAGCGACAAAGCCATCGCTGTACAAGTGCTGAAACTACTAGCCAGTCCTGACGACTTGCCCGACTTGTTATGGAGACTTCACGATAACTCTTTCGATCTTTCGTCGTTACTTAATAACATGGGTTACGATTTCAATCTGGAACATCTTCGCTCACTCTCACTCTACGACATGTGTGAATCACTGATACGCACATTCCGTATCGAGGGGAAAGACGCCGCATATCTGGCAACTTTCCTGGGTGAGGTGTCAAGATTTACTCAAAAACCACGTACTAGCCTCAACGATTTGATAAACCATTTGGAAACAAGATTGAAGAAGGTCTCCACATCAACGTCGTCAGACCTTGACGCAGTCCAGCTGTTGACCATACACAAAGCCAAAGGTCTGGAAGCCAAAATAGTGATATATGCCCTTCCCTCCAAAAAAGAACAGAATTCAAAAATCTGGGTCAATCTGGAAGGCAAGAATCTTGACCTGCCGGCGGTATTTGTACAATGCAACAAAAAGAACAGTGAGTTCAAAGACTCGTTCGAAGAGGAGCAGAAACTAAACGATATGGACCGTATCAATCTGCTTTATGTGGCCATGACACGACCAAAGGATAAACTGCTGGTTTTTTGCGAAGAGAAAAAATGGGAAAAAGGAAACAGAGACAATATAACGCTACTACATAATTTCGTTAGCAGCGACGACGAGTGCACTGCTATAGGATCAACATTCATTGTTGGGGAAGACTTTAAGAAAGAGAATCCTGACGATAAAGAAACGGACAATTCAATATCAACGATTCATCTGACAAACCTGCCAACATCAGCTTGGGAAAAACGTGTTGTAATTGCTCCGCAGAGCGATACAATGCTATCCACTCTATGTGATGACAACGGTGTCGACTCTTTATTAAGCGACAGCCGCAGATACGGCATATTGATTCACGACCTGTTGTCTCAGATAGAGACTGTCGATGACATTGAGAGGGTGGTGCACCGCTACGGCATAAGCCACGAATTGTCGCAATCCGCCATTGATGATATCAAAAACCGGATAGAACAGATGATTACTAGCGGAGACAACGCAAAATATTTCGCCAAAGGGGTACTGTCACTTCGCGAATTATCAATGTTTGTCGACGGTGAAGTGCTTCGTCCCGACCGGGTAGTTGTGTCCGGCGACAAGACATGGGTGGTAGACTTCAAAACCGGCGCCTTTAGCGATAAGAAACACCAAGAGTACATTAACCAAGTAGAGCAATACGCATCTGCGCTAAGCCGAATGGGTTACAAAAATGTAGAGCCCGTGATACTCTATTTGTAACAGTGTTATCTTTTATATTCACGCCCTATCTGGGTGGGATCAATATCCGGCTCGTTGTATTCGGTGCATATACGATATTGAGAGCCACGAGAGTAGTCTAGTGTCGAGCAGCTACTACCCTCGTCAACATAATCTATTTCTCTATAAGGGGCGTCAACGCCATTGTAAATATAACATTTGCACGATTTTGTGTCGCACGATACAGCGGCAAGAGCCACGATAGCGACAAAAACGGAGATGATTATTTTCTTCATTGCAGATTATGGAATTGATGTGTTTTTTTATGATAAAGAGAACAAAATCAGCGGTTTTCTCAAAAATATACAACAATATGAATTTGTTGTTATGATTTGCAAAAATACATATTTCATTTAATAATTACACAATTGGATACACCTCGCTCACCATTGAAATCATATTTATTGTTGTCGGTAGGATGATTCACCAGTCCACCGTGAGGAAATCCTTTCACATACATAGTTGTGCTGCCGCCGCCATCAAGGTTGAGGGCGTCAGTGCAACCCAAATAGTGGAGCAGACGCTGAAAATCCATCAAAGACATTCCTTGCGACTCTTTCAAACGGCCATCGACAGTAACCAGCAAAACAGTGCCGTCGGCTTTCGTTCCAATAGCGGTGCGGTTATGACGATAAGTGACGAAGGTCTTGTCCTTGCGCATAGGCAGAATTTTGTTATGATAAATGAGAAGAGGTCCCGCTGTCATGATATTACTGTCAGCCAACAGACGCTCGGCCATGCGCGCACTGTCAGGGACAAAATAATGGGGTCTTCCATTGCGCAAAGAGATTGACCCGTATTGGTAATATTTACGATGAATGCTGTCTGTGGCTTGCGGGGTGTTTTCGCCAAGTTCTTTACCATCTATGCGCAGATAACAGATGGGATTATGGTACTTCATGTCGAAGAAAGAGCCATTGATAGCAGCGACAGCGTTGTGACGCTGAGCATGTACTGTGGTTGGGGTTCGGCTAGGCTCATAGGTGAAAGCAAGTCGGCGAGGAGAGTTGACGGGCAACTCAATAACACACACAAATTGATTGGAACCCAAGCATTCCGAATTGACAAAATGCATACGCTTAAGCACAAAGCCGTCAAGAGAATCAATCTGCCAGGGCGCATTATTAATGATAAGAGAATCCCCTTGTGCACGAAGTGATAACGCTAGGAGGAAAGCCACGCTTAAGAGAATCACCTTTTTCGAGAGCATACGAATAGTTTTTGAGGTTTTAATTATTTGTTGAGACAATAGCATTTACCCTCTCCGCGATAGCGTCATAGTCATGAGACAGCATACATAAAAAATGTTTTTTAGGGCATTTCTCGCTTCCCATACGCCGACAAGGCCAGCAACGCAGCGAGGTAGGAGTGTAATTGAAATGCTCAGTGTGATAGGCCTCGAACCCAAAACGAGGAGAGGTGCAACCCCAAAGAGCCACAACGGGACGATGGAAAGCTGACGCCACATGCATCAAAGCCGAGTCAGAGGTTATCACCACTGATGAGCGTTGAACGATGTCGGCGCTCTCCAACAAAGAGGTTTTGCCACACAGGTTAGTGGAATTGCCAGGAAAAACCGAGTCCTTCTCTTCCATCCTTCTGAGGTCGTCCTTGTCGCCCAACAAAACGACAGGACTATTAATATGTTCGGCAAGATAACGGATTTTATCTATAGGTATACGCTTGGTCTCATGTTGAGCGCCACAGGCTATAGCGACAAAGGGCTTGTCGCTGCGGTAGACACTGTCGAGTTCAGCGGGCAGATGTAGCTCAAGACCTTTGCCGTCAGGCTTGACGCCAAGAGGTTTTACCGCATCCATATAACGGTCGACAACATGGCGACCGGACATAATGTCGCATTTAAAAAGGACAAGCATGAATTTGCCGAAATTCTCCTTTTTATAGACATAGCTTTTGACATGAAGACTATGACGTATGCGTCGACTCCTGTGGTTATTGTGAAGATCCACTATGCAGTCGAAATGCTCTTGTCTAAGTTCATCTATTGTATCGTCGAGATTGGGTCTCAACACATGCAGTTTGTCAATATTAGCATTGTTGGACATCAAATCGGTGGAGTTTTTCTTGGTGAGGAAGTGTATCTCACCACCGTCGATCTGTTGTTTAAGACACCGCAACACAGGGGTGGCAAGGACTACATCACCAAGTGATCCGAGACGTATGACCAATATTTTCATTGCTTTTTTCTTTTACGGACAAAGATGTCGCTGAGACGGTCAAAATCACGAGTGTATTTCAATCCCAGACCCTGCTTGTAGGGCAAGTCTGAACGAGTGTAATCGTTGGTATTACTACGATTGAAGACAAATAGGTGGAGACGAGGATTGATTTTGTAACCCACCAACATATCACCAGTCATGTTATTGCTGCCGCCCACCTCACTGAGTTCGCGGGCCTCACCGCCAAAACCGAGTGTTGTCTCGAAATAGAATTTGTTCCATTCTTTGCTGATGTCGACAGCATATTGGTCGGTAGTGAGCGCTGTGCCTGCCTGATAGTCGAAATTGATGTCGACAAACTGCACCATGTCACTAACCATGCTGCCAAGAGTGTTTGCCACCAAACCGTATGCGCCGTCGGCCGGAGATGTCTGTTCGTTGATATTCATCGCCGAAGCGCTATAGAAACGTTTTGAAATCAACAGAGAGACTGTTTGGTTGAGCATGTCGCGCTCGTTGGTTCGGTCGATATAAGAGAAAACCTCTTCCTGTACACTTTGGTCCGCATTGGGGAGACGAATGTCAAATTTAATATCAGGGGACTGCAGAGTGCCACTAAGAGCTATGACATTCTCGACCTGAATAGGTTTCTGCGATTCGTTACCCGACAGAGAACCCGTGAGCGTTGAAAGGTTGACACGCTGGGAATAGAGAGCGTTGATATCGAACCTGGCATCGCCTATAGAGCCAGGGAAAGTTATAGAGCTGCTCTCTTCGACATCGAAGTCCTTGCTTATCAAGCCCAATATGTCGAGTCCGACATTGCCATTGCTGATCTCATAGTCGCCCAACAAGGCAAATGGTTTTGAAGAGCCTACCTGAAGCTGGAGATCACCACTGCCACGAGTCTCTACATTAACATCAAGAGTTGAGAAGGACACAGGAATCACCATCTCCAATTCCGGCGTTGCCTCAAGGTCGATAGTAAGCAAGAAATTACTTTTCTTGTCTTCCCTTAGATTTATTTTGTCTTCTTCGACAGAAGCGACAACTTGTACGTCATCGATGTTGTAATCGTCATGGTCAGAGACGAAATGGATGTAGTCGGCCTGCCGCATTTGACGTTTGTCATTAATTGGAACCGTCAGCATGGTACCGTCAAGGGTCCGGGCTTTTAGGAGTATGTCGATATCATCGGAAGGTCCCCTGACCTGACCATTGACGGCGGCAAAGATGGTGCCATAATATACATCCGAGGATTGAGCCGATGTATTCATGCAAAGCAAGCGGTCGCTAACCAATGACAAGTCAAAACGCCAATCCTTGAACCCCTTGTGGGAGATGGCGCCGTCGACGACAGCTTTGTCACCTCTCATGTCGCTGACAATCACTTTGTCGAACCATATATTAGTGGAATCAACCTCCAATGAATCGGTAATTGTATAAGCAACATTAAGGAAATCGACAAGAACAGTGGCCTCTTGCAGATGTAGTTTTCCCTGAAGAAGAGGATTAGAGACTGTGCCACCAACCTTAATATCGCTGGAAGCCAACCCACTGACATTCGAAGAGAACGAGGAAACAAATGGTTGAATGGCGTGGAGGTCAACAGAGTTGACATCTATTGTGAAATCGAGCTGAGGATCCTGACTGCCGAGAGCCACATATCCATCAATACTGAGAGGCTCATTGACAACACCGTTAGTGTCGAGGTACGATTTCACGAAAAGATTAAGCTGATTAAGGTCAGAATTCCAAGTCGACTGCACATCAGCGTCGCCAAGAGAGACATTGTTGAACATCAAATTGTCTATCTTCAGGTCTGCATTGAGATAAGGCACCTCAGAGTCCCCCTTGCTATCGGGCAGGAGTTTTGGCTGCAGGAACCCAAGGCGAGCCTTTCCGTTGGCAATGCCTCCGGCCGACATACCAGCAACGCCGAGGAATGGATTGGCTATATCGACATCGAAATCGACGAACGAAACCTCTATACTATCATTGGGGTTACCCATTCGGGAAGCCTTAAGCGATACAGCACTTTGTCCATCTATAAGTGACAGATTGCCGACATTGAAACCCTTATCGTTGATATAGATATCCTCTCCATAATCCATCAAACTCCAATTATGTCCTCCCAAAGCCAGACGTGACGGGTCGACAATGAGACGCAACGACGAACTATCCGACATCACACGCAAGGCCACATCTCCTCCACCTACCGTTTGGCTGCTGTTTTCCCAATACACCTCACAGCGGGCGTCATCACGGCTGCTTTCCAAATTGACATCGGCATTCTCGGAAAGGAGAATGGATCCGATTTTTATTTCGTCACTGGTAAGACGCAAACGGTAATGGTCAGCCATAGTCTCACCGTTGACGCCCACATTATAGAATCGCAGACCTCCCCACCCTATTGAATCGGAGCGCAACAAAGGTTTGAACGACTCAACAAAGCTGTAGTTGGCTTGCACCGAGGTCCCCTGTGCCACAAGAAGCTGAGGAACAAAGAGGGCTATAAGTCCCGCGGTGTCTTTCCAAGTAGCGTTGAATTCAAAGCGAGAGTCAGCGATCTTGTCGAACTCAGCCTCCTTGTCCTTGCCATAGATATCACTGGGTTTATGAGTGTTAGGAAAATAATCCTCGACAAATTTCTTTAACATAACAGGAATGCCATCGTAGCGATAGTAGCCCTGCATTTGAGCGTCGACAATATCGCTGGTCAGTTTCAGGGTTTTCCAATGGTTCTGTTCACGAGCCGACAGTGTGGCATTGTCGATACGACAACGACGGGTTGTAGTGTTTAGATATACATCACGAAGAGTGACACGTGCAAAGGTGCTGTTTTCACGCAAGTTAATATAGCGGCCGTCGATGTGGGCGTTGATAAAAGCCTCCTTGTCAGCAGTATCATTCCACAAAGCCAGACGTTTCATGTCAAGATGCTTGGCGTCGGCCTCGACAGTGTACGCGGGGCCGTTGGGGCGCCATTCAACTTCACCGTGGGCGTTGATATCAGCCAATGGGTCGTCGAGAACCAAATCGGCTTTCGCCAAACCATCAGCGACATCGACATTCAAGCTGGCGTCGCCGCTGAGGCGGTTGCCTTTTAATATCAGATGTTTAACCCTGCCTTCCGCGACAGCGTTCATTGTTTTTGGATCAAAACCCTCACCTTCGAAAGTGATATCGAATCCACCACGCGACACCCACTCATTGCGAGCCAGCTGACCAATACGCATGTCATTGGAACGAAGCTGACCCACATAGCTATACTCCTTGCGTTTAGGATTCATTGAGAGCATCATGTCGGCTTGAAGGTCACCTGGGGCACTCTCCATATCAAGAGTGGCATAGAAGTCATAGATGGTTCCCATAAAAGTGGCCTCCAAGTCAATCTTGTCCAGCGTCTTGATAATCTTTGGCACCTTCATGGTAATACCGTTGGGATGTTTTACAGCGGCCAGGTCTTCGTAGGTGGTGTGCAGACTGTGTATGTCGGCACCAATAACAGTGGTGTCGATATGTGGCAATCCATATATGGAGGCATCGAGACAGACCTTTGATTCGTTGCCAAAGGCAATTCTAACATTATCGGCATGAAAATCAGAGATTGGACCGCCGAAATCACCTTCAAGGGCCACACGCTCGTCCATACCCCATAGCGCTTGTGTCCAGAAACCCGCATCACGCAGATTACCATAAGAGCCTTCGTTGAAGTGGACAGTGAAATACACGCTGTCAAGGAAATGCTTCATGGTATGCCAATGGCGGAAATCAAGGAGCACATCACCATCAAGTCGTGAGTCTGCCGTTTGCACAACCATATTGGTCGCACTTATACCGCTACGACAAACATAAACATTCATGTGCAAGTCGCGCACCTCAAGTCCTGATTTCTCGGTGGTTGTAAGCTTGTCTATACGGCAGGTCACAAAGTCTTTGTCAACTCTGACATTACGGAAACGACCATGGATATTATTATACTCCATGTGTTTCACATTAACACCGGGATGCTGATGTAGATACCACTCGGGATCCTTGTCCTTCAAGTCTTGACGGTAATCGACATTATCAAGGATGAGGTCATCGACAAGCACTTTAAACTCGGCCTTTTGGCGAGTGGTATCCTTCGGTTTACCGGTTTTGAAATAGTCGATGATATAATTTAGATTCAGCCCATTGGTATCTATTTTAAGATGGTAGCGGGTATCTCCGATATACACTTTGGAAAATTGAAGTCCATGACTATCGAATGGAAATTTTTTGAAACGTAAGCGAATAGCGTGCGCCTGGGCTATAGTATCGTTGTCAGGGCTTATAAGCTCGACATTGCGGAGATCCAAATGGTTGAAGGGGTTGCAGCCCATGGAGCCTATCTTCACTTTGCCGCCCCATTCCTTGGAAAAATAACTACTTGCTGCAGAGCCCACAAGTGACTGTACCATAGAGTAGTTAAGCAAGGCGACTATGACATAAACCGTCAAGAAAAGCGCCAGCAAAATGCGTCCTGTTATTTTACAAAACTTTTTGATAGTCTATAAGTTTATTAGATTTATAACTGAAATCTCACTAATTTAGTATAACAATATTAAAAAAATTGCGTCATAAGAGGCATGAAAAAAGACATTATCGCTTTCTGAAGACTAAAAAAAACTTCATTTAGTGAAAAAACATTCGTATTTTTGCAATGTGGCATATTTTTTCATTTCTGCGATTTTACAATACATACCAGCTAACAATCAACTATTTGCACTAATCATTACAACACTTATTATAATACAATACACTTAAAAAGAATACTCACCGTGTCTCTAATACTAGCTATAGAATCCTCATGCGACGATACCTCTGCCGCTGTGCTGCGTGACGACAGGATGTTGTCGAATGTTATCGCGTCACAAAAAGTACATGAACAATTTGGCGGTGTAGTGCCAGAGCTGGCATCACGCGCCCACCAGCAAAACATACTTCCTGTCGTCGATACCGCGTTGCGTAATGCCGGCGTGGACAAAAGTCAACTCGACGCCATAGCATTCACACGTGGACCTGGTTTGCTGGGCTCTCTGCTGGTAGGTGTGTCTTTTGCCAAAAGTATGGCTCAAGGATTGGGTATACCACTAATAGAAGTCAACCACCTGCAGGCCCATGTGCTGTCACATTTCATAAGGACAAGCGACGACAGCATAGTCCCTCAATTCCCATTCATGTGTCTGCTTGTCAGTGGCGGACATACCCAGATATTGCTGCTTCACGACCATTTCGACATGGAGACCTTGGGGCAAACCATCGATGACGCTGCAGGAGAAGCCATCGACAAGGCCGCTAAAATCATGGATCTCGGATACCCAGGAGGACCTATTATCGACCGTCTGGCCAAAGATGGCAACCCCGACGCATTCCAATTCGCCACTCCTAATATCGCAGGTTACGATTACAGTTTCAGTGGTATAAAGACCTCTTTCCTCTATTTCCTCCGCGACCAATTGGAGAAAGACCCTGATTTTATCGAGAAGAACAAAGCCGACCTTTGCGCATCGATACAGAAATGCATAATGGGGTTTCTGCTGAAGAAATTTGAAAAAGCGGCATTAAAGAACCATGTCCGTCAGGTTGCCATCGCAGGTGGCGTTTCAGCGAACTCCTACCTTCGTGAAGGCATCACGCAACTGGGCAAAAAACACGGATGGAAGGTCTTTGTCCCCACTCTGCAATTTTGCACCGACAATGCGGCTATGGTGGGCATAGCGGCATACTACAAACTGCAACGAAAAGAATTCGCCGACATATCCATGCCGCCCTATACAAGATAACGACAGTGCCATGAACCATACGAGAGCCATAGCAACACACCAGCGCCGCAGCAACAAAACGCTACGGCAGCTTATGCTTGTTGTGGCTTTCACATTGTCATTGTCGCTATCAGATCATGCGGAATGCCAGGACATCCATTTCTCCCAAATAGACATAAATCCGATTCTGTTCAATCCCGCCTATTCTGGATTCTTTGACGGCTCAGGGCGATTCGGACTTGTGTACCGCAACCAATGGGCGTCGGTAAGCAAAGCGTTTCAAACCGTGGCGGCGACAGCGGAGATGTCGATTACACGGCGCCGCTACTACCGTGACGGACTAAACCTGGGCATAATACTATACAGCGACCGTGCCGGAACCCTCCACTATGGCACCACCGCCGGCAATTTAATATTGTCGTACTACAAAGCTTTGGGAAGCAGCAACAACAATTTTATCTCGCTTGCTCTAGAAGCCTCTATGGGTCAAGCCGGATTCAACACCGCAGACATAGAGATGGAAGATCCCAGCGACAAGTTAGAGAACACCTCAGCCAATTTCATTTCCCTTGGAGGCGGTGCGGCATGGTTTTACCAACCCAACGACGAACTGTATCTGAAACTAGGCCTTTCGGCGAGAAATATCAACAAGCCCGACATCTCGTATCTTGAGTTGCGAGACGCCTTTATCGAACGAAAATTCAGCCTATATGCCCGCATGGAGTATCGTGCGTGGAGCAACGTCTCCTTGATGCCTTTGGCGGCATGCATGTTGCAAAACAACTACCGTGAGATACTCCTGGGTGGTGACGTGAAATACTATCTCTCCGAAGTGTCGCACCAGACCCTCATCGCCAGCGCAGGTTTGCATTACCGTTGGCGTGACGCGGCGTTGGTGGAGCTGGCTTTGGAATACAACGCGTTTATTTTTGCGCTGACCTACGACGCGAACCTGTCGAAACTGACACCAGCGTCGAAATCAATAGGCTCATTTGAATTAGGCATTGTTTACCGACTTATAAAGAACAAGAAAGTGAACCGCAAGGCAATGCCATGCCCAATAATATAAAAAACAAAAAACGCAATACAAACACGAATCAAAATATCATATCATGAAACATAACTACACAGTCAGTTTTATTTTTGCTGCCGCAATGCTTTTGTCTTTGGGTGCCAATGCCCAAAAGGATGTTGACGCAGGCGACGAGGCTTTCCGCTACGGATACTACAAAACAGCCGTGGACCACTACACCGAGGCCTATAAGAAAAGTCATGATATCGCATTGGCATACAAGATAGCCGAATCGTACAGGTTGTCAAACGACTATCGTCAAGCAATAAAATACTATCGGTTGGTGAACGAGTCACCACAAGCCGGCGTATATCCTCATTGCGAGTATTTCCTCGCTGCCATGTACCGCAACAACGGACAGGCCGATTCGGCGCTATACTTCTACAACAGATATCTTGCAACCGCCAACAACGAGGAGCTGGAACGTCGCGCCCGACAAGAGGTACGCTCATGCCAGTGGGTTCTTGACAGTGTGCCCGACACCATTCACTTTGCTGTCACCCACGAGACAAAGAACATCAACACCGAGTACAGCGAATCTGGCGCCGTTTTAATGGGTGACTCACTGTTGCTTTTCTCATCGATGCGTGAACTCTCCAAGCCTGGTTCCAAAGACGCTATCAACTCCGACCTTGTGCTGATGCAGATTTTTCAGGCCGATTTCTCTGGATCATCGCCAAACAAAGCCACACTCAACAACTGGGGACTTAACAGCAAAGAAAAGCACTCCTGCAATGTCGCCATCGACCCCATTCACAATAACATTTATTTCACCATCTGCAACACAGACGATTTTGCCTCCATTCCCTGTCAAATATATGTATCACACTACAACAAAGGCAAATGGCAGAAAGCGAAGAAACTTGGGGGCAATGTAAACATTGACGGCTACAGCTCTACCCAACCCACTGTGGGATATCTCCCTGACAGCACCACAATTCTCTATTTCTCGTCAGACAGACCTGGCGGCATGGGCGGATACGACATCTGGTACACAATAATAAAAGAAGGCAAGACTCCTGGTGAATGTGTCAATCTGGGCGGTCCTGTCAACAGCATAGGCAACGAGATAACCCCATTCTACTACAACGAGAAGCATAACCTGTACTTCTCATCCGACTGGCACCTTGGATTTGGAGGTTATGACGTGTTCTGCTCGGAAGGAATACGCGACAGCTGGCAAGAGCCGTACAACCTGGGGCACACTCTTAACAGTCCTGCCAACGACCTCTATTTCACCGTCAACAGCGATATTCCCAACAGCGGATATATCACATCGAACAGGAGCGGGTCGTACTTTGTCAGTGGCAACACATGCTGCAATGACATCTACAGCTGGAAGATAGCCAAAAAGGCGAAACCACGCCGTCCAAAGCCGGAATTACCTCCTGTTGTGGCTCAGAAAGGGGCAATACACCACATATTACCCATAAAACTCTATTTCCACAACGACGAACCCGACCCGAAATCGAAACTGGCAACAACAACGACGAACTACTTCCAGACCTACAACCGCTATATGTTTATGCGCAATGAGTACAAGAAAGCGCATACCATTGCCAATGGCAACGTGGTGTACGACTCGATATGCGACGCCATAGACTATTTCTTCGACTACGACGTACAATATAACTGCGAGCGCTTCGAGCAATTCCTCAACCTGCTTCTCGACGACCTCAAGGCAGGTCACCGTATCAGCATGACTGTGGAAGGCTATGCCAGCCCTATTCACACATCACAATACAACCAGCTGATATCGAAGCGACGCATAGCGTCCATAGTCAACCAGATAATGGAATACAAAAAAGGCATCCTGACCAAATATATGGGCACTAACGGCGGCTCGCTACAAATCCGAGAGGTCGCTTATGGAAGCAGCCACGCCGAGAAAGGAGTCTCCGCTGACCGCGCACAAACCAATAAATCGGTATACAGCGTGGAAGCCGCCAAAGAACGCCGCATAGAGATTCAGGACTATCAGTATCTCGATGACGACAGCAGCATTATAAGCTGTCTACACCTCCCCACCAGGGCCATGCACATAGGGACCTATTTCACGGGCGAGTATGCCGACATACAGGTACGTTTGAAACACGAAGCCATAAAAGAGACCACTCTCGACTTCATCAGCGTCGGCTCGAAAGATGTCAAAGTGGTAGGTTACAGCAAACTGACGCCAGGACGAGAGCTTATCATTTATCTGCGTATGGACAACCGCAAGGCAGAACCAAGTGTAAGCTCATTCCTGCCTATCACATTGCGTGTTGCCGGCGAACAAGTCACGCAGACAATGTTCGTGGAATATACTCTTGAGAAATAAAAGGTTTTTAGTAACAGTTTTAAAGTTCACGGCCATATTTTCAAACCCTTCGAACCATTCAAACCTGAAAATTAGTGACCTGTGTACCTGTGACCAGTGACCTGGGGAAATTCATAATTCAAAATTCGAAATTCGAAATATCATTTCAAACCTTATTTAAGGGGTCGGAAGTTGCCTATGCGAATCGCTTGCAGGGGGTCATTCCAGATTTCTGTGCCACGCACTTTGGATAAGATGCCATTGTTGGAAGTAGTGACAAACTCATCACTGTCAAAACCACAGATAAAAGTGTCGTAGTTAAGGTTTTCCTTACAGAAGCTCTTCATCATCAACACTTCGCATGATTTGCCACTTGTCCATTTAGAATGGGCAAAATAGAATATTATGGTGTTTTCCTCGCCCTCCTCGGGGAAATACGACTCGTTGCTCGAGAAATCGAGAGTATCGGTAATGGTTTGAACGTCGAGTAGAGTAAATTTGTAGTGTCCCTTTTTCTTCTTACTGTCCAATTTGACAACGACGCGGCTGCCCATTTTAATGTCGAGCTCTTCTACGACATCGCCCACTTTAGTTTGTTTCTCATCTGACGAGAACTGTTTTGACAGATACTTAAACAACGGGGAGACGTTGAAATACAGTTGGGTCACACCGTATTCGTTTTCCTCCAGCTCATAGACATCGTATTTCTGACCATTGTCGTATTGCAAAGACTGTCCTGTGACGCCAAGTCCATTGTAACCCAGGAAGCAGTAGGCATCGGCGACAGTGATTGTGTGGAATGCATCCTGAAAGCAGGAGCCATCGCCCGAGTAGGAAATAACGCTCATCATGGTGACGTAGTGATACACATCCTCCATCACCTCTTTGGATTCCTCGCCAAAGAGGTTATTGTCCACGATATAAAGCAGGTTGTATGTTCGTAAGAAAAGAGGGAATTCCTTTGTAGCGGAAAGAAGGAGTTTTCTGGCTTTTTTGAAATCTTTTTTTGTAGGCTCATCTTTCTGGAGAATGGTGCGGACCTCTTTCAACTCTTCGGGTTCGGAGTAGGGTCTGTAATTGTCAAGCAGAGTAGCGCCAAAGTAGAGGCAATGCAATTCCTCGAGAGTTATTGTGGTGTCGCATTTTTTGTAACGCTCCAAGAGATGAGGATAGTAGAAGTCTGATTTAGGATCGTTGATGACGCGGGCAAGATAGTCGTAGTCAGGAGCCAGGAACTGACGTTCCATGTCTACGGTATCAGCGGCTTCAACATCATCTACTTGCTGAGCGAAAGCGGGCAATGAGGTTGCCAATGCGAAAACGAGGAAAAGGAATAAACGTTTCATAAAAACAATAGTATTAAATAGCTGAATTAATTATTTTACTTTACAATACAATATATGTTGATTAGAGAGGATGCCTTCGAGGAGGTCACCTCTCTCCACCTTGCCGACACCTGCCGGAGTGCCGGTAAAGATAAGGTCACCAGTGCGCAGCAGCATATAGTCAGAGATATAAGATATCATGCGGTCGACGCCGCACAACATATCACCAGTGTTACCATGCTGAACACAATTGCCATTGCGTAGCAGAGAGAAGTCGAGATTCTGGACATCACCTCCCAGTTCATCCAATTTGATGAAATCGCCCAATACCGCCGACCCGTCGAAGCCTTTGGAGAGGGTCCAAGGAAGGCCCTTGCGTTTCGCCTCGGCCTGCAAGTCGCGAGCTGTAAAGTCTATCCCTAGCGTCACTGAGCTGTAATAGCGACGCGCATAACGCTCCTGAATGCTTTTGCCCACACGGTCGATACGAACCACAAGTTCTATCTCGTGCTCGATACGGCTGCTGAAGTCAGGCAGAAAGAAAGGCTTGCGACCCACCAGCAAAGCGCTGTCGGGTTTGATGAAAAAAGCCGGGGAAAGAGCCTCACGTGATCCTCGCCCGTAAAGAGGAGAGCCCATTTCGGCGGCATGTTCCGAATAATTACGAGCGATACAGATTATTTTCATTTTTAGATGTGGTATGAGTCCGCTATGAGTCCGCTATGAGGGAATTGAAAGTTGAAAATTGAAAGTTGAAAATTGGTGACTGGTGAATTGTGAATTGAACCCTTTTAAACCATTCTAACCTTTCAAACCTTTTTAACCTTGAATGGTGAATAGTGACCTTTTAAACTATTAAACTACTAAGCTCCTAATAATACTTTTTCAACCTTCGAAATGCAATTTCAGTTCCTGCAGTTTCTGTTGATCCAACTTGCGTTTGGCTTCCACCATGCGACGCTGGACATCCATAACAACACGTTTGGTGGAAAGAGGGAAATCCGCTTTCATCATCCAATCGTAATAAGAAGGCTCTTGAGTGAACACCTGTTCTAATGTTCTTCCTTTGTATTTGCCGAAGTTGAACACTTCGCGATGAGCGCTGTCATAGCCAATATGACCGACCAAGTCAGCCCATTGGGGGTTGCCGGAGAAAGAGCTCAAGGCCTTGATGTCGTTAACCACAGGGAACGATTCCTTACCATCGTGGTCAACGAAAGGAACATCTTTGTAACGGTCGAGTTGAGCCTTCAGAACCTCGTAGGTGGCATAAGTGTCGGCGTCAGCGCTATGAGCGCCGTCGAGATTACGTCCGCAATAGAATTTATATGCCGCCACAAGAGTGCGCTGCTCCATGCGATGGAAAATATTCTGGACATCGACAAGATTGCGGTTCTCAAGCGAGAAATCGACGCCGGCGCGCAAAAACTCCTCAACCAAGAGGGGCACATCAAACTTGTTGGAGTTGTAACCTGCCAGGTCGCTGTCGCCAATAAAGTCAGCCACTTCCTGGGCTATTTCAGGGAAAGAGCGCTGTGATGCGACCATAGCGTCAGTAATATGGTGAATCGCTGTGGTTTCTTCCGGGATGTGTACTGTTTTACCTTTTGTGTCCACAGGGCGTACCAGATAGGTGCGGACATCCTCGCTGGAATCAGGATTGATTTTCAGAAGGCATATTTGCACAATATGATCACTACCCACCTGTATGCCGGTGGTTTCGAGATCAAAGAAAACAATAGGTTTGGTAAGATTCAGTTGCATTGTCAGTAATTGGGGTAAAAGCGATAGAAAAATGAAGTACTAATTCATTTTTGATAATACGAAACGAAAGGCATAATTATACGCCGAGGTGTTACTGCACGAATGTTTCGCGAGCCACCTTGGCTATGGCGACGAGCCGCTGCAGAAGAGCCTCCGCCTTGTCGAGAGGAAGCATGTTGGCGCCGTCGGACTTGGCGTTTTTAGGGTCGGGATGAGTTTCAAGGAAGATGCCGTCACAGCAGTTGGCCACGGCGGCGCGACCTATGGTTTCAATCATTTCGGGGTCGCCGCCGCTGACACCGTCAGGCTGGTTAGGGCGTTGCAGAGAATGAGTGATATCCACGACGACAGGCACCTCGTTACGGCGCATGACAGGAATGCCGCGGAAATCGACAACAAGGTCCTGATAGCCGAAGGTGGTGCCTCGCTCGGTGAGCATTATATTCTTACCGCCATAGTAGCGAACTTTGTTCACAGCATGCTTCATGGCTTCGGGCGAGAGAAACTGCCCCTTCTTGATGTTCACCACACGACCTGTTTCGGCGGCGGCGGCGAGCAAAGAGGTTTGACGGCATAGGAATGCGGGGATCTGCAGCACATCGACATACTGAGCTGCAGTGGCGGCCTCAGTTTCATTGTGGATGTCGGTGACCACAGGAATATTGAATTGCTCACGTATGGCATGCAAAATCTCAAGACCCTCCCAATCTCCGATGCCGGTGAAAGAGTCGACGCGAGACCTATTGGCTTTGCGATACGAGGCTTTGAAAGCGAAAGGGATATGAAGACGTTCGGCGATCTCTAGCAAACGCTCGGCGATCTGGAACGGAGACTTCTCGTCTTCGATAACACAAGGTCCGGCGATAAGGAAAAAGTTGCCCTCATCGGTGTGGCGCAAACGTGCCAAATCAGGATACAATGTACTGTACATTAATTATTCGATATAGTTAAAAAAGTGGACAATAGAGCAAAAAGCAGGTAAAAGAGTTAAAGGTAGTCGTATTCAAAGATACTGCGAATAAAACAGTTTAATGAGCACTTTCTTGAGGCATAACAGCGAGAATCGTCGGTCATGTAACAGTCAGGCCGCCACGGCAAGAGCTAGATTTCCTCCATGAAATCCTCGTCGGAGGTGATGTCAGTGCCAAGATCCGTCGTGTCGAATTCGCTCTCCGAAGTGTCGCGCATACGGCGAGAGCCACGTTGGAGCGAGATAATCAAAGCGCCGACCATACGAGTGTGCTCCATAAGCAGATTGCGGGATGTCTCCTCATCCTCGTCGGAGAGAAGGCCCAGGTCGCGAGCCATGGTTGTAAAGATTACACACTCCCTGATAGCTGACTTCGACATTTTAAGGTAATGGTCAAACTGAGTCTTGTTGCGTGAAGAGCCCTCCGCTATGTTCAAAGCGATGTTTGAGGCGGAATTCACAAAAGAACGGCAGAAAGTGCGTTCATTCTCGTTGCGAGGGTCGCGCAGGTTTTTAATAAGCCATGTGCAGTAGTCTACTGCTTTACCATAGATTCTCAAATCCTCAAATCTAAAAAAACTGGGTACTTTTTCTTCCATTTTTGTATTTTGTAATAGGTTTTAATGCAAATCGGGGAGGCTCCCTCAAAAAAAGAACGCCGAGTCCTGGCGCTCGGCCTAAAGCTGAGCGAAATGCTTCATGAACTGGGTTCTGAAGAAGAGTGAAGACTGCTCGTTATTCTTGACGGCGAATTTGCCACGGAACTGTTCGATATTGTCATATCCCTTGTCAGTCATCCATTTACGCAAACCATCGTTGAGCTCTTTCATATATTCCACACCATTCTTATAGAGACACGATACAACCTGGACGGTACCAGCGCCGGCGAGGAGCATTTTGACGACATCGTCAGCGGAATGCACGCCAGTAGATGCAGAGATGTCGCAACGCAACTTTTTGCTTAGTATGGCAACCCAACGTAGGGTATTATAAACATCCTCAGGGGTTGAGAGCGATGGAGCGTGTGTCAACTCCATCTTATCGATATCAATATCGACATTGATAGCCTTGTTGAACAGAGTGATACCATTTACGCCCATCCAAGAGAGACGCTGCATGAAATTGGCCATATCGGTGAAATTCTGGCTCACCTTGACGCTTACAGGAATAGTCACCGATTTACGCAAAGTGTTGATGATGTCGGAGAAAAGACGGTCGACATCCTCGCACGACGTGGTTGTCTCGTAAGGGAGGATAGCCATGTTAAGCTCAATGGCATCGCAACCGGCATCCTGGAAACGTTTGGTATAGTTCATCCAGTTCTCGAAAGAATAGCAGTTGATGCTACCTACGATAGGGATGTGGAGACGTTTCTTGGCCTCGCTGATAAGCTCGAAATGCTTACCCAGCGAATCGTCAGCGACGTGAGCCGCAACATATTCATAGCTCATGCCATAGCTGTCGACAGGAGCCATCATGCTGGCGTTACGTTTGATATCGTAAATAATCTGTTCCTCGAAAATAGACTTAATGATAACAGCGCCAGCACCGGCGGCCTCGAGTTTCTCGAGATTGGAGATGTCGTTGGTAAGTCCACAACTGCCGGCAATTATGGGGCTCTCGACGTCAAGTCCTAAATATTTTGTTTTTGTATCCATATTCAAAATAACGTTATTTATAGGTTGCAAAGATAGTCATTTTTTGAGAATAAAATATTTTTTAGGGAGATTATTTTTTTTGAACATTATATACATTTATTGCTCAACATTTTACATAGCATTCTTTTCTGTTTGTTTTTTCAAAAAGAGTGACAAAATAAAAATAATTGCTCGTCAATGAAAAAAAATATCTAATTTTGCAAACTCAAAAATAGAAGAAAAAAAATAGAAAAAAGAATATAAAATGGAAAAAAACATCGAGGAAAAAAAAGCCGAAAACATTAGCTTCATTTCTAAAAGCGAACAGTTTATAGAGAAAAACGCAAAGATTATCGGTTGGGTTCTTGGAGCCATTCTTTTGGTTGTCGTCGCCTTCTTCGGCCTACGAAAATTCGTTTTTGAACCCAGAATCGAGAAAGCCAACGAGGCCATCTTTGTCGCCGAGCAATATCTCGCCAACGGTGATTTCCAATCAGCCCTTTATGGCGACAGCACCAGTACCGACAAATATTCGATAGGCTTCCTGAAAGTCATTGACAAATACGGTTCCACCAAGGTTGGCAAACGCGCCAAATACGAGGCCGGTATCTGCTTTATGCGTTTGGGAAAATACGAGGAGGCTCTCAAATATCTCGGCAAATACAATGGAAAAGACCAGCTGACCCCCGTCATGAACGAAATGCTCAAAGGTGACGCCGAGGCTGAACTGGGAAACAACAGCGCCGCCATCAAGCATTACAACAAAGCCGCCAAAATGGACGAGAACCCCATCACCGCTCCTTTCGCGCTCTTCAAAGCCGGCGTCGTTTACCTTGTTGACAACGATTTCGACAACGCCGAGAAATGCTTCCAGACCGTCAAGGAGAAATATCCCGAGTCGACACTCTTCTCTGAGATGGACGGCTTTATCGCCTTCGCTCAGGCCAGCAAGAAATAATTCCTTCTCACATCTTCTCCTACAATGAAGAGATATAGCCCCGTATTTTTTCGGGGCTTTTTTTATAACCAGAGCGCCGAAACATGAAAACAAAGAAAATCATCGTCCTCACCAGCATTCTTGCTGTGTCTTTTTTCTCATATTCACAGCAGGCACACTACCCTTTTCAGGATACAACCCTCACCATCGAAGAGCGGGTTGAGGACTTGATATCACGCCTTACACTTGAAGAGAAGCTAGGCTTCCTTGAGCACCAGAACCCCGCTGTAGAGCGACTAGGCATCAAGCCCTACAGCTGGTGGAACGAAGCCCTTCACGGCATCGCCCGCAACGGTGTCGCCACAGTATACCCTATGCCCATAGCCCTCGCGGCGACCTTTGACCCCAACATTGTCGAGGAGGTCTACTCACGCATAGCCGACGAGGGTGTTCGCAAGCACCGCAAGGCGCAGGATGACGGCGAATACGGCGACAACAAAGGCATAACATTCTTCACGCCCAACATCAACATCTTCCGCGACCCTCGCTGGGGACGAGGCATGGAGACCTTTGGCGAAGACCCCTACCTTACGGCACAGATGGGACTTGCCGCCGTGCGCGGTTTGCAAGGTCATGGCGCAAAGATGCGATTCAAAGCCGGTCCCCACTGGCGCTTTCCCGACACCACGACCCTCAACACGCCCTATCTTGTTGCAGCAGCCTGCCTCAAGCACCTTGCTGTCCACAGCGGTCCTGAAGGGCTGCGACACCAGTTCGATGCAAAAGTATCGAACCGCGACCTGTGGACAACCTACCTGCCCGCCTTCGAATATATAATAAAGAACAGCGACGTACAGCAGGTGATGTGCGCCTACAACCGCCTCAACGGCGAGCCCTGCTGCACCAACCAACACCTTTTGGTAGATATTCTGCGTAATAAATGGCACTACGACGGCATACTCGTCACCGACTGCTGGGCACTCAACGACTGCTGGGAGCCCGACACTGTCATTCCACGTCACCGCACCCACCCCACAGCGGCAATGACGGCGGCGGCAGCCTTCGGATCGGAGGTCGACCTTGAATGCGGTTCCGGACTTGCCGCTCTTAAAACCGCAGTCGACAGCGGCTACATCAGTGAAGCCAAAATAGACGAACACCTGCGCCGCATCCTACGCACACGCTTCCGCATACGACCGGAATGGTTCTCGGAGTACAACCACGGCAACCACGGTGTCTGGACCAAACCCGAAGTGGTTGCCCGCCAATCGCTGGTGATGCTGAAAAACAATGGCATCCTACCTTTGAAGGATCCTAAAAGGATGAAGCAAATAGCAGTCATCGGACCCAACGCTGCCGACTCTGCTATGG
This sequence comes from Bacteroidales bacterium, assembly GCA_017960475.1. Lineage (GTDB taxonomy): Bacteria > Bacteroidota > Bacteroidia > Bacteroidales > P3 > Colimorpha. The sequence goes on along the minus strand of JAGCZH010000013.1, from coordinate 43,360 downwards.
CCCTCGGCAACTACAACGGAGAACCGCCTTATCAGAAAACCATACTCAAGGCATTTGAGGAAACAATCTTTGACCACATTTTTTGTTCCTCAACCCTGGGCGCAAAATTCGCGTCGGTCTATTTTGACACCGCCTGCCATTTGGCAGACAAAGAGTACAAACTTCCACAAGACTTCTGGCGACAAATAGATAAGAGTGACGTCGTCATTTTCTGCGGCGGTATCTCCCCTGCCCTCGAAGGCGAAGAGTTGAAGGTCAATATGCCCGGTTTCTACAAAGGCGACCGCACTTCTATTGAACTGCCCGCACCTCAGCGCGACATCATAAAGGAAATCAAGCGTCGCACAGGCAAGCCCATCGTGCTTGTACTCTGCACCGGCAGCGCCATAGGCCTTGAAGATGTTGTGGATGACGTCGACGCCATCGTTGTCGCCTGGTATGGTGGCCAAGATATGGGCACCGCTGTTGTCTCGGCCTTGTATGGATCCACCGACGGTTTCGGACGCCTGCCGGTAACATTCTACAAATCAACCAGCCAGCTACCGCCATTCGACGACTACAATATGCAGCGGCGCACATACCGCTATATGACCGAGAAGCCGCTATTTCCCTTTGGCTACGGCCTCAGCTATGGACACTTTCACTACGACAGCGTCACTTTCGACCGCAAAAGCCTTACAGTAAACGGAGTGCTCACACTCGACAGTGTTGACGGCTTTAGGGACGTCAGCAGCGAGATTATCCAAATCTACCTAGAAGGCGACGGCGTTACGGCTCCTCTCCACCAACTGGTGGCAGTACAGAGTGTATGGCTTGACGCCAGCGTCCAAAACCGCTGCCACTTCAAAATACCCATCGACCCATTCTGGCTGCGCCGCTACAACGTCACATCCGACACAATGGATCTCCCTACCGCCGGCACACAGATGACCTTATCAGTATACAACGGTCCTTCTGTAAATATTGTATGGTAAAAGCAATGTTACCTTACCACTATCTTCATACTCATGGACGATTGTTCTTGTATCAAACGAACAACGTAACACCCTGAAACAAAACCACTGACATCAACAGTTGCCATTGGCCCCATAATACAATAGGAAGCAACAAATCTTCCAGAAATATCATATATTTCCATTTGTGCGGGGCCATCGGAAAGTCCGCTCAAAACAATATTACCCGACACAGGATTAGGATAAAGGACAACTTCTTCTCTTTCAACAGTAGACACATTGGCATTGATGTCTGAATAGTTGTAGATATAGTCACATATATATTGCAGATTGTGGTCAATATCAAGACTATACCACGCCTCTCTTGTACAGGCGCTCACATTGTCGTAAACCTTGGGACGATTTATCTCAGGATTCCATGGAATCAAAGTGCTGCTAAGCGGCATATCGTTATTGTAAGTATATACATTACGCTCAACTTCGCTGCCATATTTGTCATAGTGATGGTGCTCGGCACAATTGCCCGTATTGTCATAGACATAAGTATATCTTCCGTTATTTAACCAGTGTACTCCGTCATCGCTAACGCTGTCGTATTGAATTGCCAAATGACCGTCAGAATATGTGTTGACATATTTCTCGGATGGCAGAAGTGCTCCTGCGTCGAAACTATAGCTGTACCACAATTCCGACAAGCATTTGTCTCCATCATAAGCATACTCTATTTTTTGATAAACCATATTACCCATGGTCAGAGTGGTAAGTACTATCTTGCCATTCTCGTCATACGAGTAATTGTAGACGCCTCCCAGCTCCCACACACCATTGAAATTGTTGTAATTGCTTCTTGAAGCGATAAGTCCAGCTTCGTTATAGGTATAGTCGATATAGTAGACATTCTGCAGGGTTCCATTCAGTCTTTGCCAACCCGACAAACGAACCATGTTACCATTATCGTCGTATGTCATAGAGTCGACGACGTAATACTCGCCTCTAACCGTGTCTTTATAAGCTATCAGACGATGATTAATGTCGTACGAAAACTGGCACAACTGGTAGTTGTCATCAGTTTGGAAACTTGTCATTTTCCAAGAATAGTTGTCCTTCGGAGAAGGATTGGATGTGGCGTTGTGGTGCTTATTGAAATGGCCTTGGGGCTGAGCGGAAAGAGAAAAAGCCGCAACAGTTGCGAAAAGTAAAAACAATGCTTTCATGATAATGTTTTACAAAAAAAAGGGAAGCATGAGAAATCATGCCTTCCCTATAATAAATGATTTAATGCCAATCTATTAGAAGTGGAAACCTATACGGAGTGAGAGCATTCCGACGCTGCGTGTCTGAGTAGCGGTGGTGGAATTCTCTGCACCTGCCAGATAAGCCTCGCTGAGAATGTCGTCATTTTTGCTGTACTTGATAGCATGCTTGCCATATCCGTTATAATGCAGGCTTGCGCTGACATGCTGACCAAAATAGCAACCAAGACCAAGCTGGAAGGCGACGTTGGTGGTTGTCTGATAACGGAGCTTGAACTCATAGTCGTGAGCAGCTACATAGTTGGGATCGCCAGGAGCGCCGAAATCGGGAACCTGGACTTTGCCACTCTCCTTGGTGATCATAAAGAAGTCAGGACCAATACCAAATTCAGCAAAAGGAGTGAAAATGTCGGTCAACTGATAACGATAGTTGACACCAATATAAATCGGAATATTGAAATAGTTGGGAGCGCTGCCATCACCAGCATTCATATAGAGGTCACGAGTGTTACCGCTCACACGGTTCCACTGGAAATCAGCATGCAGATAAGGAGATACCTCGCCGAATCCCACGTCGAAGCGATACGAAACACGATATCCAAGACCAAAGCCAAACACGGCGTCCTTACCGGCATTGAAACGGGTCATGGGAATCTGCTCGCCAAAGGCATTGTTAGCGATGTCATCGTTGAACTGCGCTGTAGGCAAGTTGAAATTGAGATAGAGTGACTGCTCCAAATGAGTCAGCTGGGCATTTGCGCCAAAACCAGCGAACACAAAAGCCGCCAGTGTTACTAAAACTTTGAATGTATTACTTTTACGCATATTGATGTTATTTTATTCCAACCGCAAAAATAGCATTTTTTTTCTTATCCACCTATTTTTACACACATTTTTTTGGGCATTCGACTAAACTTATGTATTTTTGCATTTTATTTTTTAACTACCTATAATAATAAGACATTGAAAACAAAAGTACTGACAAAACGCTTATTTTTGGTCGCCGCATTGTTTTTTGCCTGCAAAGCCAATTCGCAGGTTATCTTCTCACCCGTATTCACTCAGATACGTCTCGAAGCACGCGCCGACTTTGACCACTTCACTATTGATCAGAACAACAATGTTAGCCACCCCTTTGGCTTTCACGGAAAATATTTCAATTTCCTTGTCGGAGGCGACCTCAATGACAAGTTCAGCTATTTTTTCCGCCAACGTATCATAGCCCAAGACGGATCGGTATCCTTTTTTGACAACACTGATTTCCTATACCTTACCTACCATCCCAACAAGAACTGGATGTTCCGTCTAGGAAAGGACGCTTTGGCTGTTGGAGGCTTTGAGTACGATGCGGCTCCTATTGATGTACTATTCAGCACCAACTATTGGGATAATTTCTACTGCTTCCAGTTGGGTGGCGCCGCCGCCTTCAAGAGCGACAACGAGAAGCACATGATTCTGGCTCAGGTAGCCAACTCGCCTTACGTTCACTTCGGCGCAAACCTGGGTTTCAACCCTGGACAAGAATGGCGCAGCGGCTTGCTGGCATACAGCCTTTTCTGGTCCGGCAAAATGGGACATTTCAACACGCTTTACTCTGTCAACATGTTTGAGCGTTTCGATCATGGCTTCATGAATTATATCGCCCTCGGCAACAAACTGATTTACGACCGCTGGGATCTCTATGTAGACCTTATCCACCATGCCTTGGCCATAGACGACTGGGGTAAGAATTTCGCCGGAATCGTATGTTTCAACTTCCACCTCACCAAAGACTTCAACATATACGGAAAAGTTTCATACGAACAGAACAAATCGGATGTCGACCTTGCCAGCAACAACGAACTCGACTGTCTGATTACCGCCGGCAGCACCATCACAAAATACGGCATCGGCTTCGAATACAATCCCTCGTTCTGCAAAGATGTGCGCCTGCATGGCGTGCTTTCCTATTGCGACAACGAGATGGACAACACATACACCAACACCAGCTGGAAGACCAAGACCGCCACAGTCAACCTGGGCATCACATGGCACATGAACATTCACCGCATGTTTATGGAACGCGGAATGTAGTTTTTTAACGTTAACCTTAACATTAACCATAACATTAACTTTAACGTTAACCCTAACTTTAGATAGGAAAGACTCGTGGTTAGTCCCACGAACGTGTTGAGTGAACCCTTTAAACCTTTTCAAGCAAAGCGAACCTTTTTAACCCTTATACAATGGACGAAAGCAGCAACAAACATCGAAACAACCTTCTCTCTGTGCTTAATCCCTTCGAGGTGTTCCGTCACCACGAAACCGCCGAGACAAAGCAGAAAAAGAAAGGGAATAGACCCAGCCGTTTCAAATTCACCACTTTGCGCAGTTTCGAAGCACTCATATTCTTAGTGTGCTTCTTCGCATTCTTCGGCTTATTGGCATATAGAATGACGTTGCCAAAAATGCTCAACACCTTCATGCAGACAGCCTATCAATTGCTGCTTGAAACGGTGTTTTACATCATGGCCATCTGCGTGCTTATGGGCGCCATATCCAAGCTGCTCACAGAGTTTGGCGTGGTGCGTCTCATGGAGAATATTCTGCGTCCGTTGATGAAACCACTATACAACATGCCCGGTGTCGCCGCATTGGGAGCAGTCATGACTTTTTTGAGCGACAACCCCGCAATCATCTCCCTTGCCAAAGACAACAACTTCGCACGCTATTTCAAGAAATATCAGTTGGTGAGCCTTACCAACTTCGGCACCGCCTTCGGTATGGGATTGGTGGTCATAGCCTTTATGACTGGCAAAGGCTATGGTAGCGGCGCTCTGGTGGGACTTCTGGGAGCCATCATCGGCAGCATTATCTCCACAAGACTCATGCAGCGATTCACTCTCAAGAGCTATCCCGAGATGGACAGTCCTGTCACCGAAGACGAAGGTACCGAGCAGAACATCTCGTTCAAGAGCGAAGGCAGCGTCTTTCAGCGTTTCCTCAACGCCATGCTCGATGGAGGCAAGAGCGGCGTCGGTATTGGCGTGGCCATCATACCCGGAGTGCTTTGCATAAGCACCATTGTCATGATGCTCACCTTCGGCCCTGCCGGTGAAAACGGAGAGTATTTGGGCAAGGCCTACGAAGGTGTACCTATCATAACATGGCTTGCCGACAAGGTCAACTTCGTATTCAAGGGGCTTTTCGGCTTTGAGAACGGCGCTTTGGTTGGTTTCCCCATCACTGCATTGGGAGCAGTAGGCGCCGCCATCGGTCTGGTGCCCACATTTGACGCCGCCGGCATCATCAACAACAACGCCATAGCCGTCTTCACTGCCATGGGTATGTGCTGGAGCGGATATCTCAGCACCCACACCGCCATGCTCGACAGCCTTGGTTACCGCAAACTCATAGGCAAAGCCATCGGGGCTCACACCATAGGAGGCTTATGCGCAGGCATTGCCGCCCACTGGCTTTGGGTTTTGTTAAGTATGATTTTCTAGCTTGATTATGAAACTCAAAGAGTTTCGTCTCCGTTTCCGCGCCTGGCAGAATAAGTCCATCAACTATACTGTCAAGAAGAAAGGCGTTCACCATTGTGCCAACTGTGGGCACGATTTTGAAGGCAATCTCTGTCCTATCTGCGGACAATCCGTAGGCGACGGACGTATCACATGGAAATGGCTGGCATACAGTTTTATCAATATCTGGACAGGAGACTCGCGCTCGCTGCCCTACTCGATATTCCAACTCATGCTACGGCCAGGTCACTTCATCGGGGAGTATATCAGCGGTCACCGTCAAGTGAGCTCGCCCCCTGTGAATATGCTTTTCGGCATAGCCGTGATATATGCCATAATAATGCATCTTTTCGGCATAGAGCCCGAGCCTTTCACAGCAAAAGACAGTGATTTAAAAGTCTTTATCACCGCCATTAACTGGTTGAATAACAATCCGGGCTGGGGAGCGATAGCGATGACCATATTCCTCACCATACCCACATGGTTTTTATTCCGTTATTCACCACGCCACCCTCGCCACACAATACCTGAGGGAATCTCAATTCAAGTCTTCATGAGCTCATTAATGCTCATTTGCCTGCTTTTCAAAGCAATACACCCCGCTTTCATTTTCCTCATCCCATTATACTATTACATAACCTATCGCCAACTGTTCGGATACAACTTTTGGGGGACATCGTGGCGCTTGATGGCATGTTTTGTTGTGTGGGCCTATGCGTTTATCATGCTAGTCGTAGCCACGATATTACTCAAAATACCCGAAATGGATAATAGTTTCAGCGTTGGGAAAATAATCATAATGTATATCCTATACTTCCTCACGCTCATAATACCCATAGCGGCAGTACTTTTCATAGGACTCTGGATATGCAAAAGGGGAGAAAGACGAAGAGAACAAAAAACACAATAAAGGCACCAGTATCACGTTATATACAAATTAAAATAAAAATATGAAACCACTTGTAAGCATCATTATGGGCTCAACCAGCGATTTGCCGGTTATGGAAAAAGCCTGCCAGTTTTTTGAAGAGATGGAGATACCTTTTGAAGTCAACGCACTCTCCGCTCACCGCACTCCACAGGAGGTAAGCGATTTTGCCCGCAACGCTCAAAGCCGTGGTATCAAAGTCATCATTGCTGGCGCCGGAATGGCCGCGGCACTCCCTGGCGTAATAGCCGCCGAAACCCCTCTGCCTGTGATTGGAGTACCCATCAAAGGCTCATGCCTGGAGGGTCTTGACGCCACCTTCGCCATCATGCAGATGCCTCCGGGAATACCCGTGGCTACAGTGGCTATCAACGGCGCTCAGAACGCCGCCATACTGGCTATGCAGATGCTCGCTCTCGGTGACGAGAAACAGATGGAAAAACTCGTCGCATACAAGTCCGGACTCAAAAAGAAAATTGTGAAAGCCAACGAAGAACTGGCCAAACTGGAATACAAGTTTAAGGTTTAAAAGGTTTGAAAGGTTATTTCGAATTTCGAATTTTGAATTATGAATTTTGAATTTTCCCAGGTCACTGGTCATTAATTTTCAACTTTCAATTTTCAATTTTTTCAGGTCACTGGTCACTCGTCACAGGTCACAATTTTTTAGGTTTAAAAAGGTTAAAAGTGGCAAAATAAAACTCAATTTTTCATGAAAAGAAAATTCTATATACTCATAGCGATGTTGCTGATGACTTCAGCGGCAACAGTGGCACAGAATAAAGACATAGCAGATATTGATAAGCATAACACACAAGTGTGCATGAATACTTTGTCCTCCTGGTCAGAGGCTATGAATAAACGCGACGAGGCCAAGCTGAATGAGCTATACAGCGACATTGTGCTGTATTACAAAGCCCATTACAACAAAGAACAGGTCGCAAGAAGCCGTAACAGACTATTCAAGATCAACAAATTCTACGAGCAACGTTGTGAGAATGTCAAAGTCGAATACATCAATAGTTGTCAGGCGAAACTGACTTTCGACAAATATGTCAAGACTGCGAAGGAGGGCGACGAAAAGAAATACCAAGCCTATCTCCAGTTTATTATTAACGACGACACTGCTTTCATCGTTGCCGAAAGCGATGTTACGACCGACGCCAGAATGGAGAAGAAAGCCAAACTCCTGACAGGTGTTGACAACAACACAAAACTCGATGCCATTTTCTGCGACGCCAACATTGGCAAGACACTACGCGCCAGATATTGGGATTTGGTGGATATGGGAAATAAAAAAGACGGTCCATTGGCAAAGATGATACTCTCTAGTGGCTTGCCACGAGGCGGCATTGACGGCATAATCATCAAAGACTACGGCGGAAAGAAGGGTACCTACGCTTGCGGAGGCTACGTTTCAGCAGGCGAATGCTTTTGGTATGTGATATTTCTATACGACCCCGCCACAAAGACATTCAGCTGCATAGGGTCCGACGAATAAACTCATAACGGCGTTACAACATCAAAACAATCTCGTCACAACAAGCAAAACAAACACATGATAACCATAGGAATAACAGGTACATTGGGTGCCGGCAAGGGAACAATTGTTGACTATTTGGTGAAAAACCGCGGATTTGTCCACTATTCAGTGCGAGCCTTTATCACCGAAGAAATCAAACGGCGCGGAATGCCCGTCAACAGAGACAGCATGACTATTGTCGGCAACGATCTTCGAGCACAGCATACACCATCATGGATAGTTGAGCAGCTTTACCAGCAGGCACAGGCGTCGGGATGCAACTGCATAATAGAAAGCATCCGCACCCCCGGCGAAGTCGCCGCGCTGCGAGGCAAACCCAACTTCTACCTCTTCGCTGTCGATGCCGACCCCAAGGTAAGGTATGAGCGCGCCGTACTTCGCGGCAGCGAGACCGACCACATCGACTATGAGACCTTTATTGCCAACGAGAAGCGCGAGATGGACAACGACGACCCCAACAAGCAGAACCTTGGAGTATGTATCAGCCAGGCCGACTACCGCTTCGACAACGGGGGCTCCTTTGAGGATTTAAACCGCCAAGTTGAGGAGGTGCTGTCAAAAATAACCTACCACCGTCCCTCGTGGGATGAATACTTCATGGAGCTTGCCGACACCGCCGCCAAACGCGCCACCTGCGACAGGGGCCGCAGCGGCTGCGTTATTGTGAAAAACCGTCAGCTACTAGTAACGGGCTATGTAGGGTCACCCTCAGGCCTACCCCACTGCGACGAGGTAGGGCATCTGTTCCACAAAGTCATTAATCCCGACGGCAGCATTACGAACCACTGTGTAAGGACTGTGCATGCCGAGCAAAACGCCATTTGCCAGGCCGCGCGTCGCGGCATAGCTCTTGACGGCGCCACTCTCTATTGCCGCATGACCCCATGCCGCACTTGCGCCATGCTTATCATCAACTGCGGCATAAAACGTGTGGTGTGCGAACGCAAATACCATGCAGGAGCCGAAAGCGAGGAACTGTTCCGCCAGGCAGGAGTGCAACTGGAATTTTTCCATGACGAAATACAACAATACGAGAACCAATAGAATAAACCACCGACTAGACAAGAGAAGAAGAGCATGACAAACAAAAAAAGCAATCTGACCGAGAGCGAAGCCTTAGCGAAACTGGCGGCACTTGGCATGTCGAATAAAAAAGCGACTGACATCGTAATCATGGATCTGCGAGGAGTGCAGTCGGCACCAACAAATTACTTTGTGATATGCACCGGCAATGTGCCTTCGCATGTGAGCGCCATAAGCGACGGCGTCTTTGAGACCATAAAAAAAGCCACCGGCTACAATCCCCTCAGAGTGGAAGGTTATGACAACGCCGAATGGATATTAATGGACTATTTCGACATAGTAGTACACATCTTCCTCAAAGACAAACGCCAACACTACAGACTGGAAGAGCTGTGGGCCGACGGAGTAGCCACCCCCTATGAAGGCTGATTATTCCTACCGACAAGAAGGGCAGCATAGAGTTCAGACAAAAGAGAGAAAGAGAAACAAAAAGCAATAACCAAAATGCAGGACAACACTAACAACGAGAATCAGAACAGAGGTCAGGGCACTCCCAAGCGCAACCCCAAACGCAAAGGCTCCGACTGGTTCATGTATATCATCTACGCGATAATCATTGTCACCCTGGGCGGACTATGGCTTAGCGGAGACAGCAAAAAAAACAATGCAGAGATTGGCTGGTCAAAACTTGACCAGATACTGCGTCGCGGAGACCAGGAAAAAATCGTGGTCGTCGACAAAGAATATGCAGAAATCTTCATCAAAGAAGAAGCGCTCGAAAAAGACACCGCATACAAAGACATTGTCGGAGACCAAGGCAAAGTAAAAGAATCGGGACACTACACTTACAAGTTCATTGACGTAGAGAGTTTCAAAAGCGACCTGGACAAAGTAGCGCAACAGAATTTCGAGCGAGACACCGCCGGCATCGACGACAGCGTGATGACAGCCAATCCCGACCTAATCAACCAGATAAGACGCAACAACCACATAGAGCTCAGTTCCCGTGAGAACGACCACACCTGGGAGAAGGTGATTTACTGGTTTGGACCGCTGCTATTGCTTGTCATTTTCTTCGTCATTATGAGCCGCGTCGCCAACCGACAGATGGGTGGCGGTGGCGGAGGAGGAATCTTCAGCGTCGGCAAATCAAAAGCGAAAATATACGACGGCAAGACATCCACCAATGTCACCTTCAAAGATGTCGCCGGTCTTGCCGGAGCCAAAGAAGAGGTGGTGGAAGTCGTCGACTTCCTGAAGAATCCTAAGAAATACACCGCTTTGGGTGGCAAAATACCCAAGGGTGTACTCCTCGTAGGGCCTCCAGGTACCGGTAAAACTCTCCTCGCCAAAGCTGTGGCTGGCGAAGCCAACGTACCTTTCTTCTCAATGTCAGGAAGCGACTTCGTAGAGATGTTTGTCGGTGTGGGAGCCTCGCGTGTGAGAGACCTCTTTGAGGAGGCCAAAAAGAAAGCCCCTTGTATCATCTTCATAGACGAAATCGACGCAGTGGGACGAGCCCGAAGCCGTGGAGGTCTCAGCAACGCCAACGACGAGCGTGAGAACACCCTCAACCAGTTGCTTACCGAGATGGACGGCTTCGGCACCAACAATGGTGTCATCGTTATGGCCGCCACCAACCGCGCCGACATACTAGACAAAGCATTGTTGCGAGCCGGACGTTTCGACCGCCAGATTTATGTAGAGCTTCCCGACATCGACGAGCGTAAAGCCATTTTCGAAGTACACATGAAAGGGCTGAAACTCGGCAACGACATTGACAAAGACTTCCTCTCAAAACAGACACCCGGATTCTCGGGCGCCGACATAGCCAACGTCTGCAACGAGGCAGCCCTCGTAGCGGCACGCAAAGACAAGGCCCTGATTGAGAAACAGGATTTCCTTGACGCCATAGACCGCATCATCGGCGGCCTAGAGAAAAGGTCAAAAGTCATCACCACCGAAGAGAAACGCACCATAGCCTACCACGAATCAGGCCACGCCTCAGTAAGCTGGCAGCTGCGCTGGGGACAGCCGTTGGTCAAAGTGACCATAGTACCTCGCGGCAAAGCCCTGGGAGCAGCATGGTACCTGCCTGAGGAACGGCAGATAACCACCTACGAGCAGATGTTCGACGAGATAACCTCTTTAGTCGCCGGACGCGCAGCCGAAGAGATTGTTTTCGGACAGATATCCACAGGAGCCCTCAACGATTTAGAGCGCGCCACCAAGATGGCGTTCTCGCTGGTTGCCTACTACGGCATGAGCCCGAAAGTTGGCAACATCAGCTACTACGACTCCACAGGACAGAGCGAATGGAACTTCACCAAACCTTTCAGCGAGCAGACCAACGAGGCCATCGACAGCGAAGTGAAACGCTTGGTTGAAGAGGCCTACCAACGCTCCAAAGAGATTATCCTTTCAAGCCGCGACAAACTCGACGAGTTAGCCAAGGTATTGTTCGAGCGTGAGGTGATATTCCGCGAGGATGTGGAAAAAATATATGGTTCACGCCCTTGGGAAGATGAGAAGAAAGAGGATGAAGTGAAGATTGAGAAGCCTGTCGCCGCAAAAGACGAAATAACCGTCGAAAAAACAGAGACAACCTCGAACGAAGAGAACGACGAGAGTGAATCATAGAAACAATACCGTCAAACCCTAACAATCCCTAGTCATGAAAGACAACCGACTAAAAGAAAAGGTGCAGAAAGACATCCGTGAAGCACTCATGGACAGGTCTATTGCCACAGATTGCGAACTGCCGGCATCAGTGGGGAACACCTTCATTACAGGAGATGACGACTTAAGCGTGGTTTTCGCGCAACAGTTCACCAAGTCGGGGGGCACCATGTACTACTGCTACAACGAGAACGACATCAGCAACCGGATAAGCGAGATACAGAGACGACACAACGACATCACTATCGGTTGCGCCACAGAGAATCTGACCAGCTTCCTTGGTCACCTTAACATCGACAATAGAGAGACTTGCGACCCCTCCAAGATATATCCTCTTGGGGCAACCCTGTGCGAAGCGCTGATAGCATGGCAAGGGAGCGTGGTGATAACCTCCAATCTCGGCCTGGGATTGACAGTGCCGACATTGCCAGATACCACAATAGTGCTGGCGTTCACATCACAAGTCGTCACCGACTGGGAGATGGCCAACCAGCGACTCAAAGAGTTATACCCACAATATCCTGACCAAATCATGGTGGCACATCCTGCCAGCTATGGTTTTCGCAAAGGAAATCAAAAACTATACCTTATTCTTATTGAGGACGAAACCGTGTAAACCATGAAAACAATACTGACACGAACCATAAGTGGCGCCATATACGTACTACTAATCATCGCATCGATATATTCCGGACGATGGATGGGAAATGTGACAGGCGGAGAGGTGATCTTTGGCGCTCTGTTTTTCGTCATAGGTCTTATAGGCACCCACGAGGTGTTGAAAAACCTATCTCTTAAAGGAATCGCGACCAACAAGCCTGCCGCATATATTGTAGGCATTCTCTCCTATCTGATAGTTTTCTTTTGGGAACAACCCTCCTTCAGCGAAGGTCAACTGTGGTCTCTCTCACTCCTCACCTTGCTGCCAGCCCTGATGCTTTGTGTCTTCCTTTCGCAGCTGTGGCGCACCGACGAGAACCCCATGGCCACCATAGGTTACACTCTGCTCCCTACAATCTGGGTGATGATTCCTCTGGCGCTGACAAATTACATACATGACAGCGGTTACGGGCTAATGATGATGGTATTCATCCTGGTATGGGTCAACGACACCTTCGCCTACCTGACAGGGATGCTGTTAGGACGGCATAAAATGTGGGAACGCCATTCACCCAAAAAGACTTGGGAGGGCACCATAGGCGGCGCGGCATTCTGCATAGCGACAGCAATATTCGTAGGACCTCTGTTCCACAGCAACGGTATAATGATGGATACTATCGACTGGATTGTGATAGGATTCATTTGCAGCGTCATAGGCACATTGGGCGATCTGGTAGAGTCTATGTTCAAACGCTTCTGCGGCGTGAAAGACAGCGGCAACATCATGCCTGGACATGGAGGCGTTTTGGACCGGTTTGACAGCATTCTTTTAGCCGTGCCATTTGTGCAAGCATATTTAATTATAGCTACCTGAAAAGGGGTTAAAAAGTTAAAAGGTTTAAAAGTTAAAAGGTTTAAAAGGGTATAAGGGTTTAAAAGGGTACAAGCTCCAGTGGAGCGCGTAGAGCAGATTTGTGCGTTGAAGGTTAAAAGGGTTGAAAAGGTTAAAAGGTTAAAAAGTTAAAAGGTTAAAAAGTTAAAAGGTTATAAGGGTTTAAAAGGGTTAAAAGGAATATAAAAAACGTGAGCCTGATTATAAAAAACAAACGACAAAAATAATTTATAATGTATATACACAAAGAAGGATATCGACTACTATTAAGCCTGTTGGCCATTTTTGGTGTAATAACAGTGCTGATGATAGTATTCACCGAGCAGCTTAACTTTTTCAACTGGCTGCTCATAGTAATAATGTTCGGTTTCTGGCTTGCGTTAGCCTCTTTTTTCCGCATACCCAAAAGAGTCTTCACCGATGACTCCACCCGATACATAGCCCCCGCCGACGGAGTGGTTTGCACAATCGAGCAAACCTTTGAGAAAGAATACCTCAACAGCGAGTGCCTGATGGTCAGCGTATTCATGAACGGAACAGATGTTCATGTGAACCGCTACCCCATAGACGGCACCATTGAGTATGTGAAATATCACAAAGGCAACTATTTCATAGCTTCCTACCCCAAGTCGTCGATAATGAACGAGCGCTCCAGTATAGGTATGGTGCTGGACAACGGTCAGCGAATACTGATGCGTCAGGTCGCCGGCGTAATGGCGCGCCGCATTGTGTGCTATGCCCGCGAAGGCGAAAGGGTGAAACAGAACCAAGAGATGGGGTTCATCAAGTTTGGCTCGCGAGTAGACCTCTTCCTGCCCCTCGACACAGAGCTGGATGTCGCCCTTGAGGATGTGGTCCGCAACGGAATGTCGCCTATAGGGAAATTGAAACAATAGATATGTGATGGACATCGCCGACCAAATACTATATGAAGACAACCACCTCCTGGCGCTCAACAAGCGCTGCGGACAGATTGTGCAAGGCGACAAGACCGGAGACACCCCATTGCCCGAATACATCAAGGCATTCCTGAAAATGCGTGACAACAAGCCTGGCAATGTCTTCTGCGGTGTCATACATAGATTAGACAGACCCGTGAGCGGTGTGGTTCTGTTCGCTAAAACCTCAAAAGCTTTGAGCCGTATGAATGAGGCCGTGAAAGAGCGCGACATCAAAAAAACTTACTGGGCGCTGAGCAAAGAGCCCCCGCCTGAAGAAAACGGACATTTAGAGAACTGGCTGTTGCGAAACGAGAAAAACAACCGGAGCTATGTCGTGAAAGCCGGCACCACAGACGCCAAGCTCGCAATACTCGACTATAAACTAATCGGAGTAAGCGACGGCGGATACCATCTGCTGGAAATAGACTTACACACCGGACGGCATCATCAAATACGAGCCCAGCTGGCTAACATCGGTTGCCATATCAAAGGCGACCTTAAATATGGAGCACCTCGCTCCAATCCCGATGGCGGTATATCGCTGCATGCACGCAAAATAAGTTTCATCCATCCCGTACGCAAAGAAGAGATGACAATCACCGCCCCGACGCCACAGGAACCGATATGGATGGAATTTGAGAAATAGACAATTGATTAAGAAACAATATTATAAAAAATAACAATATCAAACCACACATGAAAAGAATCGCACTAATAGCAACGCTGACAGTACTGGCGATCACTGTAAACGCACAGTATTGCCAAGTGAACCACAGCGACTATAACAACATACAAATCACCTTCAACTGTCCTCTGCCTCAAGTCAATGCGGCCACATTGTCAGACGAAGTTTTCAACGTCATAACAATGGATGACTTTATGCCCAGTGGCAAAGTCGGTGACCCCTCTCTGCCTTCTCTGTCAAAAATGATTGAGATTTCGCTTTGCGACCGTTTGGATGTCACTGTCAACGAAATGCTTTGTGACACCATCGACGCCAATGAAATAGGTATCGACAAACCTCTTATTCCTATGCAACCATCGCGAAGAAAAAGCGACACTACGGCATTTCACATGGTGAAAAACGCACAAACATATGCTTGCAACAGTTTCATCGGAGCTGAAACGATAGTTGTAGAGAATACCGGCATAGCACGCAACCACAATCTTGCCAGAATAGCTTACAACCCCATCAGATGGAATCCGGTGACAAATCAGATAATTGTAGTCAAAAGAGTCACCGTCACGATACAGCAGCGCAACGCTGATATCGCCGCGACGCGCACCATGCAGAAGATACATTACAGCCAGGAATTCGACAACGGAATTAAAACAATCAACACCATAGGGACTAAAGAGAACTACAGCTCGGCACCATTACGCTACACCATAGTGGCCCACAGCATGTTCCGCGGTATGCTTGACGACTTTGCCAAATGGAAAAGCCGCCAAGGATTTATGGTTGACCTTGTCTACACCGACGACCCCCAAGTTGGCACTACGACAACGAGCATAAAAAATTACCTGAAAGGTCTTTATGACAACGCGACAGCCAGCGAGCCCGCGCCGACCTATGTGCTGTTTGTCGGCGACATTGCCCAGATACCAGCATTTCAGCTGACATCACAGGGCTCGAATCACTCCAGCGACCTCAACTATTTTAACTGGACCGAGGGTGACCGGATACCCGACTGCTACTATGGCCGATTCTCAGCGCAAAACGCTGCCCAACTCCTACCTCAGATAGAGAAGACGATGATGTATGAGCAATACACCTTCCCTGACGACTCATATCTAAGCAACGCCGCCTTGATAGCGGGAGTGGATGGAGGATACTCTAACGACAACGGCTACACCTATGGCGACCCCGCGATGGACTACATAGCCAAATACTATATCACAGCATCCAATGGCTTTAATAATATTGTATATTATAAAAACAACACCTCATTTGCCCCCAGCGGAGTGACAGTGACTGGCAGCAGCAACAATTCAGCTACAGCCGAAGCACTGAGGAACTTCTATAACAACGGATGCGGCTTTGTCAACTATACCGCACATGGCGCAGAGACAGAATGGAGCACTCCCTCGTTCTCCAATTCTAGCGTGGCGAATATGTCCAATAACAACAAGCCCATGATAATGATAGGCAACTGCTGTTTGTCCAACAGTTTCCAGATTGACGCATGCTTGGGCGAGGCATTGCTGAGAAAAGGCAACAATGCAGGTGCGGTAAGCTATTTTGGCGCCAGCGACTATACCTATTGGGTAGAGGACTTCTATTGGACTGTGGGTGTGCGCAGCGGAATCAACAACACGATGAACACTCCATATTCAAGCGAAAACCTTGGAATGTACGACAGACTGTTCCACTCACATGGCGAGAGCACCGACAAATGGTGCACAACGGCAGGATCAATGATATTCGGAGGCAATATGGCCGTTGAGAGCAGCCCTAGTGAGGATAATATGAAACTCTACTATTGGCAAGTATATCACCTTATGGGCGATCCGTCTCTGATGCCATACATACATGGAAGCGCGAACGATATGGTGGCACAGCACGCACAAAGCATACAAATGGGTGTCAATAGTTTCTATGTATCCACGGTGCCATATGCCTATATAGGTTTCAGCGATGGCGATGGCAATCTGTGCGGAGCAGGTTTCGCCGACGGCAATGGTAACGCCACCGTCAACATTTTCACCCCCATGACACCCGAGCCACACACTATCGTCATCACAGCCCAAGGCTACAAGCCCTATCAAAGCACAATAAACATTGTGTCGGAAGGTGTCTATGTCATAGCACAGGATATGCAACCGCTGACAGCAATAGAGGCTGGCAAGCCTATAGCTTTTGATGTCACCCTTTCCAACCTGGGATCCTCCGACGCCGACAGCCTTTTCATTGAATACCAGAGTTTGGAAGGCAACATCCATATCGACACCACCGGCATAATAACCATGCCCTCCGGCCTGGCAGGGCATCAACAGAGCGTCCTACACAGCGTTTGCAACGCCACAGTGTGGGGAAACGTGAGAGACCAGAGCCAAGCCTCGATAAAGGTAATAGTACGCTGGGGCCACAGAAACAACACCAAGTCTTTCAGAACCTTCAATTTCAGCATCAATGCTCCCAAGCCCGAAATTAACAGCCATTCCATGGACAGCGCGCTTGTTGACAATGGTTCCACTACCTTCACTGTCATAAACCGCAACAGTGGCAACGCAGCATTGGAGAACGCATACATAACACTGCGGAGCATGGAGCCAACGCTGACAATAAACAATGACACCATCATTGTAGACAGAGTTGAGCCAGGACAAAACTTCACGCAGAACTACAACCTTTCTGTGGCGGGAGCCGTGCCGCAAAACAGAAGCACAGTTTTTATCCAGACGTTAAAATACGGAGCGATAACAAAGCTCGACACACTCAAAGTTCAGTTCGGCGAGGACAACTCCCTTATCAATTTCGACGACAACAGCTGGGGCACAGTAGAATGGCAGCAAGGCACCAATCCGTGGGTGATAACCGACGGCGAGTCCCACAGCGGCAACTATTCAGCCAGATCAAAACAATGGACACACAGCAACTCGGGTAACAACAAAAAATCCGAAATGTCTTTTGAGTGGACCTCGATAGTAGACGACAGTATTTCATTCTATGTAAAGGTGTCGTCGGAGGAAAACTACGACAAGTTATATTTCTCGATGGACAACACGGTTTTGATGTCAATTAGCGGAACCGATTACAACTGGACACGTCAAGCCTACTTTGTTCCTGCCGGCACCCATGTGTTCAAATTCAGTTATCAGAAAGACTACTCCCAAAGCTTAGGAAGCGATTGCGGTTGGGTTGACGACATACATCTTCCCGCCAACGATACCATTCATCAGTATATCATTGACAGCGTATGCGAGGGAGAGACATACACCTTTGAAGGAACGACAATAGCCACGGACCTATTGGAAACCGATGAGGCCAACCTGATAACAGACACAGCAAACAGCATAATACGACATATTTTGCTTTATGTGACATCAGCGCCAGAGTTGACCATAGAAGGCGGTGACATAACAATACGAGAAGGCGAGACCGCCAGACTGACAGCGCAGGGTGCGGAAAGATATCTGTGGAGCAACGGAGCCACAAGTTCAGTCATCGACGTCTATCCTACCGTCACAACCGAATACACAGTTACCGGATGGAACGGGAAATGCAGTGCGACATCGTCGACCATCGTCAACGTCTCCGGAACTATAGGGATAAATGGAACCGAAAATGAGAATTCCAGCTTAATAATCTATCCAAATCCAGCAAAAAGCACAGTCAACATCAGCTGCAGAGGCATGGAAATGGCTGTCATCTCAGATATCAACGGTCGTCAGATCATGAAACAGGTCATTTTAGGGGACAATACCACAATAGACATCTCGACATTACACGAAGGTCTGTATATCATACAAATACTATTAGAGGACGGCAACTATAGGGTGGCTAAAATACTCAAAAGATAACCCGCAAAGATAAAAAAAAACATACTTTTTTCTGATTGTAAAGTGATTTTTTTGATACAAAAACAAAGATTATCAAAAAAACTATGTACTTTTGCAGCGTCAAAAACAAACAATCCAAGTGAGTCGGATTGCTCAAAAAAGTAACATCCAACTAAACTGCTTTACACAAAATGAGAAACAAGTATTACGATTTAATCGACCAAACCTTCGAATTCCCACAGGACGAATTCCGCACCGAAGACGGCGAACTCTATTTCCACGACATTCCGCTCATGGAAATAATCAAGCAGTATGGAACACCATTGAAGATAACCTATCTTCCTAAGATAAGTTCGCAAATACAGCGTGCCAAGAGGATGTTTAATGTGGCTATAGCCAAGACCGACTACAAAGGATCCTACAATTATTGCTATTGTACCAAAAGCAGTCATTTCAGCTTTGTATTAGAGGAGGCTCTGAAGAACGACATCAACCTGGAGACATCTAGCGCTTTTGACATCAACCTGATCCAGGAACTCTACAATAATGAGTTGATTAATAAAGATATATTTATCGTTTGCAATGGATTCAAACGGCAACAATATATAGAGAACATAGCCGAGTTGTACAAAGACGGATTTCACAACATAGTGCCCATCCTCGACAACAAACACGAGATGCGCATGTTAGACAATGCTGTAAACAACCCGGAAGTTCCCATGAAGATAGGCATCCGTATCGCTTCCGAGGAGGAACCCAAATTCGACTTCTACACATCGCGCCTAGGAATCAGATACAACGACATAGTCTCGTTCTATGAAGAGGCCATAAAAGACAATCCAAAGTACAGTTTCAAAATGTTGCATTTCTTCATCAACACCGGAGTACGAGACACGGCCTACTATTGGAATGAGCTATCCAAGTGTGTTAATGTTTACTGCGACCTAAAACAAATATGCCCCGACGTAGACTCGCTTAACATTGGTGGAGGTTTCCCAATCAAAAACTCCCTGGCATCGAATTTCGAATATGAATACATGGCCGAAGAGATTCTGGCACAAATAAAGAACATCTGCTCCAACCGAGGAGTACCCGAGCCGAATATATACACAGAATTCGGTTCCTTTACTGTAGGTGAAAGCGGTGCGACACTTTACAGCATTCTTGACCAGAAGCAACAGAACGACAGAGAGACTTGGTACATGATCGACTCGTCGTTCATAACCACCCTGCCAGACACATGGGGAATAAACCAGCGATTCATCATGTTGCCCATCAATCACTGGGACTGTGAGTATCAGCGTGTTTTCCTTGGCGGTCTCACCTGCGACAGTCAAGACTACTACAATGCCGACAGCCATGCGAATGCGATATTTTTACCCAAACTGCAGAAGGACGACCCCTTATACATAGGATTCTTCCACACCGGAGCTTACCAAGAAAGCCTGGGCGGGTATGGCGGTATACAGCACTGCCTGATACCAGCACCGAAGCACATCATCATAGACAAAGACGAGAACGGCGACTACACCACGAAACTATTCGCCAAAGAGCAGAGCCACAAATCCATGCTCAAAATACTAGGATACTAAAAAACATTATTTAAAACAATAATAAAAGCTTTTATAACAAATGAAGAGAATACTTTTAGCGGCATTATGCATAGCTATGCTAGCCTCCTGCCAAAAAGGAAAAGTTGTTGTAGACACCGAGAAAACCCCCGCTTTTACCAACAAAAACGACAGCCTGAGCTGGGCATTAGGTTTTTCAGCAGCGCAAAACTTTGCGTCGACAGGTGTCGACATTAATCGGGAAATACTGTTGCAGGCCATTTGCGCCACACTAGACAGCCTACAACAGCCTTTCACAATGCAGCAGACAGCATCGATGCTGATGGAACTTGACCAGAGAGCCGCGATGAACAGAGAGCAGAGTCAGAAGAACGAGTTAAATGAATACACTATACAAGAAGAGTCCTACTTTACCGAACTCATGAAGAGTAACAGCAACGTGAAGAAGAGCGACAAAGGCTTTTACTACGAGGTTTTGAAAGAAGGCAACGGACGGAAAGGCGAGACGGGTTTAGTTGCTGTCTTCGACTACAAAGGCATGTTCACCAATGGCCAAATCTTTGACCAAACCTATGGCAATCGCGATGCCATAACATATGTTATCAGCAACGACATGTTTCCCGGTCTGTTTGAGGCATTTCAGACAATGAAGGGAGGCGGCAAATACCGTTTTTATTTCCCGTATGAGATGGCTTTTGGAGCAAGAGGAACACAAGACGTCCCGCCATACAGCACAGTAATATACGAGATAGAACTCCACGAGGTGCGTGACTTGTAATAACGCTATACTTCTGAAACGAACAAAAAGGAGGCCGTGAAATAATTCACGGCCTCCTTTTTTGTATTAAGACTTCTGATAAGTGACAGAAATGAAAATTGAAAATTATCTTTCAATCCTTTTTAACCATTAAAACATTTTAGACATTTACCTTGGCGACGACAATCTTAGCGTTGGAGCCTTCAATGATTTCGATGGTTTGAGCCGATGCGTCATCGATGGCAGCGACAATATCAAGACTTGTTGTCAGAGTCTCGCTGCAGATGTAATCCATATGGTTACGGACAGCATTGTCCCAAGCACCGCTTTCGAGGGTGACTTTGATACGGTCAGTGACATCGTAGCCCTCCTTGCGGATGTTCTGAATACGGTTGACAAGCTCACGAGCGATACCTTCGTCGATAAGCTCCTGGGTGAGTGTAATGTCAAGAGCCACGGTGAGAGTACCATCATTGGCGACAACCCAACCCGGAATATCCTGGGTGGCTATCTCCACATCAGAGAGCAACAACTCGACAGTCTGACCGTCTACGTCGAATGTATAACGTCCCTCACTCTCGATAGCGGAAATCTGCTGTTGGGAGAACGAGGTCACCGCAGCGGCGATAGACTTCATGATCTTGCCGTAGCGAGGTCCAAGGGTCTTGAAATTAGGCTTGATACTTTTAACCAAGAGGCTGTTGTCGGCTGAAATAAACTCGACATCCTTGATATTAAGCTCGCTGCAGACAAGGGGCTTTATTTTCTCAACCTGTTCTTTGAAGTGCTCGTCTCGTACAGGAATTACTATCTTTGCCAAAGGCTGACGGACACGCAGATTGCTCTTCTTGCGCAATGAAAGGCCCATAGAGCATATCTTCTGTGCCAGCTGGGTACGTTCCTCGAGCGATTTGACAATCAATTCCTCATGGACCTGAGGGAAGGCGGCATGGTGAACCGACTCCGCATTGTCACGACGAGTGACGCTGTTAAGATCCTGGTAGAGACGTTCGCTGAAGAATGGCGCTATGGGCGACATGAGGCGAGCCAGAGTCTCAAGGCAGGTGTATAGAGTTTGGTATGCGGAGATTTTGTCCTCACTGTACTCGCCCTTCCAGAAACGGCGACGGCACAGACGTACATACCAGTTGCTGAGGTTGGCGTCAACAAATTCGGCTATGGCGCGACCGGCGCGTGTGGGCTCATAATCACCAAAAGCCTCATCAACAGTCTTGACAAGAGTGTTTAGTTCACTGAGAATCCAACGATCTATCTCGGGACGTCTTTCACTTGGAATGTCCTCCTCCTTGTATTCGAAGTGGTCGAGGTTGGCATAAAGAGCGAAGAAGCTATATGTGTTGAATAGCGTTCCAAAGAGTTTGCGTCGCACTTCGGCGACACCCTCAGTGTCAAACTTGAGGTTGTCCCAAGGTTGGCTGTTGGTAATCATATACCAACGGGTGGCGTCGGGGCCATATTCTTTCAGCGTCATGAATGGGTCAACGGCATTGCCAAGGCGTTTAGACATCTTGTTGCCATTCTTGTCAAGAACCAGACCATTGGATATCACATTCTTGAATGCCACATTGTCGAAACACATGGTGGCTATTGCATGGAGAGTGTAAAACCAGCCACGAGTCTGGTCTACGCCCTCGGCGATGAAATCGGCAGGGAACTGGTCGGGGCGTAGGTCCCCTCCCATGTAATGAATCTGAGCATACGGCATAGCACCGCTGTCAAACCAAACATCTATAAGGTCGGGTTCGCGACGCATGGGTTTGCCACTCGGCGAGACGAGGACCACAGAGTCGATATAGGGGCGGTGCAAATCGAATTCCGAATTATCAATTTTTGATTTTGAATATCCGAGCTTATCCACATCCTCCTGTTTCATCAGGCCGGCGGCGACAGATTTCTCTATCTCCTCAAATAGTTCTTTGACAGAGCCAATGCATATTTCCTCTTTGCCATCCTCTGTGCGCCAGATAGGAAGTGGGGTTCCCCAATAGCGGCTGCGGCTGAGATTCCAGTCTACAATATTCTCGAGCCAGTTGCCGAAACGGCCAGTACCTGTGGCTTCGGGTTTCCAATTGATGGTCTTGTTAAGCTCAATCATGCGGTCACGCAAAGCCGTGGTGCGAATAAACCAGCTGTCGAGAGGATAGTAGAGGACAGGTTTGTCGGTACGCCAACAGTGAGGATAGCTGTGAGTATGTTTCTCACTCTTGAACAGCTTGCCTTCACCCTTGAGCATAACAACAATCTCGACATCGAGACTAATATCCTTCTCTGTTTTTGTGGGGTCGTAGGCGTTCTTGACAAACTTGCCGGCATACTGGCTATAAAGCTCGGTATTCATGTTCTCGGCCACCCACTTGGGATCAAGATCCTCGATGGGAGCGAAACGGCCTTGACGGTCAACCATAGGCATTTGTTTTCCGTCGCGGTCGAAAAGGAGGAGCTCTCCAATGCCAGCTTTCTTTGCCACACGGGCGTCGTCGGCGCCGAAAGTAGGAGCTATATGCACAATACCAGTACCGTCCTCGGTGGTGACATAGTCGCCAAGGATTATGCGGAAAGAGCCCTGGTCACTAACCTCTCTGGGCTTGACCCAAGGAATAAGCTGTTCGTAGCGAATTCCTTCAAGGTCTGTACCCTTGCACTGGCCGACGATTTTATATTCAGGTGATTTACCTTCGGGGAACATACTTGCAACCAATGCCTTTGCCATAAGAATGCGGCAAGGAGACTCGTTGTAAGGATGAGTGGTTTCAATAAGGACGTAGTCGATATTCGGTCCGACACAGAGAGCGGTATTCGAAGGCAAAGTCCATGGCGTTGTGGTCCATGCGATAGCGTAAGTAACTAATTCTGAATTTTGAATTTTGAATATCGAACTGATTGCGTCAACCTCTTCAGAATTCAAATTTCTAAATTCGGAATTAATCTTGAACATCGCCACGCAGGTAGTGTCCTTGACATCACGGTAGCAGCCAGGGAGGTTCAACTCGTGGCTAGACAGGCCCGTGCCTGCGGCTGGGCTGAAAGGCTGGATAGTGTAGCCTTTATAAAGAAGCCCTTTGTCGTAGAGCTTTCTCAGCAAAAACCATAACGTCTCGATATAATTGTTGTCAAAAGTGATATAAGGATTCTTGAGGTCAACCCAGTAACCCATCTGACGGGTTAACTCGTCCCACAACTCCTTGTATTTCATTACCTCCTCGCGGCAGGCCTTGTTGTAGGCGTCAACGCTGATTTTCTTGCCTATATCCTCCTTGGTGATACCAAGAGTTTTTTCTACACCAAGTTCCACAGGGAGACCATGGGTGTCCCATCCAGCCTTGCGGTCCACATGGAAACCCTTCTGAGCTTTATAGCGGCAGAAGACATCCTTGATGGTGCGGGCCATGACATGGTGAATGCCAGGTTTGCCATTCGCCGACGGAGGACCGTCGTAAAACACGAAAGAGGGATGTCCCTCGCTCAACTTCTGGCCTTTCTCGAAGGTTTCATTTTCCTCCCACCAGTGGCGGACATCATCGCCAATCTGGGTTAAATTAAGCTGCTTATATTCTTTATAACTCATATTCGTAAATATAATATAAATATATATACAATGCTATCAAACACTTACACTCATAAGTGCCGTTACAACGAAACTACAAAGATACGAAAAAAAATAGAAATATGGAGTTTTTCGCACACGGCTCGATCTCGATATAGACTCAACTGTTAAATGCAACACCCGAATCCAAATAAATAAAGCCCACGTTTTAACATGAGCGTTTATTGTCTTACCTTTTGGATGCTGATTTATGGAACTTCTAGACTATCCATAAGCGCATACACTTTTCAATGTATGTATAGTTATTAAATATTCTTGTTATATATTGTGTATTAATTGATTATTCTCAATATTATTGTTTAAAATAAAATCAATGATAAAGCAAACCATGGACAGCATCAACGACGTATACAACAAATTCTCCCTCTACGTCTACTATCTCGTATGCAAAATGGAAATCTTCACAAATATATTCCCTATAGCCCTTAACACGCCACTGTGAATTCAATCTCGCTATTGGATATATTGTAGGATAATCACCAAGCGCTTTCAATGCCGCAACAAGCCTGTTCTTTTTTCTTCAACAACAGTCCATGTCAGTGTAATATGCAACGCAAGAGCAATTTCATAAAAATCCTCTATTTTGCCGTACACTTGATTACCTATTACTACTTTCATTACACAGCTTCAAAATGTTTGTCAATGAAAGATGTAAGTCGGCAGTCAAGCTCGTCTAACGTAATTGTTTCCTCTTCCAACTGGACACGGGACATTTTACGAACAGGAGCGCTTGAAAACACGTTGTCGATTCTCGCACTGCCATAAGGCACTGTTGCTTCTCCCGCCTTGTCTTCACCATTGCAGATATCATCATTTTCCATATTGCAATGTTTTTTTCTTATTATATTTTGCAAATTTACGAGTATTTTTTGATTCCACAAAAATTTTATTTGAACTCGTTTTTCACGAACCATTAGACAACAAAAAAGCACTCCCGATTAGGAGTGCCTTCTCTCTATACAAAAAACATGAAAGGTTTTAAAGGGTTAAAAAGGTTTGAAAAGTTTAAAAGGGTTTAAGGGTTTGAATGGTTTAAAGTTCAGTTGTCACAATTCACGATTCACAATTCACTATTTTTATTTTTCAATTTTCAATTTTCAACTTTCAATTTTAGGATTTGCCCATCGGAGAGTCTGAGGCTCCCTGACGTGCTTTGCTCTCAAGCTCCATCTTGCCGAAGCGGAAGGTGAGACCAAGACTTACAAAGCGACTGTTGAAACGGTTACTGCCGGTTGTCTGGTACTGTGGCGCCGTGGTATTGCTGCCCCACTCCGACCAGCCGAAGATATCGCTGACATTCAGATAGACACTCATCTTGCGGTCGAAGAAGTCGCTGCTGCAGCCGAAGTCGAAACGTTTGTTGGCGTTGGTAAGGCTGTAAAGTCCCAGTCGTGGCGAGCTGTAGCTGCCGTTGGCGAAGACCTCAAGTTTGTTCCACAATTTCGCCCACACATTAAGTCGGAAGCTGTAGCTGACCTTGCTGTCGCTGAAGTCGTTGTAGTTGTAGCCGTAGTTGAACAGCGAGGCATTGAAACGCACATTGAAAAAGCCCGAAGGACGGTATGTAATATTGGCCTCGATGCCCTCGGTATGACTTGATCCGATGTTGACAGGGTAGGTGTAGTTCACCAGATAGGGACCGATAACCGGATCGGTTGTAGCGGCGGTCATAGTGCCTATCTCATCGGCGTTGGCGCGCCAGTAGGCGTTGATACCGACGTTACCGAAATTCATAATGTACTTGCTGAAGGCGGCCTCGAGGTTGTGAGTGTAGCACATCAACAGGTTGGGGTTACCAGTGGCAAAACTGTAGTCTTCATATCTGCGTATGAGCATATAGTCCTGCAAGTCATCGCTATGCGAAAAACGGCGTGTGTAGCTGATGCTGTAACTCTCGAAACTCTTTGTCTGATAGCTAAGGTGAATGCTTGGCACAATCCCGAAAAACAAAGTGTCGAGGCGGTTTTGATCACCTATAGAGTGATGTTCCATTGTTGCGTCATTATAGCTGAAGTCATATCTCAAGCCCAGTTTGGTGGTGAAACCGCCCCAGCGTTTCTGCGCAGTGACATATATACTCGGTTCTATTGCTATAGCCTGCGACAAAGTGGAACGATATGGCATATTGCTCCAATCTCCGTTAGGCATAAGGCTGTCTAGCGTCTCGTTGTCATAGCTATATCCAGCGCCCAGCTCTCCTCCGGCTTCTATGGTGATACCATTTTTCAACGGCAGGGTATAGTTGACGCCAAGTTCGCCGTTGCCGTTCCACATATCGCCCGTCATATGACGCTTAAAGTCAGTAAGCGTAGGCGAATTGAAATAGCGCGAGTCGTCAGAGTATCCACCATTGGCCCAGTAGTTGCCGTTGAAGGTGACGCTCAGTTTGCGTCCGGTATTATCATATAGATGCTCATACCAAAGGCCTGCATATCCTCCGTGGCTGAAACCGTGGTTTAGCGTAGTGTCTATGTATCCAAGGTCGGTTCTGGTGTTGTTGACGTTGTCGTATTCGTAGTATTGGTAGTTGTTGAAGAACGAGTTCTGATCCCAATAGGGGTAGGCGCCAGCCCATGCCGAGAGAGTGCGCACACTGTCAATTTTCCAGTTGGTGTTGAAACCGAGATAGCCACCCTGAAACGGCATCTTGTTCTTGTTGTTGTAACTCATAAAGCGGCTGGTGTCGCCGTTGTCGTCGAACAGAGTGGTAGTGCCGTCGGAGGCCATATCGCGGTTGCCCAGGTTGCCGCTCAGGTAGATGTTGAAGTCTACCTTCTCATTAGCCCACACATAGCTGACCCATGGTGCCAGGGCAGGCGTGGTGGTGGCTCTCACACCGACACAGAGCAGCTCGTTGCGCTTTACCTGCTGGTTGGTGATGATATTGATGACAGCGCCCTTGCTGCTGTAGCGTGCCGAAGGATTGGTGATGACCTCGACACGGTCGATGGAGTTGGCAGGAAGCTGCTTGATGTACTGCCTCATAGCCTCTTCGTTCATGTGAGAGGGTCGGTCGTTAATCCATATCTCGACACTTTGCGTACCCCGCAGGGTGATGTTGCCTTCGGCATCAACCTCGACACCAGGCGCATTCTGCAAGACATCGCTCATAGTGCCAGTCTGGACACTAGGATCCTCTGTGACATTGTATAGTTGCTTTTCACCGTCGACAGCATACAGAGGCTTTTGAGCCGTCACAGTCACTGCGTCAAGGACTGTGGATGTCTTGGAAAGTGTTATACCTCCTAGATTATCGTTGCCCTTAACAGTCAGCATGCGCCAATATGATTCATAGCCCACATAACTGACTCTCAGCAGGTAATCGCCGGTTGCAACATTATTGAAGGAGAAATGCCCTTTGTCGTCGCTCGTCGTACCATAGGCGAAGGTGCTGTCTTGTGCCTTCAACAGCACACAGTTGACATATATCAGAGCATCGCCACTCTTGGCATCAGACAAATAGCCCTTCACTTGATTCTGCGCACCCGATACAAAACCGCTGACGAGATAAGCGATAACAGCAATGATTTTTATTATCTTATGATCCATTGTGTTTTGAGTTTTATATATATCGTTTCAAAGGAACGAAATACTACAAGTAAGTAAAAAAAGTTTTCACTCATACTGTTTCAAATCGTCCAAAGTCAGGCCCAACATCTTCATTTTCTGAAGAAAGGCTGGCAATTCCTCTTCCATAAACTCTTTGCGGTGTAGGGCAAGAATCTTGTCGGAGGCGTCGGGAGAGACAAAGTAGCCCACGCCACGCTTGTTGTAAATGATTTCCGCGTTCTGCAAATGTTCGAAGGTACGCATCACCGTGTTGGGGTTCACTCCCAACTGGATAGCGACATCTCGAACACTCAGCATACGCTCGTCAGCCTTGAGTTCTCCTGACACAATGCGCTCGCACAATGTGTCGGCAATCTGCTGATATATTGGTTTTTGTTTCTTAAAGTCCATAATATTCAACTTTAACTTTGACCTTAACGTTAACCTTGAATCCTAATTCAACTTTAACTCTAGCCGTAACTTAAACCTAAGAATAAAAAGCTATTGCATCTGTTTTGTGCGGCAGCCAGTTAAAGTTAAGGTTAACGTTAAGGTCGATTTATTAATACTGCATTTTCTTGAGGCGGCGATAGGTGATGAACGAGAAGAGGAATGTCAGCAAGGTATAGAACACAAACTGGAGCCAGTAGAAGATGCTTACCAACTGCTCTTCAGACTTGATATTAAGCCATTCGCCTAATTTAATAATCCAATCCCAATTATCGCCCCAATTGATATGGTTCATAATGGGGGCAATAATCAATATCAACGCAAATGCAATGACCATAAGCCATAGGACGGTTTTGATGAACTTGTTTTTCTTGAAGATGGTGTTGGCCAGCATAAACAGCGAAGCCACCGTGAAAATCTTAATCGTCAATAGCACATAGCCACCGAAATTTGTAATATATCCGCCAAAAGTGCTGATATCTCTCCACCAGTCAGGCACCTGCCACAAGTATTCCTTGTACGGACCGAAAGGCAGGAGTGTCAATATCGTATCCACCGTAACAGAGCCGACAAAGACCACCAACGGACAGACGATAAAGCTGTAGAGCACCATACTGGTGAACTTCTCGCACAGCGAGGCAGGCAGCATTGCGAAATAGTTGCCCTTACCAACGAGGTTGCAACTGTTGTATATCTTCATCGACGAGATGGCGGCAGTTAAATAAACAGCCAACTTGATGAAATTGCGGCGATTGAACACCCCAACCACATCATCCTGCACCGCCAGACCTAAAATCCACACAAAGGCAGGTATCAACATTATTATAAGTATACTCATTCCATACTGTGAGTAAGTATTGTGGAAGTCGCGGACAACGACTTTTTTGAAACGATTAAAATCAAAATTTTTCATTTTATTAATATTTTTAAGTTTGAAGTTTAAAGGGAAGTTTAATAGGAAGTTATAAAAGGGAGTTAAAAGGACGAATGAATCTGTATTGTCCTGCGCGAAGCGCTTAACTTCTTTTTTTACTTCCACGAGCGAAGCGAGTTTACTTCCATTTTTACTACCTATTATTAAACAAACAATGTTCTTATTGTACTTTGGTTGCGCAACACGGCGTTGAAGAGTCCTTCAATACTTATCTGGCTCTCGCCCATACCGTTGTTGACCAACACATTGAGGTAGCCACCGGGCATCATCTCGCTGTAGAGGGCATCCTGGCGCTGCTGGCCGCCATACTCGAAATAGAGTTTGTCGGTTATCTTCTCGACCGAAGCGTCAAGCAGCACGCTGTTGTTAGATATGATTATTATAGGGTCAATCAGATTCTCAACATCCTTCACCTGATGGGTAGAAATGATGATTGTCTGCTCCTCTCCCACCCTCTCGCTGAGGATGCGGCGGAAGTCAGCCTTGGAAGGAATGTCCAAACCATTGGTGGGCTCGTCGAGCAGCAGATACTCTGTGTTCAGTGCCAACGCACAGGCAAGCAGCGATTTCTTCTGTTGACCGAAACTCATTTCTTTGAACTTGCGACTCGGGTCAATTTGTAGTTCATTGGCCAGATGGCGGAACATCTCGTCGCTCTGCTTTGGATAGAATGGGGCCAAATCAGCGAAAAACTTTTCCGGAGTGCTGCTGTCGGGCAGTGGCACCTCGTCGGGCAGCATAAATATCGACTGAAGGAAGGATGGCTGACGATCGAAACTGACCTGATCATCAACTATGCATTGGCCGTCATTGGGTTTAAGCAGACCGCTTATAGCCTTTAGCATGGTGGTTTTGCCAACGCCGTTCTCGCCAAGGAGACCATAGATGGCACCTTTTGAAAATTGAAGATTGATGTTTTTGAAAACAGAAGTCTGCTTATAAGCAAACGAGAAATTTTTTAATTCAATCATGGTATTTAGGTATTAATTATTTATTCGAGTAGGTGTTTTTTCGATACTAAACAGTTTTTATTGTTATATTGTTTTTTTGATATCAATGTGATTTTCTGCAAAATAAACGTATACTTATATAGTGTATTAGTTGATTAGTACACTGCAAAAGTACAACAAGTTTTTGAATCACCAAATTTTATTTTAAAAAATTTCATTTTTAACATTTCAATTAGTATAAAAATACAGCACGGATACCTGAAAAATATATTAGTATATAATTAATTATACATTGTATTAATACTTTTACAAACTAACTAGAAAAAAATATTATTAAAATGTGTAACTTTGCAACGTCAATTCCGAAAAAAAATCAATAAAAAAACACTAACAATAAATCATAGTACACAATGATTATAACAAAGAGAATATTCGTCATCATTACATTGCTTGCAACCGTTTTCACCCTGCAGGCTCAAGACATTATCATCAAGGGTAAAATAACCGACGCCAAAACCAAAAAGCCTCTTCCCTACGTACTACTGCGTGTTGCCGGCTCTATGTCGGGGTCGCAGACAAACCTCGATGGCGAGTATTGCCTTAAACTCTCAAAAGAGCAGAGCGACAAAAAAATAGTACTCAACTATACTGGTTACCAAACCGATACAATTGCCGTCAGCAAACTTCGCAAACAGAAAAATGTGAGCATGTCACCCCTATCCATCACTCTCGCCGAGGTGAAAGTGACAGAGTACACAAAACCAAGCAAACTTTTAGCGGAGGTTGTCAAGAGGATTCCCGATAACTATTGGTGCGACACTATGATCGGCACATATTTCTTCCGCCAATACGGCCTGACCGACGACAGCCTTTGGCTCTTCTGCGAAGCAATCAGTGAGATAATGCGCCCCGGATATGACATACAATACATAGCACCTCTATTCATGATTGAAGGACGCGACTCCGTGAATCAAGCGGGCAACCACAAGCGTTTCCCTTTAAGCCGCATGCTGGTATATGATACCACAATGCTGAAAGAAATACTGGGCGACTCGAACTATGCTCACAACATCTTCGTCGGCAAATCACAAACCCAATATAGCGATGCTCTCATATTCAGCGACATGCTACAAAAAACAAAAGACTCTCAATGGACTAATGGCAAAAAAGCACGCTCGTTGGACAAGAAATCAAAACTATCGATAATGAACGACGGCAAAGGTAACAGCTACTATCTAATCACCCAAGTAACAGAAGATGACAGCACTGCATTAGTCATAAACAAGCGCGATAAAGCTCTCATTCACTACTACCGTACCACACTGCATGCTGACACACTAAAACTCATCTATCCGCTAAACCGGTTGGTGGGCGGAATTTGGTATACCTACAATTGCAATCAGTACGATTACGCAAAAGTCGGCGACCGCTACACTCTCTCTTTGTGCATGAAAGCCAAATCCATGGGCGTGATGCCACCTGAAAAGGCACAAATAGTTGGCCGTAAAGTCAACCAAAAAATCCGCGACGTCATTACCGCTGACGAGTTTGAGGACTACGTAGTCTGGGTATTGACCGACTTCCGCAAGATGGAACCCGACTTCCCAAAAACAACCTTAAAGAAAGGTACAAGGATAAGGTATCACGACATTTTCGGTCGTGGCGATGCCGACGAATCCTTCTGGCAGAGCTACAACACCGTGCCGCTTGAATCACGCATAGCCAAAAAGCTCGAAGCCGCACTAAAGAAAACAAAATAAAAAAAATGCCTCGGAGTCATACCGAGGCAATTTTTTTAAAACACTATCATTTCAAACCATATACCTTACCTGTACCACCACACCACCGGCATTTGCCCTTGTTGGATTTGCAATTAGCACATTCTATCTTGTCAAAGCCATTAAAAGCGTCCTGCCAGCCTGTTCCATTGCATGTCTTGCATTTCCCATTGCCTGGTATACTACACTGTGGACAATCTTTATATCCATATCTGTCATAATATTCACGATTCTTTTGGCGTATCTCCTCATGTCCACTATTGTCATATGTTCCACCCGACTCTGTCCCAACACCCACATTTGCATTCTGCTGACTTTCGGCCCATACCTGAGCCTTTAGCTGCATGAATTCCTCATATGACATATTAGATCCTGTCGTAATGACAAAACTATTGTATTCCGCCCTGTTTTGCTGCTCAACTTGTTCTACCGTAATTTGTAACATATTTTCGAAAAACTGTTGCTGTTGTGCCATTTGGACATTGGTCTGGACAATAGTTTGAGCCATTATTTGATTAAAGACCTGGTCGTAATTGTAGTTTGTTGCCGAAGGATAGCCGCCAGGGATGCCGACAGAAGGATTGTTGTACATAGAGGCCTGTACAACGGCAGCTGTCGCTCCAAGGACCAACAATCCAGCTTGTGCCACAGACTCCCAACGACGCTGTGAGCGCTGGTTAATCATTTTCCTGGTCTGACTGCTAAGCCCTGAGGCACTTGCCGCCAACTCTGTGTCATCGTTGTATCTAGCCAAGCTATAAGCCCTGTTAAAAGCCTTTTCCGCTCTCCTGTAATCCTCATTGTTGTAAAGAGCCACACCATAATTATAATATGTATAAGGGCTTTCATCATATTTGAGTGCCTTGGAATACGACTTTTTGGCCGAATAGTAATATTTATTATTCAAAGATATGTCTCCGGCATTTGAATATTTCTGATAAAGATTACCTTGCGAACTGTTGTATGCCTTTCCCTTGTAGTTAAAGTACACACCTATCGAACGCCAAGAATCATCACTCGATTTGGTGACAAATCCTTTATTCTCGTCGTAAATCAGAGAAGAATAAACCGGAGCAACTATCTCTTTACCACGCTCGTCACAAGCGCCATATTTGTCCCCTTTTGCCACAAGGTAATATATTATGTTGTTTCTTGCGTTGTTGGGAATATGAACAGTGGTGATATTTGTATATCCTCTGTCGGGTGATATGATCGCCTTTTTGCGGTAGTAGTCATATACCCCTTGATTGTTGTCTTTGAAGACATAATAAGTATAGTAAGTATGAGTGTCTCCCCTCGAAACATAAGGACCGTCGCGATGAATCTGAATATCGGAATATCCCTTCGATTTAGGAAGCCTTTCGGCGGAAACAACACCATTCTCTATATACTTTGTCAGTGTCACCACGTCTCGATAGCCCTCCATCGCTGGACAGACAACCATTTGCCGGATCATATTGGTGTCAATTAATACTGAGTTGCAGTCTTTATATTTTTTTTCACAAGGCATTCCGTTGATATCCAACCATACTCCAACCGACTTTTTTGACTTGTCATTACCTTTCATGCAACAAAAACCATCATCACCATTGTAATCTACCGAAACATATCTAGGGGACAACAATTCATTACCATTGATATCACATACACCCGTCTCGCCATTCCTCTTGGTAACAAAATAACCCACATGTCCTATGACCGGTACAAACTTGATTGTGTTATACCCTCGGCTTAGAGGTATTACAGCATTCCCCAAAGTGTCAAACAAAACAGAGTAACCATTATTGCATACCAAAGACCAGACATATCCTTGATGCTCAATGTTTTCTTTGTAATCTGTATGCCAACTACTTCTCTGAGTTTTTTGCGACTTCGGTGTACGGATATTTTTCTTCTTAATCGATATAAACTTTTCATTATCCACATCTTTCGCAAGATTATATTTACCCAGAGCATAATCATCACAACTTTCGTTGTAAGTGTACCAATTCCCTTGCACATCAGAACACCAATGTGATTTATACTCTGGATAGTATGCCATGAATGTATACTCTGGGTCAAAAGGAATCTGACATATTCCATTCTTTGTATATGCGGCATATATTTCAGTTCCATCAAGCTTCTTTCTCATTAGTTTAACACAATCGTCACCCTGATAGAATGCATTGAGACAACTCAAAGAGTCTGAAATAACAACATTGCCATTCTGGTCGTACAGAGCTATGTGGCTGAATCCAAGTCCATCTTTCTTTTTAGAAAAGACCTTAAACAAACCTCCACCACAATAGAAAGGTCTTACCAACACATTGGGTGTAATACGTTTACCCGACATTGTAAATGCCGCTGATGTTCCGTCATCGTAGACATATAGCTTCCACTTATAATCTGTCTGGTCTTTCTTTTGCTCTTTCTTCTCTTTGATGGTCTGAACTTTATACACTTTTTGCGCAGATACCATTGAAGTCATGAGCATCAAAATGGCAAGTAAAGCAATTATCTTTCTCATACTAATTGTGTTTTTTGTTACAAGTGGTAGCGACCAAATCAACAGTTATATTTTTCAATTATGTTTTTTAGTACTGCCTAAATAATTTGCAAAGATATATAAAAAAACATTATTGAAGAGCAAAACTAACCCTACGGCATTACAAAAAAAGGGTGAATGACATTTAACACTCACCCCTATATAATTCATGTTCTTTATGTTATCAGTCGGCAGGGAAAGCTATCTCGCGCTCGATGACCTGATAAGGAGAATTGTTGCGGTAGATGGTCTGACGCACCCAGTTGTCGTCCTCGTCGTATTCATAGACATAGCTATGCTTCCAGTTCAGATGCTCATCATAGTTGAATGAGCTGACCTCCACAACATTGTCGTGGTCATCATAATAATAGGTGGTCAATGCGACAAGAAACTCGTCGGCATCATAGAAACGCCACTCAATGCGGTTGCCGCGGTTGTCATATTTGTACAGATAACGCTGCATGAGGTCGCCTTCGGGATTGTAAAACTCCAACTCTGTATTGTTGCCCATGTTGTCGTATTTGTACACACGACGCTCTGTCATCTCTCCGTTGGCGCCATAACTCTGCTCTTCGACAAGGCGGTTGTTCTCGTATTTGCTTGTCTCCTTTTTGCTCATACGCTCTTTCATGTAAACGGTGCGAGCTATGCGGTTGCCGTTTTTGTCGTTAAGATATGCTGTGCGGCCTGTGAGCTGTCCGCCACGGTTGTATTCGTTCCAGCCAAGGGCGTAGCCATTGACATCAAAATAGTACGAAAAATAGGTATAGTCGCCATTGGTACGACGAATCTTGTCAGCGAAGTTGCCTCGTTTGTCAAAAGTGATGGAGTCGATGCAAACAAGCTGGCGGCCTCCGTTTTTGCCGCCATACATATTATATGTATACTCTATGACATAAAGTGCATTGCCGTTGATACCCATTTCGGTACGCGAGTTTTTGCGTGGTTTGTTGCCTGCAAAAGCGCTGCCAACCATTATGAAAGCAAGCGAAAGGAGGATTATTCTTTTCATTTTTTTCAGAGTATTTTTCGATATATAACTAACTACTTCTTTATTTATTGTGTTACATTTATTTTTTTGTCTCAGCTTGTTTTTTAGACCTCCAACTGATGAAGAGTCCGAGTAAGAACACGGTGACGCCGGCGGAAATTATGTAGCCCCAAGTGTGGGGAATGATGTTGCCGAGGCCCTCTTTCTGAGCCACGAAAATAAAACTCACCGTAACCATTGTCATAAACAGAGCCGGCACAAGGGTAATCCAATACCAACCACCCTTCTTGAGCTGTGCGATGAACACGGTCACAGACCACAGAGTGACCATGGCGAGCACCTGATTAGCCCACGAGAAGTAACGCCATATCACCTGGAAACCACCAGCATCGAGCAACGAGAAGACCAACAGACCAGCAGCAAGTAGGAATACGGGCAGAGCGACAAGAAGTCGTTTGCCTACAGGTTTCTGATCCACATGCATGAAGTCGGCCACAATCAGACGAGCCGACCGCAGCGCTGTGTCGCCACTGGTGACAGCAGCACTGATGACACCGAGAATGCATATCACAGCGATGATTTTTGGGAACCATTCATTGACAATCACACCTATCATGTCGTTACCACTCTTGCCCATGCAGAGGTCTGCCTTGTCGTGGAAGAAATAGGTGGCTGCGGCAGCCCAGATAAGAGCAACCACGCCCTCGGTAATCATAGCACCATAGAAGATGGGGCGGGC
This sequence comes from Bacteroidales bacterium, assembly GCA_017960475.1. Taxonomy (GTDB): domain Bacteria; phylum Bacteroidota; class Bacteroidia; order Bacteroidales; family P3; genus Colimorpha. The sequence goes on along the minus strand of JAGCZH010000013.1, from coordinate 6,674 downwards.
CTGCTTCTCGTTGACCATGCAGCGCGCCATAAGTGGCGACTGAGTGGCATGGAATCCGCTGATGGCGCCACAGGCTATGGAGATAAACATCATCGGGAATATCGGGTTGGTGGCAGCAGCAGGATGCTGGTTGTCGAGACGTTCCCACACTTCAGGAATAGGAACCTGATAAACGATGAACGCTACCAAAATGGCGACAGCCATACCAAGCAGCAGAAAACCAAACACCGGATAAATCTTGCCTATCAGTTTGTCGATAGGCAGCAGCGTGGCAATGAGATAATATGCGAAGATTATAATAACCCATAGGAAGATGTTGAAGTTCTTCTTTGGCGAGGTGGTGACTTTGGCGACAACATTTTCAGCATCGCATTCCTCGTCGATAACGATATTGTCAACATCTCGCGCATAAACATGCTGCGCCGAGTCCTTGAGTTGGTCGGGCGTCAAGCTTTCCCCGTTCATGACAACGACGACATTTTCTCCTCCCCGACGTGCATTACCTGTTTCGTTAATAGTTACTCCCTGGTCATGCAACTTGCTCGAGAGCTTGCCGCTGAAATTGGAATCAATCAACGTGGCAGGGGTGTTGACAAAGACAGCACCGACAAGTATCATAAGCAGCACTGTAAAACCGCGCATAAACTGCTTCACCCCATTGCCAAGATATTTGCCGTGAATCTCAGGCAGCGAGGCACCATCCTCACGGATTGAGATAAACCCGGCAATGAAATCGTGGACAGCACCGGCAAATATGCAGCCAAAGACTATCCACAGGAACGACGCCGTACCGAACTGCGCACCCATGACGGCACCGATAATAGGACCGACACCGGCGATGTTCAGAAACTGGATGAGGAAAATACGCCATGGTTTCATAGGCACATAGTCAACACCGTCGGGATGGGCTACAGCCGGAGTTGTTCTTGACGGATCAACACCGATAAGGCGCTCGATTAACTTGGAATAAAGGAAATATCCAAGCAAAAGCAGAACGATAGAGATAATGAAGGTTATCATTTTTTTTACTTTTTTTTGAATTTAAAAGGGAGTTAACGTTGGAGTTAAATTGGGAGTTAAAATGGACAAATGATTATTAGTCTGTGACACCCTTGTTTTGACTTATTGCTTCGGCATAGCCATTGAGTTTCCAACTGGTTCCATTAATAAGATATTCCAAATCCTCATATTTATTTTGATCAATGTAATTTAAATCACGAGACAAGATTATATAATATCTACATTCTTCCAATGAGCCCTGAGCAATATTCATAAAACGAAGTTTATCTGTACGGCTCAATTTGCGATATCCTTCACAAATATTGGCAGCTATCGATACTGCAGCGCGACGGAATTGCGACGTCAAACCATACCTTTCGTCATCGGGGAACATATTAGTCACTTTATAAACAGAAACAACAAACTCGTGTGCTTTCTGCCAGCAATCCAAGTTCTTAAAACTACGACTATATCTATCGTCCCCTTTAACTTCCATTTTTACTTCCTGTTTAACTTCCTATTTTACTTCCATTTATACTTATATTTCTACTTCCTGACGGAAGTCGGCGACTTCTACTCGCTTAAAGCCGCGTTTGTTAAGGGTCTCCTTGAAATGCTCTTGCGTTTCGGCCTCTCCGTGGACAAGGAATATCTTCTTCAGACGGCGCTTCTCCTGACACGAGATGTAGCGGATAAGCTCCTCATAGTCGCCGTGACCCGAGAGGGATTCTATGCGACGTAAGTCGGCACGAACTTCGTAGGTGCGACCGAAGATGGAGACGTGCTTGTCGCCCCGCATAATCTTGGCTCCCAATGTGGAAGGCTCACAATAACCTACGCAAAGCACCGTGGTGCGGGGATTGTCGATATTGTTGGCAAGGTGGTGCTTCACTCGTCCTGCCTCCATCATGCCCGAGGCGGAGATTATGATACAGGTTTTGTTGCGCACATTCAACGCCTTGGAGGCCTCGACCGACTGTATATACTGCAACCTGTCGAAACCAAAGGGGTCGGGATTATCCTTCATATAGTTGACGATGTCGTCGTTGAAGCATTCTGTGTGTAGACGCATAATGTCGGTGGCATTGACGCTGAGGGGGCTGTCGACAAAAACATCGATGTCGGGCAAAAGCTTCTTGGCACGCAGTCTGTCAAGGGCGTAGATGATCTCCTGAGCACGGCCAATGGCGAATGATGGAATTATTAGTTTGCCCCTCTTCTTTGTGCAGGTATCCAAGACTGCCATAAGAAGTTCTTGCTCAGCATTGTCGAGAGTAGTGTGCAGCCTGTCGCCATATGTCGACTCCAGCATGAGGTAATCCACCTGCGGGAATGGCTCGGGGTCTTTGAGTATATGCTTGCTGTAGCGTCCCACATCACCCGAGAAACCGAGTTTTATGATGCGACGGCCCTCATGTATCTCTAAATACACAAAAGCGCTGCCAAGGATATGACCCGCATCGAAAAACTCGACAGTGACCTCGCCTTCTATATTAAACTTCTTATGATACGGCACACTGATGAAACTCCCCATACAAGCGCGGGCATCATCTTCTGTGTATATAGGCTCGACAGGTTCCAGACCCTGTTTCTGACGCTTCTTGTTGAAAGTCTGAGTATCCGACTCTTGTATGCGACCAGCATCGGCAAGCATGATGGAACACAAGTCACGAGTGGCAGGCGTGCATACAATCACTCCGTTGAAACCCAATTTATAGATGTATGGTATCAGTCCTGAATGGTCAATATGGGCATGCGACAGAATGAGATAGTCTATCTCTTTAGGGTCAAAACCAAGATCGCGGTTCATCGCATCGGTCTCAAGGCCTTTTCCTTGATACATACCACAATCGAGCAAAATCTTTAAGCCTTTCTTTGTCGTGATGAGATGTTTGCTGCCTGTCACCTCTTTTGCGGCACCTAAAAACTGTAATTTCATAATTTATTATAGCATAATAATCGACAATAAATAATCTTCAACGCAAAACAATTCAATAAAATACATAAAAAAAGCGCTATTGAAATATCCGCATTGAGGAATTCAAAATTATGATTTTTTTCGCAATAATATTATTTTTTTAAGGAACAATATATAAAAAGTCTTCCTTTTTCTCTTGCCACCTCCTTCAATTGCAAACATTTAAAAAATTATATATTTTATCTAATGTGCACGACATCAATATTTTACATTATTATCATTCTTTTGGAGCAAAAAAATAACAAACTAACTATAAATCAGTTTTTAAAAAAAATATTATCTTTGCAATTTTGAACACTAAACATTTTTCAACTCTAGCGATGGGATTGTTTTCATTTTTTAGCAAAGAAAAGAAAGAAACCCTCAACAAGGGGCTGGAGAAAACCAAAACAAGTTTTTTCTCCAGACTTTCAAAATCGATAATCGGCAAATCGACTGTTGACGACGAGGTGCTTGACAGCCTCGAGGAGACTCTCATAATGTCGGATGTAGGCGTGGATACCACGCTGAAAATCATCGAGAACATTCAGCAACGGGTAAAACGTGACAAATATATTGGCATCTCCGAACTCAACAGCATTTTGAAATCGGAAATCGCCGAGCTTCTCAACCAACACCACGACAATGAATTTGCCGACTTTGACGCTCCGCTGACCAAAAAGCCTTACGTCATCCTCGTTGTCGGTGTAAATGGTGTGGGCAAAACCACAACGATAGGTAAACTGGCATACCAATTCAAAAAAGCCGGCAAAAATGTGCTTCTAGGAGCCTCCGACACCTTCCGCGCAGCGGCTGTAGACCAGCTGACAATATGGTCTGAACGAGTGGGGGTCCCCATCGTGTCGCAAGGCATGAACGCAGACCCTGCTTCGGTGGCCTACGACACTCTCCAATCAGCCCTGTCCAAAGATACCGACGTAGTCCTTATCGACACCGCTGGCCGTCTCCACAACAAGGTGGGACTGATGAATGAACTGACTAAAATCAAAAAAGTCATGCAGAAACTGGTGCCCGACGCACCTCACGAGGTACTCCTCGTTCTCGACGCCTCCACGGGTCAGAACGCCATCGAGCAGGCCCGCCAATTCACCGCAGCCACCGAAGTCAACGCTTTGGCTCTCACCAAACTCGATGGCACCGCCAAAGGTGGCGTAATTGTCGGCATTAGCGACCAATTCAAAATACCTGTACGTTATATAGGCCTCGGTGAACAAATGACCGACCTCCAGGTCTTCAACGCAACAGAATTTGTCGACTCTCTGTTTGAAAACTGACCCTGATAATCACTGACCTTGAAAATCAATATCATCACTCTTGGATGCTCCAAAAACATCGCCGATTCTGAGCATGTCGCAGGGCACCTGAAGAAAGCCGGGTTCCAACTATTCTTTGACCGCAGCCGCAACGACTGCGACATCGTTATTGTCAACACATGTGGTTTCATAGGCGACGCCAAAGAGGAATCTGTGAACACCCTCCTGGAACAAATCGAGATTAAACGACGCAGCCGAAAAACCCACAAACTCATTGCCATAGGCTGTCTCATAGAACGCTATCGCAAGGAACTGCAAGATGAGCTGCCCGAGATAGACGCATTCTACGGCGTACACCAATGGGGCGAATTGGTTCGCTCGCTCGAGGCTGAATATCACGACACTCTGGAATCAGAGCGCATGCAAAGCACCCCCAAGCACTATGCCTACCTGAAAATCAGCGAGGGCTGCAACCGCAGCTGCTCCTATTGCGCCATACCTCTAATCCGAGGTAAACATGTGTCCCGTCCTATTGACGACATCATCGCCGAAGCAAAAGACATGGTCTCCAACGGCGTCAAAGAACTGATTGTGATAGCTCAGGACACCACATACTATGGTCTGGACATCTACGGCGAGCGCAGGCTTGGCACACTTCTCAACCGCCTTGCGGAAGAAAGCGGTGCGGAATGGATAAGGCTACACTACACCTACCCTGCCTCTTTCCCTGCCGACGCCATCGAGGCTATTGCCAAGCACGACAATATCTGCAAATATATCGACATACCGCTCCAACATATCAACAGCCGCATTTTGGCATCCATGCAACGCGGAATAGACCGCGAAGGCACTCTGGACCTTTTTGACCATTTCAGACGCGACATACCCAATGTCGCCATCCGGACCACTCTTATTGTAGGCTACCCCGGCGAGACAGAAGAGGAATTCGAGGAACTGAAAGAGTTTGTGCGAAAAGCCCGTTTCAGCCGCATGGGCGTCTTCGCCTACTCGCCAGAGGAAGGCACCGCCGCCTTCGCCCTTGCCGACACCGTGAGCGAAGAAGAAAAACAACGCCGTGTCGACGAGCTTATGACAATACAGGAACAGATTGCCCTCGAAAACAACGAGGCTTTTGTAGGCAAAGAGCTACGTGTACTTGTCGACAGATGTGAAGGCGACTACTGGATATGCCGCAGCGAGTACGACTCACCCGACGTTGACAACGAAGTCCTAGTCCCCGCCAAAGCCCCTATGTGTCGCGGCAACTTCTACACTGTCCGAATTGTCGACGCCATGGAACACGACCTCATGGCAGAATACATGGAATAATTATCTGACAATGCGACTATCCTCAAACTGAAACACCAGACTCTTCTAACTATAAAAAATAATCTATAAAATCCTAATCCATAATGAAACATTCGGTTATTTTCATGACTATGCTCTTCCTCGCTGTCGCAGGATTCGCACAGAGCAAAAAAGAACTCCACGAGATGATAGTCCAGAAGGATGCCAAGATCCAGGAATTGGAGAAGACAATAGTGGAACTGAGTGACAAAAACTCACAGCTGGAGAGCAACATCAACATATTGAGAGATAAAAACCTCAAACTGGAGAACGAACTGATAAAAGAGAAGGAGACGAGCGAAAGCCAATTGGCAACAATCAAACAACTACAAAAAGAACTCGCCGAAGCGAAAGAGAAAGCAGCAAAACAACCCGACTACATCATAACCAACCCCGTGACCGAAGAGGACTCCATTGTGCAATTCATCCAGCGATATGCCAATGCCAAGAGCAGGGAAGAACTTCTTACAATGGTGTATAAACCCGAGGTGTGCAATAAATACATCCCGGAAAAATTCACTAAATCCGACTTAAAATATGAGATAAAAAAGGAGAACCTTAAAATTCCCGGAAGCAATTACAAAGTCGGAGACAAATTTCGTGTTATAGGCTTATTCGCTTGGGGTAAAATGAACATTTTGCAAGATTTCTACATTGTCAAAACAAGTGAAGGATACAAATGCGACTGGATCGCCAATAAGGGCTATAATGAGATAAAAATGTCTGATTATCTCAACAAAAAGATGACACAACCAACCACATTCCGTATTACTATAACCAGCGTAGATGATGATGACTTGCTGGGAAACAGCTATTACACAGTCAGCGGCAATGCTGGGGTTCTATATGTGCAAAAAAACTCGGCCACCGGCAAAAGAATGAAGCAACTATATAAAGAAACAGATAAAGATTCCGGAGCATATCCCCAGATTATGGTAGAGATAAAAGGGACTTACAAAACAGACTCATACGGCGACTACGATTACTACCCTATTGTTAACCGCATTGTCAAAGAGGATTGGTTCAGCGAATAAAGACCTATTGACAAGCACCCTATAAAATGACATAAGACAGAGGGGCGTCGCAGCATATGCTGC
>JAGCZH010000012.1 GCA_017960475.1 Bacteroidales bacterium | reverse complement strand
TGTCAAAGCCGAGCGGTACTAATAACCCGAGGACTTTCCGTTAGGTTCCCTTATATGTCTCCTGCCAATGGTCAACATTGTGGTTTATGTCAGTCCGACTGGTCAGACCAGTCCGACGCGTCGGACAAGACCGATCACAGAGAATTATTTTGGTGGCTATGGAGTGAGTGTTCACCTCTTCCCATTCCGTGCCGGGGGCTGCCGAACTTGTTGAGGCAACGAGAAGTTAAGCCTCACATCGCCGATGATACTGCGCTTGTTCGTGGAAAAGTAGGTCGCCGCCAATCTTTTTAAAGAGCATTCCATTATGGGATGCTCTTTTTTTGTCTGTTGTAATCACGTTATTTCGTTATCACGTTATAACGACAAACACTTCGTAATATCGTAGTCTTGTCGTGGCTTGTAATTATGTTCCACAATATTTCCCGTTCTTCTACGTTTTGTTATTAGTTTCAATGTGATTTTTTAGAACATCTTAATTAAAAACAAAACCATGAAAGATTTAATTCCTCAAAACGGTCTCTTCTCTCAGCCTGTTCTTTGTTACGATAACTTAGGCGATGTCGTTTCAAATACCACTTTGTCGTTCCATTACGGAAAGCACCTTAAAGCCTATTTTGACAATCTCAACAAAATGCTTCCTGGTAGTGGCTTGGAGGGGTTGAATCTCTCCGAGGTTGTTAAGAAATCGGAAGGCGGTATCTTTAATAATGCCGGTCAGGTTCTGAACCATATAATGTATTTTGCTCAGTTTTCAAACGCGCCAAAAGCTATGAGTGATACTTTCAAATCTATGCTTGAAAAGAACTTCGGATCTGTAGAAGATTTTAAGAAAGAGTTTGAACAGAAAGGAGTAACCCTATTTGGTAGCGGCTGGGTTTGGCTGAGTGCTGACAGTGATAACAATCTTGTAATTACTCAACAGAAAAACGCGGAGAACCCTGTCACTATGAATCTCAGACCTTTGTTGACTTTCGATGTTTGGGAACATGCTTATTATTTAGATTTCCAAAACCGTCGTGCCGATTATCTTGCCGCATTGTGGCAATTCGTCGACTGGGCAGAAGTAGAAAGCCGCCTATAATAGATGATTACAGCCAGCCTCCGTTAGTGTGATTTGAGAATGATTATTGGCTTAAGTGAGCAGTGACAAACTTGCCAACTCTTTGAAAAAAAACTTGTTAATACAAAAAAAGAAGAGGTTCTCATTATTTAATGAGAACCTCTTCTTTTTGAGTGGTTTTTTATTCGCCAAGGCCAACATGGTCGGTACGAATTCTCATCTTTAATGATTTGTTGTTTTTCAACACAAAGTCGAATTCCACTAACACTTTGCCAGAACCATCATTCACACCAGTGATTTTCATTGTTCCACTTTTGAAAACAGATTCATTCTCATAGGAAACTCCGTCTATTTCACCGCCGGCACTGGTGCTTGATCCATAAGCCATCATTGTCAGATCTTCTCCACTGAAGGCTATCTCATAAAAATCCATTTCTGGATTGGGGTTAAGAAGGTCAGTAGTAGTGTTCCACATACTGTACTCTTCATTTTCACGGATATGGAAATGGTCAAGTGTCATTTTGGGCATGCCGTCAACAGAGGTGTCTTTTGAGAATGCGTTTAGCATTGTAAGGTTAGAGTTATAGATTTCAAGAAAAGGAATCATCTCATAGGTTTTGCCATCATAAACGATTGTGTTGTCTGCGATTGGAGTCTCGTTAACGGGCTCTTCTTTTTCACCACAGGCAGTGAACAACATGGCTGACAATGCTACAAAGCAAAATAATAATCTTTTCTTCATTTTCTTTATTTTTATTGGGTTTATATTTGCATAACGATACATCACTCTATTTATTTTGTATAAAAAAAACGGTCTGAAGTCTTCAGACCGTTTCATTTTTTGCTAGGAAATAATTATTTATTTCTTGCCAAAGTTTTTCTTGAGGTCTTCAGCGGCAGCCTTGCCAACTTCTTTAGCGGCGGCTTTGGTCTGCTCCTTGGCTTCTTCTTTAACTTTGTTGACACCCTTGTTGGCGAGGCACTTCATAGCTTCGTTTCTAACGGCTTTCTTGAAGGCTTCGTCTTTCTCGATACCGTCAACGGTCTGGTCGATGGCTTCGTCGATGCATTTGTCAACATCACCGCAGTCGCAAATTCTCTGAGCGGCAGCCATGATAGCGTTCTGGCGAGCGTCAGCGTTTACATCGTTATTAGCGTCGTTGTTAACATCGTTGTTAACCTGAGCCTCTACATTGGGAGTGTCAACTGCAGGGCTGTCGCTTTTTTCTTCGTTGTTGCCACCGCAAGCGGCCATAGCTGCGCAAATCATAGCGCTGGCGAGAAATAAAAATACTTTCTTCATGGGTTGTAAATTTTTAATGATTTTTATCAATTATTTTCTTTGTTAATTTCAAATTACAAAAATACGCAAGTTTTTTTGTCTACACCATTTTTTTATGTTTGTTTAACATTCCAAGTCGTTTTTATGCTGGCAAAGGATTCTAAAGCTTCACGATTTTTTTTGAAATGTTTCCGTATCTAACAGTGTATAAGCCTCTTGGGAATGGACTCATGTTTATCTCAATTGTGCCGTTTTTGTTTGTGTTACTGTATAATAAACGACCGTTCAAGTCGAAAATCTCAACTTTTACACCTTTTTCTCCGCAAATTGAGACTATTCCTGTGGTGGGATTTGGTGTGATTCTGATTGTGTTATCTTCTGCCAGGTCAATAGCGTTCTTTCTTTCGAAAAAGGCTTTGATGGTATGGTGACCTCCGTTGCCGGCGATGGTATATTCTCTTGTGTCGTCACCAGTGACAATGATTTCGTTTTGACTAATTACCGTGCCGTCCATTATCACTCTGTCCAGATAATAGCCTGTTAATGGTGTCATTGTGAATGTCTGTTGCCCGTTGATGGGAATGACGGTATATCCATAAGGTGTTATATTGCCGTCGGCATTACATTCGGCATGGACCAGGGATCCGCTTGCGATTGTTATTTCGTCGATACTAATGCATGCAGAGCCATCAGTGTATGCACTGAAACGAATTCTGCTGTTGTCACCGGCCATTGTCAAAGGAAGGTAGATATTTTTCCATGTTGATCCGCCGGCGGTATAGTTGCTTTCAATAAGAGTTGTCCAAGTGTCCATCGGAGTCGGACGGAATTCGACTTTGAATTTGGTCGCTTGGCTGCAGCCCTCACCAAAATGTAGTTTCAGGCTCAAGACAGCAAGGCCTGTGTCGCTCAGAAAAACTGGACGAGTGAGTACTCTCTTCCATCCAGATTCGCCGGTGTTGCTTGTAAGCACTTTGCTGCCTAGCAATTCAGTGGTGCTCCATTCACCATCCCAGCAAAGGGGCAGTGTGGAGACATCAATATCTTCAAAGTTCTCGTTTTGCCATGTGTCGTTGTCGCAGTTTAATGTTTTTGCATAGACGGGTACGCCGTCGCTATAGGTGCCGTCACGCTTGATGGTGTAGGCTTTGAAATAATAGTACTGGTTTGGGGAAAGGCTGTCAATGATACAGTGGCTGTCGCCGCCGATGTATAATACAATTCCTCCGCCATTAACCGTGTCGCCTATTTCATAGCTGCCGTCGGGCGTGCCGAATACGGAGTCGTTAGGATTCATGACGATCATTGTTTGCAAGCTGCCGTATTGTGTCCATTGCAGCAAAATCTCTTTTTTGCTAAGACCTTCAGCAGTGACGTCAAATGGGTTGGGGGAGGCGTCCTGGACGCAGAAAAACACTCTTTGAGAGGTGACGTTTTCGGAGATGTATCTTAATGGAGTGTTGTTTTTTTGTTTCGACCAAGGACGGAACCATGGCACAGAATTGTCGGTCAAAGAGTCTCTTGTATTGTATGCGCCGGGGAATACTCCGTTCATGGCGTTGAGTTGGCCATAACTTGACGGAGTGTTCGTCGGGAATGTGTCGGTTGTGCTACCTTTGGCGATAATGTATATTTGTTGAGGGTGTTTGTTGTTTGCGACACTGGCGCCGTGGGCGTTGGGGTGTATGTGGTATACCAGAAGGCCATGACCAGGGATGGCTTTGTCCCATTTTATCTCCTGTCGGTTCTCTAGAAGGAAGAAGTCACCTTGAGTGGAGGTGTTTATACGATGAATCTCGTTAGGGTGATTCTCGATGGCTTCCATCATATATACATTTGATGTGCCGTCAATGGTGTCGCATGTTGTCCAGCGGTAGATGTAAGTTTTGGTGTATGGATTGTGGTGGGCGGGCGAAATGCCACCACGATTCCAACTGCCACCCGACATGATGTCGAAGTTGCCCAATCCGGGGTATTGTCCGCCGCTGCTTTCATAGTCGGTGTCATAGTAGTCGGGGGCTCCGAAGACATGTCCCAGTTCATGGCAGATGACACCAATCGCGGTGATGAAATTGCCTTTGTTGTCTTTGCATTCTGGCGAGCAAGAGTAGACGTCGATGATTGTGTTGTTGTAGGTGGGAGGGTTGAAAATATTCCATTTGTGCGACCAAATGCATTCCTCACCGGCGCCTGCCTCCTCTCCATGACCTGCGAATATGATATGCAAACCGTCAATATAGCCATCATTATCATTGTCGTAGTCGGCGAAATTGACATATTTAGCCGCCGAGTCAACAGCCTCTTTGGCAAAATCTTGGTATCCGCTGTTTGTGTTGCCATAATGATATGTGTCGTATACACCAACGAAAGGACCCACCACGTCGACCTTAAGCGAGAAGAGTCCTCCGCTGACATCATAATAGTAGTCGTGAACACTGCCGATGGCGTTATTTGAGGAATACCCCACCTGGTTGAACATCATTCTGAAGGCTGTCTTGCTGTGGGTGAAAGGCTTGTCGTTGAAGCCAAACAGAATGACAAGGAATTTCTTCTCACCCAAGACATTGGTCATGGTTTTAGGACCTGATTTTGCGTTTTCCACCTGCTCCCAGATGGCGAGCAGATCTTGAACTTGAGCATGGCTGAAGTGAAGGTGCTTGGGCGTTTTTTTAAGCATTGCCTCCACCTCTGCGGAGCGTTGCTCTATTTCCGTGGCTAATACGTCGGTTGCGACCATGTTGCCTTCTTTGTCGAGGGTCGCGTAAACAAGACTGCCGTCATCGGCATGCATAAGGCTGTAACCATCGATGGTTTCAGCCCAATGCACCTTTTCGTCACCTTTGAGGTAGATGGTGACAGTAATGTCTCTGTTGTTGGGTTGACGAAATTCGACTTTCTCTGGGAATGCGGGCACGGCGAATGCACCCCATACCGACAAGGTGAAGATGATAGCTAAAAATATTTTCTTCATAGCTGATTATCTGATTGTATTGATAATGGCGAAATTGTTTATTGTTTTTTTTCGTTGAGGAATAAGCTCATCACACTATGTGTGTCGCTTTGTGTGTTTTATAGAAATGCCTGTTGCTCAAATTCTTCAAGGCTGATTTTTTCGACATCGGCGCCGCCGTCCATCCATGTGTAGCTGATGTAGTTGGGGTTGGCATTGCGGTACAGATCTTTCTCAAATTGACGGCGTTGGCTGCTTGTGGGTATGTCACGAAGCACGTAGTCGTTCACTTTTTCAACAAGGAAGCTGCGTTGAGCGGAACCATTGTCAAGGTCAAACCGTTTTGCGAATTTCTTGTCGTTGCTGAGAGTTATGGGGTCCCCTTTCAGATTGGTAGAGACCTGTTTTGTCGCCATGACCCAAGTGTGAAACAAGTCCACGTTGCTTTTTGTTGATCTCAGTTGGTATTCAATGAAGGCTGTTTTTTTGCCGTTGTCGTCTTTCCATTTGTGTAGGGTGACAATGAGAACCGCGTCAATGCCATAGTCGTTGTTGAAGACAGAGATGTTACCGTTTCTGAGGGTTTTGGCGTCCATATCGATGGTTGTGGCGATTTCTGCCGAAGCGACCTGCCCGATAACGTAATAGCCCTTTTTTGAAAGAGGGGTGCCCATTGTTTGGCGCAAGTATGCTTTAGCGGTATTTATCTCGTTGTTGTAAGCGATGTCGGTTGGATATTTCTCAACTCTGCGTTCCGCCTTGTCGATAATGGGTGCTATGTATATTGTTACAGGACGTTCGCTGTATATGTCGCTATATGAGTTGATTTTTTTCTCGCTTTTGCATCCTGTCAGCAGAATTGCGGCAAGAAGAGATAATGTCATCAGTTTTTTCATCGTTGGATGTATGTTGACGTGTAACTATATATGTTTTGTCGATGAGTTTGATAATAACTTCTTTTCAATCTTTCTTTTCCTCGGATTCCGAGTCCATTTCGTCGGTGTTGCTTTCTCCTGATTCAGAATCCAAGGCTTTGGTGTCCTCTTCCACAGTATCTTCCCCCATCACTTGGGCGGCTTTTTTCTCGGCCTCAGAACGCTGCTTGGGAGTCAGAGTTGCCTCTTCGGTTTCATCCCCTTCGATGGCGCTGATATCGCGGACGGTGTTGTCGTTCTGATATTCAGGTATCAATATGCGTTTTAGTTGCATGACATAGCTTTTCGAAGAGGGGAATGACTCCATCTCTTTGTTAAACCAGTTGTTGGCTTCGGCTCTTTTGCCTTGTTTAACCAATGTGACAGCGTAGTCACTGTATATGCCGGCCTCTTTGAGACCTGTTTTACGGCTCTTGTTTATGACAGCGGCATAGCTTTTGGACAGATTCTCCGTGTTGGCCTCGTTGGGTTCTTTGCCATATTCCAACAGGACTTTTTCGTCAACTGAGTAGCGAGTGCCGCCACAACTGAACAATAAAGCTACACCACATATTGTGATAGCCTTTTTTATATTATCTCTAATTATTATCATTTGTATATAATATTGACAATTAATTAGTTGTTATTGTAAACTTGTTTTGTGTTGTGATAATCAAACTGCAAAAATACAAAAAAAAATAGAAACTCTAATTTCTGTCTTTTTTATATATGATATTCTGCAAACTATTTTAAGTCGGAAGGAGTGTATAAAAAAAGAAAAATCGGTCTAGTGATCGATTGGGTTATACAAACTACACCGCTTGTATGCAAAAGCTCAATTAGAGGCGTATAGGTCGCTCTTTTGTTGTTTTTCGATTCATTGTAATTTAATCTTTCTTTTCTAAGAGAGATTGACCATTCGCCGAAGGATTGCCGACACAACGCTGAGCGCAAAGGCGTGTTGTTCTAATGATTATTTCTGTTCATAATCGATAAAAACATTATTGCATACAATAATTTTCATTAGTTATCGTTATTAAGCATATAAAATCTATGAATGGATGGATTTGCATAAGGAAGAACTTCTTCAGAACTGGGAGTATGCATCTAACAATATGTCGCCCAAGAAGATTGAACCTCTTGAATAGTCTATTATGGAAGATAGCTTTATCCTTTGCGTAACTGCTGCCGAATATGTGCGTGACTACATCTTGAAACTTACTTTCAACGATGGTGCGGTTAAACTTGTTGATTTCACTCCTTTGATGCAGAAAGGTGACTGCCGCAAGTTGCAGGATATGGATTACTTTCGTAACTTTACGCTCAATCCATTCACTGTCGACTGGAATAACGAAATAGGCTTTGCCCCCGAATCGCTCTATGAACGAGGGGTGGCGGTGGCTTAATGTGTGTCTTTATATAAACGGCATGAGCCAATCTGTATGACACTTACAGGTCGTATGGCAAATTCGAGTAATTGGCCTATAATCAAATATCGTGTCTACTTGCTCAATTATTCACTACATTTAATTAATTTCAGCTGTGTTCATCACTCCGTTGGGGATCGTATAATTCACAGTTCCATTTTTAATTCGTAGTTAGAGTACTTTCTTTGCCATATGTAGCCCTACCCGAACGTCGGACCCTGACAGACTTTCTTAACACGAATGGGTCTCTGGACTCTGTGTCGGACACTCTGTAATGTGGACGCAAGTTCCTCATGCATAGAAAATAGATATTTCTCTCAAAGATAATAGGAGCCATGCCCTATTATTACTAACAGGGCAGATAATAATTCATTTTTTTAGCTGGAACTATATGAATGTATATTATGCGTGTATTGACTTGTATTTGTTAAGATATTGTAAATAAGATTATTATTTGTATTTGTTTTAGATAGTTATTATAAGTGTTTATTTTTGTGTATTTTTGCAAACCGAAAAAACGGCATCCGCTCTATCGCCGGCAGCGTAAGCTGCGGGAGGAAAGTCCGGGCAGCAAAGAGTCACCATACTTCCTAACAGGAAGGGACGCACCGCGCAAGCTGTGCGCCACAGCAAGTGCCACAGAAAACAGACCGCCTTCGGGTAAGGGTGAAAACGCGAGGTAAGAGCTCACGACATGCGTCAGTGATGTCGCATGATGGTAAACCTTATGGGCTGAAAAACCAAATATACCGGCAGTTAAGGGTTGACTCGCTCTTTGCCGGGGGGTAGGTTGATTGAGACGTGCGGCAACGTACGCCCTAGATTAATGATAGAGGTCTGGTTTCAGCCAGTTCACAGAACCCGGCTTACACGATGCCGTTTTTTTTATTGTATAATGTCAGCGCTTTCATGCTAATGAATATAGAAGTCTCTCTTTCTCCATCGCTTTTTGATACTCGTGTGATAACGGGAAACCATGTCACTGTCGCTGTCGACATACTGCGCGCTACTTCTGTGGTGTGCGCCGCATTTTATGCCGGTGTCGACCATATCGTTCCTCTGGACTCTCTGGTGCCACTTCCATATTATCGTGAGCAAGGGTATCTGCTTGCAGCAGAGCGTAACGGTGTGAAACTTATGGACGCTACTTTGGGCAATTCACCGACAAAATACCTTTCGCTTGATTTGCATGGTCAGCGTGTGGCCTATTCCACAACCAATGGCACTGTGTCTATTCTTTGCGGTGCTCGCGCAGGACGTTGTTTGATAGGCTCTTTCGCCAATATCAGTATCCTCTCTGAAGCGCTTGTTTCTGAGCGTGATGTGGTTATTCTGTGCTCAGGTTGGAAGGGCGACCCTTCGATAGAGGACACTCTTTTTGCAGGAGCTTTGATAGAACGCCTTCAAAAGCTTTGCGACAACGTGTGTATTGTCAATGACGCGGCTCAGATGTCATTGGATCTTTGGCATATCGCTGCTAACGATCCTCTGAATTATTGCCAGAAGGCCACACATGTGCATCGTCTGCAACGTTTGGGCTTCGACGACGATGTCCGTTGGGCTTTTTTGAATGACACCTGTCCATATCTTATTGCCTTTAATGATGGTAAACTGATAAAGATTAATTGATTCTCGTCTCTTGAATATGTCGTGTCGCCCTTTTTTGATATTGGCTTTTCTGTTTTCTGTTGCTCTTCATGCCAATGCGGAGACGCCAATTATCGTTGACACGTCTATAAACGCTCACGACTCTGTTCCTTTTGACAAAGAGTCTGTCCTTGTTTGGCAAAGCCCAATGCTGGCGGTACCAGTTGTCTCTTTCTCGTTAGGCACAACACCATTGTGGCTTGATGTGGCGTATCGAGAGAACCGTGTTATACGTGAGAATGTGCAGATGATGCGCCGCAACACTTTCGACTTCAGGCCGCTGCATTTCGATAACTATATCCAGTTTCTGCCATTTCTTACTCTCCACATTCTTGACTGGTCGGGAGTCCCTTCGCGGCACTCGGGATGGTCGTTGGCCCGTCGGTCGCTAGGGGCGATAGCGGCTTCTACAGCTGTGGTCCAAACTTTTAAGCTCTTCATTGACGAACAGCGCCCGGACCGAAGCTCTCTTACCAGTTTCCCTTCGGGGCATACGGCTTTCTCTTTTGCCGGAGCTGAAATGCTGCGTCTTGAATATGGTCAGGTTTCTCCGGCGATACCTGTGGCGGGTTATGCCGTCGCTGCCTTGACTGGTTTTATGAGGATTTACAACGACAGGCATTGGTTTGGAGATGTACTCTCCGGAATGGCTCTAGGTATCGTATGCGCTGATTTGTCATATTGGCTCAACGATTTGTTGGACCCTCTGTTTTCACCTAATAAGCATAGATAGTTTTTTATGAGGCCAATAGCACATATAAAATCTCCTTTCCCGGAAAAATTCGGTATTCCTCGACAAAGCAATATCGTTCAGGATTTGACATCGACCATTGTCTTTGAACCGGAGTTCCGTAATGCCGACGCCATTCGTGGTATTGAGGATTTCGACTACCTTTGGCTTATCTGGCAGTTTTCCGAAAACCTTGACATTCCATGGTCGCCTACTGTCCGCCCCCCTCGGCTGGGAGGAAACCAGCGTATGGGAGTATTCGCCACTCGCTCGCCTTTCCGTCCCAATGCCTTGGGTCTGTCGTCGGTGCGTCTTGTCTCTGTGGAGCCGCAATCATGTGACGGACCATTACTCCATGTGTCCGGTGCCGATCTGATGGACGGTACTCCTATCTTCGACATCAAACCATACCTGCCATATACCGACGCTCATCCTGAGGCTCGAAGTGGTTTCGCTCCGGAAGCTCCTAAAGGCTCTCTTGATGTAGTGTGTGATGAATACCTATTAAAGAAGATCCCTGAAGAAAAACGCCAGTCGTTGTTGGATTTGCTCGCTTTCGACCCTCGGCCTTCGTACCATCACGATCCTCAACGTGTTTACGGTATGAAATTCTTTGAATTCAATATTCAATTTATAATCAACGAGAACGGCGAGTTGAGAGTGTTAAAGATTGTTAAAAATTGATTTTTTTTCATTTTTTATGCAGCAAAAAAGGCTTTTTTGAGTCTATATATACATGAAACCGGAAGAAGCGAAACTTGTAGAGGCGTGTCTTAAAAAAGACCAACGGGCGATGAAACAGCTTTATGACCGCTATGCACCGGCTCTTTACGGTATTTGCCTCCGCTACTCGCATTCTGACGAAGATGCAAAGGATTGGTTTCAAGATGGTTTCATCAAGGTCTTCGAAAATTTGAACAAATTGCACGATCATGAGTCTCTGTACGCTTGGATGCGCTCTATCTTTATCAATACAGCTCTCAGTGCATTGCGTCCTGTTAAGAATAACATGGAGATTCAGATGGACAACGATGAGATTGACTCTATGGCCGACTTTTATCCGACATCAGAACATTTTGATCGGCTTGATGTCAATATTATTCTGGATGCAATCCAAAAACTTACTCCGGCTCTACGTCTAGTCTTCAACTTATGTGAGATCGACGGTCTTTCTTTTTCCGAAGCGGCAGAGGTCGCAGGAGTTAGTGAATCGACTGTCAGAGCCAACCTCGCTCGTGCAAAACAGCAATTGTCCAAAGACCTCGAAAAATATTTGAAATAAAACAATAATAATAAAAAAATGTGAAACGATGTTAATGTCTAAATGGTTGAATATTAATATATAAGTATCTTTAGACGTTACACGATAAACTTTACATGGTATGTCGACACTGAAAGAAAAATTCGATAATTTTGAACCTAAACCTGATGATTCATTGTGGCAGTCGATTAACGACACGTTGAAGCTTCGCGCGATTCGTCGTCGCAATATCTTTGTCTCTTCGGCAGCCGCTATCGTTGTGACAGCCGCCATTGCTATCGCCCTATTCAATAAAAATGATAACAAGATTGTTTCGAGCGACAACAATGTTGTTGTTCTATCGCAAAACGGTATTGAGTCACCTTCTCATGAGGCTGTTATGACACAGGCAAAAGATGACAATTTTGTTTCTCAGGGTGTCACTTCGCCTAATGAGACAAAAGCTATTGTCCAGAATGAACTCCAACCGCAACAGTCGGGTGACCAGCCTGCCGGTGATGCCTTGATTGATAAAGGAGACAATAAAGTCGCTGTTGCAACTCAGTCAAATGCGCCGGTATCTATTATTGCCCCTTCACCTGTGGTGACGGAATCGATTCCTTCACAACCAACGGTTGCTGACAAAGTATCAGCGGTAAAGCCCAGCGAACAGAATCCGAAGCTTTCTGTCATGTCGGATTCCATACCTGGTAAAAACAACAATGTCAAGCCTGCAAAGGCCGCTTCCTCGGAGCTGAATGTCTGGGTACCCAATGCTTTCGCACCAGATGACCCCAATGATGCTGTGCGTAAATTCACTGTCAAACCGACCAATGCCTCAGCTATTCTCTCCTATGAGATTTACATTTACTCTCGTGGCGGCAAATTGGTATACCACAGTCGTGATATCAATGAATCATGGGATGGCACTTTCAAAGGCCACGCTCAACCAATGGGCTCGTATGTATACATTATTCAGATGAATGTGTCTCAAAAGGGTGTCCAACACCAAAAAGGAACTGTGACTTTGATTCGCTGACAGAAGACAGATCAGGACCCTTCAAAAATAAGCGCCGAAAGTATCAACTTCCGGCGCTTTTTTATAGCTGTGCTGGAGACCGCCTTATTTCATGGGTAGATAGATTATTTTCTTTGTCTCGAAATAGGGCTCGTCGAAGTATTCGGAGATGTCGTAAAGTTTGACTTTTTTACGGAAAGGTGCCAGTTCATCGTCCAAGTCTCCGCCTTTAAGGTAGATGATGCCATTATGGAGTTTGTGGTAGTGTGTACCAGAGATTTTCCCTTTGACCCACCCCACAAATTGACTTAAGTCGGTGACGGCCCGCGACACGATGAAGTCGAAATCCTTTTGGACTTGCTCAGCGCGTATCTGTTCAGCCTTGACGTTTGTCAGCGCAAGTTGAGAGGCGACATCGTTCACCACTTTTATTTTTTTCCCTATCGAGTCGACAAGATAAAAATTTGCGTCGGGGAACATGATTGCCAGTGGTATGCCGGGGAATCCGCCTCCTGTACCTAAATCCATAATGTCGCTCATGGATTTGAACTGAACGATTTTGGCAATGGCAAGACTGTGGAGCACATGGTGCTCCACAAAATTGTCCATGTCTTTGCGCGAGATGACGTTGATTTTACTGTTCCAGTCACCATATAGCTCGGGCAAAGCGGCGAAGCGCTCCTTTTGCTTGCTGGTGAGGTCGGGAAAGTATTTAAGGATGATGTCTATCATTGCTGTTATTTAAAATACTCCACTCCGCTTTCGAAGATTTGCTGGTCATCGTTGCCAGGTATATTCATGGCGCTGCCTTTGCTGCGACGTTCGCTGTGTCCCATTTTGCCAAAGACACGTCCGTCAGGGCTTGTGATGCCTTCAATGGCGAGGTAGCTACCATTCATGTTGTATTCCTCGTCCATTGTGGGGTTGCCGTTGAGGTCTACATACTGGGTCGCGACTTGGCCGTTGTCGAAGAGTTGCTGTATGCATGATTCCGGTGCCACGAAACGACCTTCGCCATGCGAGATAGGGATGACGTAGGTTTGTCCCAAAGTGGCCCGGCGCAACCACGGACTCAGATTGCTGGAAACACGAGTGTATGCCATCTTGCTTTGATGTCGTCCAATGGTGTTGAAGGTTAGTGTCGGTGCGTTGGCCTCTTGAGGACGTATCTCACCATAGGGAACAAGTCCTAGCTTTATAAGGGCTTGGAAACCATTGCAGATACCTAGCATTAGACCGTCGCGTTTGTTGAGAAGCTCCATCACGGCGTCGGCTATCTTTTGATTGCGGAAGACGCTAGTGATAAATTTGGCGCTGCCCTCAGGCTCGTCGCCAGCGCTGAAACCGCCAGGGAGCATGATTATCTGGCTTTCGTTTATGGCTTTGACGTATGCGTCGACACTTTGGCGTATCTGCTGCGCATTCTGGTTACGGAAAACAATGATGTTGCTTTCCGCGCCAGCGCGGTTGAAAGCTCTGGCGCTGTCGTATTCGCAGTTGGTTCCTGGGAAAGCGGGAATGAAAACACGGGGTTTGGCGACTTTGTGTGAGCAAACGTGGATATTCTCGTAGTTTTTGGGACTTATGGGCTTTATGTCACCAATAGTACTGTCGGTACGAGTCGGGAAAACACCTTCCAAGGTCTTCTGCCATGCTGCAAGAGCCTCTTCAAGAGGTATCTTCACACCACAGGCCTCGAATGTGTCTTCGGCGGTGACCTCGCCTATTGTGGTATTGCGGAAAGGCAGACCTTCGGCGGAAGCCACCTCCACTACGATGTATCCGTAGTTTTTGGCTGTCAACATCGAATTGGTGATGTCGGCATTGAGTCTGACACCTAGTTTGTTGCCGAATGCCATTTTGCTGACGGCTTCAATAATACCGCCGAAACCTATGCAGTAGGTCGATTTGACAAGCCCTTTCTCAATCGCTTTACGGAGACTGGCGTACTGCGCCATAGCATCGTCGTAGTCGGGCATTCCATACTCTTTCTGTTTGATGTCGAGGAGTACGATTTTGTTGCCTGCTTGTTTGAGTTCGGGGGTGACAACATGTTGAAGGTCGCTGATGCCCACAGCGAAGCTGCAAAGGGTGGGGGGTACGTCAATGTCGTTGAATGTGCCGCTCATCGAGTCTTTGCCACCGATGGCGGGCAGCTTGAGTCCCATTTGTGCGTTGTATGCGCCAAGGAGGGCTGAGAATGGCTCACCCCAACGATAGGGATCATTGCCCAGTTTCTTGAAATATTCTTGGAATGTGAGTCTGACACGGCTGGCATCGCCACCGGCGGCGGCAATCTTGGCTACAGATGAAAGGACAGCATACACAGCCCCGTGGAATGGACTCCAGCAGGTTTGATAAGGATCCATTCCGTACGACATGATGGTGACTGTGTCACATTGACCATCGAGCAAAGGTAATTTGCCAATCATGCTTTGGGTCGGTGTAAGCTGATACTTGCCGCCGAATGGCATCACGACGCTGCCTGCGCCTATAGAGCTGTCGAACATCTCGACAAGACCCTTTTGCGAGCAGACATTGAGATCACTTAGCGTTTTGAGCCAGAGGTTCTTGGTGTCGGTAGTGCAGTCCTGGCAATTATTATTGGTCTTGCCAGGCATGCTGACACTCACAGTGGTCTCTTGATGAGCGCCGTTGGTGTCGATAAATCGACGGCTGAGATTGACAATCTCTTTTCCACGCCAGTTGATGACCATGCGAGGCTCTTCAGTGACAGTGGCGACAACAGTGGCCTCAAGGTTTTCCTCGTCGGCATATTGCAGCATGAGATCCACATCTTTGGGATCTACTACAACGGCCATACGTTCCTGACTTTCACTAATGGCAAGTTCGGTCCCGTCAAGACCTGCGTATTTTTTAGGGACACGGTCAAGGTTTATCTGAAGGCCGTCGGCCAGTTCGCCTATGGCCACGCTGACTCCACCAGCGCCGAAGTCATTGCATTTCTTTATTATTGAGCTTACTTCCTCACGACGGAAGAGACGTTGTATTTTACGTTCTGTTGGAGCGTTGCCTTTCTGAACCTCAGCGCCACATGTTGTTAACGATTTGGTGGTATGGCTTTTGGATGCTCCTGTGGCGCCTCCGATACCGTCGCGGCCGGTGCGGCCGCCAAGCAGGATGATGATGTCACCTGGATCGGAGGTGAGACGTTTTACGGCGCGACGAGGAGCCGCTGCTATTACAGCGCCTATCTCCATACGTTTGGCAACGTAGTTGGGGTGATATATCTCGTTGACGAGACCAGTGGCAAGACCTATCTGGTTGCCGTAGCTGCTGTATCCGTGAGCGGCGGTGGTGACAATCTTGCGTTGCGGCAGTTTGCCTGCAAGGGTTTGGTCAAGAGGCTTTGTCGGGTCTGCGGCACCTGTGACACGCATCGCTTGATAGACGTATGTTCGTCCTGAGAGTGGGTCACGTATACATCCGCCGAGGCATGTGGCGGCACCACCAAAAGGCTCTATCTCGGTGGGATGGTTATGAGTCTCATTCTTGAAATTGATAAGCCATTCCTCTTTGTTGCCATCAATTACAACAGGAACAACTATGGAGCAGGCGTTGATTTCGTCGCTTGGCTCTTGATCGTCAAGAATGCCGGCTTTTTTAAGTCTTTTTCCTGCCAGAGTTCCAATGTCCATGAGGCAGACATATTTGTCATTGCGACCTGCGTATTGCTCCTTATGGTCGGCAAGATATTGTTTGAAAGCGTTTTCCAACAATGGGCGGTAGTAGCCTTCGTCGAAGGTTATGTTTGTAAGTTCGGTCGCGAAGGTGGTGTGACGGCAATGGTCGCTCCAATAGGTGTCGAGCACGCGAATCTCAGTCATTGTCGGGTCACGTTTCTCCTCGTCGTGGAAATAGTGCTGAATATGCTTGAAGTCGGCGAAGGTCATTGCCAATCCCAATGAGTTGTATAGGTCGTTGAGACTGTTTTCGTTCATGTCCTTGAAACCTTCCAGGGTGATTACATCGGCAGGTTCATCGAATTGTTCTTTGAGAGTTTCGGGTTTAGGCCCATCGGCTCGACGGCTGTCGACGGGGTTTACGCAATGTTTCACCAATGCCTGACGTTGCTCCTCGTTGAGCTTACCGCTGATAATGTAGGTGGTGGCGGATTTGATTATCGGCTCTTCATTGTCACAAAGAAGCTTGACACACTGTTCCGCCGAGTCAGCGCGTTGGTCAAACTGACCAGGGAGATACTCTACTGTAAAGCAGAAATCATCGGCTTTGTGAGGGTATTCTTCTTCGTAAACGTTGTCTACAGGAGGTTCGGAAAATACGGTGACTAATGCCTTCGCATAGGTGTCTTCTGAAAGATTCTCAATATCGTAACGTATCAAAACACGGACATCGTCAACATTGATGTTTAGATAGTTGCGTATTTCACTTTGCAGCTCTTTAGCCTGGATGCTGTAGTCTGCTTTCTTTTCGACAAATATTCGGCGTACTTTATCCATTATGTAAGGTTTAAAGTTTAAAGATTAAAGTTTAAAGATGTTTTTGGGTTAATATTCAGTAATTTATAAATATCAACATCTTTTCGCTTTATTCTTTTGTTGTTACTATATATTGTGTTTTATTTTGTTGAATGATGGTAGTCTTATTGTTGTTTTAAGAATATGCTTCCTCTCATGAGTTACCCTCAGAGGCTCTATTTTGTTTTATGTTTTTTTTCAGGAGCTCTATATCCCATCCATCGTCATTGCGTGGAGAAATATTGCTGTAGAAATCCAGTATTATTCTCATGTCTGCCTCATAATCCCCTGAGGGTTGGATTAAAGGACCTATTCCCATATGGCGGGTTTTGTAGTCGATATAGGTTAGTGCGATGGGCACATTGGCCTTTGTCGCAATCTCATAAAAGCCGCGTTTGAATCGTTTTACTTTTTTACGGGTGCCTTCCGGGGTGATTATTATTGTGATATTATCATTTTGGTTGAGAGCATCGACGGCTTTGTCAACCATGTGGTTGTTGCGGTTTCCGCGGTCGATAGGCAATGCGCCGGAGCGGCGTAGGAAATGACGAAGAGGGAATACGAAAAACTCTTTCTTTATGAAGAAACGTCCTTCAAGCCCAAGTTTCCATACACAGGCTGCACCAAGCAGGAAATCATATATGCTTGTATGAGGCGCCTCAATAAATACACAATGATGCAACCTCTGTATATCGTCATTGCATGGCAAGTCGAATTTCCATCCGAAGAGTTTTGCCAATGCTGTCCATAGCTTTTTCATCTACTGTTTATTTGTTTGCGTATTTCGTCGGCGGCTTTTTTGTTTCCTTTCTTTTCAAGTCCGTTGGCATATGTGGAATAGAATGAGTATACTGCTGTGTTCTGGTCGCTGCCTTGTGCCATGCGAATCTGCACATACAGGTTGAGTGCGTTTTGGTCCATGACTCCTTGTCGCAACATACTCTCTATCTCATTTTGGGCAGCGCTTATGTTGCCCTGCTGTGCGTACAGCTGAGCCAGCATGGAGTATGTGAAAGAATCGTTGTTGCGGGCCTTGGCGTTGCTGAGCATTGTCATTGCCTCTTGTACTTTGCCGGCGTTTATGTAGGAGTATGCAATCATTTGTGTTGCCTGTGTGTTAGATGAGTCGGCCTCAAGCATGCGGCCGGCATATAGTAGGACCTTTTCGTTCTCATTCTTCTGCAAGGCGATTTCCGCGAGGCTTGATAGTGCGGTTTCGTTGAAAGGATTTTGTTTTAGAACATTCTCAAACAATATCGCGGCGGTATCTATTTGTCCGTTCTTCATGAGCTCGGCGGCAGTATAGTCGTCTTTGGTCTGTCGTTTCAGCACTACTGCGATTGGTGTGTTGTCGACATTGACGGTGTATACGCAGTCGGCGGGAGGGAAGGCGGGGCCTTTCAGATATTGTCCTGAAATGCCGGTGATGGGGAACACCAGATAATCCCAATCATAGTTATACCTTTGGTTCCAGCGCACAAAGCGGGTGCCAAATCGGGCAGTGTCGTTACGCAGGAAGTAGCTTGTCGATTCCAAATGCCATGAGCCGATTATTGTCTTGGAACCGTCCTCCTTGGGAGTCGCGTTGTTGATGACCCATTCTGTGGCTTCACGCATTGAGTGGTAATAATAGTCGAGCTCATATTTGCCAAAGGCTTTTTTCACGCCACCTTCCAACTCGTTGAAATAAACATATTCATGTGGGTGGTTTTTGACGGTGTGTATTGCCGGAGGTATTATCAAAAACAATGGCACCAGCGATACAACCAACTCCACTGCTTTCTTGTTGCTCTTGCGCGCTGCCCAGGCAGCCAAAGCGTCATAGCCCAGTGCTGCTGTTATCGCCATTGGTGGATAGGCGAAAAGTGAGTGACGCCAACCGCCATAGACATTGGCGCCTGTGTATACAATCCAAAAAACAGGGAATAGGAAGCAGAAATACAGCATTATGCTTTCTATTCTACGCTCCTTGCAAAAAGCGCCGACAAAAGGATATATCACCCATCCAAGCATTACAGCCACAGGTATGGTCATAAGCATGAATTTGGGTGTGTAGTACCACGGCAGATCGCTTGACATCACCATTACACCCTCGAAAAGCTGACGCAGCTGTACATCGAATTGAGACATCAGTTTGAAACTCTCAATACTGTTATGGATGGGAGACTGCATGGCATAGGGCCACAAAAGCAGCCCTCCGAAAAATCCAATGGCACAAGTGCAAAGGGCAGTGATGACGACTTTTGTGATGGTTTTGGATCCCACCTGACGGCCATTCCTGATAAGCCATAATAGCCCCCAAAGTCCCATGTAACCTACTACAATGAGTCCACCGATACGATTGCTGACCGCTAATGCCAGTGACAATGCCAACATCAGAAGTGTTAGTGGATTGAATCGTGGTGTATCTTTTAGTCTTAGGACTATAAAAATCAGAATTTCTATTAGTATGGCCAGGGCAATACCCGCGGTGGGTATCAGTGCGATGAAAGAGACCGCCATAAGCACGTAGGATATGATGTTTTTCGTTTTGTCACCAAACAGTGCTTCGGCATATGCCACAGTGTTTTTCTTGTTTTTGCCTTTGTCGTTTTCTGTCGAAGGCAAGGGAGTGATCTGTCGGAAAAACATCATGATATAGTAAATAGTCATGATTACTCCTGCGGCAAGGGGTATATCTTTGGGGTTGTTGAAAGAGTGTCCGAGAAGTCTGGGGGAGAAGAAGAGGAGTAGCATGGCGAAAACGCCAGCACGCCAACCGGCGACACGCCAAGCTATGAGACCTCCAAAAAGAACGATGACCCAACCGAGTAAAGCATTGCAGGCATGGCGGGTGGCAGCGATGTCTTTAATGCCGAAGGTTCTATTGATCCATTCTGTCACAACGTCAAAAGAACAACCGTAGTATTTAAGGTTCCAGTTTTGCTCTTTGCCATTCAGGGTCACGACATCTTTCAGGCATGTGGTGTCTTGTCCGTCGCTGGCATAGTAGTCCATCACGAATCGCCCCTGTGGAATTTGAAATTTATCCTCGTCTCCACTGTTTCCGGCATTGCGGCTCATCAAAGGCATGGCGATGAGCAGGATGGCGGCGATGCAGATAAAGAGCCAAAACCATACGTTGTTTTTATTTTCGTTGAAGATTTTTTTCATTGTCTCTCGATTGGATTGGAAAATGTTGTAAAAGGAAGGAATGAGGATACTGGTTCCCGAGTGGATGTGGGTACTGTGCAAGTATTGCCTATTTGTATTTTCTTCTGATTTTCATTAGTTCTATCGGGGCTTTGAAAAAGTCACGGCTTTTGAGTTGTGAGCCGTCAACATCTTGCCACTGGAAAAGAGGGAACTCGTATATTCTCTCTATCGCCTTTTCAGTACCATAGTGTTTTTTGTATCGTGCCAGCAACTCAACGTCGAAAAGCCAACGAGTGATGAATTGCTCGTTGAAAATATCTTTCACTATATTGGTTCTGAATAATTTTGAGCCGCACTGTGTGTCGTACACAGGTAAATGCAGCATCATAGAAGCCACTGTCGCGAAGCATCGGCCAAGGTAGTGTCGTAGCGTTTTGCGTTTCACTTTTGCTCCCAGTCTCATCAGTCGTAGACCCATGACAACGTCAAAGCCTTTCTCGGCCCATTGCACCATTGGCTCTATTTCATCGAGTGGTGTTGCGAGATCGGCATCCCAGAAGGCTATATATTGCGGTTCATACTTTTCAGCGGCGTGGAGCATTCCTTTGCGTACAGCTTCGGCTTTGCCTCCGTTGGGCTGTATGTCGAGCAGCAGTAGTCTCTCGTGTTGTGATGTCAATTGCTGCAGGACTTCAAGAGTGTTGTCACGGCTGCCGTCGTTGGCGAACAGAAACGCCACATCGTCGTGCTCCTCCACATAATGGATGAATTTTTCTTGAGGCAGTCGTTTTGACTCATTATAGCAAGGGACTACTACTATTGTTTTCATTTCTTGTTGCTTGATAATGTTCAAAATGAGGCGCTGGCTTTTTATAAGCCGAAACGGCGTTTATAGGCTTTCATGGTGTTCTGCAGGAGCGACACGATGGTCAGTGGGCCGACACCGCCGGGGACAGGAGTAACCCAACTGCATTTGTTGTCAACCTCGCTGTGCTTCACATCTCCAATAATGCGGTAACCCGATTTCTTTGTCTCGTCGGGTATACGGTGAATTCCCACATCTACCAGCACGACACCATCTTTAACCATGTCTGCGGTCACGAATTCAGGCTTGCCTATCGCGACAACCAGAATGTCGGCTTGGCGGGTCAGTTCCGCTAGGTTTTTGGTGCGGCTGTGGCACAGGGTGACGGTGCAGTTGGCTCCCTTTTTGTTGCGAGATAGAAGGTTTGCTACAGGGGTGCCCACAATGTTGCTGCGTCCTAGCACTACACAGTGTTTGCCTTCCGTTTCGATGTTATAGTGTTCCAGAATGGAGCATACACCCATTGGTGTGGCTGGCAGGAAAGCGTCTTCTCCCAATACCATGCGGCCGATATTGATGGGGGTGAAGCCGTCAACGTCTTTGTCAGGAGAGATGGCGTTGATGACTTTTTGCTCGTTGATATGTTTGGGAAGAGGCAGCTGAACAATGAATCCGTCAATATCGTCGTCCTGGTTGAGGAAGTCCAGTGCGTGTAGAAGTTCCTCTTCGGATGTGTTGGCTGAATAACGGTAAACCGATGATGTGAAGCCTACTTCATGCGAAGATTTCTCTTTGTTGGCCACATAGGTCTGGCTGGCGCCATCGTCACCGACAAGAATCGCTGCCAAATGGGGAGGACGCAATCCTCGTGATGTATATTGGCGCACTTCGTTTGCTATCTGCTCTTTGATGGCTAGGGATGTCTGTTTTCCGTCAAGAAGTTGGTACATGATGAATGGATTATATGAGTTGGTTTAGAAAATGGGTATTTTTTTTGAGAAGACAAGGACTGTCATTTAATCGATGTTGTTAGCGGTGGCGTCTGGGGAGGTTCAGTTTGCCTTTGTTTGTTGACACGGCTTTCATCATCTTGCGAGTGTCTTCAAATTGTTTTACCAGGCGATTGACCTCTTGGATGGTGCGTCCGCTGCCGGCAGCGATACGTTGCTTGCGGCTTCCATTAAGACACGATGGGTTGCGGCGTTCGTAGGGTGTCATGGAGCCGATTATTGATTCGATGGGAACGAATGCGTCGTCTCCTATCTCAACATCTTTGGTGATTTTGTTAAGCCCTGGTATCATGCCTAGGAGATCCTTCATGTTGCCCATCTTTTTTATTTGGGCGATTTGTGCCAGGAAGTCCTCGTAGTTGTATTCATTACGTACCAGTCGCTTTTGTATCTTGCGAGCCTCCTCTTCGTTGTATTGTTCCTGGGCCCTCTCAACAAGAGAAACCACGTCGCCCATGCCTAGGATGCGGCTGGCCATACGGTCGGGATGGAACACGTCGAGGGCGTCCATCTTTTCGCCAATACCGACAAATTTGATGGGCTTTTTCACGGCATAGCGTATTGTGAGAGCGGCGCCACCTCGTGTGTCGCCGTCAAGTTTGGTCAACACCACGCCGTCGTAGTCTATTCTTTCGTTGAAGGCTTTCGCTGTGTTGACCGCGTCTTGACCTGTCATGGAGTCCACAACAAAAAGAGTCTCCTGAGGTTGCAGGGATTCTTTCAGTTTGGCGATCTCGTCCATCATCTCTTGGTCGACAGCCAAACGGCCTGCTGTATCGACAATGAGCACATTGACGCCCTTCATGCGGGCTTCACGCAGAGCATCGTTGGCGATTTTGACAGGGTCTGTGACTCCTGGTTGGGCGTATACGGGAACACCTACTTGTTCGCCTAATACCTGTAACTGGTTGACAGCGGCGGGACGATATACGTCGCCGGCGACCATCATGACATTGCGGCCGCGTTTCGTCTTCAGGTAGTTGGCCAGTTTTGCGCTGAATGTTGTCTTTCCCGAACCTTGCAACCCGGCTATTAAGATAATGCTTGGTGTCCCTTTGAGATTTATGTCTACGGCTTGTTCACCCATGAGTTTGGTGAGCTCTTCATGCACAATCTTCACCATAAGCTGACCAGGCTCAATAGACTGGATGACATTACGGCCCATGGCTTCTTGCTTCACTCTGTCGGTGAACTCTTTGGCGACAGGATAGCTCACGTCGGCATCAAGCAACGCTTTGCGCACCTCCTTGACAGTCTCTGCTACGTTGATATCTGTAATTGACCCTTTGCCTCGTAGAGTGTGTAGCGCTTTTTCAATCTTGCTGCTTATGTTTTCAAACATATCAAATATTATTTTTCCCTTTTTGACTTTTTAACGGTGTCGGCAAAAAAGGCAATCATAAAGCACCCTCAAATAATGTTTTTGTGAATCATTATTTTATAAGAGTCCATGGCCTTGCCAGGCTCTTTTGCGACACTTTTTTACAAACTGCAAAGTTAATAAAAAAAAGTCGATTATAAGTTTTTTTTTGTCACTTATGAAACTTTTTTTTCAAAATGTCGTTATGTGGAAAACAAGAAAAAGATTGTAAAGTAATTTTTCGATACATGAGACAATTAAAAATTACCCATTCTATCACAAACCGCGATATCAAGTCGCTGGACAAATACTTGCAGGATATATGCAGCGAGGAGCTCCTCACACCTGAGGAGGAGGTGCAGTTGGCCCAGCGTATCAAGGCCGGTGACCAGGCTGCTCTAGACCGCCTGACAAAGGCCAACCTTCGCTTTGTGGTGTCTGTGGCTAAGCAGTATCAAAACCAAGGTCTTAGTCTTCCAGACCTTATCAACGAGGGTAATGTGGGCTTGATCAAGGCTGCTAAACGTTTCGACGAAACCCGTGGATTTAAATTCATTTCTTACGCTGTGTGGTGGATTCGTCAGTCTATTTTGCAGGCTATCGCCGAGAATTCACGCATTGTGCGACTTCCTTCCAACCAACTTGGAGCTCTCAACAAACTCAAAAAGGAAATCTCTAAACTGGAACAAAAGCTGGAGAGGCCTCCTTCGGAGGAGGAGCTCTCGGAACTGCTCGATATTCCTGAGGACAAAATAAAAAGTATTCTTGGTATTTCCGGACGTCATATTTCTATCGACGCTCCGCTTGTCGCCGACGAGGATGTGAACTTTGTCGATGTGCTACCCAACGAGGATACTCCAGCCACAGACGAGGCTCTTATGCAGGAGTCGCTCTCTCTGGAAATTGAGCGCGCCCTATCGTCGCTTACTGAATACGAGCGTGATGTTATACGCATGTATTTTGGGATTGGGATGCCTCATGCTTTAAGTCTTGACGAGATTGCAATGAAGTTCGGTCTCACCCGTGAACGTGTGCGACAGATAAAAGAAAAAGGCTTGAAGCGTTTGAAATCAAGCTCAAAGAGCAAACATCTTATCGCTTATCTATAATGTGACTTCTGGATTTGTCAGATATGCAACAAGCAATGAAAAAGGCCGCTAAAGTTTAGCGGCCTTTTTCTTTGTATGCTTATTCTCTATAAGTCAGCGTCGTCGTCAGTTTCGGGAATGATGTTCGACATGTCGGGATGTATGGGATAGACGTTGTCGACACATATGGTTCCGGGATACACACTTTTGATTTTTTGCATGAAGACATAAGCGTCTAATTTTGAAGTGAAATCACCTACTTTGATTTTAAAGTTTGATTCAACGTAGGAGATGTATACTTCAACATCGGGATATTTTTCTTTGAATTGCCGTTTAAGCTCAAAAGCCTGGTTTCGTGAATTGGCCCCCGACATAGCGGCTATTTGGATACGATATCCTTTGATAGTCTGCAAGCGGTCATTAAACTCGATATGTTTCTTGACCAGTTCGCTGACTTTTAAATCACCGGTTATCTCGATCTTCCCTTTGCGTGATTGAGCATTGATGTTGGTGCACATGAATAAAACAGCGCACAGCAAAAGTGTGATTTTTCGCATGTCGTGATATTATTGTCCTACCTCGATTGAGATCCAATCTGTTCGGGGCGTATTGAAAGGATGGGGTGTTTGGAAAGATGGAGCATTTGCTGCGCATAATTTCCAAGTAACCATGCGGTTAACGCTTTTTCCTGCTCAGTCATGATGACGATGAGGTCGGCATTGATTTGATCGGCATACTCAAGAGTGGAGACAGTGAGGTTTTTCTTTGCGTCAAGATATTCGGTGACGTGTTTGACTTCATATTTGTCAAGATATTTCTCCACCTGTTCCACATAGCCTCTCACTAGGGTGGTGATGTCTTTGGAGTCGGAAGTATTGAGCCCCAGCAGGTAAACTGTTGAGCCGAACGTTTTGGCCATTCTGGTTGCGAAAGGAACCTTTTGACGGGTCTCGTTGGTGCTGTCCAATGGGATAACTATGCGTTCCAGGTCTTTGTGGAAATTAAAATCTTCACGTACCGATAACACGGGGACGGGTGCCTCGGTTATTGTACGATAGGTGTTTTTTCCAATCCAGTTCGTTTCGAAACCAGACATGCCATGAGTTCCTACCACAATCATGAGAGCTTGGTCTTCAATGGCTTGCATGGCGAGCTGTTCAGACACTTTGCCTTCTCTGATAACGTATTCGAGTTTGATGTCTTTTAGGAGATGCTCAACGCCAGCGTTACGGCGTTCAATTTCTGCACGGATTGGAGTTTCATCCTCGCCTTCTTTTTTAACATATACAAGGCGAATGTCCGAATGCCAACGGTTGGCGATATCTATGGTTAAATCAACGGCATTAGCCGATCCGGTTGAGAAGTCGAAACCGACAATAATGTTGTTCATGATGGATGTTTTTTTCGTTTGATTTCGGGTACAAAATTACTACTTTTTTTTATATTGGCAAAATATTTACCTTAAAAACTTTTTAAAGTATTTTTTTCCTCTTATAAAAATGCTTTTTTGTTGCATTCTTTTAAAAGATATTATCATGATAAACTCCACAGAAATAAGTATTTATTAAATATTTGTTAATAATCATTGAAAAAATACGATAACAATAGCGAAAAAATGTGTAAATTTGCATTTTATAATTATGTAAAATCCATAAAAGAACTAAATATCATCAATTATGACAGGAATATGGTCTGCAGTGCTGGTACTGGGAATCACGGGAGCTATATTCGCCGTGGTTTTGTACTTTGTGGCACAGAAATTTAAAGTGGTTGAAGACCCATTGATTGACGAAGTCGCCGAGGCTCTCCCCGGCGCAAACTGCGGTGGTTGTGGTCGTGCTGGTTGCCGTGCCATGGCTGAGGCTTTTGTCAAGCAAGGTAACATGGAAGGTCTTAGTTGTCCTGCCGGTGGCGCCGAGGTGGCTAAGAAGGTGGCTGCTATACTTGGTTGCACTCCTGAGGAAAAAGAGCCAGAGGTCGCTGTGGTACGTTGCAATGGCACATGTGCCAACGCTCCTGCAAAAACACATTACCAAGGAATGCAGGACTGTGCTTTCGCCAACAGCCTTTACACTGGCGAAAGTGGATGCTCTTATGGCTGTCTTGGTCTTGGCAATTGTGCCCGCGCTTGTCAGTTTGACGCTCTAAGTATAGATCCCGAAACAGGCCTGCCAGTTGTCAATGAGGACAAGTGTGTGGCTTGTGGAGCTTGTGTCAAGGCCTGTCCGCGTGGTATTATTGAGTTGCGCAAGAAGGGTATGAAGAACCGTCGTGTTTACGTCGCTTGCCGCAATAAGGAAAAGGGTGCTGACGCTCGCAAGTCCTGCTCTGCGGCTTGTATAGGCTGCGGTAAGTGTGCCAAGACCTGTCCCTTTGGCGCTATAACTGTAGAGAACAATCTCGCATATATTGATTTCAACGTTTGCAAGTTGTGCCGCAAATGTGTGGCCGAGTGCCCCACAGGCGCCATCCATGCTGTTAATTTTCCACCAAAGGTTGACCGTCCGGCGCAACCTCAGCCAGAGCAGCCTGTCTCCCAGTCTCAGGCCGCGCCTGTCAACGATGGCAGCACCACTAACGCATAATAATATTCAATCAGCTTTAGTAACGAAGATATGAAGACATTCGCAATGGGTGGTGTCCACCCCGAAGAGAACAAAATATCGACAACGGCTGTCATAGAAGAGTTCCCTCTGCCTAAAACCGCCGTTATTCTTATGAACCAGCACTTGGGAGCTCCTGCCACACCGTGTGTCGCCAAGGGCGACAAAGTGAAAGTGGGTCAGCTAATAGGCAAGGCCGAGGCTTTCATGTGTGCCAACGTCCATTCGCCATTCAGCGGCACTGTTGCAAAGATTGACAGCTGCAAAGATGCTTTTGGTCTTGCCAAGCCTGCGATCTATATCAATGTCGAAGGCGACGAGTGGGAAGAGTCAATAGACCGCACTCCCGATATCAAGCGCGAGTGCACGCTGGAACCCAAAGAAATAGTTGACAAACTGAAAGAGATGGGCGTTGTGGGTCTTGGAGGAGCCACATTCCCCACACATATCAAATACTCCATCGCTCCCGACAAAAAGGCTGAGTATCTTATCATCAATGCTGTCGAGTGCGAGCCATATCTCACCAGTGACCATCGCGTTATGGTTGAGCATGCCGAAGAGATTTGCATCGGAGTAAACATTCTTCGCAAGGCTCTTGGCGTTCCCAAGGCCTATATCGGAATTGAGAACAACAAACCGGAGCCAATCAGGGTAATGACGGAAATGGCCCAAAAATTTGAAGGTATTGTTGTGGAGCCACTGAAGGTCAAATATCCACAGGGTGCGGAGAAACAGCTTATCAATGCCATCACTGGCCGCCGTGTCCCATCGGGTAAGTTGCCTATCGATGTAGGCTGTGTCGTTAACAATGTGGGTACAGCATTTGCTGTATATGAGGCTGTGCAGAAAAACAAACCTCTTATAGAGAACATCCTCACTGTCACGGGAAAGAAACTGCAAGCGCAGCATAACTATCATGTCCGTTTCGGTGTCACTTATAGCGACATTATAGCTCATGCCATGAGCGAGGGGCTGCCAGAGACGACCGGAAAGGTTATCAGCGGCGGTCCTATGATGGGTAAGGCTGTATGCAATTTGGACGGTCCTACCACAAAGGGAGCATCGAGTGTGCTCGTTATTGATGAGGGAGAGGCAGAACGTGCTGTCGAGAGCAACTGTATACGTTGTGGCAAGTGTATGAACGCATGTCCTATGGGTCTTGAGCCCTATCTCTTCTCTTCGCTTGTCAAAAACCGTCGCATTGAAGAGGCTGGTACTCATAACATCCTTGATTGTATAGAATGCGGATGCTGCTTCTTCTCATGTCCCGCCAACAAGCCTCTGCTTGATGAGATAAGACTCGGCAAGAACCTTTATCGTGGCATTCTGATGGCAAAAAAGAAATAAATATCATGAATAAGTAAATATATAAGTATACAATAATAAATACTGATATGAAACTACTGAATGTATCTGGATCGCCGCACGTACACAGCGACGAGTCGACAAAAAAAATAATGTGGCGTGTCAATTTGGCTCTGGTCCCCACCCTTATTGTCGCCATAGCCTTCTTCGGACTGAATGCTCTGCTTATCAGTCTCGTCTCAGTGGCAAGCTGTGTGTTGTTTCAGTGGCTGATAGAAAAATTCATAATAAAATGCGAATCCACAATCTGCGACGGCTCCGCTGTTGTGACAGGACTATTGCTTGCATTCAATGTGCCGGCGACCAGAGAGATGATATGGCTTGTCATCATCGCTGCTCTGGTAGCCATAGGTATCGGCAAGATGAGTTTTGGCGGATTGGGTAAGAATCCTTTCAACCCTGCTCTCGTGGGTCGTGTCTTCATGCTCATCTCTTTCCCTGTCCAGATGACCACATGGCCCAAGCCCGGCGAGAACCTCTTCTCGATGGTCAGTGTCCCCACTACCGACGCCACAACAGGTGCAACACCACTCGGCCTCATCAAGGAGAATGGGGTGCAGGCTGCCGGTCAGGTCTGGGACTACTTTGTGGGCAACATGGGTGGCTCACTTGGTGAGGTTTCGGCTATCGCAATACTGATAGGCGCCATTTATCTGTTGTGCCGCCGCATTATCAGTTGGCATATACCTGTTAGCTTTATCGGTACTGCTTTTATTTTTAGTGGCATACTTTGGCTCTGTGACAAGACAGCCTTCGTCGATCCGCTTACCACCATCCTCACTGGAGGTATAATGTTGGGTGCATGTTTCATGGCGACAGATATGGTTACCTCGCCTATGACCAAGGTCGGTCAGCTTATTTTCGGTTTTGGCTGTGGCGTTCTTACCATCGTCATCCGCAATTGGGGCAACTATCCCGAAGGTGTTAGTTTCGCCATACTGCTCATGAACTCGGTGACACCGCTGCTCAACCGTTGGTGCAAACCCAAACGTTTTGCGAACTAATTGAATCTAAGAATCGAAAAAAAACAATGATATGGCAAAGAAAGCAGAATCATCTCTGAAAAATATGCTCCTGTCGCTGACGCTTATCGCTTTGGTGGCAAGTTTTGCCCTTGCTCTTGTGAACAATGCTACAAAGGGCCCTATCGAGGATGTGAATAAGAAAAAAGTCGCTGACGCTGTGGCTAAAGTGTTGCCGGCATTCAACAATTACACCCCCGATACAGTTACTGTCACGATGTCAACTTCGAAAGGTGATGTTGATGCCGACTTGGTACGCTATACCGCCTATGACGCTGAAGGAAACATTGTGGGCAAAGCTGTGGAATCGTACGACAACAATGGTTTTGGAGGTCGCTTGACAGCTATGGTCGGTTTTGACGCCCAAGGTAATATCACAGGATATGAGATTCTCGGCTCTAACGAGACTCCAGGTCTTGGCGCAAAAGCCAGTAGCTGGTTCCAGAACGATGGCAAAGGCAGCATTATAGGAAAGAATCCGGCGACTAACAAGGTCACTGTCAGCAAAGATGGTGACGGTGGAGAGATCGATGCCATCACGGGCTCGACCATCACTTCCCGCGCGTTCTGCCGTTTGGTCGGTACCGCCTATAACGCATTCAAAGTAGAGAAAGGAGAAACAAAATAATGAAAGCATCAGATATCATTAAAAACGGCCTTATTAAGGAAAATCCCACATGGGTTCTCGTGCTTGGCATGTGTCCAACCCTTGCCACTACCACGTCGGCGCTCAACGGATTGTGTATGGGCCTTGCAACTACATTTGTGCTTATAATGTCCAACATTGTTATCTCTTTGCTGAAAAGTGTGGTGCCTGACAAAGTCCGTATACCGTGCTTTATCGTCGTTATCGCCACATTCGTGACCATTGTCCAGATGGTTATGCAGGGCTTCCTGCCCTCTCTTTATGAGTCTTTGGGCCTTTTCATCCCACTGATTGTTGTTAACTGCATCGTTTTGGGACGCGCTGAGGCTTTCGCTTCAAAGAACAATGTGTGGCATTCATTACTTGACGGTCTTTTTATGGGGCTTGGCTTCACCTGGGCGTTGACATTGCTTGGCATTGTCCGTGAGGCTCTCGGTGCTGGAACTATAGGAGCGGGAACTAAATTCTGCTTCTCGTTTATCGGAGGTGCCGACGGAATGCTGCTCTTCATTCTTGCCCCTGGCGGTTTCATCTGCCTTGGATTGCTTATGGCTCTTATTAATCATCTTCGAAAAGCGATAAAATAATTTTTAAGATTTTTTAACTATATTTTTTCGTCTTTTTTCGACGTAGACCGCACTTATCAGGTAGATATTAGACAAGTAATATCTCGGATATATTTAAATACTTGATACATTAAACAAAAAGAGTTTATCATATGAAACGAATTGCTGTTTTGCTTCTTTTCTTAATGGCCCTGACGATGGGTATGGCGCAGATGCCGGGATCGTATACCCTTGACGGATCTACCCATGGAACCACAGTCAGCCTTGTCGTATACCAAGGTCAGCACTATCTGATGCTTGGTAGCGAAAACACTACGTCGGGCAAATATCTTGACGGACCTTTTAATAGGTGGGTTACCATCGATACCGCGGTCTGCGAGGGTGAGCAGGCATTGGGTCTTTATTTCAATGAGTTTGATATTGATCCTGGTGACACTCTGTTCGTCCACGACGGTCCAAACACAACCTATCTTGCAAGGTATGTGTCTAATAATAATTACAACTCGTTGTACCACGCGACGATATATCCCTCTACTTTAAACCAGTCGGGCAAACTCACCATTCGTTTTAAAACCAATGGTGATGGCCAAACCGGCAAGGGTTTTTCTATAGAGGCTCGTTGCCGCGAGAAGTGCGAGACCATAATCCCTGTTATTGACAGTGTTTACTATAAAACCAAAAATGGTGTCATTGTTGATACCGCATATACCAGAATGGCCACGCAGGTTGATACAAACTGGTCGGCAGATTCATCCCAATACACGCTGGATACCCAGTGGTTCCGTGGTGTACACCTCTGTTTGGGCGAGGGTGTGATCTTCAGCGGTCATGGCGAATATACAAATGATTACGCTTATGGTGCAGGGGATTACTCATCTCTCTTCGAATGGAACTTTGGTAATGGTCATGACACCAGTGGTATCGCTATGAATCTTGCTCCTGCCGCTTATACCGACTTGGACTGCTACGATGTGACTCTTAAGCTTACGGATATTCGCGGATGCCGCTCTCTGGTACATGAGGCTGTGAAGGTGCGTATCGCACAGAACCCAGTGAAGACCATCTACAATCTTAATCCTATGTGTACCACCGACTCCGCCATCGTGAACATTGGCTATAGCGGCGGTAATGCCACCATCGGTATGCAGCACATTAGTTTCGCCAAGGCCAAATCAAGATCTATCTCTTGTAAGACCTTCCTCCCGGATGGTATGGGTATCGGTTGCGTTGACGCTGACGACGATGGCTGCTTCCAGGCGCCTATCCATTTTGACGACTTCCCTCCCGGACGTACTGTACAGTCGGCTGAAGATATCTGCTCAATCTGTATCAACCATGAGCATTCTTGGAACGGAGACTATAATATCCGCATCATTTGCCCTACAGGACAAAAGGCTGGTTTAAAATTCGGCAACCCCAATTTTGACCATTCTTATGATCCACAATTGGTTCCTCAAGGATCGTATGGTTCACTGAGTACCAAAATTGGTATTCCTTATGGCGGCTCAAGTGGTACTTATGATGGTTCTTCGACATGTCCAAGCGGACAAGGAAGTAGTGTTCCCAATGGTTCATATTGCGACTCTCTCTGCAACATGTATGGTATTGGTATGGATTACTGCTTCTCCCGCAACAAGGATTATAAACTGAACAGGGGTGTCGCCGCCAATGTTTCGTCGGCTGACGAAGAGCCACGTGATTATTTCCAAACTGGTGACTGGATTGATGTTATCCCTGAAGTTGTCTTCGATGTTATTCCCGCTCCTTATGTTAGAGCAGGTCAAGTCGCTCCTAATAGAACCAATTTTAGCCATAAACATCCTAGCGACCACGAGGGTAAAAGTTCCTATTACCTCCCGGCATCCGATTTCCATGAACTTGTAGGCTGCCCGCTTAATGGTGACTGGTCTATTCAGGTATGCGACCCATGGCCAGGTGACAATGGCTGGATTTTCTCATGGGCTCTGGATTTCTGTGGCATCAGCTCCGGTACAGGATGTGAATATCAGGTTGCCATCGACTCTGTTATCTGGCAGCCCGACTCCAACTATGGCGATTTCGACCTTGGCTATTGGAGAGGTCTGAACATTGACAACCGTGAACCCACTCGTTCTATTATTTCCTCACACGATACTGCTGGTTATTTCCCCATCAAGGTAAGAATCTACGATGAGTTTGGCTGTATATGGGATACTTCCACAGCTATTCAAAGTGTATGGTCGCCCGAACCTAACATTGGTGACACTCTGCTCATCTGCGATGTCCAGACTATAGTTCTCGATGCTAAGGACCGTCATACCGATACCGCATATACTTTCAAATGGGATCCTTTTGGACAGACTACAGATACAATATCGACTCAATCTATGATGGGTAGCTCCACTCTTTATACTGTGGACGTCGAGAACCACTGGAATAGCACCACCTGCCGTACCCGCGACTCGGTACGTGTCAACATCAACCACCAGCCTCTGCCTAATTTCGACCCAGGTGTGTATCCTCTTGAGGGATGTGAGCCATACACTATCCATTTTGAAAACACTTCTCAGTATGGTAATACATATCTCTGGGTCTTCGGTGACGGTGACTCGTCACGCAACGAGAGCCCTACACACACCTATGGCACTGGTCAGTATGACTTCAAATACTTCGTACGCAGTGAACATGGTTGCAACGACTCGTTGGTATACCATAATCTGGTGACTGTCTACTCCAGCCCCGATGCGCGCTTCTCATGGGAACCCATGAACCCAACCGTTACACATCCAATGGTGACTTTCAATAACCTCACCATTCCTCAAAGCGACAACAACAAATACTATTGGGAAATCCAGTATGACCGTGACAACCACATATCCTATCACACTCTTACCGATGTCAATCCCTCATTCGAATGGGAGACTGATGGCAGCGATATTTCGGGTAGTTATGTGGCACGTCTCATAGCTATGACCAAGAATATTGGTCCCAGTGGCAATGTTGTGGAATGCCGCGACACTGTCGAGAACAGAATTCTCCTTGTCAACGACTTCCTGCAATTCCCCAATGCTGTGACTCCTAACGGCGACGGCGTCAACGACAGATTTATCATTCGTAACCTTGTCGACGGACTTGGCTATCCCAACAACTCACTGGCCATTTATGACCGTTGGGGTAAGAGAGTTTTCTATAAAGAGAATATCTCCAAGGATGAGGATTTCTGGGATCCTGCCGCCGACAATATTCCTGCCGGTACATACTTCTGGCGCTTCACAGGAAAGGGCTACCTTGGCGATATCCAGCGTAATGGTGTCGTGGAGGTCATCAAATAAGATTAATCTTAAACACAAAAAAAAGGATGTTCCGTTGGGACATCCTTTTTTGTTGCTTTACAGTCTCTTTTACGCTTTGAAATTATTTGTCAAACTTCATTTTTAGTTAGCGTTAACACTTAATGGTGAAAGTTGAAAATTAAAAATTGCACCCCGAAGGGGTGGTATGCCTGCCGAACTTGATGAGGCAACTGAACACCTTGAGAAAAAAATAATCCAGTGAAGAAAGTTGAAAATGACTTTTAACTTTTATAACCTTTAAACCCTTTAAACCTTTATAACCTTTAAATTCGCCACGCACAAATCAGCTCTACGCGCTCCACAGGAGCTTGTACCCTTTCAAACCCTTATCTCGTATAAATATCATTTAGCGTTTTCACGATAACTCTCACTTTACTAACATCTGTTTTCTTGTCAATAGGTATTAGTGTGGTGGTAATGCTTTCACCTGCTTTCAGATCGACAAAGTTTGATGTGAAATGTCCGTCGATATGAGGATAAGTGTCAATATAAACATCGTAGATGTCGTTTTCGGCCTTTATTGATACCGAAAGATGTCCGTCGTTGCTATTATGAGTAGTCTTATACTTTGCCTTCTCGTATTTGCGATCTTTGGGGTATATACTGTAATACTTTTCCCATCCGGCAAGGTCGGCATTGTTGTCAAATAGTTTTTGGACACGGTAGTGTAGTGCCTTCCAGTTGCCATAGTAGTCAATGCTGCTCCATGATGCCACAGGCCAGCAGTCGTTGAGCTGCCAGTAGAGTGTGCCGTCGCAGCGTGGGTTGGTGAGGTGGCACAGAACGCCGTATCCTGTACCCCAAGCCTGAAGC
Organism: Bacteroidales bacterium; assembly: GCA_017960475.1. Classification (GTDB taxonomy): domain Bacteria; phylum Bacteroidota; class Bacteroidia; order Bacteroidales; family P3; genus Colimorpha. The sequence goes on along the minus strand of JAGCZH010000012.1, from coordinate 14,697 downwards.
AATTGGCTGACATAAACATAGTCCTCAAGTGAGAGGTTCTTGCTGTCAAAACCATAGTATTGACGCATGGCCTTGTCAATGATTTGAAGGCCGCGGGGATGTTTCTGGTGGTTTCTCATGGCAGGAGAGTCAATGCTAAGTTGAGCCTCCGGACAGTAGCGGCGTATGGTACTCATCAAAGGGTAACTTTGGAATCCGTATTCGCTCATGAAACGGCCCGTTTTTTCTTTGTACATCTCAAAAGGTTCCTCTCCCCACCAAACACCCCAGTAGTGGCTGTCGCCGTGTGTGGTGCACTCTGGGTGCCCCCATCCGTAAAGTGGTGAAGTGGTAATGTACGGGCGGTGCAGGGGGTCGTAGGCGGCAACGGCTTGTGCTAAAATGCTAGTTGAACTAGTATTACTAGTTTCACTGGTATAACCAAAGATAGTGTCCATGCCATGTTCCAGCCTTGCTCGCTGCTCGGGAGTCCAGTTGTAGACTCCCTGCCAGCCCCAGTCTTCCCAGCCGTTCTTGACTTCGTTATTGCCGCACCAAAGCACCACGCAAGGGTGTTTGGCTATCCTTGCCACATTCTGGATAGCCTCCTCGTGGATGCTTGCCAGCATATATGGGTCGTCAGGGTACAGCATAGTGCTGAAGTTGAAGTCATGCCATACCATGAGCCCCAGCGAGTCGCATAGGTCATAAAAGTAGTCATGCTCGTAGATACCGCCTCCCCATACACGAATCATGTTGAAATTGGCCTCTTTCGCGGAACAAAGCAGCATGCGGTATCGAGCCGCCAATTCAGGTGTCATTACAGGAAACGAGTGGGCAGGAATCCAGTTGGCCCCTTTAATAAAGATTGGTTTTCCATCGCGGTAGAAGGTAAACGATTGCCCGATGCTGTCCTGTTCTTGACGGAGCTCTACTCTAGAATCCCTGGTTATACTAGCGGTACTAGTTATACTGGGTTTTCTGTTTGTGATATACACCTCTTTCCATATTCCGCATGTGGTCAGTTTTGGGCCCCAGTCCCAACCTTGCTGGTAGGGTGCTATGCGAGTGAAGGCTCTCTTGTCAGGAAGTGTGGCGACATATTCTTTTTGTTTACTGTCATCATCAAGAGGGAAGAAGTCAATCTCGATTCGGTAGCAACTGTCAGGCAGTTTCATGATTTTCTGAACAAACATGTTTTGCTCGTTCTCAACGTGGGAATATTTTCCATGACAGAGATAAATCCGACAATTACCAGCCAGACCCTCGCAAACAAGCCATAATGTGTCACCTTTAGGGAGAGAAAGACTACTTATATCGGTACTATATGTCCAAAAAGGGTAGTCGGCGACCCATTGCACGGAGTCCTCGTTGGTGCCGTAATAAGGGTCGGGAATAAGACCATTTGCCATCAAGTCGGTGTGGATGAAGCCGGGCACAGAGGCTTTGTACCATTGTCCATTGTAGTTAAACTGCCAATCGGTAAGATAAACGCGTTCTTCCTTGTTTTGGCAGCTTGTCAGAATAAGAGACAGCAAGGCAAGTATAAGCAATCGTTTCATTTCAGTCTATTTTGTTTTCCAGAATGCGAAAATTACTGCTAGGATAATGAAACCGAAGCTGACAAGATGGTTCCATTTGATGGGCTCGCTCTTGAAGACTGTGGCGACAATGATGGTGAAGACAGTCAGAGAGATGCACTCGGCAAGGATTTTCAGTTGCATGAGGCTGAAAGGGCCACCGTTGATTTGACTTCCAATACGGTTGGCGGGAATCATGAAACTGTATTCGAAGAAGGCAACGCCCCACGAAGTGAGAATGATAAGTATCAGCGGCCAGCTGGTGTTTATCTTCATCTCGGTGAGTTTAAGGTTCCCGTACCACGCAAAGGTCATGAAAACATTGCTGATTATTAGAAATATTATTGTTGTAAGGGCTTTAGGCATAGAAATTATGGTGTTAGAGAATTATAAAGATCAAGAGTTTTTAATCATGCGTAAAAGCATGGCATATGCTTGGTTAACGCTGCGGTCAATATTCTGTTGTCTTTTGTTGCCGCCGAATTGCAGCAATTGAGCCTCGGTTTTGTCTTGTGACGCAACGGCGATCCATATAGTGCCTACGGGCTTCTCTTTTGTGCCTCCGTCGGGGCCGGCGATACCGGTTGTCGCAATGGCGTAGTCGGCACCTAGTCTCTGTCGCACACCTTCTACCATCTCCCGAGCTGTTTCCTCGCTCACAGCGCCATGATTCTCCAGAGTTTCATGATTGACACCGAGGGTGTTTTCTTTGACGGCATTGCTGTAGGCTACCACACCTCCGCGGAAATAGGAGGATGCTCCTGCCAGTGCTGTAAGTCTGCTGGCTATGGTTCCACCGGTGCAGCTTTCGGCTGTGGCGAGAGTTCTCCCTTTCGAGACAAGGGTGTTGTGCACCAGCTCTGCCAAGGTTTCGCAGTCTTCGCCGACGATGTATTTTCCCGCTAGTTCATACAGACCTTTAAGTAAATTGGAAAAATAGGCCGAATCACAGATTTCATTTGTTTTTGTCCTAATGGTTAGTCGTAGTTTTACCATGCCGGCGACAGGGAGGTACGCCAGTTTGGCATTGTCGGGCAATGACAATTCCCAGGGCTCTATAAGGTCGCTGAGAAAGCTCTCGCCAATGCCTTGAACAAGGATGTTTTTAGAGACTATGTTTCCGACATTGAATCTCTTTTGCAGTTTTGGAATGACACGATTGCTCATTAGCCATTCCATTTCGAAAGGAACTCCAGGGAGGGAAACCAAAACAGTGTGGCGGTTGGTCTCGAACCACATACAGGGGGCGGTGCCAAGGTCATTGTTGAGCACTTCACAACATTCGGGAACCATGGCTTGCTGTCGGTTGATAGGTGTCAGTTCATATCCACGGCTTTCGAAAATCCTTTTGACGTTGTCCAAAGCCATTGGGTTTTCTTTCATTTTGCTGTCGAAGAATTGGCAAAGCGTTTTTTTTGTGATGTCGTCTTTGGTGGGTCCAAGGCCTCCGGTCATCAGCACGGCGTCATAATTTTCGGTGTGACGTTGAACGGTGTTGAGGATGGCTTCTGCCGAGTCGGCGATTATAGACACTTCCGCCACGTTCATCCCAGCTCCTATGAGCATTTTCGACATTGTCGAGGCATTGGTGTTCACCACCTGTCCGATAAGCAACTCGTCACCTATATTTATTATGCTAACATTCATGTTTATATTGCTTTAAATGGTTACTACCTGATTGGGTAACGGGTGCAAAAATACAAAAGTTATATGGTATGTGAAATTTTTTTGCACAATAATGGATTTTATTCGTACTTTTGCAAAATATTTTCAATAGGTTCCATTCCCTACCATTAGGATAAAGGACCTAAAAAAAGTTACATTGAAATGATGACCGATATTCCTAATTTAGACGAGCTGATACGCATGGCTTTGCGCGAAGATATTGGCGATGGAGACCATTCCACATTGGCATGCATTCCTCCCACGGCTACCGATTGCGCCAAGATGGTGGCGAAACAAGATGGTGTTATTTGCGGATGTGAAGTAGGAAGGGAGGTGTTCACAATTGTCGATCCTTCCTTGAAAATCACCTTGATGAAAAAAGACGGAGATGTTGTCTCCAAGGGTGACGTTATTATGCTCGTCGAGGGTCATTCGGGAAGCATATTAACCGCCGAGCGGACCGCCTTGAATTTCATGCAGCGTCTTAGTGGTATAGCCACCGAGACACATCGCATGGTGAAAATGCTCGATGGGCTGAATACAAGACTTCTGGATACTCGCAAGACGACACCCAACATGCGTCTTTTGGAGAAATACGCCGTTCATTGTGGCGGCGGCACAAATCATCGTATTGGCTTGTACGACATGATTATGCTCAAAGACAATCATGTAGACTTCGCTGGTGGCATTGAGGCCGCTATCGACCGTACTCATGACTACCTGCATTCGAAAGGTAAAAATCTAAAGATAGAGATAGAGGTTCGCAACCTCGACGAGTTGGACAGAGTCCTGGCTCATGGTGGCGTGGATCGTATCATGCTTGACAATTTCGATGTTGCCACACTTAAGGAGGCTGTCCGTCGCATCGACGGTCGTTATGAGACCGAGGCAAGTGGTGGTATTACCGACCAAACATTGCGTTCCTATGCCGAGACGGGTGTGGATTTTATCTCGGTAGGCGCTTTGACGCATCATATCAAGAGTTTGGATATAAGTCTTGTCAAAAAATAGTTTTTTCCCTCCTTTATCATAAAATTTACGTAATGATAAAAAAATAGTTGTAACGATATTAGAACGTAAGATGTTGATTGTAAGCCAAGAGATACTTTTAAACTTTACACGTTAAACTATAAACATTACTAGTATTTGTAAGTGCAGTTCCTTGAACGATTGAAGAAAAGTGATTTGGGCGTCTGGTTCAACCGACGCTACAATGCGGCTCTACGCTTTTGGAGTCTGCGCATTGTGCCATTCTTCAACCGTTTGGTGTTGCCTGGTTGTGCGGGAGTACCGCTAATACAAATCCTTAAGCATTTCTCTAATCGCGACTTGTGGCAGAGTGCTAAAGCTTTGGCTTTCTCGTTCTTTATGGCTATGCCGCCGTTGCTTATCTTTTTCTTTACTCTCATTCCATATCTGCCCATAGAGGGGCTGCAGAGCGAATTGTTGCTGCAACTCTCCAACATATTGCCATCCGATATCTTCGACCGTGTGGCTTCGACTATTGTCGACGTTATGGGACATAAACACAGTAGCCTTCTCTCCATAGGTTTTATAGGCTCTGTTATCCTTGCTGCCAATGGTATGCATGGTCTTCTTCAGTCGTTCAATTCGGTGAGCCACAGTATTGAATGGCGCTCTTTGGTACGCCGCTATATGCTCTGCCTTCTGCTTGTCATGATCCTTTATGTCCTTGTTGTGGCGATTCTGTCACTTCTTATTGGATATAAGATACTCATCTATTTTATGATAAGCCGCAATTTCATGGCGGAAACCAAACTGAGCCTCTTCGCTTTTAGCTTTGGCCGTTGGCTTCTGCTTGTTTTCCTGACCCTATTGACGCTAAGCCTTCTTTATTATATGGCTCCTGTCAAAAAACAAAGAATCAATTTCTTCTCTATTGGCTCTGTACTGTCAACACTGCTCATCTTTGGCCTTTCATGGGCTTTCCAAATCTATATCAACAATTTCAATAACTACAATATTCTCTATGGCTCAATAGGAACGTTGTTGATTGTCATGCTTTGGATTTATGCCAATTGCGTGGTGATTCTTTCAGGCTATGCTATCAATATCGCCATTGCCGACAGTCGTGAAACGGGTTATAAGCTTTCCAGGCGGCAACGTAGGGAACGCAAGTTATTCCATTCTTCACGTCGTCGCTACTCTGTAAGTACGCAAGATCCATTCCACCGCCAACCTATGGGCTCTAGTATATACCACAGTCCATCGGGAGTGGGGAAATTTAAAAAGCAATAGCTGGCATCTAATGCAATATTTAAGTGTAAAAAACATAATACTTATTTTAATTACAAACCACTAACAATGATTATTCAGAAAGAAAAGGGTAGGACCGTGCCTGCCACGCCTCAGACAGTCAATCGTTTTAAAATGATTGCCAAAACCATGTTCGGACTCGAGGAAATTCTTGCGGAAGAGTTGCGCGAATGCGGCGCCACAGAGATTGAACCGTTGACTCGTGCCGTGGCTTTCATGGGCGACATGCGTGTGCTTTATCGCGCCAACTACACATGTCGTACTGCCCTTGCCATCCTTAAACCTTTCGCGGAATTCGAGGCTAATAACGAGCAAGAGCTTTACGACAATGTCAGTCGTATCAAGTGGGAGAAAATTCTCGATGTCGATGGCACTTTCATGATTGATTCCACTACGTCAGGTGAGTTATTTACCAATTCCTACTATGCTGCCCTCAAAACCAAAGACGCCATAGTAGACCGTTTTCGCCGCATGTTCAACCAAAGACCCAGTATTGACACAGAAAGCGCGGACTTCAAGCTCAACCTTCACATAGCCGACAACAAAGTCACTATTCTTTTGAACTCATCTGGTGACTCATTGCACAAACGCGGTTATCGTATCGCTGTCGGCGCCGCACCGATTAACGAGGTTCTTGCCGCGGGAATGATCAAGCTTAGCGGTTGGAAATGCGACTGCAATTTCTACGACCCTATGTGTGGTAGTGGCACACTCCTTATAGAGGCTGCCATGCTAGCAAATAACATACCGGCACAATACTATCGTCAGGAGAGGTTTGCGTTCAAGCGTTGGCGTGACTTCAATATAGCCGAATGGAAGAGTGTCAGGGAACAGGAAGACCGCAAGATAGGCTCTGGCGATTTTGAATGTGAGATATGGGGCAACGATATAGATATGGATGTTTTGCGTCAGGCCGAGGCCAACCTAAAGGGAGCGAAGTTACACAAGGATGTTTTCCTTTATCATGGCTCGTTCGAGGAGCAGGAGCCTCCCGAGGGTAAGACTATAATTGTGACAAATCCTCCTTATGGCGAACGTATAAAGGTTGAGGATCTTAATGATATGTATTCCAAGCTTGGTGATACATTCAAGAATCTTTATGGTGAACGCTGCGAGGTGTGGCTCATCACCTCCGACTTTGAGGCGATGAAACATATAGGTCTGCATCCATCAAGGAAAATACAGCTCTTCAATGGTGCACTCGACTGCCGTTTCCTGAAGTTTGAGCTTTATTCGGGAAGTAAGAAAAACAAAGACGAGTAGCACACAGAGGTTGCGTTGCAATGATTGAGGCTGCTGTAGTCAAATCTATTGCCGTGGAGTTGGGCTTTGCGGCATGTGGTATCGCCAAAGCCGAAAGGTTGCCGGAGAGTGAGTATCCACTTGAAGAGTGGCTGGCAAGGGGCTACAATGCCGACATGCAGTATATGGAGCGTAACATTGAGATGCGCCGTGACCCTCGGCTTCTTGTAGAAGGGGCCCGTAGCGTCATCTCTCTTCTTGTCCTTTATAAGTCCGACCGTGTTATGGAAGGACGTGGAAAGATTGCCCAATACGCATATGGAGAAGACTATCATGAACGTCTGAAACGAATGATGTACAGCCTTATGGCCCTCATAAAAGAACGGTATCCTGATTTTGAGGGTCGTCCTTTTGTCGATACAGCCCCTATAAGTGATCGTCATTGGGCTGTGCGTGCTGGTCTGGGTTGGATTGGCCGCAACACACTTTTTGTTCATCCCCGATACGGATCATATTGTTTTCTCGGCGAGATTGTCACCACATCAACGGTGGATTGCTATGACACACCCATGGAATTGTCTGTTGAGGACGAGACCCATAGCGGACTCATAGCGGACCCACAGCCGACCACCTGTATTTCCCCAAAACAGGATTCTTCCATGAATTGTGGCTGTGGCAGCTGTCGCCTTTGCCTCGACGCCTGTCCAAATAAGGCGATAACTATTATGGAAAGTGGGGCTCCCATGCTTGACGCTCGACGTTGTACTTCGTACAATACTATCGAGAACCGCGCCGACAGGTTGCCAGACGAATTGGACACCCGAGGCTATGCCTATGGTTGCGATATTTGTCAGATGGTATGCCCTTACAACCGCCATGCGCCGGCGTCATTTCATCTCGACGACCAGCGCAAGGCTGAGTTGGAATCACTTACCAATAGCGATGACATTGTCTTCAGCGGTTTCACAAAGCATTCCGCCATGTCGCGTATCAAATATTGGCAATGGCGTCGCAATGTTGATATTTGCAAATAGTTTTCTCACCTACGAATTTACCCATTCGCCTAGTACTCTCAAGTATTTGCTATGGGTGCGCTCCACCCAGCTGCCTTTAAAAACAGGCCATAGACGGGTGTCATTTTTGCAGTATTCGCGACATCGTAACGAAAGGCGAAGAAACTCTTTGACATTGGGATGCCAGTAGAACATCTCTGTGGGGCTTAGCCATTGGACATCCTCAAATTCGGGTTCGTCATCGGGAAGTGCGTGCATAGCGGCGTACATCATTTCCTTCAGGGCTTTAAGGTGCTCTCCCTGCTCCCAGTAGTGGTCGGCTTCATATTCTATAAGTCTGCATTCGTGGCGAGTCACAAAACAACCGCTATAGTATATTTCATAGCCTTCGTCCAGCCTGATATGGTAGTCGATCATTTTTGCCCCATAGACGTCAACTTGACGACGAACACTCGGCGACAGATGTACCTCTTTACCATTGCTCCAACCCATCCATATTTTATTAATTCTGTTTCTTTTGTGTTTTCTCATGTCTAATTATTTTTATGATTAATATGAAATGTTTTGGAAGGGAGAGCGGCGCTGCATACGTGTTGCGGTAAGGTGCTATGTCAAAGAACTCTCGGCAGTGGCGGCAACAAAATGTGAGAAAAAAAAGTCACACAAAACCGCATAATTCTCCCTTGATAGACTCCTCGGAGAAGAGTCTATGTGCGTTTTTGTGTGACTTAAAGTTTAATTGCTAATGAATTAACGCATCATGGCTGGCTTTAATTTCGAGTGCAAAGATAAATAAAAAAACGATTTGGAAAAAAATCATTCTGTTGAGTGCTTTTTTGTACTCAAACTTTGTTTGTTATTGCAGCAAGGCTTATTAAGTGTAAGTGATGGCGAAAAAAAAGATTCTGAAGTAAAAGAGGGAGTAAAAGTGGACAAATGAATATGTATTGTCCTGCGCGCAGCGCATAACTTCCTTTTTAACTTCCATCGAAGATTAACTTCCTTTTATTACTTCCCATTGTTCTTGAAGTGAAAAGTTAAAGTAAAAGTGGACAAATGAAAATGTATTGTCCTGCGCGCAGCGCATAACTTCCTTTTTAACTTCCATCGAAGATTAACTTCCTTTTATTACTTCCCATTGTTCTCCGTTATTATTTTCCCCAAAAAACACATGGAATTGGGCCTTTGATGAATTTTGATAGATGTCGTTTCTAATACAGTCTTGAGTATCGATATTTGATAATATAATAGAGATAATTATTCTAAATTATCAAAAAATGTGTATATTTGTAATCTCCAAATAAAAGATAAAAATTTATTAAACATTTAAATAACAATACAATATGGCAAAAGTAGCAATCAATGGCTTCGGCCGAATTGGAAGAATGTCTTTCCGCGCCATGCTGGCTCATCCCGAGCTTGAAATCGTGGCTATCAATGACCTGACCAGCGCCGACACACTGGCTTATCTGTTCAAATATGACTCTGTGCATGACAACTTCGAAGGTGAAGTACATGCAGAAGGCGACTGCCTTGTGGTTAATGGCAAAAAAGTTAAAATCTATGCCGAACGTGATCCTCAGAACCTTCCTTGGGGTGAACTTGGTGTAGATATCGTCGTTGAATCCACTGGTCTTTTCAAGAAACGTGAGCAGATGATGAAACACATCAACGCTGGCGCTAAGAAGGTTATCCTTACCGTCCCCGCTGGTAAGGCTGACGATGTCGACGCTACCGTTGTTATGGGTGTCAACGACAATGTTCTTACTAAGGAAATGCAGCTCGTCAGTAACGCCAGCTGCACCACCAACTGTCTTGCTCCTGTCGCCAAGGTTCTGAACGACAAGTTCGGTATCAAGCGTGGTTTGATGAACACAGTTCACAGCTATACTAACGACCAGAAAATTCTCGACCAGCCCCACAGCGACCTCCGTCGCGCCCGTGCCGCTGCCGTCAGTATCATCCCCACAAGCTCTGGCGCTGCCAAGGCTGTAGGTCTGGTAATCCCTGAACTGAAAGGTAAACTCGATGGCTTCGCTATGCGTGTTCCTACTCCTGATGGTTCTGTCGTTGACCTCACCGCTGAGCTCAACTGCAATGTCACCAAGGAGGAAATCAATGCCGCTATCAAGGAGGCCGCTGAAGGTCCAATGAAGGGTGTGCTCCAATATGTTGATGAACCTATCGTTAGCATCGACATCATTGACAACACTCACAGCAGCATTTTCGACAGCCTCCTCACTCAAGTTATGGATGGCAACTTCATCAAGATTGTCAGCTGGTACGACAACGAGAAGGGCTATAGCACCCGCGTTGGTGACCTCGCAGCTAAACTTGCCAAGCTGCTCTAATAGCTTAATATAATGTCGAATACAAGAGGGTGTCATACGGCACCCTCTTTTTCAATTTCATATTGGATGAGAAAAGTTATTGTCTTGTTATTTGTCGCTGCTGTCATCATGACAACAGCAGGATGTGGGCATGGAACCGTGGGCAGCGCTGCATTAGAGACGTATGAATATACTGATGACTATGGCAGCGTTGTCAATGTGCCACAAAATCCTCAACGTATAGTATCCCTTTCTCCTGCAGTGACAGAAATTATGTTTTCTTTAGGAGCTGACAGCCTCTTGGTGGGTCGCACAGAGTTTTGCACTTATCCTAAAGCAGCGTTGCAGATAGAGAATATTGGAGGCATCAGTAATTTGAATGTGGAGAAGGTTCTTTCTCGCAATCCCGATCTTATCATTAGTGGCTCAATGGTGCCAGAAAAGACCGTGCGTCAGTTTGCCGAAATGGGAGTGCCTATGGTATGTGTCATAGAGAAACCAAAATTTGACGGTCTTTTCCAGAATATCACAAAAATAGGTTCTTTGGTGGGTCACGATGCTCAGGCCGATAGCTTGAATGCAAGGTTGAAGCGACAACTGACCCTTCTCGAAAAAGATTCTTATAATGTCGCCGATGGCCACCGCCCAACGGTGTATTATGTCGTGGGTTTTGGTAATGGTGGTAACTTCACCGCCGGCGGCAACACATTTATCAACGATATTATAAATATGGCTGGTGGCAAGAACATTGCCGAGGAGAGTGAGGGATGGACCTTCAGTATCGAAGCTCTGATGGACGCCGATCCCGACTTCATCCTGATTCGTGCTGAGGATAGTGCACGATTCTGCCAGACAACACCCTATAACCAACTCACGGCTGTGAAAAAGGGCCACACCATTGCACTAGAGGACGGCATTCTCGACCTACAAGTACCTCGCAACATCGAGGTGATAAGACGATTGAAAGACCGTTTTGCAACGAAGTAGCCCTTTCTTAATCTATTTCACTATCAGTTTCTTTACAGCTGTAACATTTCCGCAGGAGACTTTGATTACATAAATACCGTTTGGCCAGTTGGCGACGTTAAGAGTGAATAAAGGTGCTGATGGCTTAAGGCTTGCAATACAACGTCCTTGGAGGTCGTAGCAATCGACAGAAAGAATGATTTGTGTAGCCGTCAGAGTCACTTCAGAGTTGGCTGGATTGGGCGCCATGTTGAAATCGAAGTGCGGAGAAACGATGCTTTCTGTCGTGGTGTCGACTGTGAAATAGGCAGTCAACGATGTGTCTTGGTTCAACGTCACAAGGCGGGGATTGGTGGTGTCGCCGTCGTTCCAATAGAGGAACCGTGATGCAGATACAATGGGCGAAGCCGTAAAGATGAGCCTCGAGCCTTCAGAGAACATATTTGAGTTTGAGGCATCCTGTGTTCCACTCTCGACATTGATCTCGACAGTTCCTATGGAAGAATCGTTTGAGAATGCTGTTGCCTGGTAATAGTTCGGCTGCGGATCACCGACGGTTTCGAACGAGACAGGGCCTGTCCAAGGGCTGCTGTGATCGACGCGGTCGATTGTGTTATTGTTGCGTACCCACACATAGTACCTTTTACCAGGTTGCAGGCCGCTGATGGTCACCGGATTGATGTCGGTCGTAAAGGTGCTGTCGCATTGCGAGAACGAGGACGATGTACCATAGACGAATGTACGGCTGGCAGGTTGTGTGGTGTCAATGACTGTGAGCGTCGCTTCATACTGCGACACAGAGTCGACATTGATATTAATCGGAGGCATACAAGGCAAGTCCATAGTGACCTGAATCTGCGCCACATTCAGGCCGTAACCGCTGTGATAGTCGGACATCAACGGAGCCACAATCGCAATGTAACGTCCGCTGCCGGTATAGCTGTCGAGGTGCTTGGTGAAATAGTGTACGGAATCGCCAACCAGCGAGTCGCGCAAAATTGGCGTATAGGTGCTGAAGTCGCGTGGGTCGTCGAGCACGCCGATTTCTACAACCTCCACATACTGGTCATAATAGCCTGTATAGTCGTTCTGAGCTGCATACGAGACGGTAAGGTCGGCAACGCTGTCGGCAAAGAGAGGCAGCACTAGAAATGAATAGCCGTTGCCGTAGTGTTTCATAGTGACGTAATGGTTCAGATCCGTGTTGTTAGGGCTGTTATGATAGACGTAGGCCGTGTTAGCATAGCCTGTGCTGTTGAAGTACCAGCAAGGAGCGATGGCTCCGTTCAGCGTTTGGAACGAAGCTCCACCCCACGAGGAGAAGTCTTCGGTGAAGGGCAGATTGTCGCGAGTGATGGCCATACACGATGTGTAGAAGTCGTTGGAAAGTGTCCAACGGCTGTGCTGGCCGTCGCCGCATTCTGCACGTACAGCTACCATATAGTGTGTTCCCGTAAGCAGACCGGAAAGGATGAAAGTCGTGTCGGTGATGCCGCTGACAACCTGATAGGTCGAGGCGTCGCTTGTGTCGAAGTCATCGACAGGAGCATAGGCAACGGTGAAGCTTGCAGGCATCTCGTCGAGGTAGAGCCATTTGAGCGACACCGACGTGTCGAGCGGATGGTGAGCTACTACGCGAGGTGAAGCGTGGCAGCCGTTGTCAGGCAGACACGAGACATAGAGTTGGAAACCGCCGTCGTAGTAGTCGTGACAACTGAAGACAAGAGTCAGAGGGCCATCCGTGGATATGTGAGTAGGCATTGTTGTGTTCTCTGTATACGTTCCAAGGAGAGTACCGTTGGTACCGACGCCATCGTACACCTTGACATTCAATATCCAGTCGTTGTAGGGATGCAAATTCACATTGCCCTGGATGGCAACCAACGAGTTGGGCGTCGACGGGAAGATTACCAAAGTATCGTCGGCGAAAACGTTGGTATCTTTAATCATAGTGTTACAAGTGACGATAGTGTCGGTGCGGCCCGGAAGCATAGTCAGCACTCCTGCCTTGAACGATACAGGACCGTTCCAGAAGCCTGTGTCACCAACGCCACATACGGTGCGGACAAAGACGCTGTAGTTCTGTCCTGCAATGAGGGTTGGCAGCATATAGGATGTGTCATTGGTTGCGGCAAGCGCGCCGGCATCGGGGTTGGTAAGACCGGCTCCGTAGGAGACCTGCCATTGCGAAGTGCCCTCGGCAGCGCGCCAGCAAACCATTGCGGCATCGGCCGAGTTGGGATTGACGATATGTATATCGGAGGGCGAGAGGCACCGTTCAGGTGTGTTGACATTCAAGATGCTTGCCAGCGATGTGTCGCCGCTGGTGCAGATGGCGCGCAGCTTGAAGAGATATGATTTCAGCTGGGTCAGTCCTGTAATGGTTATCGTAGTGTCGACGGTGACGACAGCACCCGATTCGAGGCTGTCCAAAGAATTGTATGTGATAAGATAGAGTGAGTCGTTGGCACGGCGGCTCCAATGCAGCGCCACGCTGTCGGAATAGACCTCGTCGGCTGTGAAAACGGTCGGCATTATGCAGAAGGTGACATTGTTTGAGATAGACATACGCATCACAGGCAGACTTGCAGACAACGAGGAATGGTTTCCTGAAGTGGTGTTGCCGGGATGATTGCCGTAACTTACGTCGTTATCGTCAAAGCGATGCAGCACAGCGCTGTCGACAGGGTCGTAATGATAATTCCATAGCGCCGACCAATCTGCGCCGTGATACGATACCGCAATGGCGAGGTTGTCCACACCGTTGTAATAGAAAGGTATGGTGAGCGGTATGGCGAACCAGCCAGTACTTTGGGGCTGCATAACGGTTGCGTGAGCCACAGCCGTAAGTGAATCGGCAGGGAACCAGCTGGTGTTGTTGGGATGGACATTCCACGGGGTATGACCCATATAGACGGTAACACTTGTATCTTTCGGCTGAACATTTCCCACCGAGGCGGAGCTAAACCAAAGGGTATCTATATAACAGGGAGTTCTCAACGAATCAGCGGGGTAAATCATCTGAGTCCAAGTATGGTTAAAATACCCATTGATAGGAGCTCTGTAATCGATATAAGAGCCTACTTCGCCAAACTGTACGATGTCGTGCGCGAATGAGCCTCGGTTAGTGTAGATCTGCACAGGTTGCGACCACAAGCTGCTGTCGTCGGCACCACACACGGCACGTACTCTGATAGTATAACGGGTGTTGCGGTTAAGCTCTGTAAGGGTGAAAGGATTGGTGGAAGTGCTGACCACTCCTGAGTGGGCGGCGCCAGAATCCGCAATCGTCACTCCCGAGAAAGCCACCTCCCATTGCGTGGCGCTGCCGTTCTCGCGCCAGCTGACGATAGCCTGGTCGGAAAGCAATGGGTCGATAGAGACGTCGGCAGTAACGCTGTCAGGAACAGGGCAGGTTTCGATATAGGCGCTTACGTTGCCGAAATAGTAGCCTGTGTCGCCCTCGCCGCAAATGGGACGGACAGAGAAGTTGTAGGTGCGGTTGCCGTGCAAGCCACCGATAGTGCATACCGTCGAGTCGTTTGCAAAGAGAGTGCCGCTGTGACTACCGTCGTTGGCGGCGTAAGACACCTGCCAATGCGAGGCGTTGCCGGATTCGTTCCACAGCAGACGGACCGCGTTGCC
>JAGCZH010000011.1 GCA_017960475.1 Bacteroidales bacterium | reverse complement strand
ATTGACTTTCCCTGAAATTGGTTGACAGATTTGGGATGGTTAAACTGAATTGGTTTACACTGTTTGTTTCATATCCCTAATCTGGTTTACACCATCACTGTTTCGGTTTACACCATGCTACTCTTTCACCTGTTTTCGTTTACAATTGTCCGGATTTGGTTGGCACCCTGTTTTTCATTACTGGGGGACAATCCTGAATGACTTCTCTTTTGGCAAAATCCAGGCGGGGCTTTTTTGTTCACCGCTTCGCTATCGAAGAACCACCGGTTCTTCTTCTCCCCGCTGGATTTTTCATCACTGGTGGCGTAAACCGTCGTGATTCTCTTTTGGCGGTGCAAAGGTACGCACTTTTTCTCAATCAGGCGTTTTTTCCCACGGATTTTTCCAGCATCTTTTCTGTAATCCGCTCTGGATGTGTGCCTCGGAGGGTGTCTGGTAGCCCACGCTCATGTGCGGTCTCTCGTCGTTGTAGAATCCGATGATTCGCTGCATTTCGGTTTTGCAAGTGTTCCCGTCAGGGATGGTCATCCTGTAGAGCCACTCCGTCTTGAGAATGCCGTTGGCGCGCTCGGCCACGGGGTTCTCTAGCGGGTCGCCGCTCTGGGTCATGCTTATCTGTATCCTTCTGCCTTTGAGCATCTCGACATATGCATGGCTGCAGTACTGGCAGCCTCTGTCGGAGTGGTGGATGAGGTACGGGGCATCGCCTTCGGGCAGTGTGGACAATGCCATGCGCAATGCCTCCAGAGGGTAGATCGTATCTAGGGTCGGTCCGAGAGCCCAGCCCACTATCTTGTGTGAGTAGAGGTCAGTCACCAGTGAGAGATAGAACACGCCCTCCTCGGTCTCGACATAGGTGATGTCGCTCACCCACACCCTGTTCGGGGCCGTGACTGTCATCCCCTTGATGAGATTGGGGTATTTCCTGTAGTTGTGGTTGGAGTCCGTGGTGACATAGTGCCTCCGGCGCCTGATCTTCACCATCAGCCCGTGGCGATGCAACAACTCGATGAATGTGTCCCTCCCCGGGAAACATCCAGTGTCCTCAAACTGCTTCTTCAGCATCATCCACAGTTTCACGCTGCCAAGCCTCGGGTTGTCCCTGCGGTAGTCTTTTACTCTCTCCACAATTATCGGCTCAAGCGCCAGCGGCTTGAATTCGTCATCCTCTCCGCGCTTGTAATACGTCTGCCTGCTGTAACCAAACAGTCCGCACAGCGTGCCGAGCCCGAAGCCCGGCTCCGCCACGCGGAGCAGACTCACTGTTTGGTGCCAGCTTTTTTTCTTATCGGGATGTTGAAGTTCGCCTCCGCCACGTCTATCATCGTGTCATAGGCCTTGGAACGCAGCTTCTCAAGCTCAAGGGCCTCCTGAAGCCTCTTGTTCTCCGCCTTCATGGCCTTGAGCTCCTCTTCCAGCTGCTGTTTGCTTTTCTTTGACATGTCGGTCTCGTTGTCCGTTTCAGAATGCAAAGATACACAAACTTTTTCATTCAGGTACTTGTCAAGCCACCCGTACAGCACTACCGCGCTGCTGATGTGGTACTTGGCGACAATCTCCGATGCCGGGCATCGACGTTCGTGGTACTCCCGCGCTATCGCAATCTTGTCTGTCTCGTCGAAAACATACTTGTCAGTCTCGACTTCTTTCCATTCGTAGTCGGCCTTCTCGGGGTTGTACACCCATTCTGTCCTTTTTTTCTTCTTCTGTATCATTTCTACTTTTGGTATTGCTCCCAAAAGTGTCAACTTTTTTCAGGTTAAGACACCTGTTCATAGAGCATACAATTAGATGTGTGATATTAATATTCAATTATAATAAACACGAATACAGTGTATTATAGTTTAAATTACAATTAAGCATGTTTAAACATGCTTAATATTTATTTCTTGTCTTATTTAACTTTAAATCAAACTAATACCATGGCACTTTTAAGCAAACCACCTCTAATTGGTTCAAATGCTTTGTCGTCAAACTCTTCCTGTAATTGTTGCAACACTGTCGCGACAATTATTATTAGTATATTTTGTTTTGCTGTTATTAGTTTTTGACGTTGAAAAAAACAATTTTTGAATCAACAAAAATTGACAAATTATTGTTCTTTATTTAAAGAAAAAGATGTATTTTTGCAAAAAAATAGCCACATAGGCGGACATTATGAAACGATGGATATTAACAATACTGTTCCTTTTACCATTGGCTTTGCCGGCACAAACGATACCGACGGAAGCTGATAGTACAAAAGCGTATACCGAAGCCCAAGTTATCGCACCGGCAGACCGCAACAAGTCTGTCGACTATGCCGTATTGAAATATCTTCAAGACCACCGCACACCTTGGGGCGATCGTTTATGGCTGACAATAAGCAATTCCATAGTCCTGGCGCCTGTATTTCCAACGGGCATTGCAGTAGACGCATTATGTTCAAAAGATCAGCAGACAAGAGAAAGCAAATTGCACAACGCCGGTGAGGTGGTTTTTGCCGAGCTCCTCAACCTGGGAGTGACCATGGGGACGAAAAGTATTGTTCGCAGACCACGCCCTTGGATTGCATACGAGGGCGATCTAGTATGTCTCCAACAGGTGCGCAGCACCTCGTTCCCGTCGGGCCACACCTCCATAGCCTTTTCCGCAGCAACCTCACTGACTCTCGTTTACCCCAAATGGTATGTTGCTGTACCTGCATTCACATGGGCAGGAGCCGTGGGATTCAGCCGCATGTATGTCGGTGCGCACTATCCGTCCGACGTACTTGCCGGAGCTCTGGTGGGGGCAGGTTCCGCCATACTGATGCATTTTATAAGACAGAAGATTTGGCAAGAGAGCGCCATCCCAATCCCGTCATCTGCGGCAGTCATGCCATCCATAGTATTATCATTCTGAAGTGGGGGGGGCTGAGACTTTCGTAATCACACACTTTTTTCAAAACTGACAAAAATATTGTTTTCAATTCGAAGAAAAAGTGTAATTTTGCAAAAAAAATAGGAATAAGTTATGGGCATTACTTACGACATTCTGAATCATCAGTTTGTCTTCGACTTCGAACACGACGAAACAGAGGATACTATCAACCTGACCGACATGGGATATCAGGTTGAGGCTTTTGGTAAATGTTTCTACTATGGGTATGAATTTGCTCCACATATAGACGGTTCTGTGCGCAGCGCATTCATTAAGCATGTCAAGTTTTCTGAGCCTCTACAGGATTATCCAGAAATTACCGAATTCATAAAAAAAGCTGTGGACAACCTCAGCCACAGAATAAACCTCTACGACTATAACCTTGTGGTGATGCCGGAATCCTCCAGCAAGGTCAACCAATACATGCTCCGTTATATCTACCGCTTCGCCCAACCTATGCTGCATTCGATGGAGTTGGTAAAATCATTGCCGGCGAACATATCGTTCGACATGAATGCCTATGAAAAACAATACCTGAATGACACCCTAGAGAATGGACGCCCACGCTACACCGAAACTCAGAAGGCCGAAGTAAGGGAATCCATCAACCAGATGCTCGACCTTATCCACAATAAAGATTATTTTACAATCGCGAAGGATGTAAAGAAAAGCCGTATGCGTCCATATATGATGCACTTCCTTAAATTTGCCAACAAGGAAGACGAGGATCTATGCACGAGCATCCGTAAACAAAATGTGCTGATAATCGACGATGTAACAACCAGTGGCTCCACTATTAATGAGATTCTGCGAACCTTGCGTATCCTCAATGAAGACAACGAAATCACCATCTTCAGTCTCATTGGTCGTAAAGACCTGATGGCTGATGCAATCTGATACAACATAAACATTCTTATGCAAATAAAAGAAAACGACACAATCTGGCGCAACTGCACCAACGAGGAGCTGTTGGCTGTGCTCGACACCTGCCCCGAAGTGGTTGAGGAGCTGAAAAAGATAGGCTACAAAGACCTTATCAACTCTTACGACGCCCTGCTTCCCATCTACAAAATGGACCGTGGCACATCGCCTGTCTACAAAGACAACACCGATGATATTGATTATTTCGAATTCTGGTTTATGGTCGACGGCAAGCAATACGATATGCCTGAAGGAGAAAGACATACAACCAAAGCCAAAGCCCAGCTGGCATCCGTCCAAGCGACAATGATCGAGCTGCAGAAAAGAATCCAGACAAAAGACTGAAACCGTCAGCTAAACACAATTGCTGTGAGGCCCGCAACGAAACGTTGCGGGCCTCACAGCAATTCTCTAAAAAATGCTTATCCTTGAAAATAATAATCCTGCAATGAAGAAACTATACACCTTGATTGTGATGTGTGCGGTCCTTTGCGTGGCCTGCTCACACGATGGCAACGACCCTGAAATCATGGCTGTGCGCGGACTGGTGAATCGCGTGGTGCCGGAATACTCCAAAAACATCATTCTGGAGCGGCTTGCCAACGACACAGTCGACCGTTTTGAACTTGAGAGTAGAGGCCGCAAGCTCATCATACGGGGCAACAACGCCAACAGTATGGCTGTAGGTCTGAACCACTACCTGAAATATTACTGTCTAGCGCAGTACTCATGGTTCAAAGAAGAGCCCCTTGAGCTACCCAAAGCAATGCCCAAAGTGACAGAAAAAGTCAGTCTCAGCGCCCGTGTCAAGGAGCGTTTCTTCTTGAACTACTGCACCTATGGCTACACCATGCCCTGGTGGGGCTGGGAGCAGTGGGAACATTTCATAGACTGGATGGCGCTGCAAGGTATCAACCTGCCGCTGGCCATCACAGGACAGGAGGCTGTGTGGTACGAGGTGTGGAGCGAGATGGGCCTCACCGATGAGGAGATACGCAGCTATTTCACCGGACCCGCGCACCTCCCATGGCATCGTATGCAGAACATCGACCGCTGGGGCGGCCCGCTGCCGGTCTCATGGCTCGAAAACCAGAAAGAGTTGCAGAAGCAGATTGTCGCCCGCGAGCGGGAACTGAACATGAAGCCCGTTCTGCCCGGCTTCGCCGGCCATGTGCCGCCATGCATCACACGCATCTACCCCGAGGCACCCTTGGCTTCGCTGGGCGACTGGGCGGGATTCGACACCACCTGCTGGTGCAAGTTCCTCGATCCCGAAAGTCCTCTCTATGCCGAAATCCAGAAGAAATTCATCGCCAAAGAGATAGAGATGTTCGGCACCGACCACATCTATGGCATCGACATCTTCAACGAGATGATTCCTCCCAGCTGGGAGCCAGACTATCTGGCCCGTGTAAGCCGACAGGTATACGAGTCTTTGGCCGCTGCCGACCCCAATGCACGATGGCTTGAGATGACGTGGCTCTTCTGGAACGAGCGGCAGTACTGGGAGGTCGACAACCGCATCGAAGCCTACATCACCTCCTTCCCCAAGGAGCGTCATTTGCTGCTTGACTACTACTGCGAGCGCCAGCCTGTCTGGGAACGCACCAACGCCTACTACGGAGTGCCCTACATCTGGTGCTACCTCGGCAACTTCGGGGGCAACTCCATGCTCGCTGGCAACCTCGACACAGTCAACGTACGCATTGAGCGGGCTTTTGAGAAAGGTGGCAGCAACTTTGTTGGTATCGGATCCACGCTCGAAGGGTTCGACTGCAATCCCTTCATGTATGAATATGTTTTCGAGAAAGCCTGGGACAATCCACTGACAAAAGATGTCGCCGCCTGGGTAGAACGTCTCGCCGACCAGCGCGCCGGAAAGGTGGATGCTGAAATGAGGGCAGCGTGGAAACTGCTGGCCGACAGCGTCTATAACAAAGTCTCATCACCAGGGCAGACAGTACGCATCAACCAACGTCCTACTATGGGCGACATCAAGGAATACAAGCAGTATTACATCGCGCCGACCTACCGCTACAACAACCTCGACCTGCTGCGGGTCCTCGACCACCTTCTGGCAGCGGAAAGTAGCAGTCGCGCACGCCATTTCGACATTGTCAACATCACCCGACAGCTGCTGGGCAACTATTTCGGCGACCTCTATGCCGACTATGTGAAAGCTTACAAAGAAGGCGATTACGACCGTCTGCACCAAGTCGAGCAGCGCATGACCGCCATTCTCGACGACACCGACCCGTTGCTAGCCACTGAGAGCGCTTTTCTGCTTGGCCGCTGGATTCGTGACGCACGTGCCATAGGCACCACCGAGGCCGAAAAAGACTACTATGAGAGCAACGCCCGCAACCTTATCACCACCTGGGGCGAGGAGGACGCCCTGCTCAACGAATATGGCAGCCGTGCCTGGGCCGGCCTCACCGCCACCTATTACGCTTACCGATGGCTCGAGTTCTTCAAGGATGTCAATGCCGCCATCGATGCCGGGAAGACCTTCGACGAGCGAGCCTATCACGACCGTATCTGCCGTTACGAAGGCCAGTGGTGGCGCGAGCGTATCGGTAATTTCAGTCCTACGCCGCAAGGCGACGGAGTGGACCTTGCCCGAAAGATTGCCGACAAATACCGCACAGAATTAAAAGAACGATACACAACGAAATGAGAAATTCATATGCCCTGAGCCCTCTATTCTAGATGCAAAAAAACACGTTTAATCCTGCGGCTTTATATTTATTGTATTCATATAAATATTTTTTCGTATCTTTGCATTTGCATATAATATAAATTCATCACGAAGATGGACGGCATAAAAAGTATAAATATTAAGAACTTCAGGGGAATAGACCATCTGATCATAGAGGATTTCTCTAGGGTGAATGTGTTTCTCGGTCAAAATAATTCAGGCAAAACAACAATGCTTGAGGCAATAGCGATGTTGATGAGTATGTCAAATCCAGACGTGCCTCAGGCCATCAACGCCGTGCGAGCCCGCAAACCATTCAGTAACTTT
>JAGCZH010000010.1 GCA_017960475.1 Bacteroidales bacterium | reverse complement strand
CCGAGGTCGGTTCTTTTTGAGGGAGTAGGGGTATTATGGTGCGGTCGTTTTAAAAAAGCTTTCGAAGAAGGACTTCACTGACGTTTCTTAACGCCTTTATTTCGGAAATTTCTTCACGCAATTTGCGTCAAGGCCGGGAAAGAGTTGTATTTTTCGTTATCTCAGCAATGTCACGGTGCCTTTTTTCGAAAGCAGGTTTTTGGGCGCTGTCACGTCGCGGTAGTGTATAATCCACACGTACGACGCCTGAGGCATAGGTTTGCCTTTGTAGGTGCCGTCCCAGCCTTCGTTCATGTCCTCGCTGTGCCACACAAGGGCGCCCTCGCGGGTGTAGAGGTCTATTCTGTAGTCGGTGATACCCATATAGCGGACAAAGAACCTATTATTGTTGCTCTCGCCGGGGGTGAAGACGTTGGGTGCCCATATTGTCGCTTTGCGGAATGGTATCACCACCATGGCGGAGTCGTGGCAAACACCGTGATGGGCGGCGAGCTCCACAACAACAGAGTCGTCATCATCGGGTTTGGCGAAATAGCTCACTCGGGTGGCGTCGCCGTAGTCGTCGCCATTGATGGTCCAACGGTGGGTCTCCTCATTGGTGCTGCGGTTGATAAGCGATAGGTGCAGTTGGTCGAGGGTGAGGAACTCCGGTGTGTATTCTATAACAGCGTGAGGCATGAGGAGCGGGGAGATATTTGTGTCGACGTCGTTGGGACATGTGGGCACATCTTTGTAGTCGACCCAGAGAAGGTATCTTTCGTGAGTGGTGGGTTTGACTCGAATGGTCCGGTCGTGGGTATGTCCGGTCAAGGCGGGGTTCTCGGGGAACGATGACCATTCAAACCAAGGTGCGTCGGTTTGTGCGGTGAGGGTATAGATACGTGTCTCGCAATCGTGTTCGCATCTGATTTCGGCAAAAGGAGGCTCAAGCACATGGAGGTTGAGTATGACGACACTGTCGCATGAGGCCTCTGTCATCAAGCTGTCGCTGTAGGAACCTGTGCTGGTGTAGAGGTTGCCTCCAAACTGGTAGGAGACACCTTTGCAGATAGTGTCGAAAAGCTCGGTTACCTTGTGTTCCACTTTGGTGAATTCCAGAATCACGGTGCTGTCACACTGGTGGATGGTTTGCATCAAGAATGAAGGTCCGCTGATGCTTACGCTGTAGGTCTCGCCATCAATCCAGAGGTAGGGGTCGCAGCTTGTTATGCTGTCGTGGTGGGTCACGGAAAGGTCGATGGTGAGCATAAGATTCTTCACGCTGTCGCAAGCGTGGACGCTGCTGAGATGGTAGTCGTTGACTCTTGTGCTCTCAGTGTAGGTGTTGCCGTCTATCCACTCGTAACTGTCGCAAACACGAACTGTGTCGGTGGTGTTGTAAGTGGGGTTGACGAAGGTCATGAGACGCGACACACTGTCGGTGCCATCGGGGAGAAGTACAACAATGCTGTCGAGACCGGCATGGCTTATGGTCAGTCCATTCCAGGTGAATGGCAGCTCGTTGTCGCACACAGTGGTGTCGAAATCGACGTATGTGTTGGGATATACCAGCAGCGAGTAGGTGATGACGCTGTCGCAAGCCACGGTGTTCAGTATTATTATTGTGCTGTCGACAATGCGGTCGGTAGAGGTGAAGGTGACCCCTCCGAAGGTCCATGGCAGCTGGTTCTCGACAATGGTGTCGCTTACTGTGGCATAGCTCATGGCGTTGACAACGAGGTGGAGAGTCTCAATACTGTCGCATTGGCGTCCGAAAATGGGGTCGACAATAGTGGTGAGATAGTTGTGGATGTAATCGCCTGTTACGGTATAGGTGGAGTCGCCGAAATGGTATGGCGCGCCGTTGCATGTGGTGTCGTAATAGGTGAGGTTGTAGGAGGGCGAGACATGCAGCCGTCGTGTGACTATGCTGTCGGAGCCATAACGGGTGTGGAGAGTGTCTATCAGGACAAATGCCGCCAAATCGGAGTTGTAGGTGGTGCTGTCGCCAGAGAAGACGGTGCCGTCCCAATCCAAAGGCAGCAGGGCGTCGCATATGCTGGAGTCGACGGCGATCCTGACAGTGGGCATGACGGTGACTGTGAAATTGATTATACTGTCGCAGCCGTACCTGTTGGTAAGTACGAACTGGGCCTGTGATATGCCGCTGTCGGCGAACCACTGGTTGTTGTATTCAAATGGCAGCTGATGGTCGCTGATAATGGTGTCTATGGTGCTGTAGGAGACAGGCATACCCCAAAGGTGGTAGGTCTCGTTGCTGTCGCACATGTGGATGGTGTTGAGGTGAGCGACACCGATATATTCCACGCCGAGCCTCATAGTGCCCGAGTAGTCGCAGATAGTGTCGTAATAGGTGAGGTTGTAGTTGGGGAAGTTGCTGAAATTAAGCACCTCTATACTGTCGCAGCCGTCGATGGTGGTGAAATACTGTGTGTATGTGCCGCTCACGGTAAGAGTCTCGCCGTACCACACAAAGGACTGGCTTTCGCAAACGGTGTCGTAGAAAGGAATGCTGAAAGAGGGCATAACATGCAGCCTCAGGGCGATGATGCTGTCGGCGCCTGTCCATGCCGGCATGGTGTCATAGAGAGTCGCCAAACGCCATCGACCTTCCATAGGTGCCGAGGCGACGATGTCTTGGGTGAAGGTGCGGGAGTTCCATTGTTTAGGCAGCTCGGCGGAGCAGAGGGTGTCGTTGTCGGCACTGTAGACGTTCCAATAGACGTTGAGGCGGTAAGAGATAAGGCTGTCGCAACCAGCCTGATTGGCGATGATGACAACGCTGTCGTTATAGGTCATGCTCGATGGTGGCAAGTGCAGAGCCGCGGTGTCGCCAAAGAGCGAGTGGTCGAAGATGGCGCCGTTGAAAGTGTAGGCGAGCTGGTTCTCGACGATGGTGTCGCTCCATTGCGAGTAAGAGTTCAACAGTTTTGTCACCCTCATGGTGAGCAGGCTGTCGGCGCCATGAGTGGTCAGAAGCATGACGCTGTCGCTTTGGAACAAGGCAGTGTCGGGGAATACGACGCCGTTCCAAGAGAAATCAAAGAAGTTCTCGCAAACATTGGTGTCGGCAGTTGCCCGGCGGTTTTGCCAAACAAGGAGATTCATGTTGGCGGCGCTGTCGCAGCCGGCGGCGTTGGCGATGATGCCAGTGTTTTGCAATTCTTTAGCCAGGGAGCCGTTGATTGTAAACGATGTCTGGCTGCTCATGAAGGCGCTGTCGAAAGTGACACCGTTCCAAGTGTAGGGAATGCTGTTCTCGACAATGGTGTCGTATATGGTGGAGCTGCTGTTGCGTTTAACAAAGAGGTGCATGACCACCAGGCTGTCTTCGCCGGCGGCGGCAGGGTAGATGACGGTGTCGCAAAGGTTCAAAGCTGCTTCTGTGAGCTGCAGCGAGTCGCGACTGAACACGGCGCCCTGCCACGTGTGAGGAAGGGCGTTTTCGCAGATAGTGTCGTACAAGTCGGTGGTTTTGTTCCAATGCACATAGAGACTATAGGCGATAATGCTGTCGCAGCCATTGATGTTGCTTATGGTGAAAGAGGCGTTGCGGAAGAAGAGAATGTTGTGCGAGTCGCCTGGCGTCTCAGCGAAGGTGCTGTCAAGGAAGGTCCAAGGCAGGTTGTTCTCGACGATGGTGTCGGCAATCCAGCTGTGGCTGTTGGTGTCGATGTGGACCCTCATAGTCAGTACGCTGTCGGCTCCGGTAAATGCCAGCAGAGTGTCGTTGAGGTTGAAAGTAAGGTTCTGGGTGTCGTAGGTGCCGCTGTCGCCGGTGAAAGAGACATTGTTCCACTGCAGGGGCAAGTAGTTCTCGCAGATGGTGCTGTCGGCGGTGGCGGCAACGTTCCAATGCACGTTGAGGGTGTAGTTTATGGTGCTGTCGCAGCCCCAGCGGTTGACAATGGTGATGGTGCTGTCGAGTTGCGAGAAACGAGGAGTGATGTATGTTTCGGAGCCAAAGAGATTGGTGTCGAACAGTGTGCCGTTGAAGGTGTAAGAGTCGCGGAGAGTGTTCTCGACAATGGTGTCGGAGATGGAAGCCGCGGAGGTGCCGAACACGGTGAGATGGAGAGTCTCCAGGCTGTCGCATTGGTGTATGGTTTGTAGCAAGTGAGCGTAGTTGCCGGGCAGGTTGTAGACGCTGTTGTTGAAAGTCACCTGCTCGTTGCTGCAGATAGTGTCGTAGTAATGTTTGTCGAACGTCGGGTTGACATGAAGCCGCATAGTCAGAATGCTGTCGGCGCCTGTCCATGCGGTCAGTGTGTCGTTGAGGTTGAAAGTTGCCAGTTGAGGATCATACACTGCGCTGTCGCCAGTAAACACCGCATTGTTCCATTGCATAGGCAGCGCACTCTGGCAAACGGTGGAGTCGACGGTGTCGTATACATTCCAGTGGATGAGCAATGTGTAGGTAATAATGCTGTCGCAGCCTTCGTGGTTGAGAATGGTGAAGATGGTGTTTTGCGTGATGTAATTGCCTTGGGCTTGAGCGTCGCTCATGTTGAAAGTGCTGTCCAGGAAGGTGTAGGGAAGATCGTTCTCGACGATGGTGTCGACTATGGTGCTGTAGGTGACACTGTTGACCTTCAGGTGAAGAGTGACCACGCTGTCGCACTGATGGACAGAGGCAAGGGTTTTGGTGTAGTTGCCAGTCGCTGTGTAGTTGTCGCCCTCCCACAGGTAGGAGGTGTCGTTACAGATGGTGTCGTTGAAATCGTGGTTGAAAGTGGGGAAGATGTGCAGGCGGCGGGTCACCACACTGTCGGCGCCGGAGATGTCCATCAGAGTGTCGTTCTTGACAATCACTGTGTCAGCGATTCTGGTGTCGTTCGCGGTAAACATGGTTCCGTCCCAGTTGACAGGAAACTCATTGTCGCATATGGATTGATATACGGTGGTGTGCTGGTTGCGGTTGATGGTCAGGAAATAGTTTATCAAGCTGTCGCAGCCCCTCACATTTGTCGTTGTCAGCAGATAGTTGAAAGTGGAGTTACTGCTGTCGAGCAGGCTTTCGGTAAAGGTGCTGCCGAGGAACTGGTAAGGCAGGTCGTTCTCGACAATGGTGTCGTAAATGGTGCTATGAGTCACGCTGTCGATGTGCAGGTGGAGAGTCACCACGCTGTCGCAGCCGAAGATATTGTCGAAAGTGTGCGTGTGGTCGCCCACGCTGCTACGCACCGAGCCACCGAAATAGTAGGGGTGGTTGTCGCAAGTGGTGTCGTAGAATTCGCTTACGTGGGTGGGGTTGACAATGAGGGTGAGTTGTGTCACACTGTCGCACTGGTGGATAGTTTGAAGGGTGTCGACATAAGTTCCCGCGGTGTTGTAGGTGACGTTGTTGAAAGTGGTTTGCTGGTTGTCGCAGATAGTCACCGTCTGAGGCATGAAATAGGTGGGGTTGACATAGAGAACCATGCGCACAATGCTGTCGGCGCCATTGGTGGTGAAGAGCAGAGTGCTTTGTATGCCAGCGTTGGTGAAAGTCACCCCGTTCCAGATGTGAGGCAGCTCCGACTGGCAGATGGTGTGGGTGTCGCCGGTGCTGACGTTGGGAATGATATGGAGAGTGAAGCTGATGTTGCTGTCGCATCCGGCGTTGTTGGTGATCGTTATTGTCTGGTTGGTCACTTCGCCTTGGAAATGGAGGCCGTTGAAAACGAAAGAGGCCAGATCGTTTTCGAGGATTGTTGTGTCGACAGCGCTGTATGTCACCGCATTGACAATGAGAGATAGCGTCACCGTACTGTCGCACTGGTGGATAGAGGACAGGTTGTGGGTGTAAGTGCCTGTGGTGTTGTAAGTCGTTCCTGCGAAGGAGTAAGATGTGTTGTCGCAGATTGTGGCGTTGAAATTTTGATTGTAAGTGGGGTTCACTGTCAGCCGGCGGGTCACCACGCTGTCGGCGCCATGATTGTCAGAGAGTGTCACAGTCTTGACAATTGTTCTGCCCTGTTGAGGCATATCGTTGGCGGTGAATATGGTGCCGTCCCAGTTGTAGGGCAGGGCGTCGTCGCATATGGTGCGCTCCACAGTGTTTGTCTGGTTCCATTGCACCTTGAGGTAGTAGTGTATAGTGCTGTCGCAGCCGTGGCTGTTGGCGAGAACAATGATACTGTTTTCGGTGTCGCTGTTGTAGCTGTTGCCGTTGAATATGCGGGGCAGGTCGTTCTCCAGCACGGTGTCATGGATTGTTGTCTCCGATACGGGATTTACGGTGAGATTCAGCGTCACAACACTGTCGCAGTGATATATGTTGTCGAAGGTGTGAGTGTAGGTATTGGATGTCGACAGGCTTTGACCGGCAAAGGAGTAGGGATGGTTTGCGCATACTGTCTCGGTGACGGTGTTGCTGTTGGTGGGATTGACAACGAGTTGCAGTGTCTCGACGCTGTCGCAGTTGTGGATAGTCGCAAGATTGTGCTGATATGTTCCCGATGAAGAGTATGTGGTGCCGCAGAACAGCCTAGAGCCGTCGTCGCAGATGGTGTCAAGAGTGGTGTTGTTGAATGTGGGGTTAACGGTGAGGTGACGGTAAACCATGCTGTCGGCGCCGTTGGTGCGATGCAGGTGTTGAGTCTGGGTTCCAGCCTGGGTGAAGGTGAAACCGTCCCACGAGAACGGGAGGGCGTCGTCGCAGATTGTGTTGTAAAGGTGCGTTTGTGCGTTGAAGTTGATAAGGAAAGTGAAGTGGATGGTGCTGTCGCATCCATATCGGTTGTAGAGGTGGAAAACGGTGTCGGTGACGTTATGCGAGAAGGATACGCCGTTGAACCAGTATGGCAGCTGGCTCTCGTTGCGAATGACGAAGATGCTGGTGTCCGTTTGAGGGTTAACGGTGAGCAGCAGAGTCATAGTGCTGTCGCAAAGCTGCACCTGGTTCCATTCCCTAATCTGTTCCGTCGCTGTGTGCGTCGCGGTGTGGAGCCCCAAGGTGTGGGTTTGCGAGGCGGTGTAATGGAAATCGAAGGTGTCGAAGGCGAAGTCCCGGCATATTTCCGCCACAACGGTGTCGTGAGCCACAACATGTTCCCGCAGAGTCATGTGGATTATGCTGTCGCAGCCCGTCACATTGTTGTGGAACACATAGACATGAGGTCCTATGGTGTCGTAAACTATGAGCGGTGGTTGCCAGTTGGGAGGGTAGGGGTAGCTCGTTGTGTTGTCGCAGAACACATAAACAGGGTATTCGTTGTATGTCGGGTGAACGGTAAGATGCAGGGTGACGTTGCTGTCGCAGTAGCGTGATGTCTTGCCAGGGTAGTAGAAGTTGTCGGTTGTTGTTCCCGGGTAGAAGGTATGACCTCTCCAGGACCATCCCTCTTCCAGCTGGGCCTGGCAGATGGTTTGCTGAACGGTGTAGTTGTATGACGGCAAAATGGTGATGGGTACCACAAAATTATATGTGCATTCGTTCGAGTCAGTCACAAGGCATCTGACAGTGTCTCTTCCGTTGATGCCCTCTCCGTCTATTGGCAGGTCAATACGTGTTGCGTTGTATCCTTGGAAAGTCCATGTTGGAGTGGTGGCGTTGTTGTGCATAATCAGGGTAGTGCTGCCATCGGGACATATGGAGTCCTCGCCTTCGATGTAAGGCACAGCATGCTCCCATTGTAACACAACGGGGATGGTGATGGAGTCCTTGCACTCGCCGCCGGCGATGCTCACTACCAGCGTGACATTGTAGGTGCCTGCGGCGTTATAAGTCATTTCCGTCGTGTAATAGTCGGTAGAGGACTGTCCGTTGCCGAAGTCCCACAAAGCCGTTTCGCAGCTCTCGTTGGTCCATAACGGGTTGCCGTCGGCTCCGATGATAGTGCTGTTGTTGACGAACCGGACGCTGAAACTGCAGTTCGATGCGGTGTAGGTGTAGCTGAAGGCGGCATGGGGATATCGTTTTGTGGCAAGAGCGTTGATCACATATCCGCACGTGGTGTCGTCGCAATCAGTCGGCGATACGATACATTGGTAAAGTCCCGAGTCGACAACGCTCAGGCTGCGCTCGTGTGAGAGAACAGAGTCGGGCTGGTCTGCCCTGAACCATGTGTACCTGAACCCCTCTGGAGCGTAGAATGTATTGTTTATGTTGTCGGCGCAGTGCAAAATGTGGTCTATCTGCTTGCGACCGCAATGCAAGGTGTAGTAGGCGTATGAGGCCCCCTCTCCGTCAATGGACAGGAACTGCAGATAAAGAGTCTTGCCATGGTAGTCAGAGAGGTCAATGGCCATGGAGGTCCAGTTGCGCCATTTGTAGGGCTGTGCATTGCCGCCAGGAGTATAGGTGTGCCATGCGGTGTCGTTGTTTTGGTACATTATGTCGCGACAGTAGCAAAGCGGTTCGACGGGCAGGCAGTTTTGGTCGAACAGCCGGATTGTGAATCTAGGCTTGTTGATGTCGAGTCCGCCGACAATAGTCTGCTGCACGACGGCATATTGCAGGTTCAGCAGGTTGTAGTCGTTGGTGTCGACATGGATTTCGTAGAGTATGCTCTCGCCGCCTCCCGTTGCCCAGTTGCCTATGCGAACTGACGCTGTGTCTCCGGATGGTATCATGCGCAGCTGATTGCCCGTGTTGGGGACATAAGCGCTCGGATCAGTGTTTTTTGTGTGTTGCGACCTGATGTCGGGAGAGCCGTAGTCGACGACACATTCCACCGAGTCGCCCCAGCTTTTGGTACCCTTGAAGCAGGTCACCCTCTCCGAGTTGTTGAACTGGGTATAGTCGATACATTCCTTGTAGTGGTCGCAGGTGCCACAGTCCCTCACCTTCGGGGTTCTGAAGTGATGAGCCGGAACTGTGCAGTAATTGGCGGTGTCGTTAATGTTGCTCCCGTAGTAAGGCCTGATATAGTAGGAGTATTCCGTTCCTGGTGCAAGCGACCATAGCGAGTCGTTGCCGCTGTATCTGTGATGCTCAGTGTATAGACGGCTGGGGTCGCGGCTTGGAAGGTAGTCGACGTAAAAATTGTTATAGCTGTTGCTCTGCCAATAGATGTTGGTATAAACATCGTTGGTCCTTTCGGCATGCACATTGTATATTTCGGGGAAACAGATATCGAAATCGAAGCCGTCATCTCTTCCGAAGTGGTCGCTGTAGAAATGCAGCGTCACAGCACCGGAGTAGCAATAAATCTTTACGCTGCCATTGCCGGTGTAGAATCCTTGTATGGGGTAGGAGCTTGACTCGCCCTGATATATTGTCAGGAAATCACCTTCCTCTATCTCGAAATCGCCCACAAGAGAGAAAGGTCTGTTGTCATGGCTTTTGATTGTCAGTGTCGCGTTGCAGTCGACAGGATATTTGCCGTTACTGTAGTATGAGGAGTATCCTCCCGGGTCGTAAACGTGACGGGTGTAGTGATTGTTGAGTACAATGGTTGAGTCGCCCAGCTGAGGCATTGTAATGTACTGAGCCGAAGCGTTAAACTGGCACAGCAAAATAAAAAATAAAAGGGTGAAAAATATTTTGGATTTATGCATAAGTGTCATGTTTACAATTGCTTGTAATTTTTTCTTTGGATTTATTGTAAACTGCAAATATACGTTTTCTTTTTAATATTGATATTTTTTAAGGATAATTCACACTTTCTAATTTATTTAAATACTGCGAAATACCCCTCGACAACAGGTTCTGAATGGTGCAGCAGAAATTATCCGTGGGTGACCCACGGATACAATGTCAGTACAATACTGGAGCCCCGAAAGGGCGGCATAAATCAAACCAGGGAATATGGCGCCCCGTCGGGGCTGTTTACTGAAGCATCATTGTTTTTGGCCTTTTCCCGTCACAGTGCTACTCTTCATAGGTGTCTTTGACTTTCGCCTTTATCGCTTCGTCGATGTTTGGAAAGAAGGTGAGTCCTGTGATTCGCTCCACTTCGCTTATGCTGTTGGTGTAAAGGTCTCTTTTGCGGGTGCCTTCGTTGTTGCGGCAGATGTATCCTATGCCCCATGGATGGTTGGGATTGAGACAGGCGACAACTTTGAAGAAGGCCTCCGGTTTCGGTATGTGGTGCTCTCCGATGCTGTCGTGCTCCCGATTCATGAAAATGGGGCCGCAGACAATATAAATATCCCCATATTCTTTAGCCCACTCCCGGCATCGTTTCTCAATGGTGTTCCATATACCGCTGTTCAACGCTTTGTGTTGTGGACAGATGTTTGTCATCAGGAAACTCTCATACATCGCCTCTTTGTCCCACTTGTTGTCGCCGGCGGGACACATGTGGCCTCGGTCGATATGTTTGTCTTCTTCATATCGATAATCCCAATGATAAGCCTTGGGTTCCGGAACATCTTTGTCTTCGTGAAAAGCCAAGTTGGGACGCGGCACATCGCCATCGACATGCTCGGCTGTAAGATGCCAGGCGACCCAATTGGGTTGCAGCCGGTCTTTGTTGTACGACACAATGTAGGCCTTGCGATACAGTATCTGCTCCGCTACGCTGTCGGGCAGGGGTGAGGGGATGTCTATGTCGCGCACCCATCTTAAACTGTCGTTGGCCTCGGCCACCGTTGTGGTCTGTGACGCTGTGTGCCGGCACGACGGTGCCAGGATAAGCAGCAGCGCAAATGTGAGGAAGGGCAGTAGTCGTTGGAATTTGGTTTTCATAGCAATCTGGATATTTGTTTGTCTGTGGCTTGTGGAAATAGTTGTTTTATATGCTTGGCTATTCGTTCTTGCGACTCTCGTGGCGTTGAGTCTGTGTGTGTTATACCTTCGCCATACATGGCCTCGGGAGTGCAGTAGCGCGCCACTCCCCATCCGTACCGTCGCCCGTCTTTGGTCATTTTGTATTCAAAATCGGCTATGCACACGTAGGTGGCCATCTCGAGCTCCGCTATCAGTGCGTCGCATGTCGAGCCTTTGGGCTTTGTGTCATTGTCTGTATCGTTTTTGCGTTGGCTGTCTCTCTCGGCAAGGTCGGAGATGTTTCTCACGGGTCGCCGATTGGTGCGCCTGAGGCTGTATCCGCTGGCTAGCTTCAGCTCGTGCGACAACATGCTTTCATGCTCTTTGAGCACCTCGTAAACATGCCTTGCCTCGCTGCTTTTCTTCTCGATGGGGTATATGCCGCGTCGCCAGTTGATGAAATCGGGCATCCATTCAAGGCTGATGTATCCTGCCTTGCCGGCGAAGAATTTGCCGTAGGCGCATTGCCAGTTGCCTATGATGGGACCTTTCCATTCCCAAGGCCCTGGCCGCTCGTCGTTGAACCACAGCTCCTCGGGGGTCATCTCCTCGATGGAAAAACCGTCTATGCCGCACCTGAAGAATGGGAGGAATCCCCACTCGGCAATGATCTTCTCCAATTGCTGCTGGCTGTGGATCATTTTTTCTCGTTGGCTTTTTGCTGGAATTTGGCAGTGTCTATTATAAAGCGCTCGTGGGTTCCTTCTCCTATCAATCCCTGCTCGTCGAAGGCTGTGACTTTGAATACCAGGCGACGACGGTCGACCTCTATTAGCTCGCTGTCGCACCAAACCTTCATCCCTACTGGTGTCGCCGCGCAGTGTGAGACGTTTATGTGTGTCCCCACTGTCCCTTGTCCGGCTTCAAGACAGGGCACCACGCTCTCGTTGCAGGTCTGTTCCATAAGGGCTATCATCATCGGCGTGGCAAAGACTTTTACCAGTCCGCTCCCTATCTTGTCGGCGCAGAGTCGCTCGCTGACTGTCTGTTCGATGTGTCCTTTGATACCAGGTGTAATCATGGTCTCGTTGTTGGGGTTAAAAAGATGGAGCCACTTTTTATGAGGGACTCCATCTTCGTTAACTGTTGTGTTGTTGTTTATTTGTCGTTTTTGACCACGGGCTTTGAGATGGATTCGCGCATGTCGGTGTCGGCTTGGATGTTTTTCATGCGATAGTAATCCATAATGCCCATATTGCCGTTGCGGAATGCCTCGGCCATTGCCAATGGCACTTCGGCTTCGGCGAGGATGACTTTCGCGCGTGCCTCTTGTGCTTTGGCTTTCATCTCCTGCTCCTGTGCCACTGCCATGGCGCGGCGCTCCTCGGCCTTGGCCTGTGCAATGTTCTTGTCGGCGTTGGCCTGGTCCATCTGCAGCTGGGCGCCGATGTTCTTTCCTACGTCGATGTCGGCGATGTCGATGGAGAGTATCTCGAAAGCGGTACCGCTATCCAAACCTTTTGTAAGCACCAGTTTCGAGATGCTGTCGGGGTTTTCGAGCACTTTCTTGTGGCTGTCGGCTGAACCAATGCTGGTGACGATACCTTCTCCCACACGTGCCAGAATGGTTTCCTCGCCAGCGCCACCAACGAGTTGTTTGATGTTGGTGCGAACTGTCACACGGGCTTTGGCAATCAGCTGAATACCGTCTTTAGCCACTGCCGCCACAGGAGGTGTGTCTATCACCTTGGGGTTTACCGAGGTCTGCACGGCCTTAAGCACATCGCGTCCGGCAAGGTCGATGGCGGTACAGGTCTTGAAGTCCAGGTTCATGTTGGCTTTGTCGGCCGAAATCAGTGCGTTGACCACGCTGTTTACTCTACCTCCTGCCAAATAGTGCGCCTCAAGCTCGTTCTGCGACACTTTGAGTCCTGCTTTGGTGGCGGAAATCATGTTGTTCACTATCACCGACGGTGGGACTTTTCTGAATCGCATAAAAATCAGCTGAATCAAAGATGTGTGAACGCCGGAGATGAGGGCTTGAAACCAAATTCCGATTGGTACCAGCCACAAAAACAGTAGCAGGAAGATAATGCATGCAATGATGATGACTAAAGTAATTGGATCCATAATTTTATTTTTTATTTGTTAGTATTCTTTTTTATGCTTTGTGGGTGATGGATTCGCCAGTATCTCACACTTTCCTCACCACTATACGATATCCTTCTATCTCGATCACTTCAATATCCTGGTTCTCTTCGATAAACTCTCCAGTACTGTGTACTTCGACTATTTCGTTTTCGAAGATGGCTTTGCCGGCGGGAGCCAGTCGGGATACTGTTTTACCTTTGGCACCGATTGTGATGACGCTGTTGTCTATCTCGTTGACTTTGCTGTCGCTTTCGTTGTCGAGGCTGAAGCGTTTCCATGTTTTGCTTTTCAGCAACACAGCAAGAAGGGTAATCCCCACAACGATGCTCGCTACCAATGTTATGTTGCCTACTGTTGTGCCGTGATGCACGTATGTCTGCCATATTCCTATGACGACCATTATGCCTCCGCAGATGCCTGATACACCACCAGGTAGTGCCACAATTTCCAGTGCCACCAAAATAAGTCCTATAAGTATTACTCCTATTGTTAAAACCCAGCTCATAGTGTTATTGTATTATTTCTGATGTTAATTGTTTGTTAAGCAGTGCGGTGTGCATAGGCAGCAGATCCTCATAGCCTCCTGTTTTCACTATGCATTTGCCTGTGTAGTGAATGACTATAGTGCATTGTTGAGCCTGGTCGTAGGTTAGGCGGCAGATGTCCACCAAGGCTTTGATGACATAGTCGAATGTGTGGTAGTCGTCGTTGTGGACGATGAGTTTGCAACCGTCATCCTCAAGCACATCCAGTTCGCTTTCTTGCTGTTCTTTGTATTGGTTGTCGTCTTTCACTTTTGCCGTTGTTTTTTGCGTTTTTTTTTCGGCTTCATGCCTCGGGCTTTTCAATCAATGCTGTCGCTATGGCCGAAATGCCTTCCTCCCGGCCTTCAAATCCGAGGTGTTCTGTGGTGGTGGCTTTTACCGATATGTCTTCGATGTCAATGGCTGCGCATGCCGCCAGGGTCTCGCACATTTTGGGTATATAAGGCGCCACTTTGGGTTTCTGCATGCACAGTATGGCGTCGATATTGCCTATCTCATAGCCTTTGCCGCGAATCAGCTCGCACACTTTTTTAAGTAATATCTTGCTGTCGATTCCTTTGTATGCGGGGTCGTTGTCGGGGAAATGCTTCCCTATGTCGCCCAGGGATGCCGCTCCCAGCAGGGCGTCGCATATGGCGTGGATAAGCACATCGGCGTCGGAATGCCCCACAAGGCCTTTGCTGTGCGGCACTTGCACGCCTCCAAGCCAAAGGGGTAAGCCTTCAGCCAACTGATGCACATCATATCCTATGCCCGTGCGGAATTTCATGATTTTTTGTTTTTGTCCAAGTTAAGAGTCAAGGAGATGCGCACGGTGTTCGCCAGAGGGTTGTTGCTGAAGTCGGAGGTGGGCATGAGATAGGAGAGGTCGAACGACATTGTCTTGTATCTCAAACCGATACCTGCTGTCAGATATTGGCGGCCGCCTTTGTCTTTGCTTTCGTAGAAATAGCCCAGTCGTGCTGCTAAAATGTCTGAGTACCAGTATTCGGCACCTATCGAAAGGCTGATTTCTTTCAGCTCTTCTTTCAAACCTCCCGGGGCGTCGTAAAAGGACTGGATGGCGCCCATCATCGAACTTGTCTGGCGATAGTCGGCCATATCGGTATAGTGCCCAACGTAGACGGAGTCGGTTTCATTCCACATTGGTGGAGTCGGTACCAGCAACTTGTTGAGGTCGAGGAGTATGTTGACTTTGTTGTAGTCGTCAATCTCGTAGCTGTAGCGTCCGCCAAGGCGAATGTTGGCTGGCAGGAACTCGTTTTCGGTGTCGTCGTCGCTGTATGACAGCTTCGAGCCGAGGTTGCTGATGGTGAGCGCCGCGGCAACTTGTTGGTTTTTGTCCACATCCCGCTGGTAGTAGAGACCTACATCGGCGGCCAGCGCATTGGCGGGCTTGGTGGTTTGGTCGGCGACGTCAAGACCTTCGGTGAGGTTGTCGTGAATGAAACGGCCTGTGGCTCCGAGAGCGAGATAGTCGGAAAGTTGCATGGAGTATGTCACGTCGATGGCGAACTCGTTAGGGTGGAACTCGCCAAGGTTTTGTCCGTCCTCGCTGGTGTGGTCCATACGTCCCAGGGTGAAATAGGTCAGCGAGGCTCCCACGGCGCTACGCTTGTTGATACGTTTGTAGCCGCCAAGATAAAGGAAATTCATGTCTGATGCCAGTTTTTTCAACCATGGTGTATAGGTTGTGCTTATGCTCATATCGGAGGGGGCGAAAGCGATTTTGGCGTTGTTCCAGTGCGATGAGTATGCGTTGGGCATGTAGGCGGCTCCCGCGTCGCCCAGTGCGCCGGCTATGGCGTCGGGGGCTATCTGTAGAATAGGAATACCTGTGTGTATGTAGTTCACACTCTGACCGGTCTCACTGTATTGTGCTTTTGCCGTGACTACGCCTGCCATGGCCACGATAGTCACTAAGAGTCTTTTTGGTAATGACATTAAAAAAAATGTTTATTTATTGTGTTTTATATTCGTTTTGTTGTTTTTGTCTCTTTCCGGATGTTCCGTTGGGCGACAATCAGGCGGAGCCGTTGCTCTGTCGAATTATGTATATTAACGTCTGCTTCGGAAAAAAATTGTATGTTGTTATCGCCAAATATGTATTTGAGTGATAATCTTTCTGATGGATGTCGCGGACCTGTTATCTCACCACTATTTTCCCTGTCTCGTCTATGCGTTCTCCGTCGCTGGTTGTCACTGTGAATCGGGCGATGTATATGCCTGGTGCCACACGGCGGCCATGGATGTCGCGAAGATTCCATTCCACAGGGCCGGCGACATAGCTGTCGGAGAGAGGTGTGGGGTTGAAGGCAATAACCTGGCTGCCCTGCATGTTGAATATCTCTAGACGTATGTTCTCGATCTTGCCTTTCAGGTTGTGCTCCATACGGAGTATGGTGCGGTCGCTGGCGGGATTCGGGGCGGCGTTGAATGATGTTGAGACTGTGTCGGTGCCTCGCACATAGAAGGTTATCTCCGCATTGTTGGAATAATTGAAAATGTTCCATGCGCGGAATTTCAATGTGTGACGGCCTCTGCTCAATCCGCTCAGGGTGTAGGTGACTCTGCCGCGATAACAGTCGTCTATGTCGGTTTCGTAGAAGTCGTTGAGTATGATGGTGTTGTTGGTGTTGCCGTCGAGTACGGCCATCATGTCATGTCCCAATCCGCTCCCTACGGCGTTTATTCCTATTGTGTCGTAAAGCAACGCCAGCAGGGTGGGGCTGTCGTCGGTTATTCCGCCGTTTATGAAGCTGGTGTCGTTCATGAAGAGACGTATCTGTGTTCTTGTCTCGCTGATGTCCACGCTTTCGTCAAAGCCTCCGAGCATGAGGTTTGTGTAGGCGCCAGCGGCGTCTTCCGTGGTGCTTTTGGCATAGTGTGATATTCGGGAATAGTCAAACTTATAGTTCACATCTTTGGGTACTGTGAAGCGATAGCTGAATTTTCCGTTCTTCACTGGGGCTGAGCCTTTATAGATGAGTCTGTTCTGTTGCAGGTATGCCACTTCGCACCCGTCGTTGTCGTTGGCGAGGGTCCTGGCGTTGGAGATTCTGTCGTAGACTTCGGGATACACTTTCCCGTCGAAATCCGCCACCAGCCCGCCGTCATTGTCCCTTATCTCACCTTCTATGGTCACTGTGGAGAGCACCAGCGCGCTGTCTGTCCGGTTGCTGTCCACTTCGTGCCCATTGATGGCGGTGACCACAACATTGTATTTCGGGTGGCTCAGTTTCAGCGCCGGGTCGCCGAGCAGGGTCAGAGCCTGTGTCGTCACTCGACGGCTTTTGGTTATACGCACGGCGTCGCCTATGGTGTTGTTCGGGTTGAGGGACTCCATTATCATGTCGTTGTTCACCGACTCGACATGTGATATGGGCCTCGAGGCGGCCAGGCATGCTATTCCGGCTCCGTCGGCGAGCAGGAACTCTTCGGCTCCGCAGGTCTCGTCGGGGTCGTCATAGCGTCCGAAGGTACAGGTGCTTGTTATGAAGAATGGCAGTTGGTACAGGTTTTTGTAGGTGCTGATGTCCGATTTCATCATGAAGCGCTCTGTTCCGATGTATTGTGCGGAGCCATGACCTATATAGTTAAGTATCAAACATCCATAGTTGAGTCTTTTCCTTAGGGCGTTGTTCACATCGGGATAGAATGATCCGTCGGCGCCCGACTGCTGCACGTATGAGTCGGCGTATATTTTGTCTATGGTTATATGGGGATAGGCTTTGGTGATATTTCGTGACACGAACTCTGACGAGGCTGTGAACGAGGTGTCGCCCCTGTTGCCAGGGTCTGCGTCGTCGGCCAGAAGCGCCACCGAGTTGCGCCAGTCGCCCCTTATATTGTCAATGGTCAGATCGGGGCGTGTTATGTAGCGTTCAATCTTGTCGACCAAATGTCTCGCCTCTTCCTCGTTTTTCGCAGGCAGCCTTCCCACCGATATGTCGGGAGTGTTATATGTGGTGCCATAAACCAGATTGGCCATCACGTCGTCGGTGGCTATCGACATGCCCTCTTCGTCAAAGGAGCGTGGTGTCTCGTAGGTCACTACTGTTGTCTGTGTGTTGCCCAGAATGTTGCGGTTGTCGTAGGTGCCTTTCCCGAAAATGAGCAGGTGTCTCGGCATAGTCAGCGATGTGTTGTTCAACGCTCTCTGCCGGAACCACATCATCATTTCACGTATTGCCATGGGGTCGCGCTGTCCGCCACCGAACTCGTTGAACACCTCTTCCTGGGTCACCACCAGCACATACATGTTGTCATTTATGCTGTGTATATTCGCCAAACGCAGGGCTTGCTCTTTCAGTGCCGAATGGCAGACAATCACCAGCTCGGGGCTGTCGGCTCCGTGAATATCCTGGTTGTTCATGGCGCTGATGCTCTGCACTGTTTTTGTGTTGCCGTTGAAGGCGATGTATGTGCGCCATTTGTCCGCTGTGTCGCAGAATGTGGCCGCTGAGCCGACAGCGGTTGTCGTCAGCTCTCTTGCGTTGTTATAGTCTGTTATATCCCATATTCTGCATCCCGCTCCGTTGGCCACATTGTATTTTTTTATTCCCGATGCCGGCGCTGTGTACATTGTCGTCTGGCTGCCTTGCATCCCCATCGTTACGGGAGCCTCGACCTCGATATAGTCGATGTATCCCGACGCCATGCTTTCAGAATATTTGTATTCTATATTAATATTCAATGTTCTTGTGCCATTGGCATTGTATTCGGCCTCGAAGGTGTTGTACACTGTTTGTCCGTTGAAGTCGAAGTTCCTGGTCGAGCCGTTCATGTTCACAATAAACCTGCTCGACGCCGTCGATACAGAAGCCAGGGCATAGCGTATTTTTACTGTGCCTGAGGCCTGCGTGGGCAGTGTGATGGTGAAGTCTTGGCTGGTGCTGCCGCCAAAAAAACGTTCACCGACCCAAATCTGACCTGATTTGTGCGTGTTTGTCAGCTCCTTCTCATGCAGTGCGGTGGCATAGCATGTTGTCACAGCCGCTCCTTCGTCAGTCTCTGCGTCTATCGTGGCTATGCGTTTGTGACTGCCGCTCGAGGATGTTATGAAAACATAGTTTGTGGCACAATAGGTGTTGGTGGAGTGGGAGAGACGTGATAGCGATGTGTTGTATTGCCAGCTGACAGGTCCCTGAGCATAGAAGAGAATACCATCCTCGGCATCAAAAGTGCCGTTACCGTTCCTGTCGTCAATGGCGACAGCCATCTCCTCCAGGTCGTCGCGAACCATATAGCTGTGCGTTGTCGGCATTGCGCTGCCATCGTAGCCATATACTGCTATGTCGGCCGTCGGCGTGCCTGTCATGTTGTTGATTTCTGTGCCTGACACCCTGTACACTCCGCTCTCCGTTATCGCGGCTTTCCACCATACGCCGCTGGAAAGCAGGGAATGGCCTGCCTCTTGGGCGAGGACCTCTCCTCCCGCTATCAGCATACTGATGGTAAGCAGAGCATGAAAATATTTCACTTTTCCTATTGTCATTGGAATTATTGTCGAATAACTATTTTGTATTCATCTATAACTTATAATTACAGGAATTATTGTTCAAAATTCAAAATTCAACATTAGTGACCAGTGACCAGTGAAAAATCAAATTTCAATATTCACAATTCAAAATTCGTTTATTACCTCAAAATCCCCCCAAATTCCTAAAAAACCAATACTTTTTTTCTCATTTATTCATAGACTTTTAATAATTGTGAAAAATATAACATATTGATTATTAATGTTATTTAAAATATTTTATTCAAAACTTTTGCTGTTTGCAATATTTTTTGTAATATTGCCAATCTTTTTAGGCTGATTATATACATCAATATATGACTAAGAAACTTACTAAAATAGTGTTGGCAGTAGCCCTCCTCTTTGGAGCTGCACAGGGTGTCAAAGCCCAGGTCGATGTCGCCTTTTCTCAATTCTATGCCAACCCGCTTTATTTGAACCCCGCTTTTGCCGGTTCTAAGGTTTGTCCCCGTGTATCTTTGAACTACAGATCTCAATGGCCTTCGCTCGTGTCGGCATTCACCACAGTGTCTGCCTCTTACGACCAGTACATTGACGCTCTTCATGGTGGCGTTGGCGCACTCCTCATGACCGACCGTCAGGGTGACCATGCGGCTCTCTCTACGAGCTCGCTGGCTGTTATGTACGCTTTCCGCTTCCAGTTAGCTCGTGAAGTGTGGGTTAATGCAGGTCTTCAAGCCGGCATCACCAATACCAGCCTCAACTGGAATGAACTGCGTTTCCCCGATATGATTGATTATGTCAACGGTTTCACGGGACAGACTTCAGCACAGATACCAGAGCATACCAACAAATGGTTCCTCGATTTCGCCGCAGGCGCCTTGGTTTACAGCTCTTCATGGTATGCCGGTTTCTCTGCCGCTCACTTGACTCAGCCTTCCGACGGTTTTTATGGTGTCACCAAGATGCCTATAAAACTCACCGGCAATATCGGATGTCTTTTCAACATCGCCGAAGAGGCCCGTCGTACCTCGTCACTGGGACTGGGTACCCCTGTGCTCTCACCCAACTTTATATATCAATATCAGGCGGGTCTTCACTATTTCAACTACGGTATATATCTTGACTGGATGCCCTTCCTTGTCGGTATCTGGTTCCGCAACGGTATTGAGAATGCCGACGCTTTCATCTTCCAGCTCGGCTTCCAGCAAGACTATTTCAAGATCGGTTACAGCTACGACGTCACCGTCTCCAAGCTGGCAAACAACACCCATGGCGCTCACGAACTCTCCCTCGGCATTCTGCTGCCTTGCCCGGAGAAGAAACATAAGGTTAAAGCCATACGTTGCCCGTCCTTCTAATGTGAGTCTTACCAGTATGTTATGCTGTTCGCAAGCATGACGCCATAGAACTTGTCATTTTTATAAGAATATAAACGAAACCTTTTTTCTCGCACATCGTATAAAAACTGAAAAATAAAAAGTCAAAATATCATGAAAAACCTCTCAATCGCATCTCTTTTTCTTGCCACAATCCTGATTATTTCCGGTTGTAGCAAGCAGAAATCCGCCACTACGGGATGGAACTACAACGATCCGGAATGGGGTGGATTTGAAGTGTCCGATTACAATGAACAGATTACAGCACCAGGTCTTGTCTTTATTGAGGGTGGCGCCTTCACCATGGGAAGAGTCTCCGACGACTCTCGTTTCCAGTGGAACAATGTGGCTCACAACGTCACCGTTTCCTCTTTCTATCTTGACGAAACAGAGGTTACCAATCAGTCTTACCGTGAGTATGTTTACTGGATGCAGCGTGCCTATGGCGAGGAATACCCCGAAAGAGTACGCGCCATATATCCCGACACCAACTGCTGGCGTGACAAGCTCGCTTGGCGCGAAGGCTTTGTTGATTACTATTTCCAAAGCCCCATCTATGACCAGTATCCTGTTGTCGGTGTGACTTGGGAGCAAGCTTCTAAATATTGCATCTGGCGTACCGACCGCGTCAACGAGAAAATTCTTGTCGACAAAGGCATCATTCAGCTCGACCTCACCGACCTTCGTGGTGAGACGGCTTTCCAGACCGATGTCTACCTCGCCGGCCAGTTCCGTGGCGAGACCAAGAATGAGCTTGAGAACCTCGACCCCTCGGCAGGTGGCGAACCCCGCCAGGTACGTCGCGAGGACGGTATCCTTGTCCCTCACTATCGTCTCCCCACCGAGGCTGAATGGGAATTCGCAGCCCTCGGCATGATCGGCAACACCTACGACGAGCGCATCGTCGAGCACAAAACCTATCCTTGGGCAGGCTCCAGCGTGCGTTCCGCCAACAAGAAATATTACGGCCAATTCCTTGCCAACTTCAAACGCTCTCGTGGCGACGCCATGGGTGTGGCTGGCAACCTCAACGATGGTTGGGATTATACCTGCCCCGTCAAGTGGTACTTCCCCAACGACTATGGTCTCTACAACATGGCCGGCAATGTCAGCGAATGGTGTATGGATGTCTATCGTAAAGATCAGAACCCCGTCGGCGGCGAAGACCAGAACCCCTTCCGTGGCAATGTCTACCGC
The DNA here is from genome assembly GCA_017960475.1 of Bacteroidales bacterium. Classification (GTDB taxonomy): domain Bacteria; phylum Bacteroidota; class Bacteroidia; order Bacteroidales; family P3; genus Colimorpha. The sequence continues at coordinate 23,113 of JAGCZH010000010.1, read as the reverse complement.
ACGCCCACTTATATTGACGAGGAAATCGCTATCAACGACACCACAGGTAGCATTATCTACAAGAATGTTGACGACGACCTCAACCGTCGCAACTATCGTCAGGCCGACAATATCAACTATCTCGACGGCGATTACGCTTCCATCATCTACGATTATGAGGCCAAAGGTACTATTGAGGACTGGACTGGTTCTTCAAACGATGATGAGGATGAGATTGCCGAGGAAAACAGCAACCTGGCCAATCCAGACAGCGTAACCAATATGATGTACCGCCGCAATGTCCCCAACAAGGACGTCTCGTCACTGCTTTCTAACAAAGTGCGTGTCGTGAAAGGTGGCTCATGGAACGACCGTGCATATTGGATGCAAGCCGGCACACGCCGCTTCTACGAGCAGGATCGCTCCACTTCGTGGATCGGTTTCCGTTGCGCCATGGATCGCCTCGGTTCAAGAGCAGGAAAATAAAATAAGAGTTTTTTCATAAAAAACAAAATTTTTTCATAGAGAGAAGGGAAGCCGGGAGGCTTCCCTTTTTTTTGCCCCTTTGTCCTCGGGCCCGCTATTCCCAAGCTCCATTGGGGCTTGAGTCCCCGCATGTGTAATCCAACCCTTTAAACCTTTTTAACCCGTTAATCCATTTTTTTTGCGTAAATTTGCAATTTCTGTAGTGCTGTGATTATGGCTGTTAAATGGTTGAAAATATTATTGTTGGTATTGTGTGCCGTATCGCTTGAACCTGTTGAGGCGCAGAGATTGATACGTTACGAGGCCGATATGGGTACCAGAGACCCTGAGAATGCTGATATCTGGATTCTCTATGGTAACGTACGCGCCTATCACGAGGGTATGACTTTATTGACCGACTCGGCTTCTTTTGACACAAAAAACAATGTCTTTGTGGCTCACCGTAATGTGATAATGCACCTTACCGATACAACAACCCTCTATGGGGCTAAAGCCGTATATGATGGAATCACTCGTATAGCAGATGTATGGGGCGATACAGTAAGACTTATTGACGGCCGCACAATTCTTAAGACAGACCTCCTGAGCTACGACCGTAATGAGTCGACGGCATCTTATTCCCACTGGGGCCATACTGTCCATGACAGCGCGGTGATGGATAGCAGAAAAGGTCATTACCATACCGACACCAGAGACATATACCTCTTTGACGAAGTGGTGCTCCACGACACTACCTCATGGCTCTATACCGACACGTTGCTATATAATACCCGCACAGGGTTGGCTATATTCATATCTCCTACCGATATCATCAGCGACTCCTCAAGAATATACAGTGAGGACGGCACATATAACACCAATAGTCACCAGGCTCAATCGTTCAAAGCCACGAAACTTGTGAACCGCGAGAAACGCCTGACAGCCGATACGCTTTATTTTAATGACGACACCGAATATGGCGAGGCCTTCGGAAATGTGACAATTATCGATACAATAAACAATGTGATCTGTTCTGGCAATGTCGGCATCACCAATCAAAGCGAGCGTTTCTCTTTTGTGACCGATTCAGCACAGATTATCTATATTGATTCGGTAGGCGACTCGTTGTTTATGCATGCCGACACAATTTTTGCCTTCAACGACGAGCACCGCCACATGGAGGCGGCCAATGCATACAGAAATGTGCGACTGTACCGTTTCGATGTGCAGGCGGTATGCGATTCGCTCTTTTTCTCCGCTATTGACTCGACAGTGTCACTATTCCATGACCCTGTTGTTTGGTATGACAACTACCAGTGTACCGCCGACACCATTCGTTGCCATTACGACACTTCGGGATTGCGACGTGTGGTGCTGAAGAACAGGGTTATGGCCATAGAACAGCTCGACACCACGAAATACAACCAAATCAAAGGCCGTGACGCTGTTGTTTATTGTGACGACGATGAGCCTAAGTATGCCGATATCCTTGGCTCGGCCAGAATGGTTTATTATGTGCTGGATGAAAATGATGAAGTGGTACGCACTAGTCCTGTCGATAGCGTGGTGATACATCACCGCTCGTTGATTGGCGTTAATGCCGGTGTGGGGTCGGATATGCGTATCTATTTCCTCGACCGCAAACCCCACAGGTTCTCCACCTACGGCTCGCCCGATATGAAGATGTATCCTCCCGACAAGCTTCCCGATTCGGAGAAACAGCTTCCGGGCTTCTCTTGGAAGGACAATCTTCGACCTCACAAACCAGCGGATGTCTTTCTGCGCACCAAAGAACAATAGAGCACACATAACGGTCTGACAAAATGTCATGGCTCGTGTTGTGGCAAGCGAATTGCTATTATATAAGTGGCTGTTGATTTGTAAAGAGATTCAATGGCTGCCAGTTGAAAAAGATAACATTTCCTTCCTCTCGAAGGTTGGATGTTTTTGTTTATTTGAAAAATAATATGTTATGGAACAAAACGAAAATATAGAAAACCAGAACGCTGCCATCAACGACAACGACACTATCGCTTCTGCCGCCCAGCAGTCTCAAGCCAACGAGAATAGCGGCAGCGCCAACGAGGAAAACCTCAGCTCACGTAGAGCACGTAAAAAACGCTCAGAGCGTCACATGGAGGAGATGAACCAGAAGGTAGAGCAAATGGGTATGAAACTCGCCGAGATGAACGACAAATACATGCGTCTGTACTCGGAATACGAGAACTATCGCAAACGTACTAGTGCCGAAAAGGCAGGTCTTATCATCAATGGCGGAAAAGATGTCATAAAACTCATGCTTCCTATTCTTGACGATATGGAGCGAGCCATAAGCAATATGGCCGATGATGACGCCGCCAAGGAGGGTATGCAGCTTATACTCAAAAACATGCTCAACGCTCTGCAGCAGAAAGGTCTGAAACCAATGGAGGCAATGGGTGTCAAGTTCGATGAGAATTATCATGAGGCTATTACCCAGATTCCCGCCACAGACCCACAAGTCAAAGGCACTGTGATTGACGTCGTCAAGAAAGGCTATTTCCTCAACGACGAGGTTATCAGGTTTGCCCAGGTGGTTGTCGCAAGCTGATTCGGCGTTAATATTTAGGTTTATTTTGGGGAATTTATCATTTTCTACTTACCACTAATTACGCACATACAATATATATATGTCTAAAAGAGATTATTATGAGGTGTTGGGTGTCGACAAGAATGTCTCACCTGAGGATTTGAAGAAAGCATATCGCAAGCTTGCCCTCAAGTACCATCCTGACCGCAATCCTGGCGACAAGGAGGCCGAGGAGAAATTCAAAGAGGCTGCCGAGGCCTACGATGTCCTTAGCAACCCCGACAAGAAGGCTCGCTACGACCAGTTTGGACATGCTGGTTTGGACGGCGCCGGCGGTTTCAACGGCCAGGGTATGAGTATGGACGATATCTTCTCTTCTTTCGGCTCTATCTTTGGCGACTTTTTTGGCGGCGGTGGCGGCTTCAGCTTCGGTGGTTTCGGCGACCCTCGCGGGCGCGGCTCGGCACGCCCCACATCTCGTGGCTCCAATCTTCGTATCAAGGTCAAACTCACACTCGAGGAGATAGACCAGGGTGTGGAAAAGAAAATCAAGGTCAACAAGTATGTGCCGTGTAAAACCTGTGGCGGTACGGGCGCTCGCAACAACAGTTTCGAGACTTGCTCCCACTGTCATGGCTCCGGTGTCGTCACCGAGGTGCGACAGTCTCTCTTCGGCCACATGCAGACTCAGTCGGTTTGCCCTTACTGCGGCGGCAAAGGCAAGATAATAAAAGACAAATGTCACGACTGCCATGGCGATGGTATCGTGAAAGCGGAGGATATCATGACTATCAAGATTCCCGCAGGAGTCTCTGATGGCATGCAACTCTCTATGCGTGGACAGGGTAACGCGGCACCACAGGGAGGTGTCAACGGCGACCTTATTATCCAAGTTGAGGAGATACCACACGAATTGTTCGAGCGTCAGGAGAACAACCTCTTCTACAACGCTTTCATCACTTTCGCCGACGCTGCTATGGGCGCCTCAATCGAAATACCTACTCTCAGTGGCAAGGTGCGTGTCAAGATAGAACAGGGTACTCCATCCGGCAAAGTGATACGTCTGAAGGGCAAAGGTCTCCCTGACATGAATGGCTATTCGCGTGGCGACCTCTTGGTCAGCATTAATGTGTGGGTCCCCAAAAGCCTCTCCAAAGAGGAGAAAGCTATTTTGAGCCAGCTCAATGACCATCCTAATTTCCAGCCAAATCCCTCAAAACAGGAGCGAGGTTTCTTTGACAAGATGAAGGACCTCTTCAATTGATGTCGCACGGCAACAGCACCGACGTGTGCTCTGCTTGTCTGTTCGGTACCACGGCTAATAAGATAATCCTTTAATAGAAACTCAGTGTCTGAAGCATTCTTGCAATACCTTTGGCAGCACCGCCTTTTCGAGGGTCCGTTAATCACTACCGACGGACAGCCTGTTTTTGTCGACCGCCCAGGTATTCTCAACCGTGATGCAGGCCCCGACTTCTTCAACGCGCGTCTTTCTATAGGTGGCATTCGCTGGGCTGGCAATGTCGAGGTCCACGTACGTGCCTCTGATTGGAATGCTCATCATCATTCTGGCGACAAAAACTACGACAACGTTATCCTTCATGTCGTTTATGTCAACGACGCTGAACTTAACCTACCCAAAGGGAAAAAAATCCCTACAATAGAAGTGGTTAATAATGTACCAGATCAGATGTGGTGCAACTATGACCTACTCGTAAATCCTCCCGCCAACATTGAGATTCCTTGCGCACCCAGGCTCAAGGAAATACCAACGGCTCTTTTCGATGTCAGTCAGGAGTCGCTTACCGTTGAGCGCCTGCAGCGCAAGTCCAACGATGTGGAAAAACTCCTTGACAGTCTGCGCGGTGACTGGGAACAATCGTGCTACGTCATGACTGCTCGCTATTTTGGAGGCAAAATCAATTCGTTCGCCTTTGAGATTCTTGCCAAACGTACCCCCATGAGTGTTTTGTCCAAGATGAAGGACAATGCTTTCCGTATCGAGTCATTGCTTTTTGGACAAAGCGGTTTGCTTGAGGGTGATTACAACGATGATTTTCCCCGAACTCTACAGCGTGAATATGGATATCAGGCTGTGGCATACCATCTTCAGCCTATGCCTGCGCATTTGTGGAAATTCTTCAGAGTGCGTCCTGCGGGCTTCCCTACTATCCGCATAAGCCAGTTCGCCAACTTGATATACAAAACAAACAACCTCTTTTCCCGTATTCTGGATTCCGGTAATATCGACGAGCTCCGTGGTCTCTTCAACATTGGCGCTTCTGATTATTGGAGCAGTCATTACAATTTTGACCAACCCATTGTCTCTGGAGGACAATCCTGCAGGGAACGAGGTGTGGGGCATTCCACCATTGACACAATCATTATCAATGCCTGCATTCCTCTTCTTTTCTGCTATGGCGCCAAGCATGGAGACCAAAGTCTCAAGGACAGGACACTATCTCTGCTGCAGCAACTCCCTGCCGAACGCAACCGTATAACCCGACTTTGGTCCTCAGAAGGCCGCGCACCCAAAAACGCCGCGGACTCTCAGGCTCTTATTCAGCGCCACAACGATTATTGCGTCCCTCGTCGCTGCCTCGATTGCCAGTTGGGATTTAGATTTGTTAAAAATAATACATCAACCCTGTGATATACCAGAATCCTGGTTACAATTCTCATTTACAATGCTTCCTGTCGAAATATCATCATTGCTTAAATCCGCCGAGTCGCGTGTCGCCAACCCGGAAACCGACATTTCGCGTCTTCTGACCGACAGCCGTCAACTTGTCGATCCTGCCGCCACACTCTTTTTCGCGATTCCGACCAAACGCAACAACGGCGCACGCTATGTGCGGGATTTATACAAGAAAGGCGTTCGCAACTTCGTCATCGACGCTGATCTTGACATAGATTTGAAATCTTCTTTTCTGGGCCTCTCTGATGCCAATATCTGGTTCGTTAACAATGTTGTCGGGGCATTGCAGCACCTCTCTGCCTCACATCGCTCTCAGTTTAATATTCCTGTTGTCGGAGTCACCGGCAGCAATGGAAAGACTGTCGTCAAGGACTGGATTGTGCAACTCCTTGCCCCTGACTATAACATAGCCGCCAATCCTAAAAGCTACAACTCACAGATTGGCGTGCCTTTGTCTGTCTGGCAGCTAAATGCCGAACATGATTTCGCTGTTTTTGAGGCTGGTATCAGTGAGCCTGGTGAGATGGAGGCTCTGCGTGATGTTATACGTCCTTCAATAGGTATTTTCACCAACATTGGACAGGCACATGACGAGAACTTCCTTACCCGACGCCAGAAAATAGCCGAAAAACTACAGCTGTTCACACATTGTAATGTCCTTATCTACTGTTTGGACCATAAGGAGATACACTCTGTTGTGTCCGAAAACGAGAAGTTCCGCCAGCTGCGTCGTTTCACATGGGGCTCGTCGTCAGACAACGATGTGCAGCTGCTATCGGTCTCCGCAGCCGAACATAGCAGCCATCTCACTGTCAACTATGCCGACCCCAAAACCGGAGGCCGTGTTCCTTTAGAGCTTGACATTCCATTTGTCGACCGCGCCTCTGTCGAGAATGCTATGCATTGTGTCTCTTTGATGATATATCTGGGATGCCCGGATCAGGCTATCAAAGAGCGCTGCCGTAGCCTTCAGCCTGTGGCTATGCGAATGGAGATGGGTGAGGCTATCAACAACTGCATGCTTATCAATGATAGTTACAGCCTCGACATCAATTCGCTCTCCATTGCGCTGGATTATTTGCAACATGAGCAACAGCACTTCCAGAAAACCCTCATAATAAGTGATTTTGTCCAGTCAGGCTTGCCTGAGTCGGAACTCTATTCCCAGGTTGCCGTATTAATATCTCAACGTGGTATTACCAAGTTTATCGGCATTGGACCAGCCCTTCAACGGAACGCCCAGAAGTTCTCGAACGTAAAATCACTGTTCTTCGACTCCACGCCTGACTTCTTGCGTGAATATGATTTCGCCAGTTTCCAGAATGAAACCATTCTGCTGAAAGGAGCCCGCTCGTTCCAATTCGAGGATATTGCGAAGTCGTTGCAACGCAAGCTCCACGAAACGGTTATGGAAGTCAATCTCGACGCTCTAGTGCACAATGTCAACTACTACCGATCCCGTATATCGCCCAATACAAAGCTGATGGCAATGGTCAAGGCTTCATCCTATGGCGCTGGTAAAGTCGAGGTCGCCAGTACGTTGCAGTTCAATCATGTCGACTACCTCACTGTGGCTTATTGTGATGAGGGTGTGGAGCTCAGACGAAACGGAATCACACTTCCCATTATGATTATGAATCCTGAGGAGGAGAGCTTCGACAACATTATTCGCTACAAGCTGGAGCCGGATATTTACAGTTTCCGTATCCTCGAGCTTTTCGCTGCTTCCGCCAAAATGTATGTCTCCGATGGCGAACGTCTGCCTGTGCATATAGAGCTGGATACCGGTATGCATCGCCTCGGTTTCGGCGTCGACGATATGGAGCGGCTCTCATCCATTCTTCAGAAGAAAGATATGCCGCTATACGTCAAGTCGATTTTTTCACATCTTGCCTGTAGCGAGGATGAGGCTATGGACGACTTCACCCGTCAGCAGATAGACCGTTTCCGCCAGGGTTCCTCAAGGTTAAAGAGTCTTTTACATCGCGACGACATTCTCTGCCATATTCTCAACTCCTCGGGTATCACTCGTTTCCCGGAGGCTCAGTTCGATATGGTAAGACTTGGCATTGGTCTCTATGGCGTGTCGCCAGAAAGCGATGTCCAGGCTTGTTTGCAGCATGTAAGCACCTTGAAAACACGTATATCCCAGATTAAGGACATTCCCGAGGGTGACTCGGTGGGATACAATCGCCGTTGGATAGCTCAGCGTCCCTCAAGCATCGCCATTATCCCTATCGGATATGCCGACGGTCTCTCGCGACATCTTGGCTATGGTAGAGGCAAGGTATACATCGCCGGCAAGGAGGTCCCTATCATTGGCAGTATATGTATGGACATGTGTTTCGTTGATGTCACTGGTGTCAATTGCTCTGAGGGCGACGAAGTGGTGCTCTTTGGCAATCCCAAACAACTTCAAGATATGGCAGACGCCGCCGAAACCATACCGTATGAGATACTCACCTCCGTCTCTCCACGTGTCAAACGTATATATGTCAGTGAATAATACTGCGAGGATACGATAAATAATCCATGTTAAGAACGTTACCAACATCTATTGTAATATGTTTACCCCTCGAATGAAACTTGCGGATATCATTGCGGCCAACCACAATGTTATTCTCCTTTTGCCACGTTTTGGAATTCCTTTGGGTTTTGGCGAGAAATCGGTGCGTGAGGTATGCGCGTCATCTGGTGTTCCGGAGGATTTCATGCTTCTCATATGCAACCTTTATACATTTGAAGATTACCTTCCTCTCATTGATGAACTGTCTGAAATCGATATGTCGCCCTTGGTGCCCTACCTCAAAGCCTCCCATCGTTACTACACCGAGGAGCGTCTGCCACATATCGGCGCCCATATTGACAATATCGCTGGCCGCATAGACAATCGCTATGGCAAGGTGTTTCAGCAATTCTATGCCGATTTCCGTAACCAGATCGAGGAGCATTTCTCCTCGGAGGAGAGATATGAGTTCGCAAGAGTTCTCGCTCTTCAGCAAGGTGCTTCGCGTCGTGGGCTTATGAAGGGTACATCAAAGCGTTCGCATCCCGATTTGGTTGACAAACTCAACGACCTCACCCAGATTGTATACAAGTACCTTCCTGGCAATGTGCTTCCTGAGGAGACCATGGAGCTTGTTTTCGACATTCTCCAACTCTCGTCAGACATCCAGAAACATGCCCTCATTGAAGACAAAATATTGCAGCCCTACATGCAGTGGCTGGAAAGGAGAGGGAAATGAGCTCTTTGATTTCTGTGCTTGTTGTGGAACCGTCGGATATCATTGCTGAGGGTCTTCGCTCCCTGCTCTCACAGGCTGGCGGTTATAATGTTCTGGCTCCTATGCACGACACCTCTATGCTACAGGAAAGGCTCCCGGTCTTGCGTCCAGACCTGCTTATTATCAACCCGACTCTTTTGTCGTCAACGCCAAGGTCGCAGATGGCTTCCATAGAAAGTCAGCGTCCCTCAATGACTATTGTGGCGCTGGTGTATCAATATATAGAAAGCTCTGTGCTCGACCTTTTCCGCTTCAGGCTCGATATTCGCTGTTGCCGGAGTGCCATGTTGTCTCTGCTTAAAGATGCTGTCCAGAGCATGCAAGTGAAAACCGACAAGGAATATGTCGCTGACGATTATGAGTTGAGTGAGCGTGAGACCGATGTACTGGTGCTTGTCGCAAAAGGGTTGAGCAGTAAGGAAATAGCTGATAAGCTTAATATTTCTATTCACACTGTCAACAGTCATCGCAAAAACATCACGCATAAGACGGGAATAAAGTCAGTCGCTGGTCTTGCCGTATATGCGATGATTCATAATCTTATGGAATGAAGCCAAATCGGTCATTAGAACGATATTCAAGGTTTGGGAGATTGAAAATTGAAAATTAATTAGTGAATGGTGAATAGTGATATGGCAAAATTCCAATTGTGAGTCATATTGGGAGAAATCTTTCAAATAATAAAAAATCTATCAAATCTTTTATGTCAAATTTGTTTGATTTGATTCGATTTGCCGGATTTCTGCTCGAAGAGCACTCCTATATTAGGAAAATCGAAAATTGATAATTGAAAATTGCCCATGGAGAGATGAGCGAGTTTGATTTGGGATAATGTGATAAAAAAGCCTCGCTGATTCGTGAAGAAGAGCGAGGCTTTTATTGTTATACTGTTTCTTGATTACATCTCTTTGGTTATATGCTCCAAAAAGACGGTGCAATCCTCAAAAGTTTTGAATGTATGTTCTTCGGGCACGACCTCGGGAATCACCTTCATCTTTGTAAGCATGTACATTGGCTGTGGTTGGATAATGGTCATAAGCACCATCATGCCTCGAGCCTGTAGATCTTTTATGGCCTCCTCCATTGCGTATAGGCCGCTCTGATCCATGAAGCTGACCAGACGCATACGGATTATGACGATTTTTGCGTCGTTGGGCACATCGGTCATCACCTCTTTGAACTTGGTGATGGATCCAAAGAAAATGGGGCCGTTAAGACGCTGTATGTAGATATGCTTCCGCATCTCATCGGTAATGCCGCCTTCATCGCTCCAAGGCAGGCTCTTGTCGAAATTGGCTTGTGGAGGGGCTGGTAGACCTTTGTGCAAATCACGGTCGGTCATTGCTGACGAACTATAGCCGCCTTCGACAAGGTCAGAAGCTCGTTTCATGAACAGCACACAGGCTATAACCATGCCTATTCCTACCGCTGTCAGCAGGTCGACAAAGACGGTGACAACGAAGACAACCACGAGCACAACAGCGTCGGCCCTCGGTATTTTGAACAGGTCTTTGAAGCCTTTGAAGTCGATTATGCCCCAGCCCACGGTGATCAGGATGCCGGCGAGGACAGAGAGAGGTACATATTTAACCAACGAACCTAGTCCGAGCAATACTGCTAAGAGTACCAAGGCATGTATTACGCCGCTCAGAGGTGTGCGTCCGCCGCTTTTCACGTTGACAACGGTACGCATGGTGGCTCCGGCTCCGGGCAAGCCGCAGAACAGGCCGGCGACAGCGTTGCCAATACCCTGTCCTATAAGTTCACGGTTGCTGTTGTGTTTGGTCTTGGTGATGTTGTCGGCGACTACCGAGGTGAGGAGTGTGTCTATCGACCCAAGACCGGCCAGTGTGAGCCCTGGAATAATAGCCGCTGTCAGGACAGTGCCCCAGTTGATGGCGCTTAGGTCAACTCCGGTCTTTGTGAAGAATGGTGTCGGCAATCCGGATGGTATGTTGCCGATGATAGGTACGCCGTCCATCTTGATGAATAACGATATAACAGTCATCACAATAAGTGCTACAAGCGTAGATGGGACCTTCTTGGTCAATAAGGGGAATAAATAGATTATTGCCACTGTCCCCAAACCTAGCAATAGCGCTGTCAATGAGGTTTGGCCTAACGCCGAGGGATAGCCAATCATTAAGTCGAGCATTGAGCCGGATCCGCTCTGGCCAATAAGAGGGTAGAGCTGCTGCAGGATAATGATGACGCCGATACCGCTCATGAATCCAGAAAGAACAGGGTAGGGGATGTAGCGCACATATTTGCCTATTTTTATAACTCCGAACAGTATCTGGAACAATCCACAGAAAAGGGCTGCGAAGGCCATCGATACCAGCACTTCGCCAAGATTGCCCCCCGACGAGGTCCATGCGCCTGTGACCAGCGTGGCGGTGACTACGGTCATAGGTCCTGTGGGGCCGCTGATTTGGCTTGGGGTGCCTCCACACAGCGCCGCAAAGAACCCCAGCATCATGGCTCCCACAAGGCCAGCGTATGCTCCTATCGACGCTGCGTCAGGGCTGCTGATGCCGCTGAAAGCTTGTATACCGAAGGCAAGAGCCAGAGGCAATGCCACGATTCCGGCAGTAATACCTCCAAAAATATCTCCTTTGATGTTTTTTGTATTGATAAATGCCATGTTTATTATTATTGATAATTGTAGTTATTTGCTGAAAATAAATGTTATGTGTCTCTTGTGACTTTTTATTAAAAATGCAAAATTACGAATTTTGAATTATTTTTTTTATCTTTGCATTTTATTTTAATTCATTAAAGTTATATTGATTATGTTGCGAAAGCTCCGTGTTGCTCTTGCCGTTATCTTCATCTTGTCCATTACGGCGTTGTTTTTGGATTTCTCCGGCTGCCTGCACCATTACCTTGGTTGGATGGCAAAACTACAGTTTCTGCCTGCTGTGATGGCTTCCAGCTTCCTCTTGGTGGCATTTTGGATTATTGTCACTCTTCTTTTCGGACGTGTCTATTGCTCGGTGGTATGTCCTTTGGGTGTTATGCAAGACGGATTCAATTTTGTTGCCCGCAAAGTCAAAAAGAATCGTTTCAGCTTTGTCAAGGAAAACAAATGGGTGAGATATCCGGTCTTTGTCCTCTTCGTGGTGTTTATGCTTGTGGGCCTCAATACCCTGGCAATACTTATAGCCCCTTATAGCGCTTATGGACGCATTGCCAATAGTCTTTTGCAACCTGTTTATATCTTCATCAACAATATCTTTGCTGGTTTTGCCGAGCGAGCTGGAAGCTATAGTTTCTATGGTGTCGATGTCTGGGTGAAAAGCTCAGTGTCGCTTATTGTCGCCATCGTCACACTTGTCATCGTCGCCTTCCTGGCTTTGCGTCGTGGCCGTACATGGTGCAATACCATCTGCCCGGTTGGTACCTTCTTGGGTTTTTTGTCGCGCTTCGCTCTGCTCCGCCCTGTTATTGATGCCGACAAATGCAAAGATTGTCGTAAGTGTGAGCGTAATTGCAAAGCCTCTTGTATCGATATCGACAATCACAAAATTGACGCTTCCCGTTGCGTTGCATGTATGGATTGCTTGACGAAATGTAAGTTTGACGCTCTTCGAATTCGCAACACGCGTTTTCGTCTTAATCCATCTGTTTTGGCTTTCTCCGATGAGAGACAAGTTGATTCGTCGCTTCGTTCTTTTCTCGCTACATCGGCTATGGTCGGCGTCGCTGCCGCTGTTCACGCACAGGAGAAGAAAGTTGATGGCGGCCTGGCCGTTGTCGAGGACAAGCAGATACCACATCGTGATGTGCCATTGAAACCTGCTGGCTCTGTAAGCGTAGCCAATTTCAGCAAACGTTGCACAGGATGTCAGCTCTGTGTCAGCGAATGCCCTAATCATGTATTGCGTCCCAGTGAGGAGTTGGGCTCACTCCTGCAGCCCGAGATGTCGTTTGAGCGTGGATTCTGTCGTCCCGAATGTACTCGTTGCAGTCAAGTGTGTCCCTCGGGTGCCATACGGCCCGTCACACGAGAGGAGAAGACGGATATCCATATCGGCTTTGCCGTCGTTGTTCCAGACAACTGTCTGCCTTATAGCGAGGGAGTGGTATGCGGCAATTGTGCCCGCCATTGCCCGTCAGAGGCTATAATCATGGTGCCGAAGCCTGGTGCCGATGCGGTTATGATTCCGTCGGTCAATGAGGAAAGGTGTATCGGCTGCGGAGCTTGTGAGTATCTCTGCCCATCGCGTCCTTTCAGCGCCATCTATGTCAATGGCCGCACACACCATGTGAATGCCCGCTAATTATTGGGCTGATACATTATGTCGGTTTTTGATTGTAGGAAATTAGGCATAAAAAAAACCGCCCTGTTTAGGCGGTCTTGGTGATCTGCACAAGATTTGAACTTGTGACCTCTTGCCTGTCAAGCAAGCGCTCTAAACCAACTGAGCTAGCAGATCATTTTTCTTTCGAAATCGGGTGCAAAAGTATAAAGATTTTTTGATTCAACAAAAAGTTTTTTGTTTTTGAACCTGTTTTTTTGTTTTGTATACTTGTAATATGTTGATTTTATTATTGTAATAATTGTTGTTTTTTTGTTGGATTATTTATCTCCCACAAAGTTTTTTTAATAATTGTGAGGTTTGTCATTAGGCTTTTTATGAAAAATGGTCATTCATTTTTGTATGTGTCAAAAGCATTTTTTTATATTACTGTGGGCGATTATTGAAAATTGTGTAAATTTGCAATATCAAAGGCTCTTTTAGTATTATAATATAATGTTATGTTTCAGATAATTGGTCGTTTTTTTAAAATATCAGTCCTCTCTTTTATTTTTGTGACGTTGTTTGCAGCATGCCACCATAGTGAAATCGCATATGTAAGCGATGCCACTCGTGACAGTGCCCAGCAGGTCCTTTCGATTTATGATAACACAATACTTCCTGGTGACCAGCTTTATATCCATGTCGCCAGTTTGACTCCCGAGAGTGTAGTGCCTTTCAACCAAGAGAGTCGTATGCTTCATCTTGCCAGCAACAGCGTTGTCGAAGAGGATGGCGAGCAAGAAACAGAATATGTCAATGTCGATATCTCCGGTTACACCGTGAATGATATGGGCACTATAACCTTTCCTGTTTTGGGAGAGATTAGTGTTGTCGGCATTACTCATGACAGTCTTTGTCACTACCTTGAGTCGAGGCTCAAATCGGAAGGCTATGTCATCGACCCTCAGGTGACGACCAAATTGTTGAATTTCCGTGTCACCGTTGTTGGCGAGGTGGCACAGCCTCAACAGATTCATGTCAACGGCACCAGGTTGACAATTCTCGAGGCCTTGGCTATATGCGGCGACCTTACAATTTATGGTCAACGTGAGAATGTTACCATTATGCGTGTCGAGAAAGGTAAAAAGGAGATTGGAGAGTTGAATCTCACAAGCAAAGAGATGTTTGATTCACCATACTACTATCTGCACAATAACGACATCGTTTATGTCGAGCCCAACAAATACCTGAAACGTAGTTCCGATAGAGACCCCAATGTTCCTAACTATATCAGTATGGGTGTCAGTGTGTGGAGCATTATCAGAACAACAATAGATAATACCCGCAGAATCCGAGCTATGAATAACCAATAAAACCTCCGGTACAGCCTGTGGTTTCGTTCTGGGGCACGTCTATCCTTTATCATCATGAAATGTAAAGTCACAGCGTTTTTTAGTTGTGCCGCTGTGGATTACCTTATCCTTTCCATGTGGTAGCCCATCCGTTTCAACTGCATTGCCATTCCGAAGAGATAAAGCTGCCTCAGACAAGCCACATAGGCTTCGAAAGCCTCCTTGGTGCCCGGCTCGATACGCTCGTGGATAAGGGCGTGGTTCACTCGGGCTGCGCATTCGCTGACTACACAGGATAGACTTTCGTAGTCCGTTCCCCGCACCATAAGCACGTCCTCGCATATATATTCATCCAAGGCATCGTAGCCTTGTTTGTCGCGCATATAGAGGTAGAGGTCCTCCACTTGAGAGTATATCTCCCACTCGTCGTCCCACATCATTGCCACGGCCATACCGATGTACATCATCCAGCCAAGGCTGGCAACAGGGTAGTTGCGGTACTCACGCGCACCGTCGGGAATATAGGAATTGCCTATCGATACCCATTTGTCTGTCACATCGGGGCATTCTGGCAGCCTCTCATCGACTTTCCCTATTCCCGTCAGGTACTTATGCAGGTCGTTGTGTATCTTTTCTTCAAATTTACTCGTCATAATAAAACTTTTTCCCATTTAATATTATCTGGAAAAACAGAGTGCAAAAATACACAAAATAACTGACATGTTGGGAAACAGACGGAATAATTTGTATGGGCCGTCAGAAGCTTAGCGTTATGCCGAAGGTGTGGACTTTGTCGGCGTCGGTGCCGCTGCGGAACGTCGGCAGAAGGTCGTAGGTTAAGCCGAGGGATGCTCGGGTGAGCGGGCCTCCGCCGATAGAGATGAAAGTGCGGAGTTGCCAAGGATTCATCACATCGATCTTTTCGCGGGTGCGGTTCCAGTGGTTGTCGGTGCCCATGGTACGGGTGACGAGGCGTGCGTTGACATTGCGCATGACGTCCAATCCAAAGCTGATATTAAATTGGCTACGGCCAGACTCTTGGTTCATCTTGCCGAAGGCGTAGTTGAACTTAAACTGCAGCCCGATGTTCTCGGAATACAGGTGCTGTTGGGGCAGTTCACCGCTGGTCGGGGTGTTGAGGACGAGGGTGTTGCCATTGTAGGCTACACTGTTGAGCAGGCGGCTCCAATCACAACTATAGGCTATACCAGGGTTGAAGGTGAATTTGTCGGTAAGGTGGAATGGCTTGAGGAAATTCCAGTAAAAGTAAATACGATAGTTTTCGCCTCGGTTGAAGGGAGATCCACTCTTGTTGTTCATATAGAGCGGAATGGGCGATTGGAGTCCCACACTGAAAGATATTCCTTCAAGAGCGTCCAGCCAGCTGCGGTTGACATTCTTGACAGTGAGGTTGCGGATGGTGTCTGTTTGGTAGAGCGAGCCGAAACTTTTGACATCGCTCTTGACCTTGGTGTTGGCGCTAATCAGCGTCGGGCAATCGACGTGGGCCTTGGATTTGCGGTACATTGTAAGTTCGTCCGCTGCCTGTAGAGTGTCGATTCGCAATGTTGCATTGTGGTCGACGGTGACTTCCAGATTCTTGGAGCTTATCCACGATTTGCCTGTCACTGTGGCACCTTCGTCGATGCTGACATGGGCGAAGTTGCCATAGAACATCAGGTTGTCGGTCTGCACAGTGGCATTCTCTTGGACATGAAGATTATGGAGTTTGTGCTTTAGCGTGATTTCAACCACGGTTTTTTGGGGCATGGTCATGTTGGCCTGGAGGGTCAGTTGGTTGTGACCCACATTGCAGATTTGAGGCTCGTTGTCTTCTTCGAAGAAGTTGCTGCAGGGAGTCACGATGGTCACCGAGGACTGTTCGCCGTGACGTATTATGACTTGCCATCCTTCTTCAATGTACAGCGAGTTGATGCTGTCGGGAATAGGTTGGCTGATGCGGTATTCGTTCTGGGCTTGGAGTTCGTTGGAGAAACTGAAAAAGGCAATAATTGCAAGAACTATAATAGTGAGAGCTGTTGATTTTTTCATGATGATTGTGATTTTGCGTTAGAAATACTAAGCTGAAAGAGATGTTTAAGGGTTTATGAATATTAAAGGATTACTAAAATGGAATGGCGTTTAGTTCAAATTCAGTGCCAGCGCCCGAAAGATTGATTACGGCCAATTGCTTGACGTCAGTGGTTCGCTCTGATTTACATCCTGCGCCGCATACAAGTCGGCTGGAGGTGCGTGTGAAGACTTTGGGCTCATCGTGGTTTTCTGCCACAAGAACCTGTTTTTCCTGTTCGGAATGGATGACGGGTACTATCTGTTCTTCCTCAATGACAACGGGTTGCTCAATGATTTGGATGCTGTCTGGTTCGGTCGATGTTGTTTCGTCCTGTTTGGAAATAAAAAGGTGTCGTGTTGGGACTGTTATTTGCTGCGAGTCTGAAGGAGTGAAGGTGATGGGCTGCTTGTCGGGTGTTGGCAGTGTGGTTTCGCCTTTGTTTTCGGCAACAATATTTTGTTCCATGTCAGTGCTATGACCTAATAAAGTATAAAATCCGATGCCTATCAGCAGCAGGAAGCTGGCGGCAATGCTTGTGATGGTCCACAGCCGGTGGCGGCGTCGGGTGGATGAGGTTTCCTTTGAAGCCAGCTGGTCGATAAGATCGCTCAGCTGCTGCTGACGCTGAGCGTCTTTCTTTTGCCGTTGTGCGGCGGCGAAAAGGGATTCGAGTTCGGGTTGTTGTTTCATGGCTTTTATGATATTTATTTGGTTTCTAAATTATTTAGTCGTTTCTTCAGTTGTTCTCGCAGGACTTGAATGCCGCGTGAGAGGGTGGTGTAGACGTTGTTGCTGCTCATCTGCAGAGCGCTTTCTATCTCTTTTGTGCTTCGGTTTTCGATGTATTTCATTTGAATGGCCTGCTGTTGTTTTTCCGGGAGGGTTCCGAGCATTTGGTATAGCATCTCGCTTTGTTGGCGGCTTTCTTCAATTTCCATCAGCACTTCATTGTCGGTTAGTGCGGCGATGCTTTCTTTGTGAAGTTCGTAGGTTTTCCGTTTTCGCATTAGGTCGATGCTCTTTGTCCGGACCATCTGCATGCAGTAACTGTCGAGTTTCACGATGCGGCTGAGCTCATCGCGCCGGTCCCAAAGGGTCAAAAAGACATCCTGAACTATGTCTTCGGCGTCGTCGACATTGTCCATCATCTTTTCTGCAAGACGCTGCATTGCGGTTTGCAATGGGATTATCTTTTCTTTGAATTCTTTTGGGTCCATTGATTGTTTTCTGTCTATATGACGATAAAAAAGCCTTTTTCTTACATCAAATAATAATTTTTTTTTTGAAAAGGGTAGAAGCGGGCTTGTTCGAATTAGGGAAATGTACTATCTTTGCACACTAGTATAATGTGTGTCATTATCATGTAACAGCTAATATTTTTGTTCATTATACACTTTTCCCCCATGACAAGAAAACATTGGATTGACAACCTGCGTTGGGTGACGGTGGTGCTGGTGCTGCTCTACCACGTCGTTTATTTCTATAACAACAAAGGCGTATTCGGTGGTGTAGGTGGTTTCGGAGAGGGACCGCAGTACCAGGACGTGCTGATGTACATACTTTACCCGTGGTTTATGCCGCTGCTTTTCCTATTGGCGGGAATTAGTGCTCGGTATGCGCTTGAAAAGAAATCGGGTAAGGAATGGTTCAAATTGCGTACCCGTAAGTTATTGGTCCCGGCGACTATAGGCCTGCTGGTTTTTCACTGGATGGCAGGTTATTTCAATACTCATGTGGCTGGTAACGATGTTTTTGCCGCCGTACAGCAGCCAGTGAAGTTTTTCCTGTGGGCTGTAAGTGGGATAGGGCCGCTGTGGTTTATTCAGGATTTGTGGCTATTCTCGCTGATTCTGCTTGTGGTTAGAAGGCTCACTCGTCCTCTGCACGTGACGAAAGAATGTGGATTGTTTTCTTCGCAGTGGCTTTTGGTTTTGGGTCTTGTCGTGCTTGGGGTTCTGTTCTGGTTTGGCGAGCAGACGCTAATCTTCAATCCTCGTGCGGAAAGTCTCGATGGTCTTTGGAACCTATACAAGCCTGTTTTTTATGTGATTCCATTTTTGATGGGATATTATATTTTCTCCATTGATGAGGTGCAAGAAACGCTGGGCAAGGTATGGGCGTTTGTTATGGCTGCCGCCGTTGCCGCTGGCATTGTTTTGGTTGTGACCACTTTTGGTCAGAACAACACTACTCCTCAGTATCTGGCAAGTCCACTCAACTGTCTGTATGGCTGGCTCATGTGTCTTGCCATGATGGGCTGGTTCAAGAAGAAATTCGACTGTACTGGTTGCTTTGCGTCCTACATGACACGATCGAGTTATGGGCTTTATATTGTGCACTATCTTGTCATCGCCAGCCTCGGTTACATGATGAAGGTGTACACCCAACTGCCGCCGGTGGCGATGTATGTGATTTTGACAATAGCTGTCTTGACGCTCTCGCCGTTGCTTTACGAGGTCATCCGCCGCATCCCTGTGTTGCGATGGTGCGTCCTTGGAGAGAAGAAGCAGAAATGATTTTGGCGTATTTTTGGGCCGTCATGTATAACGACAAAAAAGCCCCTGTGAAGGGGCTGAATGGTGGTCTGTTACAGATTCGAACTGTAGACCTCTTCCGTGTGAAGGAAGCGCTCTGAACCAACTGAGCTAACAGACCTTTTTAAATGGGATTTTTCTCCCAAAAGCGGATGCAAAAGTACTATTTATTTTTGAAAACGCTATTCCTTTATATCTCTTTTTTTTGAAAAAAATCAAAGCTGTGGTTTAAGTGGTTGTGCTATAGTTCTGTTTGAGCTTTTTTCCTTTGTTGACGTTTTGTTGCTGTCTTGTGTTGTTTCTACAAAAAAAGAGTTATTGTAATCTGTTTTTTATCTTTTTTCGCACTCTTATGGTGCGGATATCTCGTCGATGATTTCATCAAATAGTTCCCTCAATTTTGGCTTGTCATCGATTATTGTCTGTAGTTCCTTGAGGGGTTGTGCGTTTTTAGACTCGGGCAGCCATAACTTCAGATAGCCACCTTCGGCGTATTTTTCGTTCAAATGCTCAAGAGTCCTGTCCCATTGACCTTCTCTGTCAAGCTCCGGATGGTTGTTTAATCCAAATTGTATTGTTCGGCGTATTATCTTCATGGGCTCTATGTCTCTGTCGGCCTCGGCGACAATGCGTCCATAAATGCTTCTTGGGGCTTCCATCCTCGACGCTCGGTGGTCTTCCACGGCCTCTGACATCGTCATTATCTGTTTTTCGTCAAACCATGAGCGCAGTTTTTTGTCGTCACGCATGATTTGCCCAGAAACCATATGGTGCCGCTCTCGCCCTTCCACTAGCCCTAGGTCGTGGTAGGCTGCTATGGCATACACCATATTTATTTCAACAGGATAGTGTGTTGCAAGATCAAGGCTGTTGTTTATGACGCTTCTGACGTGGTCTTCTCTGTGAGCCTGATCGAAATGTCGGTATCGTGTAATAATATTGTCTTCGATGTATTGCAACATCGGCTGGCACAATCTTCCGCAGTCTACCATCTGGTAGGCTTTGCGCTCTGTGCCGTCGTCGACATGAATAATGCCTCTATATTTGAATCCATGTTTCTCAATCAGGTGTATCATGGTGGCATTGTCGGCGTGGGTGTCTATTCTCAGTGACGGAGTCATCTGCCGGCACCATTCAACGCTTGCTTCAAACACTCCGTGAGCCCCTGCCGTCCTGGCCATGCGGTGTATTGTCCCGTAAGGGCGGTCGTCCTCGACCCATTCGCCGTGGTATATCTTCTCGTATGTGTGGTCGCGTCCAATGATAAAGGCAAAGGTTCCGACGACAACACCATTATCTTCTACAACAAAACCGTGTCTGTTGCGGATATCGTCCCCCGCTATTTCACGTGAAGGGTATCCACTCACCCATTGGCTGTTGTTCCCGCTGGCACGCATCTCGTCACGGGAGTTGTCGTACATAGACATAATAGTGTCTATGTCCTCTTTCCGGCTTGCCCTGATTGTAAGTTTTCCCATTCTTTTTTAATGATTAACATACTATCGTAGTTTTTATTTTGTGCCAAATAAAAAAAGCCCCCTTTTTACCTTTATACAAATTGTTTTGTTTGATAAAACCTATGCACGCTCTAAATGTAATGCCATGATATTTTGTGTGATATAATTGCTGCTGTCTTGCATAATCTGTAATGTGCCTTTTTTTGTGTATATTTGCATTCTCTTTTATCAAAAACAGTATAATGAAAGGTAATGAGCTAAAACCCCGCATCGGAATCTTTGGACGTCGCAACTATGGCAAGAGTTCTCTCATAAACTACCTGACAGGTCAGAATATTGCCATAGTCTCCGATACTCCTGGAGCCACCACCGACCCTGTCCGCAAAACCATGGAACTCGGTGGGGTGGGGCCTGTCATATGGATTGATACCGCAGGTATCGACGACTCCGGAGCCCTCGGGACCATGCGTGTCGAAAAGTCACTCCAAGAGTTGAAGCAATGTGATTTGGCAGTGATAATCCTTTCTGAAAACAGATTTGAAGAGCCCGAGGAAACTCTGGTGGAGAACTGTAAAAAGAGCAAGGTGCCCTTCATATTCGTCTTCTCACAATCTGACCGTGTCAGTCCATCAAGTGCTTTTCTGGATTCAGTGAGCCGAAAATACGGGGTTACACCTTATATATATAATATATCCTCTTTGGAATATCGTTTGCCTTTGCTCGACCTTATTCGTGACGCTCTGCCGGAATCCGCCTATCGCCATCAATCTCTGCTGGCAGGCATTATCGCTCCTTCCGACCGCATTGTTATGGTGACGCCTATTGATTCCTCAGCTCCCGAGGGACGCATGATTCTTCCCCAAGTACAGGTCCTTCGTGATATTCTCGACAATGACGCCGTCGCTGTTGTGTGCAAGGAGACAGAACTTCAATCCACGTTAAACTCGTTGCCGTCGCCGCCCCGTTTGGTGATTACCGACAGCCAGGTTTTCGGCATGGTGTCCCAAATAGTGCCCGAAAGCGTTCCCCTCACCTCGTTCAGCATTGTCCTGGCCCGTGCCAAAGGTTTGTTTGAGGAGTATATCCAAGGCACATCGGCAATCGACAGCCTCAATGACGGCGATAGGATACTTATCCTTGAGTCCTGCACGCATAATGTGACTTGTGAGGATATTGGTCGTGTCAAGCTTCCAAAACTTTTGCTCAAACATACGGGGAAACAACTCCATTTCGATGTCGTGGCTGGGCTCACGGCGCTCCAGACTCCCATTACCGACTATTCCCTTGTTGTGCAGTGTGGGGGCTGTGTTGTCACTCCTAAACAACTGGTCTCTCGCCTTGCTCCCGCTCTTGACGCAAACATCCCTGTTTCCAATTACGGACTTGCTCTCGCATACCTCAATGGCATTTTCCCTCGTGCCATACGTCCTTTCCAAAAATAACCATTGTTCACCACATGACAAATACCAACATCTCCATCATCGTCGCTATCGCCAGCAACAACGCCATCGGAAAAGACAACGACCTCTTATGGCATATCTCCGATGACCTCAAACGTTTCAAATCCCTTACATCAGGCCATGCAGTTATTATGGGCCGCAACACATGGAATTCTCTCCCTCGTCGCCCTCTCCCAAAGCGCCGCAACATTGTACTGACTCATGACACCTCTTTCGTCCACGAGGGGGTTGAGGTGGCACACTCTCTTCAAGGTGCTCTCGATATGGTCAGCGATGAGGAGGAGGTATTCGTTATGGGAGGTGCGGCGATCTATCGTCTCTTCCTGCCATTCGCTACCAAGCTCTATGTCACTTGGGTATGGAAAGATTTCGATGCCGACGTCTTCTTCCCGACCATCGATTTGTCACGTTTCACCAAAGTTTCCGACAGCGGAATCCTCTTTGACCCAGAGTCGGCGCTCTCATATAGTTTTGTTGACTATATCCTTAGGCCGTCACCCCACTATGCCTCTTTTTTGCCTATTAAGTAAATGACTTAATGGTATTTATATATACTATGGTAATATATTAAATCCTTCGTGTCAGTGAAGGATTTTTTATTTATATCTCCTTATGAAAAATGACTCTTTTCTTATCTCAAAAAAACGTTCTTTTTTATGTTTTTATCAGTTGAAATATAGTGTTTTATACGTGTTTTTGCAAAAAATGTGTTTTTAAGGCTTAAAAATGATGAATTATTGGCTATTATTGTCTGTTTTTGTTTGTTGTTTTGAGTGAAAACTAATTTTTTTTCTTTTTTTAAATCGTTGAACTACAATATATGATAAGAATTGTAGTAAAATTATTTGAAAAAAAATTTGGTAGTTTGGAAAATGGTTGTACTTTTGCATCCGCTTTCGCCCGAAAAACGGGGTTTGTCCCGAGGGGGGCGTGAGCGAGAGAACATTGAAAAGGTTGAAACAAGAGATAGCGTGTGTCCGGTGCCCTTTCCTTAGGG
>JAGCZH010000009.1 GCA_017960475.1 Bacteroidales bacterium | reverse complement strand
GTGAAAACACACCTGTGGATTGCCATCTGCACCTATCTTATCGTGGCTCGAATAAAAGCAACCATCAGAGATTGTCCCTACACGATTACTGAAGTTGCAACAATTCTCGGCGTTTCTGCACTTACAAAAAGAGACCTCGCATACTTACTTACAGATCCAGCGAACGACCTACTCAATCAAAATGTCAATGAACTAACTTTATTTTAAAAAGGTTAAAAAAATAACGCAACAGTACTAAAATATTATCAAATCCTTCAAGTCTTTTATGTCTTATTTGTTTGATTTTTTTTAGATTTGTCGGATTTCTGCTCGAAGAGCACTACTACATGAGGAAATTGTGAATTTTGAACTTTGAACTTTTCAAACCTTTTTATCCTTTATAACCCTTTAAACCCCTCATACCATGTCATTAATGGAACAAATTCGCGCCAAAGCGAAAGCCGCCAACAAGTGCATCGTCTTGGCCGAAGGCACAGAAGAGCGCACTCTCAAAGCCGCCGATATTATTCTTGGTGAAGGCCTGGCCCGTCTCATTCTTCTCGGCAACGAGCAAGAGATAAAAGACTTGGCAAAACAATGGAATCTTTCCAATATCGACCGTGCCACGATATTCGACCCCGTAACCCATGCTAAGAAGCAATATTATGCCGAGATGCTTTGCGAGATTCGCAAAAAGAAAGGCATGCAGATGGATGAGGCCATGCGCCTCGTCGAGGATCCTCTCTATCTCGCCACCCTGTTGATAAAGAATGGCGACGCCGACGGAGAGGTCGCAGGAGCCCGCAATGCCACAGGCGATGTGTTGCGTCCCGCCTTCCAAGTTGTCAAGACCCTGCCTGGTGTCAGCGTTGTCAGTGGAGCCTTTATCATGGTTTTGAAAGACAAGACCTACGGTGAGGATGGCATCATGGTCTTCGCCGACTGTGCCGCCACACCATGCCCTACCGCCGAAGAGCTGGGCCAGATCGCCGTTGTGTCAGCACAGACAGCCAAAGCGATAGCAGGCTTCACAGAGCCTCGCGTGGCCATCCTCAGCTTCTCCACCAAAGGCAGCGCCAAGCACGAGCTCGTGGACAAAGTCATCGAAGCCGGCCGTGTGGCGCATGAGTTAGATCCCAACGTCAAACTGGATTGCGAGTTACAGGCCGACGCCGCCATAGTACCCAAAGTCGGTGCCAGCAAGGCCCCCGGCAGCGACATTGCCGGCAAAGCCAATGTGCTTGTTTTCCCCGACCTTCAGAGCGGCAACATCTGCTACAAACTCGTTCAGCGTCTTGCCGGCGCCGAGGCCATAGGACCCGTTATGCAAGGTATGGCGGCGCCCATCAACGACCTGAGCCGCGGATGCTCGGTGGAGGACGTTGTCAACGTAGTGGCCATTACCGCCACCCAGGCAGCAAGCAAATAATAGCAAAACCATGCCCACCCCAAGTGGGCGATATAAACAAACCCCCCGAGAGGTTTTTACCTCTGCGGGGGTATTATTGCATAATGATTTTTTTTCGTAATTTTGCATTTTAATATTACCAATCTAACATCAGTTAAACAACTGAACAACAATCATAAAACATATGAAAAAAATATTATTTTTATTAGTATTTTCAGTGGCGTCAACTTTAGGGCTGCATGCACAGAAAGATTTCCCCGCCAATATAAGAATAGATGTTTCCGAAGTTACAAAGGACAATGCAAAATACTCAATCTTCCTATACAAAGATGACGACGGAACTGTAGGATATTACATGAGCCTCGGTGGCGCCAGCGAAATATTCGCCATCTCGATAAAGGGCGCCGGTACTTTCTCCATCGAGGATACCCGGGAGACTTGCCTGTGGCTTGGCGCAACGTCAGAGGAGACCTTTGCGTCTCTCGACTCCCTTTTGGCGATGTACGATATGGAAGTGGGTACGGTAAGAGAATTCCAAGGCCGCTCCGCATTAGGGTTTGACCAACTCTTGGAACAAAACATCACCACCTGCGAAGTGCAGAAAAAACTTCTTGGCGGCAAACGACTTCTCTTCACCTTTGCCAGCGGAGATAACGACTGCGGTGTTTATCTCAACAAAGGTGTTGTCAAACAACTCCGTTTCGGTCTGAAAGCCAATATTAAAATCAACCCCAAATATCACAGGTAGAAGAGCTCCGTTCTCATTTGAATAGCCAGCTCTTTGTATATCCAAGCCAGAAAAACCACTATTTCTGGCTATTGTCTGGTTGTACAATAACGTCTACTTTTGCAAAAAGAAAACAGTTCAACTTGGCACAATCAACATTCTAAAAACCAACGATATCACAATGAACACCGCTTCGATAATAGGGATTTTGCTGCCTCTGGCCGGCACAATGCTGGGAGCGGCATTTGTGTTTTTCATGCGCAAAGAGATCCCTGACAGGCTACAGAAGACTCTATTGGGATTCGCCAGTGGCGTTATGGTGGCGGCGAGCATCTGGTCGCTATTGATACCTAGTATCGAGATGTCAAGACAAGCCACTGTCGAGACTGGGATTATGAGCATTGTTCCGGCGTCGCTGGGATTCTTCGCCGGTATTCTGTTTCTGTTATTGATTGACGAGGTCACCCCACATCTTCATCTCGGCGCCAACAAATCTGAAGGCCCAAAAGCCCACCTGTCACGAACGATGATGCTGGCCCTGGCGGTAACGATACATAATCTTCCCGAGGGTATGGCTGTCGGTGTTGTTTTCGCCGGCGAATCGCACGGATTGTCGTTGAGTGCAGCTTTGGCTGTAAGCATAGGAATAGCCCTGCAAAACATACCCGAGGGAGCAATAATATCAATGCCAATGTACGCCGAAGGCAATTCCCGATGGCGTTCGTTTGTTATCGGTACACTGAGCGGTGTTGTGGAGCCTCTGGGCTCTGTGGCTATTCTGCTTTTGGCAGGATTGCTTGGCGTCGCACTACCCTATCTGTTGGCTTTCGCCGCAGGAGCCATGATGTATGTCGTTGTTGAGGAACTCATTCCCGAGACCGCGCAAGGGCATCACACCAATCTGTCAACCTTAGGTTTCGCCGTCGGCTTTGTTTTGATGATGGCTATGGACGTATTGCTAGGATAACACTTTTAAAGGTTTAAAAGTTTAAAGGTTAAAAAGTTAAAAGGTTTAAAGGTAACCATTCACAATTCACAATCATTTTTCCCTTATTGAGACAGCGAAGCCGCCGCAGGGAGCCATCTTGAGTTTCAGGGTGCTCTTGGATGTGACTTTCTTCTTGGTGATGGTATAGGAATACGGATTGTATTTGTCGTCGGGAATGCCACTGGCATCCTTGCCGTCGGCGTAGATGATGGCCTCATAGCTCTTACCAGGGGTTAGGAAGTCGAGCTTGACGGAGAACTCGCGGGCGGTCTCGTCGGTGATGCCACCGATGTACCACACATCGTGTGGTGTCTGACTGGTCAGACTGGTCTGACCAGTCGGACAATCATAAACATACTGGGCCGCTGAGCTTATCACGCCTTTCTTGCCGTCGGGCAATTTTCCCAGTCCTTCGGCGGCCTTGTTCAGCGAGGTGATTTTTGGCTTGCGTGCGGTGACGATATAGTCGCCTGGCTCGGCATAGAAGTAGATACTCGTGTCCCAGTCGACGGCGACGTCCTTGATGAACTGGAATGCATCCATATAGGGCTCATAGTGTTCGGGGAAGTCGGCGGCCATCTGAAGAGGCGAGTAGAAGGTGACATAGAGGCCCAGCTGGTTGCAGATAGTGTGGCTCATCTTCTTGCCCCAAGAGACAATCTTGCCCATATCGGGCTCGAATATGCCGGGGGTGTAATCCATCGGGCCGCCCTGCAGACGTGTGAAGGGCAGGATGCTCGTGTGGCCGGGGTGGATGCGCTCACGGAACTCGGTACCCATGGCGCTCTCGTTGCCAATCATATTGGGCCACGTGCGGCACAGGCCCGTGGGACGCACCGCCTCGTGGGCGTTGACCATGATGTGGTGCTTGGCAGCCTCGACAATGGCGTAGTGGTAGTGGTTGTTGATGGGCTGGCTATAATGGCCCTCGGCGAAGGGGATGATGGTGCCGACATAGCCGCTCTTCACGGCGTCGTAGCCATATTTATTCATAAGGTTGTAGGCCTTCTCCATCCAGCGTTCGTAATTGACGGTGGAAGCCGAGCTCTCGTGGTGCATGATGAGGCGTATGCCCTTCTCATGGGCGTACTTGTTGAGCGCCGGCAAATCGAAGTCGGGATAGGGCGTGAGGAAGTCAAATACAAAATCCTTCTGTTTGCCGTACCAGTCCTCCCAGCCGATGTTCCAGCCCTCAATGAGGAGAGCGTCGAAGCCGTGCTTGGCAGCGAAGTCAATGTAGCGGCGCACGTTGGCGTTGTTGGCACCATGGGTGCCGTTGGAAATGGCATGCTCGAAATCGGTCTCGCCAAGCTTCACGGAGGGGTATTCATTGGTGTAGTTCCATGTGCTCTTGCCGCTAATCATCTCCCACCAGACACCCATATACTTCACTGGGTGAATCCAGCTGACATCCTCCAACGCGCAGGGTTCATTCAAATTCAATATCAACCTCGATCGCAGCACGTCGGTGGCCTTGTCGCACACCATCACGGTGCGCCACGGCGTGTGGCAGGGCGCCTGCAAACGACCTTTGTAACCGGCAGCATCTGGGCAAAGCCAGGTGCGGAAGACGAATTTTGAATTTTGATTTTTGAATTTTGAATTTGATGCGTCAGCCTTTTCAAAATTCGAATTTCGTAATTCTGAATTGTCCGTGAGGAGCAGGTGCATAGTCGGGTAATCAAGTGTCGCAGCCTCGTGGATGTTGATATAGAGTCCGTCGTCAGTCTTCATCTGCAGTGCTGTCTGCACGCCGGTGCGCGAGAAAGCCGTCCAGGGCCAGCCACCATGCTCGTGGCTTTTCTCCCAAAGGCTGTCGATCTGCGACAGGCGGCTCTGCGTGTAGTTGTACTCCTGAGTATCATAGTCGCCTGGAATCCACCACGCCGTGTGGTCGCCAGCCATAACGAATTCCGTCAGCTCCTCCTTAATCCAGAAGCAGACCAATGCGTTATCTTTTGGGGGTGGATTTTCTTGTCGCAATATCATCGGCAGGGTTTCCTGTGGGAACTCGTAGCGGAAGCCCAATCCGTCGTCGTAGAGGCGGAAACGTATCTGCATCACGGTGGCCATGGTCTTGGAACGTCCGTCGGCACTCTCGACTGCTCCTGCAGGCTGCTCCAGCGTCACCAGCATCTCATTGTAGTGGTTGCGGATGTTGGCCTCCTCACCCCAGACGGGCTGCCAGGTCTCGTCAAAAGAACTATGTTTAACATTTTTAATCACAAAGGCATGCGCCAAGTCGTCGCGCCACTCCAGGGTGAATCCCATTTTCGAAGGCAGCACGACACATTTGCCATCGCAGGTCAAAGAGTAGTATGGCACACCGTCTGACAAAGTAAAAGAAGCCTTAAGCCTTCCATTGGGGCTGCTGACAGAAAAGGTCGAGGAGTCAGTGCAATGGCCCACAGCGCTGTAAAGCAATAAACACAGGATGATACTATTCCTAAGGATTCGCATATCGCAATTGTTTTGGTTTGACTTATTTTGAAAGTTGCAATCAATAATGGCAACAAACAACGACAACATAATGATTACCAACATTGACAACAATTCGAACAATTATTTATCTTGTGCAAAGGTAATAAAAAAACCATTATTCACCAACATCTTTTTTTCACAATAAAAAAATCCGTGTTCGACATTTGACGAATTATTTGTATTTTTGTATTTCGCATTTATAATGAACACATCTCTATTTAAGAGATATAAAACTATCAGACAACATATTAATCACACTTATCATATTCACCCAATGGCTAGAAAATCATTTTCAAAACGACTCACTTGGCATATTATAGTGATAGTTTCTGTGATATTCATAACCATGTTGTTTTTTGTGTCATGGACATCAACCCTACTGACCGAAACCGAAGCGACACGGTCGGCTCAGTATATGTTGCATGGCACCATCAGCGACATTGAGCAGCCTTTGACCGAACTTGAGGTGCAGACCAAAACCATTGGCATACATGTATTGATGCAAATAGACAACACCGACAATCTTGACAAAATAAGCAATTCTGTTGTCTTGAGCAGCGCCTTGATTAATGGATGTTCCATAATTATCCCCGACAAAGAGGGAAAGGAAGAATACATCATTTACAACTACCGTGACGAAAACGACTCCATTGTAACCCGCAGACAGAGAAATGCCAACATGATGGAGGCGGAGTGGTTGCAAAACATTGTCAAAAAAAAATCCCCGTCATGGACTCCTCCCTACTATGCTGTACACAGAGGTGGAACAAAAGCGCCACGAGTGACCACTTATGGGCTTCCAGTGTTTGACGCCGACAGCAACGTTGTTGCCATCGTCGCCTCCGATTTATCAGTGAAATGGATTGAGGAGAAAGTGGCTTCCATAAGACCCTATCCCAACGCTCTGACCTCTATATCTTGCAGCGAGGATGTCATTTTAGGTATCGACGACAGCCTCATGCTGGCGCAAATCAAGAAAGCTTTCGCGGAAAACAAAGAGCTGCAAGAACTTGGCGACGATATGCGTCAGGGCAAAGACAGCATCCGGCGCCGCATAGGCAGAGGCCGCAACATGGCTTTTGTTGTCTACGGCCCTATCCATAACGGATGGATGATGTCGATATCATGCCTTTACCGCGATGTTATGAGACAGACCAACATCATGAACCTATTCCTAATATTTTTAGGTTTAGTGGGCACCTCTCTGTCTTTTCTTGCTTGCCGCCGAACCATAAAGAAAATGACACGCCCCATCACCGAGCTTTCCGACGCCGCCCTCAACCTGGCCAAAGGCAATTTTGACGCCCAAATGCCCGAAATAAACAGCCAGGACGAAATGAAGGACTTGCGTGACAGTTTCGTTTACATGCAAAACTCTATTGTCGACTATATTGAAGAGCTGAAGAACACCACTCGCACCAACGAGCGTATGGAGTCGGAGCTCAACGTGGCGCGCAACATTCAGATGGGCATGCTCCGCAGCGACTTCCCCGACCATTTGCACGCGTTTCTCTCTCCCGCCAGAGAAGTGGGCGGCGACCTCTACGATTTCTTTGTAAACGACAAAAAACTATACTTTTCCATTGGCGATGTCTCCGGCAAAGGGGTACCCGCATCGCTGATGATGGCCATAACCCGTGCGGCGCTTCGCTTTGTAGCCAGTCTTAACATACCCATGGATAAAACACTTGAACGCATCAACAGAAGTGTCACCGACAGCAACAGCAATAACATGTTTGTCACACTTTTCGTTGGTCGTATCGACCTTGAGACGGGTCACATGGAATTCTGCAACGCCGGCCACAACCCTATCATTATCATCCCTCCTGACGGAAAGCCATACTTCCTCCACGCAAAAGCCAATATTGCTGTTGGACTCTTCGAAGACTTTGTTTTCCAAGATGAAAGCATAGATCTTGTACCAGGCACCCGTATCGTCGCCTACACCGACGGAGTAACCGAAGCCGAAAAAGAGGACAAAACACTCTTCGGCAACGAAAGACTACTCGCTTGGGCCGACGATCCCAGGACAAAAAATACTGAGACATCCGACAAAGATGTTGTAGAGTCACTCTATTCCGCCGTCAAAACATTCACAAACGGCAACACACAGAATGATGATATCACTATACTAAGCCTAACAATATAAAATCGAAATATCGATCCCTGATGACAAAAAAACGCTTCAACCCAATAAAAGACAAAAGCAGCGAAATCATTGAGTTTCTTATGTCTTCACCCGACATTCCCGATGACGACGCATTGCAATTCAAGCTGCGCCTGTCGATAGAAGAAGCCGTCGACAACGTGGTGCGTTACGCATACGATGGCGGCATTGGATGGCTTGAGGTGGGTACGAATATAGATGGCGCAAATCCCGTACTCACTATCGAGCTGCGCGATGCCGGCATAAAATTCAATCCCCTGGATCATGAAGACCCCGATATATCGCTTAACGCCGAAGAGCGTCAAATAGGCGGCCTTGGCATCTTCCTGTGCAAGAAAATGATGGACAGCATATCCTATCGCTATGAAGACGGCAACAACGTGCTGACAATGACAAAAAAACTCAACTGATTAACACATCTCTACAAATATGGAAGTCACTATCAACAAACAAGACAACAAAACCCTGGTCTCTTTAAACGGCCGCATTGACACCTCCAATGTTGAGAAATTCCAACATGATATAGAGCCACTGATGCAAGGTGACAATCCCGACATAGTTCTCGACTGCAGCAATCTGACCTACACCTCATCACAAGGTTTAAGGATGTTCCTGATGTTGCAAAAGAGCGTCTTGGCCCGCAGCGGCAAAATGGTTATGACCAACATGAGACCTCAAGTCAAAGAGGTTTTCGACATCACCGGTTTCTCCAACATCATCACAATACTGTAGAACCATGAAACTCGACATGCATTGCGAAATGATACTCGACCAGTATCGCGAGAGAATACCGCTATTTGAACGCATAAAGGATGTTGTCATTAATACGCTCAAACAAAAGCTGAGCGAAAACAACCTCTTTGTCAATGGCCTGGAAGGCCGTATTAAGACCGAGGCAAGCCTGACCGGCAAACTTGAGCTGAAAGGTTATAAATACCGCACCATCGATGATATCACCGACATCGTCGGCGTTCGTATCATCACCTACTTCTGCGACGAGGTTGACATCATCTCCGCAATTGTCGAGAAAACATTTGAAATTGACTGGGAAAACTCGGTGGACAAGCGTAAAATGCTTGAGATAGACCGCTTTGGCTATATGTCGCTCCACTACATTTGCCGCATCCCCGCCTCTCTCTACAACGACCCTGAAATGCCCATGCTGAACCAGGTTCGCTTCGAGCTGCAAATGCGCAGCATACTGCAGCATGTATGGGCCAATATGCAGCACGACATTGGATATAAGAGCACTGTGGAAATCCCTGTCGAGCACCAACGCAGCCTCAACCGGCTGGCAGGCATTTTGGAACTCGCCGACGAGCAGTTCAGCATTATCCGCAAAGAAATCAACGATTATCGCCGTAATGTGCAGTCGATGGTAGCCAGCGGGAACTTCGATGAGGTACCTCTCAACGGCGACACTTTCCGCAGCTATTGCAATCTGAAACCATTCAAACACCTTGCCTACAAAATCACCACCATCAACCAGGCCGAGATGTATGAAGACAGTCTTATGCCTTATTACAACGTACTGGTTCATATGGGCATGAAAACCATTGGAGATATAGAGCGCATGCGTATCGAAAGCAGCGACAGCGCCTATCAGCTCGCCCTGCTACAATTAGCCGGCACCGGCCTTGACATTGTGGCATACTCTGTAACCCTTCAGAATCTATGCATAGTGCACATCCTGAAAATGGGCTTCGGTGAAGCAGGACTGACACGCATGTTCGCCTCTCTCTATGGCGAAAACGACTATAACGCCCAACGCGCATCACGTATTTTCAAACAAGCACAAAAAATCAATATAATATGAATCTACCCCTTGAAACCCAATTCTTTGACCGTGCAGCCATGTTTGCCATCAAAGCACATACCGGCACAGAACGACGCGGCAAAGCAACCCCTTACATAATCCATCCTATGGAAGCCGCCTCTATTGTCGCCACAATCACCAACGACCAAGAGATGCTGGCAGCCGCTGTGCTGCACGACACTTTAGAGGACACCGATACAACCGAGGAACAGCTACGCAGTGAATTCGGCGACCGTGTCTTAAGACTGGTAAAAACCGACACCTCTCAGGCGCCTAAAGGGATCCCTTGGCGTGAAAAACGACAATTGCAAATCGACACCATCGCCGCATCACCCCGCGACGGCAAGATTGTGGCCATAGGCGACAAACTGTCGAACATTCGAACCATTGCCAACGACTACGGCGTTATCGGCGACGAAGTATGGAATCGATTCCACGCCCCCAACGGCAAAGAAGATATTGGATGGTACTACCGTGGGCTGGCCAAAGCGTTGCAAGAGATTTCCGACACCTTACCCTACAAAGAATTCGTGAGCCTAATAGACAAAACATTCTCCAATTAGCGCCACCTCACCTTTCTCATCCAACAGACAACCCTCTGAATACAAAAAAAAATCAATGAAAAGAAACATTGTCGTCCTCATATTACTTCTCTCCTTTATACCAGCGGTGAGAGCACAGCACAAGGTCTTTCCTCCATCGCTGTCCGACTCGGCTTTCGCCAGCATACTCACCTGTGGCCCCGGTCAGGATTTCTACGAGTCTTTCGGTCACACAGCCCTTCGCATTTGCGACAGCAACCGCAATTTCGATGTCGTATTCAACTATGGCACCTTCAATTTCGGACAGCCGAACTTTTACCTGATGTTCGCCCTGGGACAACTGGACTATTATCTTGCCGTGCAGTCATACAACAGTTTCCTGGATGATTACATATTCGAGGGCCGCGCAGTTATGCAGCAACGGTTGCTGCTTTCAAAACATGAGCTCGACACCCTTTATCAGATGCTGCTGGTAAACATGCGTCCCGAAAACAAAAACTACAAATATGACTTCTTCCGTGACAACTGCGCGACTCGTGTCGTAGACATGGTGGCAGCCTCGCTCGAAGAACGGCAGCTTATGAACGACACCCTTGTTGTTCCAAAGGCGACCTATCGTGACATGATTCACACCTATACCGACACAGCGTTACTATGGTGGCGTCTCGGCATTGACTTGATTCTTGGAGCCCGCTGCGACCAAAGTATGACAGGAAGACAGAACATGTATATGCCTATTGAGCTAATGTGCCAACTCGACACCTCTTTACTATCCACGGGTAAGAGACTGACTGAAAAGCCAAGCCAGCTACTTGAGGAAGAAAAAGAGCCACCCAGCAAGAGCTTTTCTCCCACCCTGGCCTTCTGGCTCATCTTCCTGGCTGTGCTCGCCATCACCATGATCGCACTGCATCGCCATAAGAACCTTCCCTGGCTCGACGCTCTGTTTTTCTTAGCCCCGGTCCTGATATCCATTCTAATCATATTCCTGTGGTTTGGCAGCGACCACTGGTGCACCAAATGGAATCTTAACATTCTCTGGGCCTCACCCATTTTCCTGTGGCCATTGTTAAGGCTACGAAAATCCACTCCAGCCTCAAACATTGTCCCTCTGATATTCATGCTCATCTTCCTCGTTATCTGGCCTCTGCTGCCACAGAGTTTCAACCCGGCTGTACTACCCATAGTACTGACCCTTATCGTCCGTCTGCTACATAGAATGTCATACAGCAGATAACAGCATGTAAGATCCCGGCAATAATCCAAGATACATCTTTAAACTTTAAACGTTAAACTATAAACTTTATAAATAAAGATCCCGGCTATAATCTGAGAGACATCTTTAAACTTTAAACGTTAAACTATAAACTTTATAAATAAAGATCCCGGCAATAATCCAAGATACATCTTTAAACTTTAAACGTTAAACGATAAACTTTATATAAATATGTCACATAAATTATCACTGCTCTTTTTAGCGATGACAGTTATGATGTCGGCCATTGCGCAAAACGCCGACAATGTCACCGAACCACAAAAATACAAAGGATGCCAGACACTCACCGAATTCGACTCCACAACCGTCTTCATGGAAGAGTCGGGTCTCAGCTTGGTATATGGCCACAAACGCATCCACATGCTCGACTATGCTGGCTGCAGCGCCAACAGTGTCGTCAAGATGGACTATGACCCGCTTTCAGCATATGTGGAGATTCAGAAGGTATTAGTACATCGCTACTATAGCGGCAAAACCGATACCATAGTCGCGAACGGTAAAGGCACCGTATACGACTATATCGCTCCGGCAAGACTCATTTATTGGGGCGCTTCGCAGAAGATGGTAGAGGTAGGCCACCTCGACCCACGTGACATATTGGAGATATGGACATTCCGCAAAGGATTCACCTATGCCCTCCTCGCCGATGATGACAGCCGCTACATTCCACCCATGCGCGGACACTTCTATGACATCGTCCCCTTCTGGAGCGACCAACCGATACAAGATAAAGTTTATAGCGCCAATGTGCTGACATCAAAGAAACTACGTTTCAGCTTTTACAATGATATGAGTGGTGTCAGCATGGATTCCACCATACAAGGCGACCGCACCATATTCATATTCCGCCGCCACGACATTATGCCTCTCAAGCACGAGCCGGCAGCCCTGGCCGACAACGATATGCAATGCAAACTTCTGTTGAGCACAGCGCCCAACTGGGAGTCCAAATCCATGTGGTTCTATGGAGTCAACGAAAGCTATGGCAGTTTCAAAAGCACACCTGAAGTCTCCGCCAAAGTGCGTGAGCTTCTGAAAAACGCCAAAAACGAGCTCGACAGCATCAGCATTCTTACCCATTGGGTCGCCGACAACATACGCTATTGCGGCATTTCCATGGGCGAGGGCGAGGGTTATACTCTGCACAATGCCAAGATGAATTTCACCGACCGTTGCGGAGTTTGCAAGGACAAAGCCGGCATGCTTGTCACCATGCTGCGTGCCGCAGGCTTCAAAAGCTATGCCGCTATGACAATGGCTCACGAGCGTATCGACCGTATACCCGCCGACCAATTCAACCATAGCGTCTGTGTGGTACAACGCCGCAACGGCATGTACCAGTTGCTCGATCCGACATGGGTTCCCGGCGTCCGCGAGCTTTGGAGCAGCGCCGAACAGCAGCAAGGATACTTGATGGGGCTGCCTAATGGCGCCGACTTGATGGAAACGCCAACCTCACCAGCCGAGAACCATTACCTACGCATTATCGGCGACACCAAAATCGCCAAGGACGGCACCCTTACCGGCACAATAACCATTTCCGCCGAAGGTCAGAGCGACGCCGCAGTGCGCGGGGTTTTCAAAGCTCGCCAAAGCGAGTGGCGACGCAATCTGGAACTCGAGCTGCTCCGCATAGCGCCCAATGCCAACATCAAAAAAATAAACTATACCGACGAAGACCACTACCTTGACCAACCCGTAAGAATAACATACACCTTCGCCATTCCAAACTATGCCATCGTCAACGACGACGACATCATCTTCATTCCTCTCACGGCTCGCAACCTCTACAGCCGCGCCATGGGTCATCTGAATTTCGACACAACAGCGACCCATCGCTCACAGCCCTTCTCCGATCGTTGCTCACGCCTGGTAGAGATCCGTGAGACAATAACTCTTCCAGCAGAATACAAGACAATGACCTACAACCAACAGATTGAAGGTGTAGCCTCGCCCGCCGTCAACTATGGCTGCGGCTTCCAGCTGGAGGGAAACAAACTTATCTTTGGTGAGAACGCCATGTACAACAAACGAGTATACGATGCCGCCGACTGGCCGGCATATCGTCAGGCGGTGCGCAACCAGAAAGTCGTCGCATCAACTCCAGTACTTTTAAAGAAATAGATTAATCAATTCTTCATCAATATATAATCTTCCTCAGCAATGAAAAAAACATCCATAATATCCCTCTCCGTCGTAGCCCTGTTTCTGGGTTTTATGTGCTCTTCGACTTTTGCACAAGATGCCGAGTACAATCTCATACGCCGCACCTACAAAGTGAACAGCGACGGCTCTCTCGACATAAGCTATCGCAAAGAGATAAAACTCATTCGCAACCGCGCCATCACGGCCTATGCCGATAAAGGTGAGACTTTCATTTTGTACAATCCCGCTATCGACAACCTGACCATCAACGAGAGCTACACTATACGCCCCGATGGCAGCAGAGTACAAACCCCAGCCAACGCCTTTATTGACCAACTACCAAGCCAGTGTGAAAACTGTGGCCGCTACAACGGCATACGGGAACGCGCCGTCATCCATACTGCGTTGGAATACAACTGCGTCGTTGTACTCGACTACACTATCCACCGCAAAAGCACTATTCTCGACGAGGAAATCATCCTCAGCGAGGACTGCCCCGTGAAAAAATACGAGGTGATATTCGACACACCAGAAAGCCGGGGCAACTACGACGTAAATTTCTCAGAATGGGTAGGTAGCAAAAAAATCAAGGTTTTGAAAGACGGCCACACTTTCCACTGCGTTGCCAACAACCTGCCTCAGACCTACAACGACAGCTATCTGCCTGATGCCCTTTACCCCACCATACACCTATCATTTAAGCCCAAGACTCCTGACTTCGTTTGCGGCACTGGCACTGTCGATCTCGAAACCAAGATAGGTTCTGCTGCTGCCTATTTGATTGGCGAAATGCACGACAACAATCCACTGACCTATGTCACCAACATCCGCGACTATGTGATTGACAATATCCGCACTACCGACTTCCCAATGTCACTGGTGAATTATGAGATATCTTCGCCCACAGAGACTTTCCTTACTGCTTGCGGAACCCCTGCCGACAAGGAATGGCTTATACTCGCCCTCATACGTGAGGCCGGCTTCAAGGCCAGCAAGCAAGATCACCGCATCGTTGTGACCGTCAATGAGAACGGCAACGATATGGATTACATCCTCTCTACAACTGACAAGCGTCCACCACGTATTGATGGCGCCGCCATAGACGAACAGCGCACCATAGAGCGCAACGAGACAATACCATGGTCGGGCAACACAATAGGCAACGGCTATGCCCAGATGGAATTGCCTATGGAAAAGGGCAGCATAAACATAAATCCCGCTCGTCTTACCAGCGACCGCAAAGCGCCTGTCAAAGTTCGCAACTGCAACGAGAAATACCACTATACCATTATACTGCCACGCACACCAAAACGTGTTTTGGTTGGGGAGCCTGTCAACATCGAATATACCAAGAAAGGCATTGGCAGCATAAAAATCAGTATTTCCCAGAATCCTGGTGGCGGAATAGAGGTAGT
Source organism: Bacteroidales bacterium (assembly GCA_017960475.1). Lineage (GTDB taxonomy): Bacteria > Bacteroidota > Bacteroidia > Bacteroidales > P3 > Colimorpha. The sequence continues at coordinate 2,528 of JAGCZH010000009.1, read as the reverse complement.
ACGTGAACTCAACATCGATGTTGAGAACGGTATTGTCACCCCAAAACAATACAAGGCATTCCGTAAGATGATGCAGGACTGGAACGACTACCGCACAATCACTATCAAAACCGAACTCAGCCAGCATTTCGGCCTATAAAAAAAACTGCCATGAAGAAATATTTTCTATCTATCCTGTTGTTTTTGGGGGCTGCCGTTACGGCTTTTGCCGATTCGCCTCTGACAAGTACCGAATGGTGGCAGCACTATACAAGCAACGCCATCATTGTTGAGGCTAACAGCCAAGGGTGTACCGACAATGTGATGGATCTCATATGCGATGACACCCAACCTCTCGAATTGAGGCTGGCGGCAGTGAATGCCATCGGTTGGAAATTCGAGGGACAAAACAACTATCAGCGCTGCCTAAAACATTTCACCAAGAAACATAATACCACCATCGATGAGGTTGACGAGTATTTCTCTCCTGAGTCGTATTGTGTGTTTGCCTACCTGATGGCTTTGGACAATTATTTCGAGGTGGACGACGCTCTTGAGATGGCCACCCATGCCCAGCAGTTGAAACCGACAAGCAAGGGCATAGCCTTGATAAGGGCTCTCATAGCGGCACAGCAGTTGTTGAATGGCAACTGGTGCGAACTATACCGCACGGTGGCGATTGTCACATACGACAAGTCGCTCGAGAAAGATGTGTCGGAAGTTATGGTGGAGGAGATTATGGATTATATCAAGGACTATCTGGGATACTGCCATTAAGGTGATTCCGCATATGGATTGGCAATGCACGTCCATTAAGCGGCTTTTTTAACGACGAATTATACAAATTGGTGCATCTTGCTGACGCATGTCAATTTCAGGCGAATTACGCTAATTGAACCCAAACCATACCCCCAATCGGTCGATGATCAATTGGGGGTTAATTGTCTAAAGGCAGAACGGCAACGGCAAAAAAGAACCCCAACTCACGTTGAGGTTCCAACCTAAAAATTATACTATGAAAAAGAAAACTTCCTTGTTCAAAAAAAAAGCTTGATTATTCTCAAGCCTCAGGAGCTGCCTCTGCGGGAGCTTCCTCGTTGACGACTTCAAGGTTAAGGGTAGCCTTGATGTCACGATAGATATTCACAACAGCGTTGTAAGTACCGACTTCCTTGATTTTGGAACCGTCGACAACGATTTTCTTACGGTCAACATCATAGTTGTACTGAGCTTTCAAAGCGTCAGCGATCTGAATGTTGTTGATAGAACCGAAGAGCTGGCCGTTTTCGCCGACCTTGGTGGCCAAGCGAACATTTTTGCCATCGAGAGCAGCCTTAAGAGTCTCGGCATCCTTGCGGATCTTTTCCTCTTTAAAAGCGCGCTGACGAAGAGTCTCTTCGTGCATCTTCTTGTTGGCAGGGGTAGCCATGATGGCCATGCCCTGAGGAAGAAGATAATTATTGGCGTAACCGTCTTTTACGGTAACGATATCGTCTTTATATCCAAGATTAACAACGTCTTGTTTCAGTATAATTTGCATGTGTTCTTCCTCCTTTGATTACTTTAAACAATCGGCAACATAGGGCAGTAAAGCCAGGTGGCGGGCACGCTTGATTGCCTGTGATACTTTCTTCTGATACTTGTTGGAAGTACCGGTGATACGACGGGGAAGGATTTTGCCCTGCTCGTTGACAAATTTCAGCAGGAAGTCTGCATCCTTATAGTCAATATACTTAATGCCGAGTTTTTTGAAACGGCAATATTTCTTACGCTGTGTCTCAACAGCTATAGGAGTCAAATATTTGATTTCGGTTTCGTTAGCCATGATTTCAAAGTTGAATGTGAGTTCTTACGAGTGGATTATCTCATTAAAAACTCAGGTTAATAACATTATTTTTCTTCCTCTGCAGGAGCTGCCTCTTCAACGACAACATTCTTTTTGGCGTTGCGTTTCTTTTCGTTGTAAGCAATAGCGTGCTTGTCGAGAGAAACGGTGAGGAAGCGAAGGAGGCGTTCGTCACGTTTGTAGGCGATCTCAAGATCGGCTATGACATTACCTTCAGCTTTGAACTCAATGAGGTAATAAAAACCAGAAGATTTTTTCTTGATAGGATATGCGAGCTTGCGCATGCCCCAGTTGTTTGTGTAGACAATCTCAGCACCGTGGTCGGTGAGGAAGTCTGTGTACTTTTTTACCGTTTCCTTCATCTGTTCTTCAGACAAAACGGGAGTTGCAATGAAAACGGTTTCGTATTGTTTTACCATTATAAAATAAATTAAAAATTAAAAACTTCTGAGAAGAATTCGAGCCACTTTGCGGACTCGAACCGCAGACCTACGCATTACGAATGCGTTGCTCTACCAACTGAGCTAAAGTGGCTGCAATCGAGGTTTTGTCAGCTTTGGTTTGCGGGTGAGTGTCGGGGTGAGAAGACTCGAACTTCCGGCCTCCACGTCCCGAACGTGGCGCGCTAGCCAACTGCGCTACACCCCGAAGTGTGGTGTCCTGGCAGGGATTCGAACCCTGGACCCATTGATTAAGAGTCAAT
>JAGCZH010000008.1 GCA_017960475.1 Bacteroidales bacterium | reverse complement strand
TTGGCTGAGAAGCAACGGCTGCTGCGGGCGCTCATGAACGTTACGGAAGTCGAGAGCATAGCAAACTCGTTTACTATGCCGAGATGCAGTAACGTCACCGAAGGTAATATATGGGAGCCACAACCGTTGAGCGACGAGTTTTTTCGGGCGCAAAATGCCGAGTTGCAGGCACAGCTGGCGGACAAAGGTATCGTTGAGGTGAAAGAAAATCTCTGGCAGGGCGACATCACCCAACTGAAGGTTGATGCCATCGTCAATGCCGCCAACAGCCGCGGACTTGGTTGCTGGCATCCGCTGCATGCCTGCATCGACAACGCTATTCATTCGGCGGCGGGGTTGCAGCTGCGGCAAGCGTGCAACAACATACTGCGTGGAGGCGAGATAGACACTGGTGACGCCATTATCACGCCTGGCTATAACCTACCCTCCAAATATGTGATTCACACAGTTGGTCCCATTATCGCCACCGGCAACCCCACTCCGGAGCAGGAACGTCAGCTGGCAGCTTGCTACCGCAAGTGCCTCGAATTGGCCGAAACCAACGGATGCCGATCAATAGCCTTCTGCTGTATTTCCACAGGCGAGTTCCGCTTCCCCAACCGCCGCGCCGCCGAGATTGCAGTCCAGACAGTTAAAGAATACACATCCACTTACGCATTGACGCATTCACACAATAACGCATTTACTGTAGTTTTCAACGTATTCAAAGACATAGACTATGACATCTACAGCGAGTTACTTAGAAAGGCTTGAATTCCTCCGTCAGGCGATAAGCGAAGCCGACCATATCATTATTGGCGCGGGCAGCGGGCTTTCAACCGCTGCTGGTATTGACTATGCCGGCAAGGAGTTCCGATGCGAGTTTGCCCCGTGGATTGAGCGCTACGGCTTCACCGACCTCTACACTTCGTCGTTCCACCCCTTCGAGACCAAGGAGGAGTACTGGGCCTATTGGGCTAAGCATATCTGGTTCAGCCGTTACCGCACAGGTGCCACCGAACTGTACAAGATGCTCTTCATGCGTTTCCCCGAGGCTTTTGTGGTGACGACCAATGTCGACGGCCAGTTCGAACTGGCAGGTTTCCCTACAGAGCGCATCTTCGCCACACAGGGCGACTACCGCTGGTTTCAGCCAGCATCAGGAACACCGAAGACTTTGATAGATAACCGTGAGTGGGTGATGAAGGTGCTACCGATCATCGACGACTGTCGCATACCCACGGTGATGATTCCCACCATGCCCGACGGTAGCCCGGCTGCGATGAATTTACGCATCGACGACTCCTTCGTCGAAGACTTCCGTTGGCATCAGCAGGCGCGACGCTACACCGATTTCGTGCAGCAGGCCTCACAAGGCAAACTCCTTTTGCTCGAATTCGGCATCGGCTACAACACCCCCGGCATCATTCGTCTACCCTTCGAGCAGATGGCGCAGCGCTTCCCCCACACCACCCTCGTCCGCTTCAACCGCGACAACCCCGAGCTCTACATCGAGGATTTGCCCCGCTTCACAGCATTTACAGAAGACATTGCGTCGATTCTAAACCTGACGTAAACAGGATCAAACAATTTTTTCTGCGATTGCACGTTTATTCTGCATGATCAAACATTCGTAACACAATAATACAGATACTACAATGAAAAAAGACCTTGGAGTTGCGCCGGCTGTGTACCCGATGCCGGTTTTGATGGTGGCGGCCTACGACGAGCATGGCCGCGTGAACGTAATGAATGCCGCCTGGGGCATGATCTGCGACATGGACAAGATAGCCCTCTTCATCGGCGAAGGCCATAAGACCACGCAGAATATATTGAAGACAAAAGCCTTCACCGTCAGCATCGCCGACCGCGACCACATGGATGTGGCCGATTACTTCGGCATCGCCACCGGAAATAAGACCCCCGACAAGTTCGAACGAACTGGTTACCACGCTGTCCGCAGCAACCGTGTCAACGCCCCCGTCATCGACGAATTCCCAGTGGCCATGGAGTGCGAACTGGCCGAGGTGGTGGAGACAGAGACGATGTACTGCATCGTGGGCAAAATTGTCAATGTTGCTGCCGAAGAAAACGTCCTCAGCGAGAACGGCAAGGTGGACCCAATGAAGCTCAACGCCCTTATCTTCGACCAGTTCCAGAACGGCTACTACGTCACTGGCGAGCAGGTGGGCCGTGCCTGGAATGCCGGTGCCGTACTGGCCAAAGCGAAATAATCCAGACCAATTGACATTGAAGCCTTACAGCCGACAGTACGCTGCTCAGTGGGCAATATTCCCCACCTTGCAGCGTTATTTATTATAATTGACTTTGACTTATGAATATCGAGGACTATCGCGACTACTGCCTTTCGTTGGGCGACGACGTAGAGGAACGGATGCCCTTCAGGGCTTTCTGCTACGCCAGCGAGGTGCTGGTCTTCTATGTCTGTGGCCACATGTTCTCTTTCTTCGACTGCAACAATTTTAGTGTTGTCACCCTCAAGTGCCAGCCCGACCGCATTGAAGAACTAAAGGAACAGCACTCCTGCGTTGGCAAACCATTCAATGAGTCGCCCCGATACTGGATTGGCGTCGACCCTGCAACCGCCTCCGATGTCCTGTTGAGAGAGCTGACGCTGAACTCATACAACCTCGTCCGCGAGAAGTACCATCAAAAAAATGAACGTTTTCGATAAGCCGAGCGCAGAGGGCAAATCACGCAGTGTTTGTACTATGCCGAGGCGAGAAAACGACGGTTACGAAGAAAACCAACCTTAAATGATAAATACACCCACAGGAAAGACCTACGTCGGAAGCGACGAACTCTATGCCGACGTGCAGCACACCATGCGGCTCTGTGCCGTTTATAGGAAAAGGAGATTGCTATGCAGTCTCCTTTTTTTTGTGTAATAAACTTGGCAATAGTGAGTTCTGTGCAATTTTGGTGCATTTTTTCGACATAATAAAAGTCTCACAAGTTTATTTTACAATAACTTATGAGACTTTTTCAGCGGAAAGACAGGGATTCGAACCCTGGGACCAGGCAAGCTGGTCAACGGTTTTCGAGACCGCCCCGTTCGACCACTCCGGCATCTTTCCTGTATGTGTCTGATTGAAAGTTGTATGCATGGATTTATGCTACGTTTTCAATCTCTGTTTCGGTTTGCAAAAGTACAACTTTTTTTTTTAATGGCAAAAAAAGGTTTTTTTAAGGTTATAATAGTTGAAATGGCTATTAGTTGGTGGAGAGGCTTTATTTGACGACAAGTCTGCGTGTTGCCACGCCGCTTTCGCTGTGTATGACGAAGATGTATAATCCAGGATTCCATTTGCTGACGTCGACGGTTTTGTTGTCGGCGGGTATGTCGAGGATTTTCACGCCTTTGATGTCGAAAGCCTCGATTTTGAGCAGACGATGGCTGGAGATGACACTGACAGTGTTGGAGGCTGGGTTGGGGTGTAGGCGTATGATCTGAGTCATGTCTGATAGGTTGACGGCTGTTGTGTCAGGAGGATCCTGAGGTGTGATTTTGAGAGGCACGCCGTTGCTCCACTGGCTGAGGTATGTATGATTGCGGTGGTTGCAGATGGCGCGGACGTGATCGGTTCGGTTGTCGTTGCTGTCGAGGTTGTTGAGCTGGAAGAACTGTTGAGATATGATGGTGTCGAGCAGACCTGAGCCGATGGTGTCTCCCTCTGGAGAAAGGCAAATCTGCCATGCGTGGTGCTCCTGATTGACGTCCCACATGAGCAGAGCCTGGTTGTCGCTGCGGTCGGCTAGCCGGAGGGTGTCGACACGAGGGCATACGTAGGGAACGGTGTCGGGAGGGAGTGTGTCCAACTCTATGATGGGGAACATGATGTAGTATTCCCGTGCGTCGGAATGGTAGTTGTTGCCGGGTTGCAAAGGAGAGTAAAGTGAGCTGAATTCTGGACGAAAGATGTAATGGAAATAGGGAATGATATCGCAGAGGGTGGTGTCGGGATGGGAGCTTCTAATGTAGTGAGCTATTGTTGTTTTTCCGGTGTATTGCGTTTCTGGATCATGAGCATATCTCCACGAGTGGTAGGTGACCCCGACATAAAACGAGTCGGTCACGATGATGGGCTTATCCTCGAAATAGCATTCGTAAATAGGAGGATAAGAGAAACCTTGGGAATGAAGTTCGCAATTATTTCGGACATATCTGCTGTCGATTTCAAAAAATCGGTGAGGGTCATAATGATTCCATTGAACGCTTTTTTTTAGTTCAAGAGTGTCGGGCTCGGCGTCATAGAGAAGCAAGTATTCAGGATAAGGCCTGGGAACACTTTCGCTAAAAAAATAATGGTTACCGTCGCTCCACGACACGGCAGCGGCGAGGCCGATGATCTTCAAAGGCGTGGGAGTATAGAAACGCATGAGTTTTTCGCCACCAAGTTCGGAACCGTTTTCAGCTAGAGTAAATGCGTCTTTATTTAACGAACTGCTGTCGCTAAGCCAAGAGTCGTAGAAAAAATTTGAGAAATATATTGAGTCGTGGCCTCGAATGGTGTCGCCATAGTAATGGTATATATGTTTCTTTTGAGCGAATGCGTTGAAAGCAAGTATAATTAACGCTATTGTAAGAATGTTTTGTTTCATAATAAATAATTAACAATACTAAGTTTAATCTTCGCACAATGTTTGAATATCTAAATCAGAAAGGACAGGTATTTCGGTATAAGAAAATATGTTAATGTTGTATCTTATTCCTGGATTTTCGAAATCGTACAGATTAGGATAATATTTTTCGATTAGAGCATTTGTGTTTTTTACACAAGGATTTGGTATTGAGTGTTTTTTTTTGAAAAAAGGATGAGTTCGTTGTTATTATTGTACCCAGCGGAAAGGGACAAGTCGTCGGTCCAATAATTGCATACGCTTGTTAGACGGAAAATGTTGTCCCAAGATAAGGATGCAGATGTTGGTATACCTAATGATAGGTCGTATTCGCTGAGAATGTTATGGAAGGGTGTACCGCAGACTTCGTGCAGAAGATATATTTTTTGCCAGAATGGATTGTATCTAAAATCGATGATTTTGTATTGAGTTGAGAGCCTGTCACATTGATTTTGGTGGATGACCCATAGGTATGAGACAGAGGAAGTCGGTATAGTGATATCAAACATAGAGATACCATTGGAAGTTTTTTTCATGTCACCGACACCATATGCCAATGCAAAGGAATTATCTTATCATTGACATGAGATATTAGAGTGCTGCCAAGAACTTTTTTATCGGATAACGCAAAGCAGTTGTTGGGGGTAAGCTCGTCGGTCAGGTAGTCGTCGATAAAGCGTTTGAAAACTCTAATACAGGGTTCTTTGTTGTTTAGATAGATGCCAGATGCTACCACAGAGCTATCACCCACCGCGATGTCGGTGTATTGGACAATATTACTGTCATCGCAGAAAACCCTGCAGTACCATGACGAATAGTTGGTGCCGATATCGAATATTGCAGTGCGTGTGATGGAGGAATCTTTTGTTTCAAGGCAACCGATGGCGGCATAACGGTATTGGTTGATGAAGGGCATGTGATGATAATCCATTTTTACAAGACTCTGAATTGAAGTCCCGTCGTGGAGGTGGCCAGAGATTTTGGCGAAGCGAATCGGGTCGCTGTAGAGTAGGACGTTGGGGATGTTGAACCAACCTACGATACCTAAGGAATCATTTTCCGAACCGCAGAAATGTACATTTTCAGGTCCCAGTTCGAAGTCGTACACTTTGATGCCAGCGGGGAGGAAGAAGGCTTTGGCCTGGTTTGGGGTCGTTGTGTCGCAGATGATAAAGACGCCGTTGTTGTCGACAGTGTGGGCATAGGTCACAGAGATGCCGAATTCCCAGTGGCGTACAATCTGGTACGAGGATCTTATGCTCTGAATGGTTTTGATGTCGGAAGTTTGACAGAAAAGCGTCAGACACACTGCTGTTGTCAAAAAAAATGACAATGTTTTTTTCAAGTCCATGAAAAAAGAAGGTATGTGTAAATGTAAATAATTTATTTTTAGTTTGTTGTTTCTGTTTATATAGTTGCGAACAATCGTTCTTTAGAGTTGTAAAGGTATGTTTTTTCTACAAAAAAAACAAATAGTCATGTTTTTTTGAAAAAAAGTGATATTTTTGCACAATGTTATAAATCATGTTATTTGATGAAAAGTGCTATATTAAAAATAGTTAAAATGATTAAGAATGGCATGAGTAGTAATACGAAATAAATGAAACAATAAATAAACAAATCTCCCAGGTCACAGAATTGGGAGAAAAGAAGAAAGGAGACAATCATGAAAAAACTCATCTTGACAGTAGTTCTGGCAGTAATGACGCTAGCAGCGTCGGCCAATTCGGTACGCTACTTTACACGCCCGCAGGCTATGCGCGTAGCCAATGCCCTCGATGCACAGAACGAGCTTATGATATACTGTGGCTACGAGTATGAGCTGGCGACATACGTTATCATCAACGAAGTTTGGGCTGAGCCTGTAAACAGCAAATATTACGAGATATGGCTTTATGGCTATGATGCCTACACTGGTGAAGAAATATACATGCCACTGGATCTGGCTTGCATCTGGCTTTTCAACTCCTATGGCAACCGTATGTACAATGCGGCACAGTATCTGCGCTTCCGCAGCACGGTGACGACCCCCAACTTCTATTGGACAATGCCTCCCTACAACGCATTTGTACGCCACTACCACGACCCGCACTTCCGCCACATGTACACATACCACTATGAAATACATTGCTATGGATGGCGTCCCCCAGTACATCACGGCGGCCCCGCACCATACCACCCCTACTATATGAGAACACCCCACACTCCAGCACCTGTGCCATCAAGACCCTTCACACCCGGCGTGACCTACCCAATGACACCTGACGGCCACGGCTATGTGGGCGGCAACAGAGGAGCCTCAGGCAACCGCTCGACAGCATTCAACAATGTGGGAGGAGCACGTACCGGCAACAACGTGAATAACGGCGGCAACCCAGGAACCACGAACCGCAACACTTCTGCCAACAGCGGCTCAGTCAATGGACGCGGCAACGCCACAACCGGCTCAAACAACCGAGGAAACACGGTGAACACTGGCTCCACGGGAGGTCGTGACAACACGGTGAACAGCGGTTCAAGCAGCGGACGCGGCAACACTACCTCGGGAACCAACAACGGTTCTGGCAGCAACAACCGTGGCAGCGCCACAAACAGCGGCTCAAGCAACAATCGAGGAAGCGCTACAAACAGCGGCTCAAGCAACAATCGAGGAAGCGCTACAAACAGCGGCTCAAGCAACAATCGAGGAAGCGCTACAAACAGTGGCTCAAGCAATAACCGCGGCAGCGCCACAACAACGGGCTCGAACAGCAGAGGCACAAGTGGCAACACACGCGGCACCACCACGACGAGCGATGACAGCAAATCCACAAACAATAACCGTGGAACTTCAACCAGCGGCAGAAGCAACAGCAGCGGCTCAAGCTCCAGCACCTCAAACAACGGTAGTCGCAACGACAACACTAACAGGGGATCGAGCCGTACAAGATAGTTGAAGACAAACGCTGTCAGAGAGACAGATTGTAAAACCACCACATAACCAAACATAAGAAATGTTTAAATCAAGCGAACTGGTATTGGCTCCCAATGGGAGCCTTTACCACATCAATATGAAAGGTGAAAATTTGGCTGACGACATATTCCTCGTTGGTGACCCTGAACGAGTTAATATGTTCAAGTCGCTTTTCGACAACATAGAATATGAGAGTCAGAACCGCGAGTTGCATGCTCTTACAGGAAGCCGTAACGGTCATCGTTTTACGGCGCTGAGCACGGGTATGGGATGCGACAATATTGACATCGTGGTGACGGAACTCGACGCGGCAGCCAATATCGACCTTAAAAGTGGAGAGGAGAAGCCACAACACCGTACGTTGAACATGGTGCGTATAGGCACTTCGGGTTCGCTGCACAGCGAAATACCTGTTGGCTCGCTAGTGGCATCGGCCTATGCCGTTGGTCTTGACGGTCTGTTGAATTATTACGAACATGATGACAATCAGTTGGAAGAGGCCATGACCGAGGCTTTCGTGAAACACATGGCATTCTCGCCACGACTGGCACGTCCCTACTGTGTGGCGGGCAGCAAAAAGCTGATAGACCGTGTGGCTTCGTTCACAGTCAAAGGTATCACAGCCACGGCTCCGGGCTTTTATGCACCTCAGGGTCGACATATACGAATAGCCCCAAGTGTGAAGGACCTTAACGAGCGACTGGCTTCGTTTCAGTGGGATGGTTTGAAAATCACCAATCTGGAAATGGAGACATCGGCAATTTATGGACTCTCCCGAATCATGGGCCACGAGGCGCTTACGGTGTGTCTGATTATCGCCAACCGTGCTGACGGCACTTTCCTTAACGACTACCACGATAAAATGCGTGACACTATAGCGAGTATCATGGATTGCATGGCGTAAGGGAAGAACGGATTTTTTTATAGTTCTTTGTTATGAGACAGGTAAAGATACTGATTGCGAATACGCTTCTCTTTGTGGCGATGATACTTGCCGGGACGGCGCAAGCCCAGGCTTCATATATTGCTGAGCAACTGGGTCGCGACGCACATCATATAGTGCAGTCACTGGGCGCTTTTGTTGGTAACGAGCGAGCCGAAAGCCAGCAGTTTGACATAACATATATGCCCGCCGGCAACCGTGTCGAGGGGGTGATGATAATCAACACCGCCGACTACCGTTGCACTTTCAAGATGGATCCCAAGAGCGAGATTTGCTATGAGATAATACTTGACGTGCGCAGCGCGGATTTTTTGCGTGACTTCAACCGACTCTTTCAGGTCTATCATACTGAAAATCCTGACAGCGACGACAAAACCATGCACTTTGGCGACAAACTGATACGAGTTCAGGAAACATCCTCCACGACATCACGCTTCCGGAGTTTTAAGATGACGGAAAAGAAATAGTCTCTCTGAATGCGTTAATGTGAGAATGTGTTAGGGCATTAGTTCAAACAGTTCCAACTTTCAGAACCTATAAAACCTACTACTATGGAAAAGATAATCCGCGAATACCGCACCACTCCTGCCTCTTTCGATCTTACCGGCGCACACCCGGGAGTCGACTGGAAGGGCAACAAGAATATGGAACTCTGCCTTCAGACAGTCATGGAATCGGACATAGACTGGCTGGCGTTGCCCGAGGAAGAACTCGCGAAACTTGTCAAACTACCGGAAGGCACTCGCGTCACAAGGCTGTTCTACAAAGCGTTTCTGTCGACATACAATCCCTATCTTGAGGAATTCGGGGACTACGACCACTGCGATTTCCCCGATGCGATGGCCCGTCAGATGGCCGACTACGAGAACATGCACGGAGTAATTTCCGGCGTATTCATCCAAGTCTGTGCGGCATTCATCTATCCCAACGGCTATGAAGACGAATGCTATGTGATGGCTGGCAAGACCTTCAGGCCTGGCAGACACTACGTTAACGACAAACTGATTATTACCGACAAACCCAAACAGGAACGGGGACCATCGCCAAGAAAAGGCAAGCCCTACTACGAAGGCAGTCCCAACATCGGCAAACTGCTTAACAAGGCGATTCACAACCAGGACTGGAAGAACCCTTACAGCCTGCCTCTTCAGAACCCGGATTGGCCGCTTCGACCCAATGAGCTGACCACACTTTATGATATTGCCGTGGGCGATATCACACTTACCATATTTCTCGGACAACGCGGGAAACCGCCTGTAGAAAAATATATGGTTATTGATTCCAAGGCTTTCCCCAAGAAACTCAAAGAAAAACTCCTTGCCGACGACCTGGAAGGAAAACTCAACGACATAGCATCGATGAAAATCGTTGCCGACATGACCATAGATGGCGAGCCTCTGAGAATGGAACGCATCCATGTGCTGCCCAATGAGGACGAAGAGGCGTGGTACCCTCCCGTGCCCCTGAAATGGAACACCTGCAATCTTTCCATACATTGGCGTGCTGACCACTACACCAATAGCGACAACCGCATCTACGCCCGCCCTTGCACTGAAGCCTCGAAAGAACACCCCAACATCGTAAAAGGCAAACCCATGGTCCTCAGAAATCTGACAGGCGGAGAACTGTTTCCCGACCCGATTGTTCTTGACTACAACAACGACGGACTCACATTCCAATATGGGAAATGCCAATACACCATCACTCCCGACGAACCTTTTCTTTCTGACGAGAAAGGGATGAACTATACATCATTCGTTCTCTCTATTTACCTTAAGCTTATATAAATTGGTGAGTTAAAGGACAAATGAGCATTGTATGGGTAATCTGAGAACTCCCGAAATAGAGCATGGCAGCCACGCACAAAGCTGCTCTATGCGAGCCACAGACTCTTGTACCCTTTAAACCTGAAAAATTGAAAATTGAAAGTTGAAAATTGCACCCCGAAGGGGTGGTATGCCTGCCGAACTTGATGAGGCAACTGAACACCTTGAAAATAAAAAATAATCCAGTGAAGAATGGTGAAAATTCAAAATTCATAATTCAAAATTCGAAATATCCCTTTCAACCCCTTTATATAAAATATGGAAAACGAATTCAAAATCCTCGACAACGCTTTGGTGTATTGTAAAGTAAACATGCCCGAAGTCATCATTCCCAACGGAGTCACCTCCATCTGCAGCTATGCCTTCTCCAAACCCGACGACTTCCACGGACAGAACGCCCTCAAGAGCGTTGTCATCCCTAAAAGTGTTGTATCGATAGAAGAGGGTGCCTTCAAATACTGCAAAAACCTGAAGAAGGTAACCATCCTCGGTGCTGCCGCTATCGAGAGTGAGGCCTTTCTAAGTTGCAGCAACCTCGAAGAAGTATACCTCGCCGACGAAGTCAAGAGTATTGGCAGCCAAAGCTTTGCCTATTGTGAAAAACTTAAATACCTTTATATTCCGAAAGGTGTCGCCCATATAGGATGGGACATTGCAGGCATGAACGACTCAAGCTACCACAACCCCGTCTTCCGCTGCTATCGGAAAGGCAACGGCGCCGATTGGGACGACGACTGGAACCGTATATACAACGACCCCCGATTTGGCAACGACCGCAGCCACCATTACTTCCACACGACCTATTATGGTGTGAACCGCGACGGCACCCCACGCCAAGGTTGTGAGCTAGTTCACATCCCCTGCACAGACATGCCACACGGCACAGGTCAAAAAGCCACTGAAAACAAGAGTCTGGCAGAAAGCCGACGCATGCCAAAGGCGAAACTAAAACTATGGCTCACCGCTACTGTCATCAGCATGGTTGACGAGAAGGAATACCTGCTCGATGATGAGGAAAGAGAAATGTTGCCTCACATGCTCCGCGACAACGACGAACACATTGAACATCAGTTGGACGAACCATGGGTGATAACCATCGATGACAGCACAGGCCACCTGGCGCCCGAACTGAAAATAAGTGCATGGATTAATAATTTCGACGACATCTTCGACGGAAAAACGATTGTCGTCCACCACGATATGCCGTGGCATAACGACCCATACTCCGACTACCCCGTCTCATTGCTCACGATGGGAGGAACTGTCATCGCAGAAAAACATCTAACATTCGGCATTACCACTTACGACGTGCGGCTCCACATCCAATGGGTTGAAGAAGAGTATAAAACCTATACTAAAAAAGAGGCCCTCGCCGATATGCAGCAGAGTATGGTATCGTACAAAGACCTCAAAGACAGCGGTTATGAGATTGATGTCTTGCTCGCACACGGCCAATTGAAAGCAGAAAAGTACAAAACCTACAAACCAAGCGTCTTCCTGACGCAGTTTCCCGCCGACCTTGATGCCGAAGGCGACAAATGGGGCGACCTCGGACAGATTGTCATTCAACGATACTTCCTATACGAAGAGACGCACAGCTACAGCGACGACTACAAAGATGCCGCCGAAGCATACGGCGAAGACTGCGACGACTGGACAACCATCGAACGCCGCAAGTCAGGCGATTGCGTCACCTATGAGATAAGTGAAGCTTAAAGGTTTATGAGTCCTGTAGTTTGACGTATTCTACGCCCAAGCGTCGAACCGGCCGTCGTCATCTTCCGGGTCATCGTCGGCCTCTCCATCTTCCTGTTGGCAGTCATCCTCGCCATCCACATCACTCTCCTCCTCGTCGGGGAGGGCGTCGTAGCGGGGAATATAGTCGCGTACAATCTCTTCGGCATAATCCTCAAGTTCGCCCTCATGGTAGTCGTGAACGACATACAGCAGTTGGTTGTCGTCGCCGTAGCGTAACGCTTTCAGACGGTAGAGGCAAGCATCCTCCCATTGGTATTCTTCCGAGGCTCGACCCTCCTCAATCATCTCGGCGAGCATGGAAAGACACAGGCAATGCCCCATGCGGGCACCTGTCATAAAGTAATGCCAGGCCTTGTCGTCATCCTCCATGTGGCCCAGATCGGCGCCATAGTATATCTGACCTAGATAGTAGTATCCCGCCGTCTCGCCAAGACGAGTGGCTTCTTGATAGAGAGACACAATCTGTTGGGCTAATTCTTTTTTGTATTGGCTGTTTTTCTCCAAATAAGCGCTTTTTTCGTCTGTGTCGGAGAAGTAGTCGGTGGCGTTGGCGTCATTTTCACATACAGTGTGATATTTTTTCACCAATTCGCCGGCGATCATAATGCAGCAGCCACCGCAGCCCTCTTTGCGTCCCATCTCGATAGCCTCAGGCATATCGACGAGTCCAGAGTAGGAATCGATATAGCCGCATTCTATGGCTTTAAGGAACCATCCGTTAGACTCGTCGCTGGGTGCGCCTTTGAGCATCAGCATCCAACCCAGAGCGTCGTACCAGCGAGGGTCGGGGTAGGCAATTGCCGCCAATCTTCTTTTTGTTTCGGCGATGCCCATGTCGAGGTCTGGCAAACAGCCCACACCATAGGCAATGTCGCGGCACAGCCGCAATTGTGCCATCTGACAGCCTTCGGCGATGCTCTCGTCACGCAGACGTATATATTGTTTCATGTCTACGAGCCCGAAGTCGCCCAGGCGGTACATGTTGGCGAGTTGGAGTTTTGCCAAGGCGGAGCCTTTGGCAATGGCTTTTCGAAACAGTGTCTCGGCTTGAGAGATATAGTCGTCGTCGGGGACAGTGATGATGTGCCACATGCCAAGCGTGGTCATATCCTCGGCGGTGTCAGACTGTTGGAGTCTGTCAAGCTCTTCAGCGTCGAGCCTGAAAAGTTCGTAAGGGAAAATGGATTCTTTCATGGTGTTTAATGTATGGAGATAGAGAGGAGGCGACCTGTCAAGTTTTATTATTTTGAATCGGTCGCAGGGGACCCGCAAAGTACAATCAGTTTGTCGATGGCGGATTGTATAGAGTCGACGTTGTCGCAAACCAAAGAGAGCCGTTCTACGGTTTCGCGCATGTGGACAGAGCGTGGGTGGTCTTGTACATAAAGAATCAGTCGATTGAAGTTGTCAGACTTATAGAAAGGATTGTCTTTGTTGGAGGAGAAATAGCAGACCATACGTCCCTGTTTCAACACCAGTTTCTCAATGCCGAATTCTTTGGCCATCCGTCGCAGAGTGATGGTTTTCACCAGTTCCTGTGTGGCTTTGGGGATAGGTCCGAAACGGTCTATAAGTCTCTCGCGGTAGCCGTCGAGTTCCTCTTCAGAGACAAGGTCGTTGAGTTCCTTGTAAAGTTGGAGACGTTCGCTGATGTTGCTGACATAGTCGTCAGGAAGCAGCACTTCAAGGTCGGTCTCGATGACACACTCTTTGACGAACTGAGTGGTTTGGTTTGTCTGATTATCGTTTTGGTTGGCGAAGAGGTCGTGGAAGTCACTCTCTTTGAGCTCCTCTATAGCCTCGTTAAGGATTTTGTGGTACATATCGTAGCCAATCTCGCTGATGAATCCGCTTTGTTCGGCGCCGAGGATGTTGCCGGCGCCACGGATGTCGAGGTCACGCATGGCAATGTTGAAACCGCTGCCCACGGTGGCGAATTCCTCTATGGCACGCAGACGCTTCTGCGCCTCGTCGGTGAGGACTGTGTAGGAGGGGATGAGCATGTAACAGAAAGCCTTGCGGTTGCTGCGGCCCACACGGCCACGCATTTGGTGCAGGTCGCTGAGACCGAACTGCTGAGCGTTGTTGATAATCATCGTGTTGGCGTTGGGTATATCGAGACCATTCTCGATAATGGAGGTGGCCACAAGCACGTCAATTTCGCCTTCGATAAAGCGTATCATGGTGTCTTCCACCTCTTTGCCTTCCATCTGTCCGTGAGCTATGGCTACGGTGGCGTCGGGCACCAGACGGCTCACAAGGCCAGCCATTTCGGGTAGATTCTCGACACGGTTGCTGATGAAAAACACCTGACCGTCGCGTGACAGCTCATACATGATGGCGTCGCGGATAAGTTCCTCGCTGAAGGGAGAAAGTTCAGTCTGGATAGGTTGTCTGTTGGGAGGAGGTGTCTGGATAACGCTGAGGTCACGAGCGCCCATCAGAGAGAATTGCAGAGTGCGTGGTATGGGAGTCGCTGTGAGCGTGAGCACATCGACGTTGGCGCGCATCTGTTTGAGTTTTTCTTTTACGCTGACGCCGAATTTCTGCTCCTCGTCGATTATGAGTAGCCCTAGGTCTTTGAATTTAAGTTTGTTGTTGGTGATGGCGTGAGTGCCTATGAGTATGTCTATCTTGCCGTTTTCCAGGTCTCTTATGATCTGGTTGCGCTCCTTTGTGGAGCGGAAACGGTTGAGATAGTCGATGTTGACAGGCATGCCTTTGAGGCGTTCGCAGAAGGTGTTGTAGTGTTGGAATGCCAGGATGGTGCTAGGCACCAAGACGGCAACTTGTTTGCTGTCGCATACCGCTTTGAAGGCGGCGCGGATAGCCACCTCCGTTTTGCCGAAGCCCACGTCGCCACATACCAGACGGTCCATAGGGACGTGCGACTCCATGTCGCTTTTGACATCGATGGTGGCTTTCAGCTGGTCGGGAGTATCCTCGTACATGAAGCTTGCCTCAAGCTCATGCTGCAGGTAGCTGTCGGCGCTGAAGGCGAAGCCGCGGGTAGCCTTGCGTTTGGCATAGAGCTTGATAAGGTCTTTGGCAATGTCTTTGACCTGGCGTTTTGTTTTTTGTTTCAGCACTTGCCATGTGTTGCTTCCCAGCCTGTTGAGGACAGGTGGTTGCCCCTCCTTGCCCACATAGCGGCTTATCTTGTGGAGACCGTGGATGCTGATGTAGAGAGTGTCGTTGTTTTTGTATACCAGACGGATGACCTCCTGCTGTTTGCCGCCGGTATCGATTTTTTCTAGTCCCGAGAAGCGACCGACGCCATAGTCGATGTGGGTCACATAGTCGCCAGGTTTCAGTTCGAAGAGCTCTTTGAGAGTGAGAGCCTCTCGTGTCTGGCTCATGTCGCGGACAGTGTACTTATGATAGCGTTCGAAAATCTCGTGGTCGGTATAGCAGAGCAGGTGGTTGTCGTGGTCTATGAACCCTTTTGACAGTTGGAAGTCGAAGGTTTCGTATTTAAACTCCGCGGCGCTGTCGTTGAAGATTTTTTCGAGGCGTTTGCGTTGCTGTTCGCTGCCGACGCTGATATAGAGGCTGTAGCCGCGTTGGCTGTATGTTGAGAACGACTGCTTGAGCAGGTCGAATTGTTTGTTGAAAGAGGGTTGGAGCTCGCTGTGGACCTCTTTTACGATGCCTTTACTGAAGAAAACAGAGTTGCCCGACTCTATGACCTTGCAGTTTATCAGTTCTTTGAGGAAGTCGTTGGCGGTGGAATAGAGTTCGTCGGGTTTGGCATTCTGCAGGCGTACCAGGCCCTTCTCTTTGTCGGCCTTAATGGTGTCGAATTCTTTTTTTGCCGCAGCGAAACATTTTTCGATGGTTTCGCTGACATACATAAGTCCCTGGGCCCAAACGATGTCCTCGCTTGAGAAATAGTGTAGCAGGTTGACTTTCTCAGGGTTCAGGACTTTTGTGTCGCTAGTGCGGCAGCGTTCTATGTCGGGAATGATGTTGACACTGTCGTAGTGGCGCACCGATAGTTGGGAGACGGGGTCGAAACTGCGCAGAGACTCAATGGCGTCGTCGAAGAACTCGATACGGAATGGTAGTTCGTTGGCGTAGGAGAAGACGTCGATGATGCCGCCACGCACCGCATATTGCCCTGGTTGTACCACGAAGTCGACACGCTCGAATTGGTATTCCTGCAGCATATCGATGACGAAATCCATGTCGAGCTTGCCTTTCTTGACAATCTGGAGAGTGTTTTTTGTCAGGGTCTGGTGCGACACCACCTTTTCGGAGAGTGCTTCGGGATAGCTCACCAGCACCATGCTGCGTCCTGCGGCCAGTTGCTTGATGACCTCGGAGCGCATAAGTACGTTGGCGTTGTCGGTTTCCTCGGTTTGGTAGGGTCTGCGATAGCTGGTGGGGAAGAGCAGGACACGTTTGTTGTCGCTCTCCATACCGCTTTCGCCAAGGATGTTCTCAATGTCGTTCTGAAGGTAGTAGGCATCCTCTTTCGAGCCCACTAGGAACATGAGGTTGCGGTCGGGAAGTTGTTTGGCCAACGAGGCGCCCACTACGGCGGTGAGGCTGCCGGTGAGGCCTTTGACATGGATGCGCGCCTGGCTTTTGGCGGTCTGTTCCAGAAGCCAGGCGACAATCTCGCTGTTAAGATATAATTCCGACGGAGACACAAATACTAGTTTTCTTTGTTTTTCTCTTCAAAGAGGCAGCTAAGTTCTTTCACGGAGCCCTTCTTGCTACGGCTTTTCATTTCCGAAGTGCCATTGCTGTAGTAGTGGCGGAACTTGTCGACATTCTTTACCACTATCTTGCCGTTAACACCATTTTTGCCATTGTCTTCAATTAATCTGTATGTGGTGTCGTCGACTTTCTTGAACTTGTATGAACCACGGATGTTTATATATCTATAATCGTTTGTCCAGTTGTTCCATTGCCATTCTTGGCCCGTATAGCGGCCGTCTTCTTTATAATTGTAATAGGAGGTTTTCCATTGGCCGTGGTAGTTCTGCATTGGACGGTAGGTCCATGTGCCACGGATAAGGTCTTCGAATTGAGCGACTCTGTAGGTCGACATCATGTTGGTGTCGCCTGCTTTGGTAAGTGTCATGATGCTGTCGCTGATAAAGTTGACAATGGCGACCGTATGGTTGGTGTCGGCGAAGAAAATAGTGTCGTTGTGTAGGCGATATGCTATCTTGCCTTTGCAGTTGAGCACATTGAGAGAGTCGTCGGCGAGAGAGTAGAGGTAGTATTTGTTGGGGTCTTTCTCACGATACCAGGCTTTCTCATTGAAAATGGTGCGGAGCATGGCCTCGTAGGCTGTGGTGAACTCTTCGCTGCCTTTGGAAATGGAAGCGTTGAAGGCGTTGATGAACTCGTTCAGTTTGGCACTGTCGTTGGTGAACGACTGAAGATATTCCTCATATTCGCTGCTGACAGCCTCTTGTGCTGAGTTTACAAGCTCTTTGAATTGTGACGGAGAGGTGAATTGCTCGAATCCTGTCAGTTTGGTGCAGTATTTAGAGCCTAGTTTCTCACCTTTTTTTGCTGGTGAGCAACTGACTATGGTGACAATCATAGCCAGGCACACAATGTGAAGGATTTGTTTGACGGAAGCGTTTAGTAATCTTTGTTTCAAGTTGTTCAAGGTGTTAGTGAAAGAAATAATGTTTTGTTTAGAATATGCAAAGTTACGAAAAAAAATGATAATAGTGTTGGTGACACTATGAATTGGGGTAGCTATTCGTTTTTTTTTCGGTGCAAAAGATACGAAAAACAGACGAAAGACGTTAATGAAAATGATGTATTGCTTTTCGCAAATTCATTACCCTTGCGTGACAAGAGGCGAGAGGTAACATCAATTATTTACACGTTAAACTATAATTTTTGACAAATGGAGAAAACCACCATATTGTGGGCCGATGATGAGATAGATTTGCTCAAACCCCATATTCTCTTTCTTGAGGAAAAAGGCTATTCTGTTATTCCAGTAACCTCTGGCAACGAAGCTCTTGACGAGTTGTCCAATGGAGGGATAGATATTGTTTTTCTTGACGAGAACATGCCAGGGTTGAGTGGTTTGGACACTCTGACGGAGATAAAGAGCCGTTATGCCAGTGTGCCTGTCATTATGATTACCAAGAGCGAGGAGGAGCACATTATGGATGAGGCCTTAGGTGGCAAAATCTCGGATTATCTTATCAAGCCTGTAAACCCCAACCAGATACTGCTGTCGGTGAAGAAGCATACCGAAGCCAAACGTCTTGTCAGCGAAAAGTCCACTTTCAGCTATCAACAGCAGTTCAGAGAGATTAGTATGCGCCTTTCCGACAGGCTTGACGCCGACGAGTGGATAGAGTTATACAAAAAACTTGTCTACTGGGATCTGGAGTTGGCATCAAGTGACGACGACAATATCCACGATATTTTCAAGTCGCAAAAAGCCGAGGCTAACAATTTGTTCTGCAGGTTTTACGAGAAACACTATATTGATTGGGTCAATGGCGATGAGCAAAAACCGCTGATGTCGCCTACTGTGGTCCGTGAGCGCCTGTTCCCTTTGCTTGAGGACGACAAGCCCACTTTCATGATAGTTATAGATAATTTCCGCTACGACCAGTGGAAATATATACAGCCTCTGGTAGAGCAATATCTCCATGTCGAGAGAGACGAGCTTTACTATAGCATAATACCCACCACCACACAGTTTGCCCGTAACAGCATGTTCGCCGGACTTATGCCCTCGGAGATAGAGTCCAAGTATCCTAAATATTGGGTCAATGAGGACGAGGAAGGGTTTAAGAACCAGTATGAGAGCGAACTGATGGGTGAGAATTTGAAACGCCATGGTTTCAATATCAAGCACAGTTACAACAAGGTGCTCAATGTTCAGCATGGTAAGCGACTGGTGGACAGTCTTCAAAATCTGATGAACAACAAGTTGAACATCATTATATACAACTTTATCGACATGTTGTCGCATGCCCGCACCGACAGCAACATAGTGCGTGAGCTTGCCGACGACGAACGTGCCTATCGTTCTGTGACACTCTCATGGCTTGAGCATTCTCCGCTCCTTGAGGTTATCAAGTTCCTTTCCGAGCACGATGCCAATGTCGTCATCACCACCGACCATGGTTCGGTGAAGATAGACAATCCAGTGCGTGTCAAGGGCGACCGCGATATCTCAGTGAATCTTCGTTACAAGCAGGGGCGTCTGTTGGACTACAACCCCAAGCAGGTTTTTGAGGTCAAGGAGCCCAAGCGTATTTTCCTGCCAAAACGTTACATTACGTCACCATACATTTTTGCGCGCAGCGGAGACTTCTTCGCCTATCCCAACAACTACAACCAGTATGTGCAGTATTATATGAACACTTTCCAGCACGGTGGTATCTCGATGGAAGAGGTAATGATTCCGTTTATTACACTGAAAAAATGATTTGTGTTTTATGGGTACTGAGCAATTCTTTATTGATGAACAAGCTGATTTTTATCAATATCTAGTTGATAAAAATGCTTTTAAAAAACATCAAACGTATAGAGACTATATTACTAGGCTTAGGTATGTTTCACAGTTTTATAGACTGGACAAAAGCATTACAAAGGAGCGTGTGGACTATATTATAGAGGATTTAAAAAAAACCATCCCGTTGAGGGAAAGATACAATTCTCCAAGCGGAGTGCGTGATATAGGCTCAGGATTGAGAAAATTCTTGGAATATGCTCAGTCTGATTATAGAAAACAGTTGGATGATAGTATAATACAAGAAGAAGACGCTGTACTTAAGAATAAGAACATAGATGCAACAGAAAAGGAGTCTATTTTAAAATCAAGAATAGGGCAGGGTGTTTTTAGGCAGCACTTGATAGATTATTGGAAGGGATGCTCTGTTACTGACTGTGTCACGACTCCATTTTTGGTTGCTTCTCATATTCGTCCTTGGCGAAAAAGTGATAATAAGCAGCGTCTTGATGTCTTTAACGGACTACTTTTGATTCCGAATTTAGATAAACTGTTCGATAGAGGATATATATCTTTCGGAGATGATGGAAAGATTATTTGCTCGGACTTTCTATCCGTTAAAGACAAAAAGATACTTGGAGTATATGATTCGATGCGATTAAAGCATGTAGGAGAATTACATTTGCCGTATTTGAGGTATCATAGAGAGTCTTGCTTTTTATAGATATTTGTCCAATAGATTAAGACTGCTGTTGATACTATCAAGAACATTTTCCGCCTCATCTTTATACTCGTCGTCGCAAATGGCGTCTAAATCGTTGTCTATAAAGGCTTGAGCGCTTGTCAGAGCTCTTTTTATATATTGAATGTCCTCTGTGGAAATAACAGTGCTGTTTTTCATTGCTTTTATGATAATATAGTGATGGTGTGTTATTGCTTAATATAATGCAAATCACAAATAGGGTTATTAAAGAATAGTGGTAGAACGTCTGCTTTTTTTACAGCAGATCCAGGCATTGTTCTATCGGGATTCCGCCCTCTTTGTCAGGCAACTGGCGGTTGCGGTATATCAGGTCGCTGACAACGGTCATGGCTTTTCCAGTGCTCATCTTCAGCGTTGAGCCGTTCATGAGGTCTCCTATAAGCACAGCAGAAAAGATGTCTCCTGTTCCATGAAATGCCACAGGAATCTCGTCGTAATCTATTTTGAAATACAGCCCATCCTCATATTGTTGGGCAATGCCTTTTAGAGGCGTGCTGCTGCGTCGACCGACGACACAGCTTTTCCCTTCGACATGAGCGCTTGTGATTATTGCCGACTGTGCCCCGAGTGCCACGATGCCGTCGAGTAGTTTCTGTGCCTCGCTCCAGTTCATGCCCTCCTGGCGATAGTCGATCCCGCAAAGCAGGCATGCCTCGGTGTAGTTTGGGAAAGTAAGGTCGGCGATACCGACCATTTCACGCATGAGCTCCACTTGACGATTGCTCATACCGTTGTAGAGATGTCCTCCATCACCCATGATGGGGTCGACAAAGATGGTTGTTCCCACATTGTGCAGTTGGGAACAATAGTTGTACACAAGTTTTGCCTGCTCTTCGCTGAACATCAAACCTGTACATGCACTATCGAAGCGGAAGCCCAGCCGTTGCCATGCAGGGAGGGCCCCACGCATATATTCAGTGGTCTCCATAACGTTGAAGTCGCCATAGTCGAGAGTGTTGGACACCAGTGCTGTGGGAAGATTATAGGTGGCGTGACCCATGTAGGTGAGAATAGGCAGCATTGCCACCATGCCAACATGGCTGTGGCCAACGACATCGTTTATAAGCAGTATCTGTTTCATAAAATGGTATAAGTAATTCAGGATACAGCCTTTTAATAGTTTTGGAAATAGGATAGTTTCTTCTTTATGATTGAGTAATTGCTAATTTCTTTTGCAATAATTTTTTTTTCTTTATCTAAAATATATACGGAAGGGAAAGATCTTATTTCATATAGTTTTTTTGCAACTATAGCCCCTGAGTAATCATATCCTTTTATCCATTTGTTAGGCATTGTAATCTGATTATTATTGAATTGATTATCAATAGGGTTGATAATTATGATCTTAAACTTATCTTTTTTTAGGGTATTATTGAGCGTGTTATTTGATATAAGGGAATCTATCATGGCATGACATCTCGAGCATTCAGGATTTATAAATGCAAGGATTATATAATCAGAATTTATATCAAATAATTCAATGGTATCATTGATATCGGTTACAAATGAGAAGTTTGTGGCTTTTTCTCCAACTCTATTAATGGTGAGTTTTTCCATGAGTTGCTCAAACAGCTCGTCATCAATGGTTTCATTATTATTACGATGGATTGCTTTTACAAGACAAATGGAGGTCTCTTCATCATAGAAAGGTGAGTCTTGGTTGACAATAAAATGGTAAAAAGATTGAATGATATAGTTGTAAGAATATATGTCATTTTTGAAGTGGTTTAGTGTTGAGTATATTTCGTTCTCGACGGTTTCATATGGAAGATTTGACAATAGGTATATATAATCAAGAATCATTTTTTTTTCTTGATTATTATTTGTGTCAATAGCCTTTGTATTGTCCCAAAAATGTTGGGCACAATATTCAATACGTTGATTTCGATCTGTGATACTATCTGGTATAGAAGGATAGCAATATGATTGTGAAAAAGTATTGTTAATTGTAAATAGATAAAGTGATAATAGGGTTATATACCATATTGTATGTTTCATTTCTGTTTTTTTAATTGGAAGGTATAGCCATATGTGAAGGCAAATTTGCTAGATGCTCCATACCGAAGACCGGCATCGATAGTACCATTGCCAAGTTGGGAGCAAATTCCAATAAAGAGTTGGGGTTCAAATTGACTTTCTTCCGAAATAATCAATGCTATTCCGGCTCCAAAATAAGGATGAATTTTTGTGTTTTTAATTGATTTGAAATATAATCGAGTTGAGGCTCCAATATCACCAGAGAAGGCTGTTTCTTCTGATTTAATATAACCTAGATTTAGTGATATTGCAGCGTCTAATTTTGATTTGAAAAGATATGATCCTATTCGATAACTAAATGTACCGCTTGAAAAGCCTGATGAACCGGAAAACATTCCTCCCAAATAATTAAACCATCGTCCACTCTTACTACGTCGATTGTCTATAGGAGTATAGGATGAAATTCCAAGGTCATTAGATCCCCATGTTTCGACAAAAAAAGGTTTGTTGTCTATGACAAGCCACATCTCTTTTTTTTCATCAGTCCTTTCAATTATTATTTGTTCAGCATTTAGATTGTTAATAAAGGGTTGTATAGAATTTTGTTTGTCGATACTGTCAAGAGAGTTGTAAGAACTCTTTGCTGTTAGAGTTAATATACCCTTTTTTAATTTTCCCCCATCAAAGTATAGTTCAGCATTTTCATCAGAAATAACAACATTATGATGGCTTTGTGCATAAAGAGCTTGACTTGAAAAAAGTATTATAAGTAAAATAAAGGTGATGTTTTTTTTCATAGATCTAGAAATAAAGGGTTCTTCCTAAAGTAATACTGTAGTTAATGGTAGATTCATTTGTGATAGGAAGAAAAATGTTTAACATGAAATCGTAGGACGACGATCTATCATCATTGGGGATTGATAATCCTGTGGATAAAGACATGTTTGCAGACCATTTACTATCCGTGTCTGATCGGTTATGTACCATACTTAGACCAAAGCCACCGACGACAATTGCCCACGTTTTATATATTGAGATACCATAATTAATCGAACTTTGCTCATCGGCGGAAACTTTCATGAAATTGAAAGAGGTGCTAAAATTATTGTTGTTATATAATCCTACTCTTCCGTTCCACGAGAAGGATCCATTCATCCAAGAAAAGCCTGTGTATATAATGGTTTTGGTACGTTTTTTAGGATTGTCTTGTGTGATTATTTCGCCTTTTTTCAATGAGCTAAGATGCTGAATATATTGATTCTTTTCCTCGGGTTGTATTGTGCTATCCATTAATGATACGGCCTGTTCTAGAGCTGTTATTGAAGGCTCTTTTTTCCCTAATCCTTTCCATGCAAGATACTCAACAATATAAGGAGTGTACTCGGCCGGGTATTCCCTCTCGATTAAATATGCTGTGGTTAGAGCATGTATGTATTGTTTGCTCATTGCTTGTTTGTATGCTTGTTCGATATCAGATCTTCTAATTATGACTCTATTATTATTTATCTTTTGTATGGCTAGATCTGTGTGATTGTTAGATAGCCAATCAGGCCCTTTAACAGGAAGAAAAAAAAACGCCAGCGTATCAAATCCAGCTATTTTGAGGATTTGGTATGTGAAAAAAAATGCATTCTTTGCATCAAGAGCAATAGCACGGTCGATGTTTGTGATGGCATATTCGATATTTCCTGATAGAGCTAAAGCGTATGCATATTCGGCAACAATATTTCCATCTACTCCTTTGTAAGAGGTCCTTTTATTTTTTGCTTGGTTCAATATGTTTGTATACATTTCTACGGCTTTACTATAATTGCCGTCAATTATGGCTTGGCGGGCATCAACAGGAACATACCGCTTGGAGAAATCAATTTCAAACGAATTCGTTTTTTTTTGAGCGTTGACGAAGCAGCACAGTAAAAGAAATATAAAAAAGATAATGTTCTTCATAAGGTTCAGTCTAATATTTCAATAATTACTCCCTTGCTTTTTTCAGGAGTGTAAATTATTTCATTTCTGAGACGAATTAACGACTTGTCATTAGGGGTGAAAATAATAAGTCCATCGTTGTCATAGCATAATAATCCGGAGTCTTTACATATTTTGGTTATTTTTTTTTGACTAATCATATAAGTGCCTGTAGCTGAAGAAATGAATATTGAACCATTGGCGTTGTCTGCCGCAATATTTGATGCTTTACCAAGTAACTCTTGTTTTAATGGCAATTCTAGTTGCTTTTTTTGATTTATATCAATTATATATAGCTTGTTATCGCTTAACAATGTTATGGTCCCTGAAAATTCGGCGACGTCAAGAACGGGTCTTTTAGATGACCATATTTCAATATTCTTTTTTGTGTTTATTAGTAATCCATATAGTTTATATGTATTGTTTTTTTGTTTTGTCAGCCAATATATAGTGGAGCTTCCAGCCCATATTTTTTGTGGTGTTTGTGGAAGAGTAACATAGACGGATTCTTTCCCATTACTGTCTATGATGTATAGCGTTTTTTTGTCGGCAAAAAAAATGTTGTTTCCAACAGAACAGAATGTCGTTATCTTTTTCCCTTTTATTATATGCTCATCAAATAGTCCAAAGCCAATTCTGTAAAAACAATTATTTGAAGCTAAATATAGATTTCTGTTGTCTGTAAGTGCAATGTCATTTAGAAAAAGAACATTATGAAGTTTTGTATTTTGAACAATAGACTTCGACAGAAAAACATCAATCTTAATGTCCTCGTATTTTTTTTCCGACTGGGATTTTATTAACCCAGGTGCACTTAGTATGATGAATAGGATACAGATAGCTCTTTTCATTACTCCTCCTTATATTTTTTAGACCATTCATAAAATCTTGATGTGGCGCTATATGCTGCAGAACCAATGCCGAATAATGACGTAACTGTATTTGCGGTTTTCTCAGGTATGAACAAACTTTGGGTTGTGATTTCAGCGGCTTTGTCAGTTAATGCGTCAATAAACGGACCTACTAAATCGCTGTTTTCTAGTGTATTTTGAAATATTTCAGATGTTGTTACTATCTCTCCTTGAAGCATTCTGTCGAGAGCTTTGGCGTCTTCTATTAATAGATGAATTGCCAAGTCTCCTACTCCGGCTATTGCTATAGCTTCTAATGCTGCTGTGGATGCAATGACTGAGCCGAAATCAACGGCAACCAATCCGATATTACCCCAAAATTCATACCATTTATCATCACTATAGTCAGGTTCTTTGGGAATAGAAGAATAATCAAGGTGTGTGTATTCTATTCGGTCTATTGTATTAAAATCATCACTTGTATTCCAGATACCCCAAGGGTCTGTTCCTTTAAATACTTTATCAGAATTAATATAATCGTCTAATCCACTGACTCCAGTGTTCTTATGGGGTTTAGAGACAGCTATTATTCTGTCATCATCTTTTTTGTTTGCAAATTGCATAATAGAACCTGGCATTTCCCCGGTAAAAATGTAAGGTTCATCTTTGGGTGTTGTTTTTCCGGATATCAGATTTAGTAAGTCCTCATTGTTTTCAGCCCAATCCCGAACTTCGTCTGTTGGATTTGATGTTTGAAAACTATTGCCGTAAGTCGGTCCTAAAATGATATCAGTTGTGGTGCCCCCATTATTACATCCACTGCATGGAGTCGCAGTTATTTTGACTGTACAACCGTACATGGTTCCTCCAAGACCAAGACAAACTTCTCGTGCAGATTCACATTCACTAGCATTGCTAAATGATTGGTTTTTCATAATACTTTCTATTTGGGCATTAATTGATGATACCCAAACATTTGCACCCATGCCGACACAGGAACCACTATATGATAGTTTAAATACAAATGTACAATTTTGACTATAAAGATGTAAATGAATGAATAATATAAAGACTGCAAAGAAAATAACTTTTAATGATATTCTTGGTAAAGAATATGGTATAGATTGGGGTTTGTGTTTTTTATAATGCATATCTTTGATGTATAATATAATATGAGAGAAATAATTATTATGACGATTATAAATGTTTGGTGTGAAACGGGTTTATATATAATACATTTTTTTAAGTCATTTCAAGGGTGTTTGCATTATCTTTTTATAATATTAGTTGTAGCTATTATTGGTAATTAAACGGTGTTTTATTATTATTAATTGAGTGATTAAAACAAAATAATTATTGTTTTAAAGAAAGAGTGTGTTGTTTTAATTGTTTATGGCTGTGTTTTATGTATTGATATTCAGCTATCTGCTTGGTGGTATGTGCCTGTGAATATTTGACAAATATACATTTTTTTTATAATATAATAGTATTAAGTCTATCATATATAGTAGGTTAAATTGCTGTTTTCAGCTTAATATTGTCAACACCACGTATTCCGACTGGGAGCCGATGCGGTATTTCGCTCCCCAGATGCCGAGGCCGGAACTTACATAGTAACGTGTGTCGCCTTTTTGGAAGCTGCCCCAAGCGCATTCATACATGGCGTCGACAATCCATGTCATGGGCCATATCTGACCTCTGTGGGTATGACCGCTAAACTGGAAGTCGATGCCGGCTTTCTCGGTCTCTTCTAGGTTGTAAGGCTGATGGTCGAGGAGTATGTTGAAAGAAGAGGTGTCGAAAGTGAACTGGGAGAGGCTTTTCCTGCTGCTGTTGGTGCGGTCGTCGCGACCTGTTATTGTTATTCCGCAACAACGAGCGCTGCTGTCCACGAGCAGTGTTATGCCTGCCTCATGATAGAAGTTGTGGGCTTTCTGGTTGCCTGAATAATATTCGTGGTTGCCTAGACAGGCAAAGACAGGGGCCTTCAGTCGGTGGAACTCTGCGGCCATATTTTCCTCGGTTACAGGACGGTGGCTCATGTCGATAATGTCGCCGGCGATGAGAATCAGGTCTGGATTCTCGGCGTTGATCATGTCGATCCATTTGGCGAGGTCGGCACGGCGGTTGTGATAGCCAATGTGAAGGTCGGATAAAAGCACTGCTTTAAGAGGTCGCTCAACTTTGCCGTGAGAGTCGATGTCTATGGCTACACGCTGTTTGTGGTGGTAGTGTATGCTGCCATAAATGAAGATCGCTGCCAAGAGGCTGACGATGGCTATGGAGCAAGGCATACTGTCGTGGAGCAGGGAGCGGGGAACTATATGGATAAGGCGTCCGATATCTAGTAGCAGAAATGCCATTGCCAAGTACAGCGAAATTATTACGCTCTTGTTGCCGAGGTTATAGATGAACGACGCCAAAGGGAGGGGCATGCGGTCGGTGGCGCCGAAGTTGAGGAACTCGCAGCAGAAGCAGATAAAGCAGATGGCGGACAGGGTCCATTTGCCCCAAACAGGAAGTGGCGCCATGTGCCATATATGTGCCAGGATATAGCCAAGAAGCGCAAGGAGGATGATCAGAATGAATAATATTGAAAACATCGGAGGTCGCATGGAATTTTGGAATCGTGAGAAACAAACATTTTTATTGTCTTAGATCTTCAACGATAGTGATATTCTGTGGCGTTTGAGGTCGACTTCGAGCACTTTGACCTGCACATGTTGATGGAGGTGTACCACCTCGTTCGGGTCGTTGACACGCCGGTTGGCCATCTGCGAGATATGCACCAGTCCGTCTTGGTGCACACCTACGTCGACAAAGGCGCCAAAAGCGGTGATGTTGGTCACGATGCCAGGGAGTATCATGCCTTCCTGTAGGTCTTCAATGCGAGTGACATTTTTGTCGAATTCAAAGACTTCGAATTTGGCTCGAGGGTCGAGGCCAGGCTTGTCAAGTTCCTTCATGATATCCTGCAGAGTCGGCAGGCCGCAGTCGCCGTCGACAAATTCCTCGATATTGATTTTAGAGCGAAGCTCTTTGCTTGCCATAAGGTCGTTGACTGTGGCGCCGACACGTTCCGCCATACGTTGAACCAGTGCATAGCGTTCGGGATGTACCGCACTGCGGTCGAGGGGGTTGTCGCTTTCACGTACACGTAAAAAACCGGCACATTGTTCGAAGGCTTTGTTGCCAAGACGCTCCACATTGAGCAGCTCTCCTCGGTTGTGGAAGGCTCCGTTGCGGTTACGATATTCAACAATCTTGGTCGCCAAAGCTGGCCCTATGCCGCTGACGTAAGAGAGAAGCTCTTTGCTGGCGGTGTTCAGCTCAACGCCGACGTTGTTCACGCAGCTTACCACCACATCCTCAAGGCTGTCGTGAAGTTTGCTCTGGTCGACATCGTGCTGGTACTGACCTACGCCGATGCTTTTGGGGTCTATTTTCACCAGTTCGCTGAGAGGGTCCATAAGACGGCGACCGATGCTGACGGCGCCGCGTACAGTGACATCATAGTCGGGGAATTCGGCGCGAGCCACATCGCTTGCGCTATAGACCGAGGCACCGCTTTCGCTCACCATGACGGCTATTATCTTGTTTTTGAAGCGGCACCGTTTCACCACCTCTTCCGTCTCACGTCCGGCAGTACCGTTGCCGATGGCTATAGCCTCTATTTTGAATGCTTCGGCGAGGGCTTCGAGTTTTGCCACGGCGGCACGCTCTTCACGTACCGATGTGAATGGGTAGATGGTTTCGTTGTGTAGCAGCTGGCCTTGTGCGTCGAGGCACACCACCTTGCAGCCTGTGCGAAATCCAGGGTCTATGGCCATGGTGCGTTTCTGACCCAGGGGTGACGCCAGCAGCAGCTGGCGCAGGTTCTCGGCAAAGACTTTGATGGCTTCGTTGTCGGCACGCTCTTTGAGGGCATTGTAGAATTCGGTCTCTATGGATGGCGCAATGAGACGTTTGTAGCTGTCCCTGACTGCCATTGCCACTTGCTCGGAGGATTGGTAGTTGCCATGTACAAACTGGCGTTCAAGACTTTCCACAGCGGGCTCCTCATCCTCAGGGGCTATCTTTACACGAAGCATTCCCTCCGCCTCACCGCGGAACATGGCGAGGACACGGTGTGAGGGGGCTCGCATGGCATATTCCTTCCAGTCGAACCACGATTGGAATTTGCCGGCCTCTTCCTCCTTTGCCTTAACCACCTTGGAGGTCAGCATGGCGGTGCGGCGGAAGATATTGCGGATTTTGTTTCGTGCCGCTATGTCTTCGCTGACAGATTCTGCGATGATGTCGCGGGCGCCGGCCAGTGCATCATCGACGGTGGCGACTCCTTTTTCTTCGTTGACGTAAGGCTCCGCCAGCTTTTCGACATCGCATTGATATTGCTTGAGCAAAGCTTCTGCTAAAGGAGCGAGGCCACGCTCTACGGCCATGCTGGCACGTGTTTTGCGTTTGGGCTTATAGGGCAGATACAGATCCTCGAGTTCTGTCATCGTCATGGCATTAAGCAGCTGAGCTTTAAGCTCGTCGGTCATCTTGCCCTGCTCGTCAATGCTTTGCATTATTGCCTCGCGGCGTTTGTCAATCTCTTTCAGTTTCAGCAATATGTCGCGAATGGCGGCGATCTGTACCTCGTTGAGGTTGCCGGTGACTTCTTTGCGATAGCGTGCCACGAAGGGCACAGTGGCCCCCTGTTCGAGGAGCTCTATGGTTTTTTGCACTTGTCGAGTGCCAATGTTCAGCTGTTGAGCGATGACGGAAGCGTAATCCATTGCCTTTTGTGTTGATAAATATTTAGTTGAGTTGGATGAGGGTTTGTATTTGAGATTACAAATTTACGAAAAAAAACGGAAACAAAACTTCTGATAATGTGTATTCCCCTGAAAAAAGTTGACTCACAGAGATGAACAAAAGAAGCAATTTTTCTATTTGTTTTTTTTCATTAGCTAATTTTTTTTCTGGTGTTTATAATAAAATGGCTTACTCTTCGTTAAAGAGAATAATATTATTTAGCACATCATGAAAAAAATAGCTCTTGCCCTGATAGTTTTCTCTTCAATGCTGACGCTTCAAGCCCAGGAGATTAGCTCACGAGCCAAGGCCATGCGTATGTTGACTTATGCTAAGCCGGAATATATGGTCAAAGATGTCAAAGTTCTGGCGGATACCATGATAGTTTACTCTTTGACTGACTTCGTCATTTATCCTATAGGTAAATGGGAGAATGTCGAGCAATATATCACCAACACTCAACTGCAATGGTATCGCGAGGTGGGCTATAAGAATTACTATGACTCTATGTCGGTGTCGGTAAACACCTTGCGTCGACTTGACGACAGCTATCTTGACATGTATCGCAGCATAACCACAGGACGTGTCGAGATGATTGCGGGTAAGATCACCGACCCTGAGGTTAAGCTTGACAATGGTGTCCATGTGGGAATGAGCAAAGAGGATGTGTTCCGTGTTGTCTTCAAACGTTTTCCCAAATCATACGTCGCCGACATCGCTGTTCTCAAAGTCATCAGTGGAGCCGGTGAGGTGGGCGAGATTTACACTTTCCGTGGCAACAAGCTTCGCCATATCGGCATCATCTCTAAGTACAAATACTATTAATCTACACTACGCCGTGTTGTAGATGAAAAATGTGGGTCTCTTTTTCGGCTCCTTCAACCCAATACATGTGGGCCATCTCATTGTTGCCAACTCCATGCTTGAGTTGACAGACCTCGATGAGGTGTGGTTTGTTGTGTCTCCACAGAATCCCTTTAAGGAACGCAAGACCCTGCTCGCCGATCACCACAGGCTTCAGATGGTGCGTGTGGCCATAGAGGATAATTACAATATGCGCGCCAGCGATGTCGAGATGCACTTGCC
This sequence comes from Bacteroidales bacterium, assembly GCA_017960475.1. Lineage (GTDB taxonomy): Bacteria > Bacteroidota > Bacteroidia > Bacteroidales > P3 > Colimorpha. The sequence goes on along the minus strand of JAGCZH010000008.1, from coordinate 62,492 downwards.
AATACCAAGCTATACCGTGGTGACTTTGGCACATCTGGCGGACAAATATCCTGACAAACGTTTCTCGATAATAATGGGTGGCGACAATTTGGAGAATTTCCGCCGTTGGCGCAACTATGAATACATCCTTGAACATTATGACCTCTTTGTCTATCCAAGACCAGGGAGCGAGCTTGGTGATCTTGCCGACCATCCTCATGTGCATATTGTGGATGTGCCGATGATGGATATCTCGTCGAGCTACATACGTAGTATGATAGCTCAAGGTCATTCACCCAAATATATGCTTACAGAACCGGTGTTCCAATATCTGACAGAGATGCATTTCTATGAGAAATAGTGCATCTCCGCGAGAATAAACACAAGGATATTTCAAACGCCACAAAAGACGAAAAAAGTCGTGGGTGTGAACCCGACTGAGATGCTGTCTGCGTGGGCTGAGGCTAAAACCCTGTAAGGGTGACATAATACAGTCGTGGGCGTGAGCCCATGGTACAAAGATGACAGAAACACTGAGCCCTGAAGGGGCGGCACAGAACAGATAGTCAGTATGTCGCCCCTTCAGGGCTCAGATTATTTTGTTTCAAATCCGTGGCCTGATGCCTACGGCTAATATATACCGTCCCCGTTGGGGACTCTTGGGATGTCCCTTTTTGTTTATTTCTTGGATTTCGTCGTTTTTGTCGCCTTGGTTGTCGCCTTGGATGCTTTTACGGCCTTGGTGTAGGTCACTTTCTTGGTTGACATTTTGGGTTCTTTGACAGCCTTGGTCACCTTGACGGCTTTGGGCTCTTTGACAGCCTTGGTCACTTTGACGGCTTTGGTCTCTTTAACAGCCTTTGTCACCTTAACGGCTTTGGGCTCTTTGACAGCCTTGGTCATCTTGACGGCTTTGGGCTCTTTGACAGCCTTGGTCACCTTAACGGCTTTGGGCTCTTTGACAGCCTTGGTCACCTTGACGGCTTTGGGCTCTTTGACAGCCTTGGTCACTTTGACGGCTTTGGGCTCTTTAACAGCCTTGGTCACTTTGACGGCTTTGGGTTCTTTAACAGCCTTAGTCACCTTGACGGCTTTGGGTTCTTTAACAGCCTTAGTTACCTTGACGGCTTTAGGCTCTTTGATAGCCTTGGTCACCTTGACAGCTTTGGGCTCTTTAACAGCCTTGGTCACTTTGACGGCTTTTACCTTTGTTGTCGATGATATTTCGCTTTTTTTGATTTTTACGGTTGTTTTTGCTTTAGAGCTCTTTTTCAATGCTTTCGCCTCGCTTCCGACAGCTTTGACAGCTTCGATGTCGGGATTGAGCGATTTGCGTTTGCGGCCACGTTTCTCCTCGGGAGGGTTGTTCTCGCGTAACATACCTTCGCCGGAGTCGGCTTCATTAAGAAGGGCCTCGATGTCAAGCAACTCGTCGTCGTCGGGTTCGATATCATCGTCGCCATCTTTCTCTCCGTCAATATAGCTGTCAATGTCGTCGTCTTCGTCGGGTCGATCGCCATATTCATCCTCGATGTCTTGGTTTGCCATCTCGAATTCCTTTTTGTCTTCGGGGAGACCCTCGAAGACCTCTTCCAGTGCGCCATGGCGCATTTTGCCTACAGCGTGCTCGTTGCCCTCTTCTTTGTCGATGGCTTCCGACAGGGGTGCGAATTCCCCTTCGCTCTGCTCTTCGTCTCCGCCATAGAGATCCTTGTCGAGATCCTCTTCAACAAGTCCGGTGTCAATTTTGACGTCGAATTTAACCATGTATGAGGTGTCGTCGGTCTCCAGAGGAACAACGAAGATTGGTTCGCCATTAGGTTTAATGGTCTTCTGCAGATAGTCCTTATATCCGTCGGGATAAGCGTCTTTAAAGAGTTCCCGTATATTATCGGGTAAGTTTTTGTAGCTGATTATCAGTTTTTTCTTGCGATTTCTATGGTCTATCATTGCTAAAAAATTTTTGCAAGTATAGCAAGATTATATTAATGGGCAAAATTTTTTTTAAAAAATTACGCGACAACGATACTTTCGTCGTCTTCAACACGTAGGTTGTCCATGATAAACTCGCGTCGTTCCATGGTGTTCTCACCCATATAGAAACTCAGAACCCCTTTGGTGTCGAAGTCTTTGTGAAGCAGTACGGGGTCGAGGCGCATGTCTTTGCCGATGAAATTTTTGAATTCGTCGGGAGAAATCTCGCCGAGACCTTTGAATCGGGTTATTTCCGCGTTAGGAGTGTTGTGGATGGCCTCTATGCGTTCCTCGTCGGTGTAGCAATAGTGAGTTTTTTGTTTGTTGCGGACTCTGAAGAGCGGTGTCTGCAGAATGTATACATGCCCCGTGCGTATAAGGTCGGGGTAGAAGCGGAGGAAGAAAGTGAGCAGCAGAAGGCGTATGTGCATACCGTCGACATCGGCATCGGTGGCGATGACAACGTTGTTGTAGCGGAGGCCATCCATGCCGTCGTCGATATCGAGGGCATTATGAAGCAGGTTCAGCTCCTCGTTTTTATACACTTCGACCTTGCTGATATTGTATGTGTTTTTGGGTTTGCCTCGCAGGCTGAATACCGCTTGTGTCGCCACGTCGCGGCTTTTGGTTATGCTGCCGCTTGCCGAGTCTCCCTCGGTGATGAAAATGGTGGTCTCCAATCGGCGTGCGTTGTTGCTGTTGTAGTGAATGTGGCAGTCGCGCAGCTTGCGGTTGTTGAGGCTGGCTTTCTTGTTGGCGGCCTTGGCCTCTTTTTTTATGCCGGCGATTTCTTTGCGTTCCTTCTCGTTCTGGGTTATCTTGGCGAGGAGGGCGTCGGCGGTTTCGGAGTGGATGTGGAGATAGTTGTCGAGATGACGTTTTAGGATGTCTAGGACATAGGTCTTGAGGAAGGGACTGTCGTTGGTGCCGTCGGCTTTGTTTGGCGCCAGATGGGTAGAACCCAGCTTGGTTTTTGTCTGGGCTTCGAAGACAGGTTCCTGAATGCGTACACACAAGGCGCATACCAGTCCTTGGCGTATGTCGGAAGGCTCATAGTCTTTTTTATAGAACTCGCGAACCACACGGGCGAAGCCTTCGCGGAAGGCGCTTTGGTGTGTGCCGCCCTCGGTGGTATGCTGTCCATTGACAAAGCTATAGTAGTAGTCGCTACTTTGACCGTTGACATGAGTGAAGGCACATTCAAAGTCATCCTCTTTGATGTGGACCACGGGGTAGAGACCTTCGCCATCCATGTTGTGCTCCAGAAGGTCGAGGAGACCGTTTTTGGAATAGTAGCGTTTGTCGTTATAGTAAAGGGTGAGGCCTCGGTTAAGGTAGGCGTAGTTCCACACACGACGTTCCACATATTCGTTGACGAAATGGTAGTTGCCGAAAAGGGTTTGGTCGGGGATGAATTCGACGAGAGTGCCGTTTTCCTCTTTGCATTCTATGATTCCGCTGTCGTTGGTGAGGTTGCCTTCAGAGAATTCTGCGATACGGCATTTGCCGTCGCGCACAGCCATGACCTTGAAATAGCTGCTGAGCGCATTGACTGCCTTGGTGCCGACACCGTTGAGACCCACCGATTTCTGAAACACTTTGCTGTCGTATTTGGCGCCGGTGTTCAGTTTGCTCACGGCGTCAATCATTTTGCCCAGAGGAATGCCGCGTCCGAAATCACGTATGCTAACCCGACGCTCGCCGAAGTCAATCTTCACATTGATACGTTTTCCGTAGCCTGAAGTGAACTCATCGATGGCATTGTCGATGACCTCTTTGATAAGGACGTAAATACCATCGTCGTGCGACGAGCCGTCACCCAGCTTGCCTATATACATGCCAGGACGCAGCCTGATGTGCACCATGTCTTCAAGATGCACAATGCTGTCGTCCCCGTAATCGTTGGTGATAGGATTTATGATATCTTCTTCCATGTGCTTGCTTATGACGTAAGATGTTGTATTTTCGAGAGATAAAGGAGTTGTCTAGGTTCTATTACATCTTGCAAAGATACACAAAAAATAATGTATTTATATTGTATTATATTTATAAGTTTCGGAAGGAGTGGAGAAACAAGATAGAGGGTTGTGATTAGAGTGGAATAGGGGGAGGGAATCATCCCAGATACAAATCTATGAGCCCGTCGGGGGCATGAATGAACATCGTTTTGGTGTCACGGTCCACTTTCACGATAACTTGGTCGATGACGGGAATGAGAATCTCTTTGTCGCCCAACATGATCTGAAACAGAGCCTGTGCGGGGTAGTCGATGACAGAGGCTATTGTTCCAATGTCGCCTTTCTCGTCGTCGACCACATGCCAGCCAACAACCTCGTGGTAGTAAAATCGGTTGCCGTCGAGCTTTGGCAGCAGGTCGAGAGGCAGGTATAGGTCGTTGCCGACAAGAGCCTGAGCCTCTTGTGGAGTCAAATCCTCGAAGGTGACAGTGGCCTTGTTGCCGTTGATGTTTATCTCTTTGATGAAGTAAGGCACCAAGGCCCCTTTGACCTCGACAAACACGGAGTCGAGTTCTTCGTAGTCTTCAGGACTGTCCACGTCAAGGAAGAAAATCACCTGACCTTTGAAACCGAAAGGCTTTGTGATTTTGCCCAGTCTGTAGCATTCGTCTTGTGTCATCTGTTTTTTTTGTTGAAAGGCTGTCAGACATTAATTCTATCAAAAAAGGACATGCTGTTGTGCATGTCCTTTTTTGTTATGAGTCAGTCCACGCTGTTTATGCTTCAGTGTTTTCTTCAGCTGCGGGGGCTTCGTTCTCAGTGTTTTCGGCAGTGGCCTCAGCCTTGGCTGCTGCCTCGGCCTCAGCGGCGGCGCGACGTTTAGCGTCGATAGCGGCGGCTTTGGTCTCGTTGGCTTTCTTCTCAGCCTCAAGGCGGGATTTTGCCTCGTTGCGAGCGTTGTTGTTCAACTCGCTAACTTTATTGGCGATTTTTGCGTCCTTGGCCTGTTTCCACTCATTGTATTTCACGTCGGCTTGTTCCTGGCTGATAGCGCCTTTCTCAACACCAATCTGGAGGTGGCGTTTCAGAAGGACACCCTTGTAGGAGAGGATTCGACGGCAGGTAGGACTGGGCTCGGCACCGTTTTTAAGCCATTGGCAGGCTCTCTCTTCATTGAGTTCGATGCTGGCGGGGTTGGTCATAGGGTTGTAAGTGCCTAACTTCTCGACAAATTTTCCATCGCGAGGTGCACGACCATCCGCTACGACGATGTGATAAAAAGGTTGATTCTTTTTACCATGACGTTGCAATCTAATTCTTGCAGGCATAACTAATTGTTTTAAATGGTTTTAAAATGATTTTTGTTTTTCGTTTGAGAATGCAAAAGTACTACTTTTTTTCAATATGACAAATTTTTTGTACTTTTGTAAATCTTTTTTTTGACGATGAAGCTGTTCAATATAGATAATTTCAGTGATTTACAATCCGAGAGTATTGTCACTGTAGGCATGTTTGACGGTGTCCATGTCGGCCATCGACATTTGCTGTGTCGTTTGCGGAAGGAGGCAAAGGAGCGTGCTCTGCTTCCTGTCGTGGTGACATTCGACAGGCATCCCCGTATGGTGCTTAGGCCCGACGACTCGGTGCCGCTGCTCTCCACTTTCGAGGAGCGTATGACGCAGCTTGAATCGTGCGGCGTTGAGAATGTCGCCATTATCAATTTCGATAAAGAGACAGCTTCATTGTCGGCATGCACTTTTGCTGAGCGGTTCTTATGTGGCAACCTCAATATGAAGGTTCTGCTGTTGGGTTACGACAATATGTTTGGCAGCCGTGACAGAAACGACTTTGATCTCCTTCCCGATTTGTCCCGACGACGTGGTTTCGAGATATGTCGCGACGAGGCTGTTGTTCTTGACGGTGTCGAGGTTAGCTCTACAAAAATACGACGTGCCCTTGCCTCTGGCGATATGCGCCTTGCCAACAGCATGCTTGGAGTTCCCTATAGTGTGAGTGGTGAGGTGGTCCACGGGCGCCATGTGGGCAGCGGATTAGGGTTCCCTACCGCTAATATCGCCGTAGGCGACAGAAACAAGATGTTGCCTGCCGCCGGAGTGTATGCCATGGTCGCCATTGTCGACGGTCGCCGTTATGCAGCCATGGCCAATCTGGGTGTCCAGCCCACATTCCATATGTCGGTGTCTGCCCTCGAAGTACATATCATAGACTTCTCGTCGGACATTTATGGCAAAAAGGTGACGGTGGAGTTCATTGACAAAATCAGAGACATAGAGACTTTCGACTCACCGCAGGCCCTGGTGGCGCAGCTCCATGATGACTGCCGTAAAGTGAAAGCATTAAATACCAATAGCCCATACGATACGGCGAATGGGTGAAAATACTCCAATCCCTTTGATGCATAATGAAGAAAATCGTAGTTTTTCTGTTTTTCCTCGGGGCGATTCTCGGCCTCAACGCCCAGCGCGACAAGGTCTATAAGTCGCTGAAAGATGTGCGCAATCCCGACTCGGTGTACATCCTACGTCTCAACTATAAACGTCTGCGACAGATACCTCCCAAGGTCTTTCAGATGCGCAACCTGCGCACCCTCGATCTGGGCCGCAACTTCATCGACAGCATACCGCCTGAGATAGGTACCCTCACACACCTTGAAAGACTCGACATCAGAAGAAACCGTATACGGGTGGTTCCTCCTGAATTGGGTCGCTTGGTGAATCTCAAATACTTGAACCTAAGCAGAAACCCCATTCTCGATTTGCCCGATGAGATGTCGTCGCTAACCAAACTCGAGGAGCTGATACTTTGGTGCACAGGAATCATCTCATTCCCTCCATCGTTTGTGGCTCTTAACTACACTTTAAAAGTCATAGACCTCCGTGTCTGTCCGCTGACATGGGACAATCAGCAGGCTATTGAGGAGCTTCTTCCGACGCCTCGCAAACGATGGGACTATGTCTGCAATTGCCAATGATTATATCGAAGATATGAAGCAGAACAAATTGCGTGTGGCGCTATATCAGCAGGATATTGTCTGGGAGGACCCTCAGGCCAATTTCGACAAGGTTGAGAAGGCTTTTTCTATGCTGTCACAGCCCGTTGACATACTTGTTGTTCCTGAAACTTTCAGTACAGGCTTTGGCGACCACATGGCTCGTCAGGCAGAAAAACCTTGCGGCGCTACTTTCGGCTTTGCCCACGCTATGGCACAAAAACATAACGCCCTTTTTGTAGGCAGCTGGACAGTGTGCCAGCCCGAGGGGGTGTACAACCGTATGCACCTTGTGCGTCCCGACGGCAGTTTTGAATACTACGACAAGGGTCACACTTTCCGCATGAGCAGCGAGGCGTCGCAGGTGCTTCGCGGACAGCGCCGTGTTACTGTGGAATGGCGTGGGTGGCGCATTCGCCCTGCTGTGTGCTACGACCTGCGTTTCCCTCTGTGGCTGCGCAACAGTGCCGATTGGGACTATGACTTGCTTATGGTTTGTGCCAACTGGCCGGGGTCTCGCCACCATGCATGGACAACCTTGTTGAAGGCCAGGGCAATAGAAAACCTGTCGTATGCCGTGGGATGCAATCGCACCGGTTGCGACAGCACGGGAATAGAATACGCCGGCTGTTCGGCGATAGTCGATTTCAAAGGTCTTCCAATGTGCCAGATTGAGCCTCGTGATGCCGCAAACGACACGTCGGAACGTGTCATTGTCGCCGAACTCGACGCCGAAAAACTTGACACATTCCGTGAGCATTGGCCTTTCAACCTGGATTTCGACATTCAGTAATGCCATTTTAATTGTTTTTCCCCCTGACACATTATAGATAGATGGAACAAAAACTATCTTTTGACAAAATACAAGAGCTTGTGGCTGCTGAGACCACCAACCGCCTTGCGGAACGCATGGTTGAAGAGATGTCGTTCAGCAGCGACAAGGCGACTGTCGAGGAGCAACTGCGGCAAACCGACGAGTTCAGACAAATCCTGTTGATGGAGAACAATTTCCCGTCGCAGGACTTTTACGACCTCAGCGAGGAGCTGACACGCCTTCGTGTGGTGGGCACCGTAATAGATCTCACCGCAATGGTCGACTTTAGAGCCTCGTTGCGTACCTTGTCGCAATGTCTTCGTTTCCTGCAGGGCGACGCAGGCGAGAAATACCCCTCTCTGTTTGCTCTTTCTCAGCGTGTAGACCTCGACCCGGAACTGTTGAAGCGTCTCGACAAAATCATCGATGACAAAGGCGAGATATTCGACAATGCATCACCCGAGTTGCTCGAGATACGTCGGGCAATGATGCGTAAACGTGGCGAGGTCGACGCTCAGATAGGCCGATCGCTGACGAAAGCCAAGCGTGAGGGCTGGGCTCCTGACAATGCCGAGGTCACTATCCGCAATGGCCGTCTGGTGATACCCATGCTTGACACTCATCGTCGCAAGATGAAAGGTATTATCCAGGATGAGTCGGCCACACGACAAACCGCCTTCCTCGAACCCGCCGAGGTTGTGGAACTCAACAACGACCTGCGTGAGCTTGAGTTTGCCGAAAGACACGAGATACAGCGTATATTGGCATCGTTTACCGATTTTCTGCGTCCTCGTATAGATATGCTGTTGGATGCCTACTGGTTTCTGGCTCGTATAGACTTTGTTCGTGCGAAAGCCCGTTTCGCGATAAATATCGGCGGAGTGAAACCTATAGTCAACGACCGACCCATGATAGGATGGCTCGACGCGCGGCACCCCCTGCTTTTCCTCAGCCACAGAGCGCAGGGCAGGGATGTTGTTCCCTTTGACTTGAATCTCGACGGGGTGGGAGAGGGGAGCGAAGGCGCAAAGACACCAGCGCGTATTCTGATAATCTCTGGACCTAATGCGGGAGGCAAGTCGGTATGTCTAAAAGCCGTGGGCTTGATACAGTATATGCTTCAGTGCGGATTGCTTGTCCCTTGTCGTGAGACATCGGAATTCGGCATATTCAACCGTGTCTGTATCGACATCGGAGACCAGCAGTCGCTAGAGAACGACCTCAGTACCTATTCCTCGCACCTTCAGAACATGAAAGCGTTGCTTTCCGTTGCCGATGAAGGAACACTCTTTCTTCTCGACGAACTCGGAGGCGGCACGGAACCACGCTCCGGTTGCGCCATAGCCGAGGCTTTACTCGAGGAGCTGTATCGTCGCGGCTCTTTCGGCGTCGTCACCACTCATTTCGCCGACCTGAAACTGCTTGCCGACCGCTATGAGGGTATGCAGAACGGCGCCATGCTATACGACACAGAGCGGATGCTTCCACTATTCCGTCTGGCTATAGGCCATCCAGGCAGCTCTTTCGCTTTCGAGATTGCCACAAAGATAGGCTTTCCTCTTGACATCCTTGAAGCTGCCGAGGGAAAGGTCGGCAAAGAGATGCTCAATTTTGAGCACCAGCTCCAGCAGATAGAACTCGACAAGCAGGAGATATCCCGTCAGCGCCGTGAGTTGGAGGCCTCCGACGAATTCCTCAACGAGGTGGTGACGAAATATCAACGTCTGACGGAAAAGCTGGAGAGCAAAAAATATGATATCCTCAGCGATGCGCGGCAGCAGGCTCGTCAGATTATCGCCGACGCCAACCGCACCGTGGAGCGCACCATTGCCGACATCAAGGAGGCCAACGCTGAAAAGGAACGCACTCAACAGGCCAGAGAGCAGATGAGACTCGACGCTGAGCACATTGAGCAGCAACAGGCGGAGCACACTCGTCAGCGTGAGCAGCAACGGAAACAAAATCGCAAAGCCCTGGTCGCCGAAGAGGTGGAGAGCTCCAATGTCGACAAGGAGGATGAGGCTGTAGCCACGGGTCCTCTGGCCATCGGCGATATTGTACGTATAGATGATGGCGACACCTACGGACAACTTGTCGAGCTTAAAGGCAAGAAAGCTGTGGTGGAGAGCAACAGCTTGCGCATGACAATAGCATTAGACCGTATTGCCAAGACCGCCAAGAAAAACATTCCCGTCGATAAAACCAAACGCCAAAACTCACGCTTCCAGTCCATCTATGACGACATCAACGAGAAAAGGAAATATTTCAATACCACACTCGACTTGAGGGGACAGAGAGCTGAAGAGGCTTTGTCGGCATTGCAGAGTTTTTTGGACGACGCAACATTGCTTGGCGAGAAAGAACTTCAGATATTGCATGGCAAAGGTTACGGAATACTTAAAACAGTGATCAGGCAATACCTGCAGTCGACACAAGAGGTGAAATCTTTCCATTCCGCCCCTGTGGAAATTGGTGGCGATGGCATAACAGTAGTGCATCTCCGATGACCATTTCCGGAAAAATCCAGAGAAAAGAGGAAAAATATGTCTATAGGTAGGGTTTTACTTTGAAAAGTCGTTGTACTTTTGCATCGTGAAAAAGAGGAGTGAAAAAATGTGTGGATGGAGGCGATGTGTATTGCGCCGAGAAGACAAAAAAAAGAGAAACGCTCCCCATGTCAAAAAAAATAGTTACCTTTGCAGAAATAAATCAAGTCAAAAAAATAAACATTAAAAACGTAATATAATGAAAAAGTTTCTATTACCCCTCATCGCTTTGGTTATGTTGCTTGCTGGTTGCAGTGAAAAGGCAAGAGTTATAACCTCTTATTACACCGTTCAGCCCAACAAATGGCAGTTGGCCACCGCAGTTGATGGATCAGGAAATCTTTATGTTGATTATGCCTATTCAACATGGGAGAACATAGACATCACACCCGAAGTAATCGACAATGGTGTTGTTCTTGTCTATATGATAGATCAAGACGGGCGTGACAATTTGCTGCCCTACACCTTCTATTTCACTGATCCTACTGGCAAAAACTATCAGGAACGATTTGAATTCGATGTTCAGACAGGTCTGATAACATTCAAGTTCAAAGATTCGGATTTCAACACCACTCAATCATTGCAGAATATAGGTACATTGGAATTCAAGGTCAGCGTTATAGGCAACTTCTGATAAGAGAAAGAATTGTCAAGAACGAGTCCTCAGAGCCCTGAAAGGGCGATATAACACAGCCGTGGACGTGAGCCCACGGTATCAAAAGGACATAACCACCGAGCCCTGTAGGGGCGACACAGATCTGATAATCGAAGTGTCGTGCCTACAGGGCTATCTGTTTGTTCAAAAAAGGTTTGTTACGACGTTGCGGTAGCCAATTTCTTTCAAAAATTCATATGCACCTTCAAATTGGTCAAGGTTTGAGGGCTCATGGGCGTCAGTACCGACCAAAACAGGGATGTTCAGCTCCTTCATGTACTGAATCGTTTTTTTTGCGGGATAGTAATCGTTGTGGCGGCCTTTGTAGAGACCACGTGTGTTTATTTCCGCAATACAACCTGATTCGTGAATAAGTTGTACGGTTTCGTGCACTAAATCCAGGAACCAGGGTTCCTCGTAGGTGAAATAGCGGTCGTGGTTGTGCATGACTATTTTGTCGAAGTGGCCGACAATAGTGGGTCGGTTGCGCTCAATCATGGCGTTGTTCTGATAAAAGAATGCTCGAACGCCGGCTTTGATGTCGTCGTGGAAAATATGCCTCAGTCCGTTGTCGTAGCTCTCTTGGCGGGGACCGTCGATAAACCACAGATTATATGGTATTTTTTTGCGTTCATCGCCAACGGCGGTGCTGTTCAGATTTCTGAGAGTCTCGACGTTGTCGGGATTGGGTATCAGGTGGACGCTCCCTATGGTGTATTCCAGACCGCCTTGAGATATTAGAGGAGTGAAGTCTTCCAGGAGTCCTGGGATGTAGTCTATTTCCAGCCCTAGGTGGATGTCCAATCTGTCTTTGTATTCCTCTTTCAGAGCACGGATCTCGTTGCAATAGTCAAGGTATTGGTCGTCTTTTATCGAGAAATTGTTGGGGAAAGGCACAGGAGCGTGACCGGAAAAGCCCAAAGACTTAAAGTCATGAGCTATGGCATATTCCACATATTCTCGTAACTCGCCTTTGCCGTCACAATAGTGCGAATGGGTATGGTAGTTGATGTGGCTCACGGTATTGTTGTTATTGCGTTCTCAGGGTATAACTAATTTTTTTATATATTATTATGAGGTTAGACATTCTGGTTTGAGAAATAATGTGTATTTTTGCACAATAATTATTACAAAAACCAAAAAACAATCACAATGAAAAGCACTATCAAAATCGCGGCATTTCTGCTTTTAGCAGCTATGGTCATGTCTGTCACCACAACAAAAGACGACAATAGTGAATGTTTATTGTCCAAAGTCACAGCCATATGCGGTGATCATACCAAACCATATGTGATTCTGGGAGAGTACAAAGATGCCAAAAGCCAGAAACTTTATATGGCCAATAATGTCAAGGAAAGTTACAAAGATGTCGATGAAGATTTTTTCGATTCCACTTTCCTGATAGTCTTCAATGTCCAGACAAAAAAGAAAGACACCCTCCGATGCTTTGAGACGACAAACGTCGACGGCAGTGGCTTTATAGATTTCTACCATTATGAGAAAGGAAAGCTATATTTCACCGAAACATTCTATCGAGGAGGGAACAGTCTTTATTGTGTCAATGTATATACCGACAAGATCAAGATGGTGGCTTCGAATATAGTTGCCGATGAAGATGGTGTATCAAAAATCCGAGTCAAGAATGGCGTGTTGTACTATACCAAATCTATATGTATCAATGAAGACGAAGCGAAGTATGAAAGCGACAAGGAGTATGTCTTCAAAGAATACTCCATTCGGATATGAGATTGGTAAATGAACATCACGACAGGCACCTCATTGGAGTTGCCTGTTCCCTTTGGGGTCGGCTTAACCGTTATCTTTTCGCACCAATTCCTTGAAGATTTGGAGAAAATATGGAACCTTCGGAATCTCATTCCATTTACAACAAACCCAATATCACCGCTGAATTTGAATAAAAAAAAGTAAATCAATAAACACACACAAACGCAATTCCCACTACAATATTTTTATCATTTTTGCGTTCTATTAATAAAGAATAATGTTATGCCTGATATCTTTACCTATTTTGGTTTTATTTTCTCGTTTTACTCCAACGAGCACGAGCCAATACATGTACACGTGGAACATCAAAACAGAATGTCCATATATGACATTTATGTATGTAATGGCGAGTTGATGGAAATACGCCAGCGCGACAAGGGCAATCCCCTTTCGTCGAAAGACGATAAGGTGGCTAGGGCTTTCATCGAAAAATATTGGGAAAACATTGTTGACAAGTGGGTCAATTTCTTTGTATATAAGAAAAGAGTCCGTTGCACCGACATTAAGAAAAAACTATAACCATGGAAAACATTACAGTTACACGAGCTGATTACGTCGACGGATTGTCGCTAAGGATATTTTTCAGTGACAAAACAGACAGGGTGATTGACTTTGGAGAGTTCATCGCCCGTCATCCACACCCACAATATAACAAATACAGCAAACCGTCACTGTTCAAGCAGTTTTATATCCGCTGTGGTAACCTTATCTGGGGCAAGCATGCTGATTTAAGTTTCCCAGTGGAAGCTCTTTATTCGGGCGATTTGGAGTACTGCGATTGAAGAATTGTGTCAATCTGACAGGCAGGTTGCGCTAGCAACCTGCCTGTCAGATTTTAGGTAGAGGGGGATGGAATTGTGTTGCGGCTGGCATGGTGAGCCCCACGAGCTTGTCGAGTGAGCTTGACGAGCCAACCTCCGGTCTTTGGATTTTGAGTTCCCCCCCCCGTAATAGAAAAACGGACAAGCATGAATAACTTGTCCGTTTTTAGGTAGCGGGGGAAGGAATTGAACCTCCGACCTTTGGGTTATGAGCCCAACGAGCTACCACTGCTCCACCCCGCACTATATGAATTTTAGATTTCCTAAAAAGCGAGTGCAAAATTATACACTTTTTGCGAATTGACAAAATATTTTGGCATAAAAAAAGCTCCTGCCATTGTAACCTGTTGATTCTTCGGTGGCAGGAGCTTATTTTGTTTTTGGCAAAAAATAGTGTCAAAAGAGATGAAAACTCGTTATTTGCCGCTAAAAATCTTATTTTTTGCTGTAATTTTCGAGACCTTCGTTCAGGAAACCCATGAATTTGTCTACATCAGGCGAATAAGAATAGTTGTCTTTCGTCAACGGTTTGTTTTCAGGATCGTTGGCATCGATGATGACATAATAGGGTTGGGCGTTCATTTTGTAATGGCTGCGTTGGAAGTAAAGGTTTTTCTTGCCCAGTTTGTTGAGTGTGCGGCCATTGTCGTCAGTGATGCAATCGGCTTCGTCGAGCTCTATACTATTGGCGTCGCAGTAGAGTGCGCAAAGGACGAATTTCTCGTTGAGCATTTTTTTAACGGCGTCGTCGGTCCATACGGCTTGTTCCATCTGTCGGCAGTTGCCGCAGTTGATGCCTGTGAAGTCGATGAAAATAGGTTTGTTTTGCTGTTTTGCATAGGCTTTGGCCTCATCGAGGTCGTAGAATTCGTGATAGCCGGGGACACTGTATTTGTGCAGCTGGTCTTTGAACTTGACATTTGAGGGGAATTCTGTTGCGTCGGTGCTGCTACTTCCTTCTACAACATAATAGTTGTTTTCGCTAACAAGACGCTCAATGTTGAAGTCTTGCGTGTTCATGGGCGGAATGAATCCGGAGATGGCTTTAAGGGGTGCGCCGAACATGCCGGGTACCATATAAACCACAAAGCTGAATGTGGCGATGATGAGGAAAAGACGGATGATGCCGATATGATGGACATCCTCGTCGCCTTTGAACTTGATTTTTCCCATCAGGTAGATGCCCATCAAAGTGAAGATGACGATCCACAGGGCCAGATAAACCTCACGGTCGAGCAAGCGCCATCCATAGAATAGGTCGGCCATGGATAGGAACTTCAATCCGAATGCCAGCTCCAGGAAGGCGAAGACAATCTTGACAGAATTGAGCCATCCGCCCGATTTCATGTTCTTAAGCACCGTCGGGAAGAAGGCAAGCAGTGTGAAAGGCAGTGCAAAGCCTAATCCGAAGCCCAGCATGGAGACCAATCCTATCCAGCGGTTGGTGGTGGATGTGGCGAACTCGACCAATGCGGCACTAATGATAGGACCTGTGCATGAAAACGACACCAACACTGTTGTCAGGGCTATGAAGAAAGGAGCCATGAGACCGCCTTTGTCGGCCTGGGCGTCACTGGCGTTGACCCACTTCTCGGGCATCTTGATTTCGAAGAGGCCGAAGAATGAGAGCGAGAAGATAAAGAAAATCACAAAGAATATGAGGTTGGGTATGCCGTGGGTGCCTATGAAATTGAGTGAGTCGGGACCGAAAACCAGCGAGAGCAGCGCTCCAATGACGGCAAAGATGAATACAATGGAAAGTCCAAAGGCCCATGCCTGGCGACGGTTTTTGCGTTTGTTGTCGCTGCTGTGCATGAAGAAGTTGACGGTCATTGGAATCATTGGGAACACACAGGGTGTGAACATGGTTAGTATGCCTGCCAAAAGGGCGCCGAAGAATAAACCAAAAAGCGATTGCTGTTTTTTGTCCTCGGGGACATCCTGGGCTTCATTTAGTTCGGCCTTTGGCTCTTCAGGTTTTGCCATGGTGTCAATGGCAGCGGCTTGGTCGGTTGTGTCCGTATCGGTCTGTTCAACATTGGCGGTATCTTCTGCGGCTGGCGCTATAGAGGATTCTGGAACCTTGAAAGTAAAGGGCATGTCGTCTGGAGCGATACAGCTGCCGTCGTTGCAAAGTTGGTAGTACATGGAGCCTTTGACTTCGAAGGCCTTGTCGGTGTTGCGTTTAATTTTCTGGCGGAAAGTGGTCTTGCCGCTGAACGAGCGCACCACACACTTGAAGATGTCGTCCATCTCCTCATGGGGCTTGGCTTCTGCTACGCCACCTATGCGTTTGTAGTTCTTGTCTTCGGTGAATGTGAATTCAGCGGGAATAGGACCGTTAGGATCGGATTTCTGTGAATAAATATGCCAGCCGTCATCGAGTTTGAGTTGGAACTGAAGCTCAACTTCTGTGGCTGATAACTCCTTGACGTTGAATTTCCAATGTGCAGGATTCAATTGTGCTGACAGGGTGGCTGTCACCATCATACATAGTGCTAAGAAGAGCGTCTTGAGTCTATTCATTTTGTTATACAATATATTACGTGTTGTGAGAATGTTATAAATAAGATTGCAAAATTACACACTTTTTAAAAAAAAATGAAGAAAAAAAAAGATATGGTGTAAAAAAAATAGGGAAACGTTTACTAATTTAGAAAAAAATGTTATTTTTGCAATGTTTATGGGGTTGCCGAAAACCATATAGAGTAGGCGTAAAACTATTTAAATCAACAAAATAAAATGAAGAAGATTGTTTTGGCTCTTGCCGTTATCGCTACCGTGGCTTGCTTCAGCAGCTGCAGCAAAAAATGCACTTGCAAAATGCCTACTGGCGAAGTTACCTACGACCTTGATGAAATGAACGAGCAATTCAAACAGTACGGTGTTCAGATTGACAAATGCACCGACCTGAATATTTCCGGTATTGTAGAGTGCAGCTAATAATTAGTCTACTCACAGAAAAAAGGCCGCTGACAATGTCGGCGGCTTTTCTTTATTGTGTCGAATGAGAAAACTCATTTTTTTTCTCTCTGCCGCTGTTTTGGCGCTCGGTGTCTCCTCGTGCACCAAGCGTTGCCAATGCACAACTTATTACGACGGATATGTCACAGTCATCCATGAGGATATTGTCCTGGACAAAGAAAGTCACAGCAAATGTAGCGAGCTGGACACTGTGGCTGTCGCCGAACCACTTTCCGGTGTCGTGTGCGAGAATGCTCCTCGGTGATTTTTATGTGAGGGGACCTCTATTTGAGGTTGAACAGTAGTTTCTTTTCCCCTTTTTCGGTGCGTATGAACAGAGTATAGTTCATGCGCGGCATCTTGCTTATCGTTATCTTGGCACCATTGCGATATTGAGGCAGTTTGCGAACACTGTCGCCGTTGGGGCTTACGAATTCCACTTCTGCCACGGGGCTTTCCATAGAGATGGTTATGTATCCCTCGTCAAGATAAGGGGTTACAACCACTTTTTCGTTTGATTTGCCTTCGGCAACCATGCCCGACGAGGCTACTATGTCGCAGTGTAGTTTGGCTTGTGTCACTTGCTGGAGTTTTATTTCTGCAGGCTCGAATTGGCGCATCTCGTCAGTGGGTTTTATGGTTATGCTGCCACCATGAGCGACCTCGAAATAAAAGAAGCCCTCGTCGTCGGTGACGGCGTTGTTGGTGCCGTCGGTGAGGGTGATGCCTTTGAGAGCCTTGCCGTTGTCGTCAACGATACGTCCTATGACGGGATGGGCGTTGAGGCGGGTGAGCCCTTTCAGTTCGCTGCCGAACCACTTGCTGCCTTGGTTGTCGACCATCACACGGCGGTGTTTGTCGGCAGGGAGCACGCTGTTTTTATTGTTGTAGACATGCCAGCGGTCAACGCCGTCGAAGATGGCTGCACCGTTGTCGGTGACAATCCAAAGAGCTCCAGAGGGGTCGAAAGCTATGTCGTTGACTTGGTTGTCGGGCAAGGCGCTGTTGGTGGTGTTGAAGACAGTCCATTTGTCGCCCTCAATCTTCACAAGGCCTCCAAGTGTGCCCAGCCATTTCACGTCGTTTTTGTCGATGATGACGGCGGGGACTATGTTGTGTGGCAGTTTGGAGTTGTGACGGGTGTAGGAGACCCACTTGTTGTCGTCGAAGACGGAGAGACCGTCGTTGGTGCCTATCCATTTGCGGTTGCGGCGGTCGATGGCGACGCAGAGAATGAAATCGCTCAAGAGCTCGGAATTGGAGGATGTATATTTTTTCCAGTCGCGACCGTCGTAGCGCACCAATCCGCCTAGGGTCACACCAATCCATTTCACATCGTTGCGGTCGATGGCAATCTTGGAAATAAACTTCATCTGAAGTTTTTTCATCTGCTCCTTATGCTCAGTCCATCGAGAGCCGTCGAACTCGATGACACCATAGTCGTCGGTGCCAATCCATAGCACGTTGCGGTCATCGACGGTAAGGCAGTTGACATATTGACCCTTGAGTTTGTCGTTGAACATAGAGAAATCGGTCCAGGTCTTGCCTTTGAGGCGGGCCATACCCAGCTCAGTGCCAAACCATTTGTCGTTTTTGTTGTCGCTGGTCATGGCGAGGATGGAGTTGCCAAGCTCGGAGTTCTGCATTGTAAAGCGGCTCCAGTTCTGCTGGGCGAATGAAAGACAGAAGGTGAAAAGAAAAAAGGTATGGAGTAGGAGAGTTTTTTTCATTTTGTGTGGGGTGGTTTTTTCTAGTCTCACTAGTCATGCAATTTTACTAGTCAGACTATTTGGACTAGTAATTAGGTTTTGTGTTTTTCTTTTTTTGCTGCAGGGAAGAGTATGTTGTTCAAGATAAGTCTATACCCTGGCGAGTTAGGATAGAGTGAGAGGTCTGTGGGAGGGTCGCCGACAAAGTGGCGGTAGTCCTCGGGGTCGTGGCCGCCGAGGAAGGTCCATGTTCCTTTGCCATATTCGCCGTGCAGGTAACGCACCTCGTCGAGTTCTTTGTTCTCGCCCATTATCAGAGCGCTGCTTTTCACTGTCGAGCGGCGGAATGCCGTCGTCTGACCCATGAAACCGTGAATGATGCGTGTGTGGTTTTGAGTCAGCATGGTGGGAATCCAGTCCCATTTGGCGGAGAATTCAAAGAGGGTGAAGAAATCGTTTTTCTCGTTGATTTTCCGAGAGCGTATACGGTCGTCGATGTCTATGGTCGAGACCTCATATTCCGACGGGTTTGTGCTTATTTTAAAGTCTTTGAAGGCGAAACATTTCGAGAAGTCTAGTAGCTGCTGGGCGTTGGGCTGCATGGGGTCGCCGTCAAACATCACGTCGCAGATGTCCACATTCTCGGCGGCCAGGGCTATGTCGTAGCTGTCGGGGGCGCTGCACATGGCGAAGAGGAAACCTCCGCCCATGACGAAGTCGCGTATCTTGTGGCATACGGCAAGTTTGAGTTGCGACACTTTCGAGAATCCGAGTTTGTGTGCTCGCGCCTCTTGGTCTCGGACATCCTCGATATACCATTGAGCGTTGCGGTAGTTGCCCCAGAATTTTCCGTATTGTCCTGTGAAGTCCTCGTGGTGCAGGTGCAGCCAATCGTATGTGGGCAGCACTCCGGCCATAACCTCTTCGTCGTACACCACATCGTAAGGTATCTCGGCGTATGTCATGACAAGGGTTACGGCGTCGTCCCAGGGAAGCTTGGTCTTGGGTGAATAAACCGCTATTTTGGGGGCTTTTTGCAGTTTTACGGCATCCATGTTGACAGAGGCGTCGGCAATTTCCGACAGTATCGCTGTCGACTGACCGTCGGCTATGACCTCGCTGGTGACGCCACGAAGTTTGGCTTGGCGCTCAATGGCGTCGGCGTATTTCATCATAAAGGCACCGCCGCGGTAGTTGAGCAGCCATGTCACCTCAACCTCACGCTCAAGGGCGTAGTAGGCTATGCCGTAGGCTTTCAGGTGGTTGCGTTGGGTCTCGTCCATAGGGATGAGGAGGTATGAGGCCTGGACATGCGGCAGTATCGCCAAAAAAAGTGTCAGTATAAATAAAGATAGTCGTTTCATATCAAAAAAACGCAGAAGGAAAACTGCACGAACAATAACTAAAAAGTCGCTTTTTTATTGTCTAAGGAAGGTAAAAGAGATGGCCGTCAGCCTTTTTCTTCTATTTTCCGACTTTTGTAATATGGTGATAATATGAGAGGTATATTTTCTTTTTCATAAAGATGTCTGGCAATTGGATTTTTTGTGTATTTTTGCATTTCGTTTTTCGAGGCGGATGTGGCGTAATTGGTAGCCGCGCTAGACTTAGGATCTAGTTCCTCACGGAGTGGGGGTTCGAGTCCCCCCATCCGCACAAAACAACAAACGAGGGCTTAATGCCCTCGTTTTCTTTTATATTGGTCGGCTGTGAATGATGACGTTCCAGTTCCGGTCATACAGATAAGATGGTGGAAGTCCTATGGTTATTAAGCCAGGTGTTTCAATCCAATAATAGACACGATAGCCCTTGTCGGACACCGATATCCTAAGAATGTGGTATTTCTGTTCTGCAGTGCATTCCTGCTTTATATGCGACAGAGCTTTCTCGGGAATCATAGAAGTCCATCGTTCTCCCAAGCCGTCATAATAATGTTCAACCATCTGGAACCGTCCGTGCCTGTCGAAACAAAGACAGGTGCTGTCGGCAAGAACGACCCACCAATGTCTACTTGCGACCTTTCGGTCCTCTTCAGGCCAAGGTCTGATGTGATACTCGTCCTGAGTGCAGACAACCTTAGACACTTCCGAGCTTTTGCACCGCATTGAGGCGATTGATTTGCGAGCCTTTAGCGGAAGCATAGCGAAGTTAGCAATGTAGCCGCCCTTGCAAGTGATAAAATTATCACCGGCCGTATGAAGATAAAACTCTTCATTATTAGCGGGGTGCCACGGAGTCCCTATGTGATACTTTGATTTGTATTGTCTTGTATATCCAAGCGTGTCAATGTCCCACTGGGCGGAGGCTGAGGCGGCAAAAAGAAACAGAAATATGGCGATTATTGCGTTTTTCATTGGAGGAAACGTTGGCGCAGGATTTGTTAGTGTTATAACGCAACAAGTGGAGACATATTGTGTCTTTTGTAGGATGCAGTCTTTTTTCACTGTAAGGTGATTATTTTGCACGAAAGAGACTTCGAAAAGGCAAAAAATGGACATTGTAATAGCATGTCTGTTTTTTTTAAAGCCATGTTTTTTCGTATGATAGGATTTTTTTTTGTGTTAACTTGCAAAAGTCGATTTTTTTAACGTAACTTTGCAAAGTTGTTACTAGAGTTAATAACGAACACCAAGAGAATATGGCAACACACGACAAAACAGAAGAAAAGAAGTATTATACTTCTGAGGAACTGCAGGAATTCAAGGAGTTAATACTGAAAAAAATAGAAGAAGCCAAGAAAAATCTTGATCTTTTGAATGCCGCCGTGGCCAATGCCGGCAATGACGTTACTGATACATCTCCAACCTTCAAAACCCTTGAGGAAGGCAGTTCGGTCCTTTCTAAAGAGGAGAATTCCAAATTGGCAGCCCGTCAGCAGAAGTTTATCAAAGACCTCGAGGCTGCTCTTATCCGCATAGAGAACAAGACCTATGGTATTTGCAAAGTGACAGGCAAGCTCATTCCGAAAGAACGTCTGCGCGCTGTGCCACATACCACCATGACCATCGAGGCCAAGGAAATGATGAACAAGCGCCGCTAATGGCGTGTCTTAGAGATCTATTCGGGGAATGGCGTCGATAAGTTGACGTGTGTAATCGCTTTCAGGATTATTGAAAAGCTGGTCGGCGTCGGCAAGTTCTATTTTTCTACCAGACCTCATAACCATTATTCTGTCAGAGATGAAGTGCACTACCGATAGGTCGTGCGAGATAAAGATATATGTATATCCGAAGTCGGCTTTCAACTCGTTGAGCAAGTTGAGAACCTGAGCCTGCACCGAGACGTCGAGTGCCGACACCGACTCGTCGCAAATCACCAGTTCGGGATTGAGAACCAAAGCGCGTGCAATGCATACACGCTGACGTTGGCCTCCAGAAAACTCATGGGGATATCTGTCGAACCATCCTGGTTCGAGACCTACACGTTGCATAAGGTCTATGACCTTGTCGCGGCGTGACGCATTGCTGGTGCCTTTGGAATATACTGCCAGCGGCTCCATGATAGCTTGGCCTATGGTAAGACGTGGATTGAGCGAGGAGTAGGGGTCTTGGAAGATAATCTGCATCTTGGGACGCAATTGTCGTAACGCCGATTTGGAGAGGGTGTCAAGGCGCTGACCGTTGAAGGTGACATTGCCAGAGGCGCTGTCGACAAGCCGCAGCAAGGCCCTGCCCAAAGTCGTTTTGCCACAGCCTGACTCGCCGACGAGACCAAGGGTCTCGCCTCGCATGACGTCAAAATTGATGTCGTCGACGGCATTAAGCACCTTCTTTGTTTTTCCGAAAAAGTTTTTCTCTATCGGGAAGGCGACGTTGAGGTTGCGAACCGATAGGATGATGTCGTCAGGCGAGGCCTTTTTGTTTTCCCTTTGCGGCGTTGACGGCGTTGGAGGTGCGAGTTGCTCGCCTTGAGCCGACAGGAAGTCGGATACAGTATGAAGCCGTTCAGGACGTCCTTCGAGGGGTGGGCGGCATGCCAGAAGCCCACGGGTGTAAGGATGTTGAGGGTTGTGAAGTATATTATTGGCAGGCCCGTATTCCACTATCTCACCATGGTACATCACTGCGATGTCGTCGGCAATGTTGGCGACCACACCGAGGTCGTGGGTGATAAAGATGATGGAGAGGTTGTGGCGCTTCTGCAGTTGTCGCAAAAGGTCAAGTATGGTTTTCTGTACGGTGACATCGAGGGCTGTTGTGGGTTCGTCGGCGATAATCACTTGTGGCTTGCATATCAGTGCCATGGCAATTATCACACGCTGTTTTTGTCCGCCACTGATCTCATGAGGATAGCTGTCGAAGATTTTCTCGGGTCGTGGAAGCAAAACCTCTTCGAAGAGCTCAAGAGTGCGCTTGCGAGCCTCCGCATCGCTGACATTCTCGTGTTGTTGCAGCATTTCCATTACCTGTTTGCCGCAACGGTGGACGGGGTTGAGCGATGTCATGGGCTCTTGAAAAATCATGGAGATAAGGTTGCCTCGAATGTCTCGGAAGCCCTCTTCGTCAAGTGACAACAATTCGACATTCTTTTTTTTCTGGTCTCCGTTATCCCTTCTTAAGATAGCGCTTCCGCTCACAGTGGCGTTCTTTGGCAGCAGACCCATGAGAGCCAGAGTGCTGACACTCTTGCCGGAACCACTTTCACCGACAATGCCAAGAGTCTTGCCACTGGCAAGGGAATAGTTCACCTTCTCTACGACGGTGCGATGGTCGAAAGTCACTGTCAGGTCTCTGACTTCTAATATTGTGTTTTCTTCGTCCAAGGTGTTGAAGGGTTTGAAAAGGGCTGTAGATCCTCGAATTTGATGAGCGAACTGTTTTTGCCGTTAAGATATCGTAAAAAATAGGTAAAACGATAATTATATATAAAATATTGATTGTGAGTTGAGAAAAATCTTTAAACGTTACACGTTAATCTTTAAACGTGTACAAAATAACGCATTTTAGCGCTGAAAATTTTGTCACCAGGCAATTTCTTTTGTTGCTCTCAGGCGCCTGCGGTTTTGTGACTATTTATGAATAACCGAGAAAAATATTGATGAATATTTTTGTAAGCCGATGTTTATGTCAAGGATTTTTTGTAAATTTGCAGAGTTTTGTAATTGAGTAAATATTCTATAAAAATAATCTAACTATGACGAAATCAGAACAATTCATGGAAATGGAAGCCAAATACGGCGCCCATAATTATCATCCACTACCAGTAGTCCTCGCCAAAGGCGAAGGTGCTTTTGTTTGGGACTGTGAAGGAAAGAAATATTTCGACTTTCTTTCGGCATATTCAGCTGTCAACCAAGGTCATTGCCATCCCAAGATTGTCAAGGCCATGTGTGATCAGGCTCACGAGCTGACTCTCAGCAGCCGCGCTTTCTATAACAACTGCCTTGGTGAATGGGAAAAATATGTCACCGAATATTTCGGATACGACAAGGTTCTGCCTATGAACACTGGTGCCGAGGCCGACGAAACAGCCCTGAAGCTGGCTCGCCGCTGGGGTGTGGTGAAAAAAGGCATTCCAAACGACGAGGTTATGATTGTCTGCTGCGAGGGCAACTTCCACGGCCGTACCATCACTATCATCACTATGAGCAACGATCCCGAGAGCTATGCCAACTACGGTCCTATGACTCCTGGTTTCATCCGCATACCTTACAACGATCCCGACGCCCTTGAGAAATGTCTCGCCGAGCATGGCAAGAAAGTCGCAGGATTCCTTCTCGAACCCATCCAGGGCGAGGCTGGTGTCTATGTTCCCGATGAAGGCTATCTGAAGAAATGCTATGACATCTGCAAGAAATACAACGTTCTTTTCATGGCCGACGAGGTGCAGTGCGGTATTGCCCGTACCGGTAAGATGCTGGCTTGTGACCATGAGGGTGTTCGTCCCGACATCGTCATTCTCGGCAAGGCCCTTGGCGGTGGCGTAATGCCTGTCAGCGCTGTTCTGGCCGACGACGATATCATGCTTAATATCAAACCCGGTGAACACGGCTCCACTTTCGGTGGCAACCCCATTGCCGCCAAAGTTTCCATCGCCGCCCTTGAGGTTATCAAGGAAGAGCATCTGATGGAGAATGCAGACCGTCTGGGTAAAATCTTCCGTGAGGAGATGACCAAATTCAATAGCCCCATGATTGAGAAAGTGCGTGGTAAAGGTCTGCTCAACGCCGTTATCATCAAGCCTCACAATGGCAAAGAGGCTTGGGATGTCTGCTTGAAGATGCGCGATATGGGCGTTTTGGCAAAGCCCACCCACCAGCACATCATCCGTTTCGCACCTCCTCTGGTTATCACCGAGGAGCAGCTCCGCGAGGCTATCGAAATCATCAAGAAAGCCATCGCTTCGTTTGAATAATTCCGCGAAGTGTTCAATACCAAGGGTCGCTGCATGTGCGGCGACCCTTTTTTACCACCAATCATATATTATAACGAGCTAATTACTCTATTAAGGCTTGTGTATACAAACGCTGCGACTCACTGGAGTTCGCACCCCCTTTAACCTTTGAACCCCCTTTAACCATTTTAACCTTTCTAAGTTAGCTTTGAAAAAAATCATCATTTCTTTGTTGGCATTTTCATGCCTTGCCACTGCCGTGGCACAGAACACAAAAGACATGGCGGCTACTGTTCTCAGCGTTGGCGATGAACAGCGCGCCGAAACCGACCCTGTTATTCTGCGTCGTCTTGATGAGTGGCAGGATTTGAAATTTGGTTTCATGGCGCATTGGGGCATATATACCCAGTGGGCCACGGTAGAGTCATGGAGTATTTGCAGTGAGCCTTGGATAGACCGTAAAGGTGTGCCCTATGATGAGTACAAAAGACAGTACCAGGCATTGAACACAACATTCAATCCGAAACGTTTCAATCCGGCAAAATGGGCCAAAGCCGCTGCCAACGCTGGTATGAAATATATGGTGTTCACCACTAAGCACCATGACGGTTTTTGCATGTATGCCACCGAAGAGACCTCCTATTCGTCGGCGCACAGCAGCTGCCCCTTCTTCAAAAACAAATATAGCGACATCACCAAAGCTTTGACTGATGCCTTCCGTGAGCAGAACATGTGGATAGGCTACTATTTCTCGAAGCCGGACTGGCATTGTCCCGACTATTGGGCTCCGGAATGGGCCACACCCGACCGCAATGTCAACTACAACATTGCTGATTATCCCGACAGGTGGCGCAGTTATTGCGACTTCACATACAACCAGATCCGCGAGCTTACCCACAACTATGGCGACATTGATATTCTATGGCTTGACGGTGGCTGGGTACGTCCTGCATGGAGCGTCAACGAGGAGTCGGCGGAATGGCTTGGATGCAGTGGGCAGATTCAGGATATCAACATGCCAAAGATAGCACGCATGGCGCGTGAGAAAAATCCCGACTTGTTGATAGTGGATCGCAGTGTCGGCGGCAAATATGAAAACTATCGTACCCCGGAGAAACAAATTCCCGACACGTTGTTGCCATATCCTTGGGAGACATGTATGACTATGGGTGACAGCTGGTCGTTTGTTTATAACGACAATTACAAGTCGACCAACGAATTGATACACATGCTTTGCGATGTTGTCGCCAAGGGCGGCAACCTGTTGCTCAATGTGGGTCCTGACGCCAATGGCGAGATACCTGAGCCTTGTCTGAAACGAATGGAAGAGATAGGTCAATGGCTTCGCGACAACGGTTATGCCATCTACGGCACTCGTCCGCTGAAACCATACGCACAGGGCCGTGTGCGTTATACCCAAAGCAAAGACGGCATGCACCGCTATGCCATCTATCTGCTTGAGGAGGGTGAGATCGCTCCTTCACGTATCGAGATTAATGGCTACGTGTACCGTGTCAAAAAGAAATCAAAACATGCTATAGTTGTCGAGTTGATGTAACAAGGGCATAAGGCTTGCGGTTTTAGAGTCTATCAACTGTGAGCCAAGAGAAAACATTAAACGTTACCAGCTATGAGAAAACTGATGATATTTGCCGCTCTTTTGGCCTTCGCCTTCTATGGCTATGCATGCACCAATCTCATTGTCGGCAAGAAGGCGTCGAAAGACGGCAGTGTGATATGTACCTACAATTGTGACGGTTTCGGATTTGCGGGATCACTTTTCTATACCCCTGCAGGCCGTCACGAGAAGGGGGAGAAAATAGCCATACGAGGATGGGGTCCATCCCATGAAGGGCGCTTTGTCGAGCAGGTGGAATATACATACAATGTGGTCGGTTTTATGAACGACCATCAGGTTACCATCGTCGAAAGCACCTTCGACGGCCGCTTGGAACTGCAAAACAACGACGGCCTTCTCGATTATTTCAGCCTCATGCGCCTTGCCCTTCAGCGTTCCGCCTCGGCACGCGAAGCCATCCGTTGTATGGCGGAATTGGTTGATAAATACGGCTACAACAGCAGCGGCGAAAGCATCACCATATGCGACCCCAACGAAGCCTGGATTATGGAGATTGTGGGCAAAGGACCCGGCCGTAATGGCGCTGTCTGGGTTGCGCTGCGCATTCCCGACGACTGTATATCTGCTCATGCAAACCTAAGCCGCATACGCCGTTTCCCACATGAGGGAGAATGTTGGAATGGAGGCTCTATTGTCAAACAGAAAACCAAAAAGCTGAAAGAATTTAAAAGTGTAAACAGCAAACACTTACAGCTTGTTGTCGACAACCCTCAGGTGGAATGTGTGTACGCTTGGGATGTCATCTCTTTTGCCCGCGAGAAGGGCTTTTTCAGTGGCAGGGACGAGGAGTTCTCGTTCCGTGACGCCTACTGTCCTATCGACTTCGAAAATGTGCGCTATGCCGATGCCCGTGTGTGGAGTTTCTTCCGTCACCATCGCTCCGATATGGACCAGTATTTACCTTATATCAACGGCGATTTCGAGAAATGCGACCACATGCCGTTGTGGGTGAGACCCGATGATCTTCTCTCGTTGAGCGACGTGCAGCGCGACATGCGCGACCATTTCGAGGGCACTCCACTCGATATGACTGCTGACATGACCGCAGGGCCATGGGGTATGCCCATCAGGCCGTTGCCTATGCATTTCCAATCCAGCGACAGCGTCGACTTCTTCCGTGAACGCCCCATTGCTACTCAGCAAAGTGGCTTCACCATGACGTGCCAGATGCGCTCGTGGCTCCCCGACGATGTCGGCGGCGTCACTTGGTTCAACTGCGACGACGCCGACATGGTGGCTTATGTGCCTCTCTATTGCTGCATAACTCAAGTGCCCGACCCTTTCCGTCAGGAGAACAATCCTCGCAACGAGTTCAGCTTCGAGTCGGCTTTCTGGATGAACAACTGGGTGGCTAACATGATCTATCCTCGCTATTCTATGATGATCGGCGACCTCCGCATGGCTCAGCGTGAACTCGAGGAATACTACATCGCCGATCAAGACAGTGTCCTTGCTGCCATCGATAAGCTCACTCCCGACGAGCGCCGTAGCTTTCTCAACCGCAAATCGATCGACTATGCCGACCGCATGATGAAACGTTGGGATCGTTTGGCAAAATACTTGATTGTGAAATACAACGACCAGGTCGTCAAGCGTGTCGACAATCAGGGCAACTTCCTGCGTTGGGGCTACGACACACCCGGCTACAGCCAGCCTTTCATCGACGCCATACCCGCCGCCACAGGCGACCGCTATCGCCTTAAGAAGGTAATTGACCGCAGGGAAAGATAGTTTTTCCTGGACAATCAATAGCCGCCACCTGCCACATTATTCCAAGACCATAATCGTGATAATATAGCGATGATATACTGTTCACCTATCGGCACTCTCGAGCTCGCCTTCGATTGCGATAGGCTTTGTGCGTTGCGGTTTCCATCTGTCCTGTCGGCTTCAGCAAGCCAGTCTCTCAATGATTGTGAGGTTGTCCGTTGGCTGGATTTGTACTTTGGAGGATACGAGCCCGACTTTTTGCCACAGCTTGCCGTGCATGGTACACACTTCCAGGAGAAAGTGTGGCGTTCGCTGATGGAAGTACCTTATGGGCAAACCATTACCTATGGTGAACTGGCCCGTCGTGTCGGCTGTCGCTCGGCGCAGGCGGTCGGTCAAGCGGTAGGGCGCAATCCAGTAGCCATCATCATACCCTGTCATCGTGTTGTTGCCGCCACCGGCATAGGAGGCTATGCCTATGGTGTTGATGTGAAACGCCGCCTGTTGGAATTAGAGCGGCAAAGCGGAAACAGGATGGAGGAATGACAGGATAATACATTGATTGTCATTTTAAATAAATCTTTAAACATTAAACTGTAAACCATAACTTTACATAATAACCACAATTTTGGGAACAAGGTAACTGAGGTGTGATGATTTGTTTTTTTTTTAACAATTGTGTGCGGGAAAATGTCACCGATATGAAGTCCTACATTGCAAAATATTTGCAAGGGTGGTAAAATTCATTGTCTTTGGAAAATAATAAATTCTTTTCTTCTTATTTTGTTGTGTGTAAATGTTCAAAATATTTTGTACGAGTGGGGAAAATGAGTTTCTACTAACAATATTTTTAAAATGATAATTTACTGCATATCAGTTATGTAAAAATATAATCAATAGGTGATGTTGTGGAATGAGGAGAAAGTTGTATTTTGCATTTGAAATGCATAAATAATCATATATTGATTATTTATGCTTATAATTAACAATAAGATGATTGCACAGAAGAAGTGCACAAGAAGACATCTTATAATAAAAGACGCAAAATTTGGGTCAAATCTTACATGAAGAGTGATTATATTTAATATTTGCAAAAAAGAAGGTTCAAATTCCATTGGGAATATGAACCTTCTTTTTGTATGTGATAATAATATAGTATGATATACTATACCATTGGTAAAATATATTCAGATGCAAAACGAGAGAGTCTTGAAAGTAAAAATAATGGATAAGTTTTTAATAATCATATTGTTCTTTAGTAAAATAAGTTGCAAAATGATTACAAAAAAAAGCCCTGATAATCAGGGCTTCTGGTTGTCCTACCAGGATTCGAACCTAGACAAGCTGATCCAGAGTCAGATGTGCTACCGTTACACCATAGGACATTATCAATTTCGAATTATGAATTTTGAATTCAGAATGCTGAATTCTGAACTTCGAATTGCACTTTCTTTTTCTCTCGAAATCGGCTGCAAAAGTACATACTTTTTCCATTTCAGCAAAATTTTTTTTATTCTTTTTGTTATTTTGCTGTCAGTGTGAGATTTCTATAATGAAGAAAAGCGATATATGGGAACCATAATATCGCTTTTCAGTGTTGGATAAATGTGTTTTCAGCCCTCTTTTTGTTTTGCTAAGGGATTGTAAAAAATGTACAATTATTCTGAAGTTAAAATGGAAGTTAAAGAGGGAGTAAAAGTGGACAAATGAAAATGTATTGTCCTGCGCGCAGCGCATAACTTCCTATTTAACTTCCATCGAAGATTAACTTCCTTTTATTACTTCCGATTGTTTTATGTTTTTTTCTATTCGGTGATTGTCGAAGAGCTACTGGTCGACGAGGTGCCATCAGCTTCGCTGCCGCTCTGGGAATTCTTCTCAAGTTCCATCCTGCCGAAGCGGAAGGTGATGCCGGCGCTGATATAGCGGCTGTTGAGGGTGCGGCTCTTGCTCTCGCTTAGGTTGTAGGGATTGGTGTTCGATGAGGTGTTGCCGATGTTCTTGCCCCAGTTGAAGATGTCCTGGATGTTTATGAAGGCGCTCATCTTACGGTTGAAGAAGTCGGCGCGTACGCCCATATTGACCCAGTAGCGTGCACTGCGTGTGCTCATCAGACCGAGGGTGGGAGAGCTGTAGTTGGCTGAAGCGTGGATGGAGTATTTGCTCCAAACTTTGGTCCACATGTTGAGACGGATGCTGTAGCTCCATTTGCTGTCGGTATATGCCTCTTGCCCCAGTTTGTCGTACTGCATCGAGTAGCCATAGTCGTAGAGGTTAGCATAGAGGCGCATGTTGAAGAATCCGCTAGGGCGGTAGGTTGCATTGGCCGATACGCCATAGCGCCATGAAGAGCCGATGTTATATGGTGTAGAGTACTGGATGATGCGGCCGATGTATGGGTCGATGGCGTCGGTGACATCGGTGAGGTTGTCGATCTCGCCAGTGGACAGACGTCCATAGCCTTCCAGTCCGAGGCTGCCCCACATGAAAAACTTGGTCCATCCGGCTTCGGTGTTGTGGGTGAAGCTCTGGGTCAGGTCGCGGTTACCGGTGCTGTAGTTGTCCTCGGTATATGTGCGGTGGGTGGTGAGCTGGTTTCCACTAGGGTTGCGCATACGAAGCGAGTAGTTGAGTTTGTAGTTGTGCATCTTCTCGGTGCGGTAGCTGAGGTGGATGGAGGGGTTGTAGGTGATGAATGTTTTCTCGTAGTCGTCAGGGGTATCGGTCTCGGTGAATGAGAAATGATTATGGCTTAGGTTGGCACCCATGCCCAGCTGGAGTGTGAATCCGCCCCAGCGGTGTGTCCATTCAACGTCGGCGCCGATCTCATTCTCATGGTCTTCGAAGGTGTAGCGGCGCAGAGCATCGTAGAGCGAAGCGTCGAGAACGGTAACACCGTCCTCGTAGGTGGTGTCGAGCAAGTAGGGGCGATAGTCGCGATAACTGTTGTCGGTGCCGAAGTTGAGGCCGTAGCTCATCTCGCCGTCTTTGCTATAGGGACGGTTGTAGCGGGCGCGGACGCTGACATCGGTGCCGCGGCTGAAGTTATCGTAGTATTTGAAAGTGTTGGTGTCGCTGCCTGTGTTGTCGGTCTGATTGTAGAGACGGCTGTATATGGTCTCGCTGCTGTTGTTGTTGGTGGATCCGAAGAGGAAGATGCGCATATTGTGCCCTTCACGGTCGAACTTTTTGCTGTAGGTGCCGCCGAACATGCCGAAGAGGCTTGTTGAGGAGGCATCGTTTGACATGTCGTACTGGTAGATGCTAGGTGTTGGGAGGTACACCTCGCGGTTGTGCCAGCGTGAGCTTTCGGAACTGGAACCGTTGAGGTGGAAGTTGCCCCATACTCCTACGTCGGTCATGCTGTCTATCTCGTAGTCGATATGGACGCCCAGCATGCCACCGTAGTTGCGTGAGTTGCTCCATGAGCTGTCCTTCTCATACATAACATCCTGCAGAGAATCGAGGTTGTCTGGGTAGAGAGGGTTTTTCTGGCGGGTAAGGCTCCAGCTCCACGAGTCGTTATCACTGGTGTTGTAACGGAAGCTGGTGAAGAGGTTGATGCTGAGCTTCTCGTTTGCCCATGTGTAGCTTGCCCAAGGGCTGATGTTAGGCTGCGTTGCGGCGTTGACGCCAAAACTGATGAAGTGGTTCTTCTTGATATGCGCCGATGTGATAATGTTTATCACGGCTTCGGCGTCGGTTGCATATTTCGCCGAGGGGTTGGTGATGGTCTCGATGCGGTCCAACGCATTGGCCGGCAGTGTCTGAAGGTAAGTCTTCAGGTTTTCCTCGGTGAGCTTTGACGGCTTGTCGTTGACCCATATCTCGACGCTGCTAACGCCGCGTAGGGTGATATTGCCCTCAACGTCGACCTCCACACCTGGTGCGTTTTGGAGTGCGTCCTCGGTAGTACCCGTCTGGATGGTTGGGTCGTCGGCAACATTGTAGATCATTTTCTCGCCGTCCATGGCGTAAAGTGGTCTTGCTGCGGTGATTTTCACTGTTTTAAGGGTTTCGGCCCCCTGTTTCATATTGATGACGCCCAAGGCAGTGTTGTTGGTTACACTGACGGGTATGAATCGGGTTGGGTAGCCCACATAGCTGATGCGTAACAGATATTCTCCTGCAGGCACTTGAAGAACTTCGAAGTAGCCTTTTGCATCGCTTCGCGCTCCTTTCACAAAGGTGCTGTCCTCTTTCTCAAGCAGGGCCAGGTTGACATACATCATGGGCTCGTTCTTGGCACTGTCGACAAGGGAGCCGACAATTTTGAATGTGGAGCCTTCTTTGACTTTCTTTTTCTGCTTTACTGTCGAGCTTTTCTGTCCGGTTTGTTGCATCTGCTTGTCTCCTCTTGGACCACCAGGGAAACCTCCGGGACTACCAGGGAAACCACCAGGACCACCTCCAGGACGGCCGGGCTGTGCGTTAAGAGCTAATGTGAAAAGGGTCGCGATGATGAAAAAAGTTATGTTCCGAATCTTCATTGTGTTGGGAAATAATTTAGTTATTTTGATTGAAATATTAGATAATCAGATGGATAGTTGTGTGTAACTGCTATATAATAAAAACACCGCCGCAAGATTTTTCTGCGGTTCTTATTGTATTAGTACAATTATTCGCTTTTTTCTTTTACAAGCATGTAAAATTTTTTTTTATTAATGTCGTTATCATTGTAAAAAATATAGCATGGTTTTGCTTTTGAAAATCATTTTTGTTTGATTTTCAATGCAGATTCATGACGATTGTTTTTTATCGGTAGATTAATGGTTGAATACAAAAAGTATATTCTTGATAATGGGCTGACTCTATTGGTCGTTGAGGATTCATCGACGCCATTGGTGTCAGTAAATACTTTGTTTGGTGTCGGTGCACGCGATGAGAATCCGTCGCGCACAGGCTTCGCCCATCTTTTTGAACATCTGATGTTTGGCGGCACGACCAGTGTTCCGGACTACGATAAGGTCGTCACCGAAATAGGTGGAGACTCCAATGCTAGCACCAACAACGATTTCACCCAGTACCACCTCACTGTTCCTGCTCGTTTCCTGGAAACGGCATTCCGACTAGAGAGTGACCGTATGTGCAATCTTGACTTGTCGCCTCGTAGCCTTGCCGTTCAGCAGTCGGTGGTCACCGAGGAATACAATTACCGCTACCTTAATCGTCCTTACGGTGACATGTGGCTATTGCTTCGTCCGCTGTGCTATCATGTCCATCCTTATCGCTGGTGCACTATCGGCGCTGACATCGCCCATGTACAGGAGGCCACACTTGACGATGTCGCGGCGTTCTATAGCCGTTACTATTGTCCCGACAATGCCATTGTCGCCGTTGTCGGAAATGTCAAAAGCGATGAGGTGCTCCGTCTTGCCGAGAAACACTATGGAAACATACCTGCTGGCGGTAGGCCGCAACGTAACCTGCCCGTTGAACCATGCCAAACAGAATCACGTTCGCTCACAGTGAGTCGTGAGGTCCCCTCCGACGCTCTCTATCTTGCTTACCATGCACCAGAACGTTTGAATCCCGATTTGAGGGCCGCGGACTTGATTAGCGATATTCTCTCCAATGGCCGATCCTCGCGTTTATACAACAGGTTGGTCAAAGGGAAAGGTCTCTTTACGGAAATTGATGCCTTTATTACGGGCGATGTCGATCCGGGCCTCTTCCTCGTCGCCGGTAAACTATGTGATGGCGTTGCTTTTGATGACGCCATGGCTGCGGTGCAGAAGGAATTGGTGTCGCTTGCTTCGGAGCCTTTGTATCAGGGAGAGCTTGAAAAGGTCCAGAACCGTTTTGAGTCTACCTTTGTGTATGGATATTACAAAGCGTTGGACCGCGCCCAATTGCTATGCTACTATGAATGGCTCGGCAATATTGATTGGATAAACATCGAGCCGAAACTATACCGCCAAGTGACGGAAGACGACATCCATCGTGTGGCCTCAAACATGTTCCGAACAGAGAACCAGTCGGCGCTTCTATATAAGACCTGTAGTGTGTAATTCGATTTATCTGCCTTTTAACCTTTCAAACTTTTCAACCCTTTTCAACCCATAATAAGCTATCTGCAAAAAATGTCACCAAATATAAGTCCAAACATCTTTGTCAAGCTGCTCATGCTCTTGTGGTATGCTGTGAGCCATCCGTTGATATGGATAGGGAAAAAACTATACGCTTTCTTATCACGTATCAACTATCGTAAAACGGCAAGCAGAATAGTCCATTCTGTTGGCAATTTTCTTCATTGGGTGATATTCAAGGTGTTGTTGCCAAAGAAATATCGCAATATCACAAAAAAGGAGATTTACAGGATAATTTTCAGGGCCGATACTCCGGCGGGAAAAAAGTTCGACGTGTGGCTGCTTATCTTTATTGGTATCAATCTGCTGGTTATTATTCTTGACAGTTTCGAGGCTGTCCACACCAACTTGCGTTGGGTGCTCAAAGGATTGGAGTGGTTTTTCACCATCGCATTCACACTTGAATATTATCTGCGTATATATTGTCTGCAGCGCCCATGGAAATATGTTTTCTCGTTCTATGGCATAATCGATTTTCTCTCTATTTTCCCAGCCTATCTTAGTCTTCTTATTCCTGCCACTCAGACCCTTACAGTGCTTCGTGTGCTTAGAACTCTGCGTATATTCAGGATATTCAATATGCAACGCTTCCTGCGAGAGAGTTTCCACCTTATCAACGCTATGCGTCGCAGTATTACCAAGATTTTGATTTTCATGCTTTTTGTGTTTATTATTGCTATTATCCTGGGTGCTGTGATATACATGTTTGAAAGTGGCAAGAATCCGGCAATGACAAGCATACCCACAGCTATCTACTGGGCTGTTGTCACTATTACCACGGTGGGTTATGGCGACATTACACCTGTCACTCCCATGGGTCAGTTTATCTCCACGTTGGTTATGTTGCTGGGTTACTCTATCATAGCTGTGCCTACTGGTATTGTGGTTGGAGAAACGGTACGCGAATATCGCAATGGTGACAATGATGTCGACATTCCTATCCCCGAGGATTTTAGTGATTATGATGACAGGCAGGCTACGACGGAATCAGTGCCTGACGCCACCGACACAGATTCGGCAGAATTACGTGTATGCCCTCGTTGCGGCCATTCTGAGACCGACGAGGCGGCTCGTTTCTGCCGTTACTGTGGAACCTTGCTTCAGAAAAGCCAGCCCAAGGGATGGATTAGCGATTTCTTCCACGGCGAATAAAAACATTCCCCAAAAATTGATATTCTTTGCAATCAGATATGCTTTTTTATCGTAAGTTTTTGATATTGATAACGATGCTGGTGTTGTTTCTGTCGGCATCGGCACAGAACCATACTATTAGCGGAACCATACGCGCGAAGACATCAGGCGAGACGCTTATAAGCGCCACGGTTTATGATGTGTTGTCAGGCAAAGGAGCACTCACCAATGCCCAGGGACGCTATTCGCTGACAATTCCGGAAGGGCAGGTGATTCTTCGGGTTTCGTATGTGGGTTATGCGACTTATTATGACACCTTTCAACTTGACGCCAACAAGGAAGTCAATGTGTCGTTGGAGTCCAGCTCTCAGTTAAAGACAGTCACTATTTCCGCCGATCGTATAAGTTCGCACAAGTCGTCACAGATGAGTGCCATTGACATACCTGTCGAGAACATTAAATCTGTTCCTGTGCTTTTCGGTGAGACAGATGTGCTTAAAGCTCTTCAACTACTGCCAGGAGTGCAGAGCGGCACAGAAGGAATGTCGGGCATCTATGTGCGCGGTGGCGGCCCTGACCAAAACCTTTTCCTTTTGGATGGAGTGCCCCTATACAATGTCAACCATCTTGGAGGCTTCTTCTCGGCTTTCAACGCCGACGCCATAAAGAATGTGACGCTTTACAAAGGTAGTTTCCCGGCCCACTTTGGAGGACGGCTGTCAAGTGTGCTTGACATCACCACCAATGACGGCAACGACAAGAAGTTGCACGGTAACGCATCGATAGGTGTGATTGCCGCCAAAGTCAACCTCGAGGGTCCATTGTGGAAGGACAAAACCACATTCAATGTCAGCTATCGCCGAACCTATTTCGACCTGCTGATGCAGCCTATGATTATGGCTATGGGCGCTGCTGTGTCGGAAGGTGAGGGGAGAACCAACTTCGGCTATTATTTCTATGACCTCAATGCCAAGGTTACACATCGTTTCAGCAACCGAAGCCGTCTCATAGGCAGCTGGTACTCTGGTGATGACAGGATTTACGCCAAGGTGAAATTCAACGGTTACGGGCAGTGGGATGAGAGCATGAAGTTGGGATACAACTGGGGCAACTTGGTGGGGTCGTTGCGCTGGAACTACGAGTTGACACCCAAAATATTCATGAATGTCACTGGTGCGTTCACTCGCTATCGCAACGACATAAACATGACTATTGAGGAAAACTATTTCGGCGATGGCACATCGTCATTCTATAGCGCCGAGATGTTTTATAAATCGGGTATACGCGACATCACGGCAAAAGTGGATTTTGACTACCAGCCCAATCCAGACCACACTGTGAAGTTCGGAGCCGCCATGGTGCACCATATCTTCCAGCCTGATGTCACTGGCAACAAGATGGAAGAGGATGACGGCACAAACCATGTTGTTTTTGATACTGTGCTGGGTCAGAGCATAGTTCATGCCAATGAAATGACAATGTTTATTGAGGACGACTGGACTATCAGCGATGCTTTCAAGATTAATGCTGGTGTCAACGTGACTGGTTTCGCCGTGCAGAGTAAATTCTATCCTTCGTTGCAGCCTCGTCTAAGTGGCCGTTGGATGTTGAGTGAGGATTTGTCGTTCAAAGCCGGATATTCATTTATGACACAGTATATGCACCAGCTTTCCAACAGCTCAATAAGTTTGCCTACCGACCTGTGGGTGCCGGTCACCGCGCGTATAGAGCCTATGTATGCCCATCAGGTGGCGGCAGGGGTATTCTACAACTGGTCGGGTATTGCTGAACTGTCGGCTGAGGGCTACTATAAGCGTATGAACAATATGATTGAGTACAAGGACGGTGCTAGTTTCTTTGGCTCTTCCGAGGGGTGGGAGGACAAGGTGTGTATGGGCGACGGATGGTCGTATGGATTGGAATTGCTGGCTCAGCGTACTGTTGGCGACATCACCGGATGGATTGGCTACACTTGGAGTCGCACAATGCGTCAGTTTGATCGTGAGGGTCAGACAATCAACGAGGGAAAACCTTTTCCAGCCAAATATGACCGTCGCCACGATCTGTCTATTATGGTCAGTTACAAGCCTAACAAGGAATTCGATTGCAGCGCGGCATGGGTATTCTCATCAGGCAACGTGGCAACTCTGGCTATGCAGGAGTTCGTCGACAATGAGGGGGTAGGAGTTGTCTCTTATGTCGAGAACCGCAACAATTTCCGTATGCCACCATACCACCGCCTCGATGTCGGTGTCAATTTCCACAAGCAAAAGAAACATGGAGTGCGTACATGGAGCCTCAGTGTATACAATCTCTACAACCGTAAAAACCCATTTATGGTTTACAAGAGCTACGGACACCATTACTACTACAACGGCCAGCACTACCCGTCGGCTCTGATGAAAGTCTCTTTGTTCCCAATAATACCATCGGTTTCATATAGTTTCAAGTTTTGACGACAAATGATCTGAAAAGATTGCCGATGCTGATAATAAAAACTTTAACCCCATTTTCTGTCAATAGATTATGCGAATTTTGAAATATATCCTCTTTTCTTTGCTTGGAGTCATTTTCTGCTCCTGCCAAGAAGTGCTTGATTTCGACCCTGGTGAGATCAATCCCTATCCTGTTCTTATCTCCAAACCCGACAGCGGGGATTCGGTGGTGTGTGTGTATATATCGCGAAGCCGTTTCTTTCTCGACGAGGACAACTATCCATCAGCCATAGGCGATGCCTCTGTAACCCTCGATGTCAACGGGAACACCTATGTTGGTGTCTTCGACAATAATCCCGCCAGTCAGAATTACAACAAATACGTTTTCTCTGTCGTCCCTCAGCCCGGCGACAGTATGCGAGTATCGGCTGTGGTGCCTGGATTTGACCATACTGTCTCTGCGGCAACAAAGATGCCGGTAATGCCGCAGGTGGAGGTGACAGATTTCGTTATCGACACAAATGATTGTTATTTTCGGGAGTGGGACAGCACATGGGTGAGAGAGAACTACTATTATCGAATAAAATTCAGGATTAGAAGCACATTACCTAAACAGTTTTTCTCGGTGATGGCATCAATGTCGAACGTTCTTGACGAAAATGATACTGCCAATTTTAGCTGGGATACCAACGAGGCATCGTTCACATATATCTTTTTTGAATGCAACGACCCTGTTGTCAACACCTCAGATATTGAAAATCTCATTGATGGTGAAGCCAGCAGCAGTTTCTATGGCGACAACATGGCGTTCAGCAATGAGATGTTCCAAAGTGGAGAACATGAGTTCACTATCGAGTTCAGCCAATGGGCTGGCGACAGTTACGGATATAATAAGCTTGACTATTCGAAAATACCTGTGCGTCTGTTTGTGCGCTCCCTCTCTCGCGACCTATATCTCTACACCATGACGACCCAGCGTCAGTCGGAGGCGGATATATTCTTCAGTGAGCCTGTGCAGGTGCATTGCAACATCGATGGCGGTATAGGTATTTTTGGAGCCTCAAGTTTGAGGAAACTGTCTCTTCCGGCGCCACGTTTCGAACATTTTAATCATAATAACTCTGATAACTACTACTATAAAAAGAAGAAGAAATGAGAGTCCTCATAACAGATAGAACCCATCCTGTCCTTGTCGAAAAGCTTGAATCCGCCGGTCATCAGTGCCGTGTATGGACCGAATGCACTTACGACTCGCTGCTTGAGGAGACGAAACAATACGATGCGATTGTCGTGCGTAGTAAAATCAATATCGACCGCAATTTTATAGATCACGCACGCCATCTGAAGTGTATTGGGCGTGTCGGCGCTGGTATGGAGACTATCGATGTCGACTATGCTGAAAGCGTTGGCATCCGCTGTCTTAACTCTCCTGAAGGCAATCGTGACGCCGTTGGGGAACATGCGTTGGGGCTTCTGCTCGCTCTCTTCGACAAAATAGCTGTAGCGGACAAGGAGGTTCGTCAAGGTCTTTGGAGACGCGAAGGCAATCGTGGCCTCGAAGTAAAAGGTAGAACTATAGGCATTATCGGTTTTGGCAATATGGGCGGTGCGTTTGCCCAGCGACTGCAAGGTTTTGAGTGCCAGATTGTGGCATACGACAAATATAAGCCCTCAGGTTATGCTCCCTCCTATGTCAAAGAGGTGTCGCTGTCAGAACTGCAGCGTTGCGCCGATGTGGTGAGCCTTCATGTTCCTCTGACCGAGGAGACTCATTATATGGTTGATTCCACTTTCATCGCTGCTTTTGACCATCCTTTCTACCTTATCAATACCTCCCGTGGGGCTGTGGTGAAAACAACAGACTTGGCTGCGGCAATGCAATCGGGTAAGGTGTTGGGCGCCGCTCTCGATGTCATTGAATATGAGGATATGACAAAAGACGGCATAGATGTCGAGTCGCAACCTGACGATTTCCGTTATCTCCTTGGCTCGCCGCTTACGGTGATGACCCCCCATGTGGCTGGTTGGACAGTGGAATCGAAATATAAACTCGCCGCAGTCTTGGCTGAAAAGATAATCAACGTATTGCAATAACATATTAATACTACTTTTATGAAGCCAACAAAAAACGATAGACCCAAAGGCTTTTATTACGCCATCATCGCTTCTCTGGCGGCTGTATTGTTTTTTGGAGCGATATTTCTTCTTGTCCCCAAGAACATACATTATGACTCGACGGATAAACAGCCAGCTTCTGTCGAATATTCTCAAGAAGGGGTATCCTATAATGTTGACGCTATACCTGGTGAGGTTATTGTAATCTTCAACAATAAAACGAGCCACAGGGAAGCCACCAAGATCATTAAAAACCATGGTGGTAAAATCATAGCCCAACGACCGAAAAATCGCTACTATATTGCTTCTGTAGCTGCCGGCACAGAAGGTGACTTCATGCAAAAAGTACAGCGAGAGTCGTCGACTATCTTCATTTACCCCAATGCTGTATCCAAGGTCAGCATGGCAAAACCAGTTGTCCTTGATAACTTTAGGTATATATATGAGGATGTTTCCGCGTCGCATGGCGAGATGGTCGACTATTCGTATAAACAAGGAGGTGGGGACCTCTCTATTGACCTTGTTAATGTCGGTATTCCTGACGGTGGCTATATTATGAGTGCTTTGGTGGAGGAGAAACTCATACCTATTTTGGAAAAAGCCAACAAAAAACGGAGCCCTGTAATAAATATGTCTTTTGGTTGTGGCTTCAGAGGCGGCTATTATGGGTTATGGAATGATGCGCCGAATGAGGTTCGCAGTGATTATGTCCAATCATATATAAATGGAATCAAAGAGCTTATCGCCTTGGTGAGTAATTACGACAAAAAAGACTTTGTCATAGTGAAGTCTCTCGGCAACGAAGGTGTTAAAAAATTTGATGTTGACATCATGAAACCTCTGCTTAAATCACTGTCCAGTGAGGAGAAAAAGATTTTTAACAGACATTTTCTGTTGGTCGCTGCCAAGGATGACAATGATCCGTCCTACTCCAATGAGATGAGCGAGGGTTCTTATAACCAGGCTGTATCTATGACCGATATCAGCGATTTGCGTTTTAATAGTACTATGATGCACGGCACCTCTTTCTCGTCGCCAAGGGTCGCGGGATTCCTCTCCAAGCTTATTAATGATTATGACATTACAGCTTTGAAGGCTCTTGAATTGGCTAAACAGGCCACTCGTAAGAATAAAAATCACCTGTTGGTATACTCGGAACTTGAGGCGTTGATGGGGGGCAAAGCTAAAGTAGAACAGCCTTCGATACCAGAAAAGCCAGAGGTGAAAGGTTATGTTGATCTCGGTCTTCCCAGTGGAACTCTATGGAAAGAGAGATTTGAACCAGGGTCTTTCGACTATTTGGGAGCAAAAGATAGGTTTGGCGACGAATTGCCCACTGTTGAGCAGGCCCGTGAACTTGTAAATAATTGTACAGCGACCATTACTAATTACGGCTGTGTGCTCACAGGACCTAACGGCAATACATTAACTCTACCTTTCGGTCTCGGCTATTACGATTGTAATGACTTTTTCGATCAGAATGACGATGGTGGCCAAATTTGGACTTCTGCCTCCAGTGATGAATTCTTTGCGTGGTGTATAAATTTCGGAACCCATGGCACCAACATGATGGATGATGGTAAATGTTGCAGATTCTCGGTGTGTTTGGTTAAAGAATCATCAGATTATTAATGTTTTTATTCGGTAAGTATATTAGAATTCATTCATTGTAATGCTCATAGTTGATGACTGTATAATATCCGACAATATTGTCGATGTGTGTTTCTCATGCGACCTTGCTCAATGCAAAGGAGCCTGCTGCGTTGATGGCGATTGTGGCGCACCACTCGACAAAGATGAGATTCCTGTCCTTGAACGAATTTACCCTGTAGTGAAGTCATATATGTGCGATGAAGGCGTCGCCGTTGTTGACAGCGAGGGTGTCTCTTCGCTTGATGTCGATAAACAACCGTGCACACCGCTTGTCAACAACCGTGAGTGTGCCTATGCTATCCAAGAGAACGGACTTACTCTATGTGCCATAGAAAAGGCCTGGCTTGATGGCGCTATAGACTTTCAAAAACCCATCTCCTGCCATCTGTATCCTCTCCGTATTGAGGATTATGGTGAGTTCAAAGCTGTCAATTATCACCAATGGGATATATGTAAATGCGCTTTGGCTAAGGGTAGGAGTGCGGGGATCCCTTTGTATAAGTATCTTCGCAACCCTCTGGTGCGCCGTTTCGGGCAGCAGTGGTATGACGAACTATGCCAACAGTGTGAGAATAGAAAATAATTTGTAACTTTGTATTCCGTTTCTGAACAGTGATGACTTTGTTAGTGACTGATATATAATAAAGTGGATGTCCTCAACTGTTTGGAGACAGATTCTTATTACAATAATAGCGATTATCCTAGTGCTTTTAAAACTTGATTATGAACAAATCCATTCGAAATAAATATTATATCTGCTTTGGCATCATTCTCATACTACTTCTTGCTGACCAGGCATTGAAGATATGGATAAAGACGACTTTCGCCCTCGGCGATGGCGTTGACATCTTCGGTAGCTGGTTCAAACTCTATTTTGTGGAAAACGAAGGTATTGCTTTCGGTGTCTCTTTTGGTGACAAAATAGGTAAATTATGCCTCTCCCTGTTCCGCCTGCTTGCCTCCGTTTTCATCATGATCCTGCTTGTCAAACAGATTAAACGGGATACACGCTATTCCATGATTGTCAGTGTCTCGCTTATCTTTGTGGGTGCTGTGGGCAATTTGATTGACAGCTGTTTTTATGGCATTGTTTTTGGCGAGAGTACACGCATGACAGTGGCTACTATGTTTCCTGATGGTGGAGGCTATGCCCCTCTCTTTTTCGGCAAGGTTGTGGATATGCTTTATTTCCCCATATGTCATTGGGTGTGGCCTGATTGGGTGCCATGGGTAGGAGGCAATGATGCCGAGTTCTTCAACGCAATCTTCAATATCGCCGACGCTGCGGTATGCACTGGTGTGGCACTCCTTATCATTGACCAACTTTTTATTAGTCCATCTGATAAGAAAAACGTGACTGAAGAGAGCCAAAATTCTTCGATTACCGATGAAATAAAAGAAGAATAATTCTTTTCTCAAGTTTGATGCTTGTCGAAAAAAACAAAAAAATATTTTATATATATTGCTGACAATCTGATTGTATATTTTTAATAATCTCGTTCTTTGAAAAAAATATTTTGTCAGTTATGGAAAAAGTTGTACTTTTGCAATCGATTTCAGAAAATGAAATGATGGCGTCGTAGCTCAGTTGGTAGAGCCGAGGACTGAAAATCCTTGTGTCACTGGTTCAATTCCAGTCGATGCCACAAAAGGTAGGGAAGTACGCAAGTACTTCCCTTTTCCTTTTAGCCTAATTATGCTTACACTCCACGCAAAAATCAGCTCTACGCGCTCCACAGTAGCTTGTACTATTTCAAACCCTCTAAACCTGAAAATTAGTGACCTGTGTACCTGTGACCAGTGACCTGGGAAAGTTGAAAATTGAAAATTTGTGACCTGTGAAAATTCAAAATTCAAAATTCAAAATTCGAAATACCCTTTAAACCCTTATATATCATGAATCTTGAAACACAAATCAACAACGACATTAAGCAGGCAATGCTTAATAAGGAAAAGGATGTTTTAGAGTCGCTTCGCGCAATAAAATCAGCCATCTTGCTTTTAAAGACAGGCAAGGATTCTGTCAACGGAGAGATTAGCGAGTCAGCACAGATAACAATGCTCCAAAAGCTTGTCAAACAGCGCCGTGAGGCTGCCGATATATATGTTCAGCAAAACCGTCAGGACTTGGCCGACGAGGAACTGTTCCAAGCCTCCATTATTGAACGTTATCTTCCGAAACAGATGAGTCGTGAGGAAATTGAAGAGGCTTTGAAGTCTATAATTACTGAGGTTGGAGCCTCTTCGCCTAAAGATATGGGCAAAGTTATGGGCCAGGCATCAAAGCGTTTCGCTGGCAAGGCGGATAACCGTGTCGTGTCTGAGATTGTGAAGTCATTGCTTAATCAGTAGGAATGACACGTATTCTCGTCGTTGACGATGAACCAGACCTTTGTGAGATCCTTTGTTTCAATCTTGAAAGCGAAGGGTACGAGACTCAGCGTGCTTTCTCTGCGGAGGAGGCTCTTGCTTGTTTTGATAATGGACAGCATTACGACCTACTTCTCCTCGATGTCATGATGGACTCTATGTCGGGATTTGATTTGGCAAAACACCTCCGGTCGAATGGGAACCAGATTCCTATCGTTTTCCTTACAGCCAAGAGTTCTGAAGTGGATATGCTTGATGGATTCGACTGTGGCGCCGACGACTACATTACCAAGCCTTTCTCTTTCCCTGCCATACTTGCCAGAATCAAGGCTGTGTTGAGACGTACCAGTGATTCCAATGGTATGAAGGATGGGATTCTGAAATATGAGGGTCTTGAAGTTGACATACCTCGAAAGTCCGTCATTGTTGACGGACAGCCTGTCATGCTTACCAAGAAGGAATTCCTAATTCTCTCGCTACTTTTGCAACATCATGGCGATCATTTCA
Source organism: Bacteroidales bacterium (assembly GCA_017960475.1). Taxonomy (GTDB): domain Bacteria; phylum Bacteroidota; class Bacteroidia; order Bacteroidales; family P3; genus Colimorpha. The sequence goes on along the minus strand of JAGCZH010000008.1, from coordinate 18,295 downwards.
GTCGTCAGCAGATCATCGACACGGTATGGGATGACGACACATACGTCAGCGAACGCTCTGTGGATGTTCATATAGCCCGCTTGAGGAAAAAAATCGGTTCTTACGCCGACATGATTGTCAACCACTCCGGTTTCGGATATGTTTTCGTTACAGAATGATGAAGATTAAAGTAATATAGTATCAGTGTCTTATATAAGAATTGTCAATAATATAGATACAAAATCCAATGTTTACTGTTTACCTTGTCAGTGCTGTTGTTGTCGCTTCTGTCGTCTTTTTGGTTTTAAATCATCTGCGACAGCGTAGACTTATTCGTAAGCTTACTGACCTCGCCGCATCTTTGGAAGAGTCGAAAAGCCAGATTATTGAAGAGCAGGAGCGTAACAGGCAACTGAAACAAGAGATGACAAACAATATCGCTCACGAACTCAAGACTCCCGTTTCGAGTATTCGGGGATACCTTGAGATATTGCTGGGCGACAAACCCATCGATGATGAAAAGAGGGCTTTCTTCCTGGAACGCTGTTACTCCCAGACACTTCGCCTCTCCGACCTTATCAATGATGTCTCTTTAATTAACAAGCTTGAGGAATCGTCGGCATTGTTCCCGACAGAGTCTGTCAATGTGCGCGACATCGCTGATGAGGCGGTGTTGGAATTAGACAGCCTGTGCAAGGAAAATGGAATCACAGTGAACAACAATTTGCCGGAAACGATTAATATCATGGGGAATCACAGTCTGGTATATAGTATTTTCCGCAATTTGCTTGAGAATGTGATAATGTATGCAGGTGACGGTGTCAGCGCAAGTATTGAATGCTATCGCAAGGATGACGACAAATACTATATCCATTTTTTCGATACGGGCAAAGGTGTGGACAACAAGTATATACCCAAACTCTTTGACCGTTTTTTGCGTATCGACGAGGGTAGAAGCAGACGTAATGGCGGTACAGGATTGGGTCTCTCCATTGTCAAGCACGCTGTGCTCTTCCATGGTGGCGACATTTATGTGAGAAACAGAGATGAGGGAGGCCTGGAGTTTTTCTTCTCTCTTAAAAAGAAAATGAATTAATTATTACAACAAAAAAACTTCTCTATGCATACTCTCCCTTTACAACTTCGTTTCAATGATGTCGACATGATGGGTCATGTCAACAATGCTGTGATAATGGAATTTTTTGACCTCGGCAAGTCCCGTTATTTCGCTGACGCAGGCATACCTGTGACTCCTGAGGAGGGTGATTTCTGTGTCATGATTGTCCATCTGGAGGTTGATTTTATCAGTCAAATACATTGGAACGACAACATAGCGGTAACATCGGTTGTCTCGCATTGGGGCAACAAAAGTTTGCAGGTGACACAGCAGATTGTAAATACTGAGACTGGTCAGCCATGTGCAACATGTCGTACAGTATTGTCAGGATATTGCCGTAGTACTGCCACCAGTGCGGCTATTCCTGAGGATGTGAAAAAGCGTGTGATGGAATTTGATTCCAGAGAGGCTTAGCAACGATAACGATTTAAGCCTCAGAGTATCATCAACATGTGGTATAGTCCTATTCCTAAATAGTTGCCTATCATATAACCTAGTAGTCCAACGGTGATTCCGAGGACAACGATGTTTTTATTGTTAAGCAGCGCTGCTGCAAGAGGAACGAAAGGCGGCGAATTGATAAGGGCTACACTGCATACCATTACAGAGTCGCCATCAATTTTAAGTAGTTTGGCGAACAGTATTTGCAGTATCAGCGAGCCGAGTATTATAAACCCTAAGTAGTATAATATCGGCATGCTTCCAGCAATGTCCATTTCTCGCACATTGCAGGCTGTGGCTATGGCGAGACAGAAGACATATACGCAGTATAGTCCGAGGTCGAAAGAGTGCTGCTGCTTTTTCATGGGTGGCAGAAAAGACGCCGCTATAGCCAATGTGGTGAGCAGGAGTATAAGTACTGTCATGTTGGGGTCGCCATCTTTAGATAATAGCAGCGACACAATATACGATACTGCTGCTATGGCCAGTGTGAGTCCAACGGCCAACAATGTTGATTTCAGATGCTCTTTGTCGAACGGGTTCACACTCTTATTCCCGCTTTCCTCTTTGTTGTCATCATGTGTTGAATTTTCGCTGTGCGACAACTTGGTCGGCAGCAGTTTCCGAAACACCGTTTTTCCGAAGAATATCACAAAGACGAGGTACAACCCTGTGACAATGAGGTCGTAGCTTGTAATATAAAGATAGGTTTGGTGGGGCATGCCGACAGCTTGCTTTATTGCACCCATGTTAGGGATGCCTCCTGTGTATATACCTGTTGCCACGGCGCACACTTGAGCGAAGGCTTTATAACTTTCGGGTGTGTGTTCAGAAGGCTGGAAAATATAGAATCCCGCGACTGTCGCTATCAACACGGCGATTAGTCCGGAAAAGAACACTTTAAATGCTTTGCCGACATTCCAGTTGTTCATGTCACATCCCATAAGCATGAGCGGTATCGCCAAGGGTACTGCGAGGTTACTGAAAAGGGTGTTTGTGTTCGTGTCGACATTAAAAACAGGATTATTGTCTGGAATAAGGTTTGCAACGGCAAGTCCAATAATGTAGAGTACAGTCATAGGACTGACTTTGTCTATCCATTCCCAACGTTTAGAAAGACGCATTACTAGCAATGGAACACCGAGAAGATATATTGTTGTAATGATAGTGTTCATATGTATTGTTTTTCACATTACGGCAGAATGTCTTTTTTTTATTTTTTTATGGATTCCAGTTCCTCTTTAAGGTATATCCCTGTGTAGTTTTCGGTATTATTGGCTAGTTCCTCCGGAGTGCCGGCGAAGACTATCTCTCCTCCTTTTACGCCTCCGTCGGGTCCGATGTCAATAATCCAGTCGGCGACTTTTATCACATCCATGTTGTGTTCAATGATAAGAACGGTGTTTCCTTTGTCGACTAACTTCTGAAGCACTTCTAGCAGAACGCGGATATCCTCGAAATGCAGTCCTGTTGTTGGCTCGTCGAGGATATATAAAGTGTTGCCAGTATCGCTTTTCGCCAATTCTGTCGCCAGTTTTATGCGTTGCGCCTCGCCTCCACTCAGTGTTGTCGACGATTGCCCAAGGGTAATATAACCCAACCCCACGTCTTTGACGGCTTGAAGTTTGCGGGCTATTTTGGGATATGGTTCAAAGAACTCCACGGCCTCGTTGATGGTCATATCCAGAACGTCGGCGATGGATTTGCCTCTATAGCGTATCTCGAGGGTCTCTCTATTGTAGCGTTTGCCGTTGCATACCTCGCAGTTGATATATACATCTGGCAGGAAATTCATCTCTATGGTGCGGACACCGGCGCCTTTGCATGTGTCACAGCGTCCACCGCTGACATTGAATGAGAATCGGCCGGGCTTATATCCTCTTATTTTCGCACTGGGGAGCATGGCGAAAAGCTGTCTTATCTCGTCAAAAATCCCAACATAGGTGGCGGGATTGGAACGAGGAGTGCGTCCAATAGGAGCCTGGTCTATCTCTATGACTTTGTCAATGTTGTCTATACCCGTTATTTTGCTGTAGGGAAGTGGACGTTTCTGTGAATGATAGAAATGTTGGTTTAGGATGGGGTGAAGAGTCTCGTTGATGAGGCTCGATTTGCCGCTGCCGCTGACGCCGGTGACACACACAAACAAACCCAGAGGAATGTCGAGTGTCACATTTTTCAAGTTGTTACCTGTGGCTCCTTCAAGGACTATATGTTTGCGCTGTTCCGCGCTGCGACGAATAGGTATCTCGATGTCGCGCACCCTGTTCAGGTAGTCACATGTCAGGGTTTTGTATTTCAGGAATTTGTCCAATGGTCCCGAGGCCACTATTTTGCCTCCTCTTATTCCTGCCCCTGGCCCTATATCGACGACATAGTCGGCAGAGAGTATCATGTCGCGGTCGTGCTCCACAACTATTACTGAGTTGCCCAGATCCCGCAACTCTTTAAGTGCGTCAATAAGGCGTCGGTTGTCGCGTTGGTGAAGTCCTATCGAGGGCTCGTCGAGGATATAGAGCACGTTGACAAGTTTGGCGCCGATTTGTGTTGCTAATCGAATGCGCTGGCTTTCACCTCCACTTAAGCTTTTCGATGTCCTGTTCAAAGAGAGGTAACCTACGCCGACATCGAGCAGAAATCTGGTGCGGGTGTTTATCTCTCGTATGATTTCGTGAGCGACAGTGCGTCGGCTTGGTTCCAATTTATCCTCCAAGTTGCTGCTCCACTCATAGAATTCGGTAAGGTTCATGGAGGCCACTTCGCCTATGTTTTTCCCGTCGACAAGGAAACAGAGGGACTCTTTTTTCAACCGATGACCATGACAAGAGGGGCAGGGCACGGTGTTCATGAAACTTGCCGCCCATTTTTGAAGCGAGGCAGGCTGTTCGTCGGTGGCCATCTCGTTGATGTAGTTGGCAATTCCGGGGAACCCGCCTCGGTATCCACTTTCGCCGTCGTCGTTGATACCCAAATAGTCGCTTGTGCCGTATAGGATTGCGTTCATGGCTTCGTCGCTAAGGGTATTAAGTGGATCGTCGACAGTGAAATTATATTGGTGACCGAGATTCTCAAGTTGACGGTATAGGTAGTTGGTCGAGGAGTATTTGCCAAGCAGGTCCAGAGCTCCGTCACGGATGCTCTTTTGCGGGTTGGGAATGATTTTCTTGATGTCTATTTCGGATATCTCTCCCAGACCGTTGCAGTGTGGGCATGCGCCATAGGGCGAATTGAAAGAGAATGTGTTGGGCTCTGGTTCTGGATAGGATATGCCTGAATCCGGATCCATAAGCATACGGCTGAAGTAGCGTATTGATGGGTTGTTAGCGCTTGTGGCGTTGTCGAGTACCATCAGCATTCCTTTGCCTTGTTTGAAGGCGGACTTTATGGCCTCCTCGAGGCGCCGCATACTTTTCTCTCCCACTCGTATACGGTCGACGACAAGTTCTATGTCGTGGGTTTTGTACCGGTCTACTTGCATGTTGTAGGTCAGCTCTCGTATCTCTCCATCAATACGAACACGCAGGTATCCTTTTTTTGCTATCTGCTGAAACAGTTCGCGGTAGTGCCCTTTGCGGCTTCGCACTAATGGTGCCAGGATGAGAATCTCTTTGCCGTTGTATTCCTCGACGATGATATCCAGAATCTGTTGCTCGGAGTATTTGATCATTTTTTTGCCGCTGACATGTGAATAGGCGTCGGCGACACGGGCAAAAAGCAATCGTACGAAGTCGTAAATTTCAGTTACTGTTCCTACTGTGGATCTGGGGTTTTTATTTGTCGTTTTCTGTTCTATGGATATAACGGGACTAAGGCCGTTGATGCTGTCCACGTCGGGACGTTCCATGTTGCCTATGAAATGGCGCGCATAGGCTGAGAAGGTCTCCATATAGCGACGCTGACCTTCGGCATATATGGTGTCGAAGGCCAGAGAAGATTTGCCGCTGCCGCTAAGACCAGTAAAAACGACAAGAGCGTTGCGCGGCAAATCGATATCTATGTTCTGCAGGTTGTGTTCTCGTGCTCCTAATATTTCGAGTTTCTGCATGTTGTGCTTTTCGGATTATCTGATGTATGTTCTATATTTTGCTTATGTATTCTGTGCTTTTGTCCTTGTCGGTGCGTATCTTGCTCAGGCTTATGCCGCTTTCTGCAGGAAGCTTAACGGTGTATTTCTTGTTGGCACGGTTGGTGAGTTTCTCAGTGGTAATCCATGGGTTCAACTCACGGAACACTTTGTAGGACACCCCGTTTTTGCGTGCGAAGTCATATAGGTCTACATTCTGTCCGCTAAGAGTCACGCTGCGTGTCGGAATAGGTGGATAGAGGTCGCAGGGGCGCAAGAAGAATCCGTAGTCTTGTGGATGTTGCATTACTTGCTTCATGGCCAGAATGCGGAAAACATAGCGGCTGGTTTCGTTATTGAGTTTGGTGTGGTAATAACTTTTGGCGCTTTGTTTGTCCATGTTGCGTGAGAGCCCTCCCTCGCCACAGTTGTACGATGCCGCTGCCGCAGTCCAGCTGCCTAAACGGTTGTATAGTGATTTTAGAAACTTGCAGGCGGCTTCGGTAGAGGCTTCAAGGTTGTTGCGCATATCAATCTCGTCGTTGATCTCAAGATTGTAAGTCTGTCCCGTTGATTTCATGAATTGCCAAAAGCCTTGGGCTTTAGCTGGAGAGGTGGCGTTGGTAAGGCTACTTTCTATGACACACAGATATTTGAAATCTTCAGGTATTCCGTTTTTCTTCAGGATTGGCTCAATGACAGGGAAATAGCGATATGCTCTTTTAAAACACATCATTGTGGATGTGTGGCCATAAGTGAAGGAAATCAGTTCGCGGTCAAGTCCCTCGCGTACATAGTAGACGTCGAGGGGTGCAGCCTCGCCACAGAAGTCTAGTGTGTCGGGTAGGATAGGAGAAAGGGTTATTGGTAGTGTGCGACCCGTTTTTAGCTGTTGTTTGATATTTTCATCTTTTGAGTCTGCGCTCTTGCTTGTGGCGCAAACAAAGGTGAGCATTGCTATCGCTACAACGGAAAGGACTAATGCTATGGTGCTTTTTTTGTCTTTCATACTCTCTGATAATGGTTTAAAGCGTTACAAAATATTGTACTCTCAGCCTTTCTCATATTGTTGTGACTGTATGAGAGTACAACTTGTATTCTCTCACAATTCCTTTTTTAGCCTCTTAGGCACTCATAATCTCCGACAGTTTGTCGGCGATATCACAGGCCACGGCTTTCTTGCTTTTAAGTTGGCAGTGATTCACTGTTCCGGCCCTGTCTATTATGGTGACTTTGTTGGTGTCGTGTCCGAAACCGGCGCCTTTGTCATGCAATGAGTTTAGGACTATGAAATCAAGGTTTTTCTTTGTGAGTTTCTTTTTGGCGTTGTCAATCTCGTTGTCTGTTTCCAAAGCAAAGCCCACAAGATATTGCCCTTCTCGTTTGTTGTTCCCCAGAGTGGCCAGTATGTCGGGGTTTTGAACCAAGTGGATTGTCATTCCATCATGGTCATTTTGTTTTTTTATTTTGTGGTCGGCTTCGTTTTCGGGACGGAAGTCGGCGACAGCGGCGCTAAGTATGGCGGCGTCGCATGATTCAAACAGATGTGTGGCGGCGTCGAACATTTGTCGTGCGGAAAGAACATCGATACGTTCTATGGCTGGATGTGATGTTGTCAGACTTGTCGGTCCTGTTACCAGCGACACTTGGCATCCTCGTCTGGCAAGCTCTTCTGCTAAGGCAAATCCCATTTTTCCTGTAGAGAAATTGCCTATGAAACGCACCGAGTCTATTTTTTCGTAGGTGGGTCCGGCGGTAATCAGAATCCTCTTTCCTGCCAGGACGTTGTCACAGTCTTTATTGTTGGACAATGTCTCGATGACAGTTCTCGCTATATGCTCTGGTTCTGCCATACGACCGTTGCCATATGTGCCGCAGGCAAGTTCTCCGCTATCGCTTTCAATGAAACAAACTCCGTCGTTGCGTAGTATCGCGACATTGCGTTTGAAGGCTGGACTATCCAGCATGTTCGTGTTCATTGCAGGACAAACGAAGGTGTCTTTCCTGAAGGAAAGGAGAAGTGTTGAAAGTGCGTCGTCGGCGATGCCATTAGCCATCTTGCCGATGATGTTGGCGGTGGCTGGAGCCACAACAATGGCGTCACCCCAGTCTTTCAGTGCTATATGCTCAGTGCTGTGGGTGTTGCCGCGGTCGAAAAGGTCGGAATAAACGCTGTTGTTCGATACCGTTTCCAAAGTCAAAGGCGTTACGAATTGCATTGCATGTTCGGTAACGGCACAACGAACCTCGGCACCAGCTTTGATGAGCAACCTGACAAGCAGGGGTGCCTTGTATGCAGCTATGCCGCCTGTTATTCCGACAATGATGTGCTTGCCATGTAGAGGAGCTGTCGTTGCCGGTGTGGCGACAACAGGTTCATCATTCTTCATTTTTCTTCTCTGTTGCACCCTCGGCTATGGCTTCATTCTCCATGGCTTCTAAGCGCTGCATGTTTTGGTCTTCTTTGGCGGGATTGCGAAAATATATCTCGTTGTTCAGGTATTCCTGTGTGGCCTGCAGTGTCGGCTTGGGCAGTTGCTCATAGTGACGGACAACTTCGATCTGCTCGCGGTTCTCATAGATCTCGTCCATGGTGTCGATACCCGAAGAAAACTCCTCGATTTTCTTGTGGAGCTCTCTTTTCATATCGCTGGCGATTTGGTTGGAACGTTTTGAAAGTACGGCGACAGTCTCGTAGATGTTGTTTGTACCCTCGCTGAACAATTCGGTGTTTCTGGTAATGGTAGTGTTAACGGGTCTGTTTTTTTTGGTTTCCATTTGTATATGTCGGATTTTAATTTTTTTTCTTGGGCGTTTGTCGTCTGTCGTCAGACAGACCATGTCCCTATTTGCTGTTTGGGGTGTCTATTTTCAGTAGCATTGCTTTGCTGTTGGTGTAGATGGCCTGACAGTCGGACATGTATTTTGAGTTTTTGAATGTCGTGGCGAATTTGTCAAAGTTGTTGATGACCTGCTGCAAGCGTTCTTTCATCTTGTCTTCTCGACTGTTGATGGCGTATTGGTAGCCAGCTTTGATGATATAGTACATCGCCTCTTCACGGTGTGGTGACTCTGGATAGTCGTTAATGAAATTGTTAAGTGCCACTACGGCGGCGCGGTACGACTCAGTGTTATAATATCCATAGGCGATTTCGTAGTCCTTTTGCATCAGCTTGTTGCGTAGCTCGTCAAGGTATTCGTTGACTTCAGGTATATGTGTGCTTTGAGGATATCGGTCTGCGAATTGCTCCAACTCGGTAATGGCCTCTTTTGTTGTGGTTTGGTCGAGGGTGTATGAAGGAGAATCCATGTACTTGCAGTAGGCGGACAGGAAAACGGCCTCCTCGGCTCTACTGCTATAGGGATAGCGTTTGCTAAATGTCTTGAATTGATATGAGGCAGTATAGTAGTATGTTGATTTTAAAAGACTTTGTGCGTAGTACCATGCTATGTCCTCGGCATGCTCATTGCCACGATAGTAGAGCATGAGGTTTTCGAACAATTGTCGGGCTGGAGAATAACGTTCCTCGTTGTAATATTTTACCGCGGCATTGTACTTCGCTTCATAATCGGTGCTCTTCAGTAATTTTTCAGTGTTGTTGCAACTTGTTAAAATACTGAATATTATGATGAGAAATAATAAATATGATGTCTTTTTCATGGGGTGCAAAGATACACTTTTTTTCAGTTTTGCCAATTACTTTTCTTTTCTAACGCCTTTCCTCCTTTTTTATTGTATATTATTATAACAAAATAAAATTTGTCTGTTATGTTTTTTTTCGTATTTTTGTATTTTATTTTAAACGTATAATATGGATACGATTATTATTTTAGACTTTGGTTCTCAATACACTCAACTGATTGCACGTAAAGTGCGAGAGCTTAATATTTATTGCGAAATCCACCCTTATAACAAGATTCCCACTTTGGGTGACGAGGTTAAGGGTGTCATTTTTTCAGGCAGTCCGTTTTCTTGCAATGCTCCTGACGCCCCTGTTCCCGACATGTCTAACATCAAAGGCAAACTGCCTCTTCTTGCAGTGTGCTATGGAGCCCAGTATCTGGCCAAATGGGGTGGTGGAAGTGTCCAGCAGTCTAAAATTCGTGAGTATGGCCGTGCAAACCTGCAGTACATCGACAATGGGTCTCCACTCATGAAGGGAATCAATGCGGGTTCTCAGGTATGGATGAGCCATGGAGACACAATTGAGCGTGTCCCCGACAACTATCATTGCATATGCTCTACCGATAACGTAAAATATGCAGGATATCAGATTGAAGGTGAGGAAACCTATGCTATTCAGTTCCATCCTGAGGTGCACCATTCTGTCGACGGACTGACCCTTCTTCGTAATTTTGTGGTTGACATCTGCCATTGTGATCAGAGCTGGACTCCCGAGTCTTTTATCGATATGACAGTGCGTCAAATCCGTGAACAGGTGGGAGACGACAAAGTTATTCTGGGTCTCTCAGGCGGTGTCGACTCATCTGTGGCTGCTGTCTTGCTCCATAAGGCTATAGGTCACAATCTTCATTGCATTTTTGTCGACAATGGTTTGCTGCGCAAAAATGAGTTTAATAATGTGCTTGAGTCTTATAAAGATATGGGGCTGAACGTACGAGGTGTTGATGCCAAAGAGCGTTTCTATTCTGTGTTGGCTGGTGTCACCGATCCTGAGAAGAAGCGCAAGGCTATTGGTAAGACTTTCATCGATGTTTTTGATGATGCCTCAAAACAGGTTGTCGACGCTAAATGGTTAGCACAGGGTACTATCTATCCGGATGTTATCGAGTCGAGCTCTGTAAAAGGACCATCTCAGACTATCAAATCGCACCACAATGTCGGCGGTTTGCCCGACTATATGAAGTTGAAACTTGTAGAGCCTCTCCGCAGTCTGTTCAAAGACGAGGTTCGTCGTGTCGGTCGTCAGCTCGCCATCAAAGAAGAGCTCATAGGTCGTCACCCTTTCCCGGGTCCTGGCCTTGCTATTCGTATTCTTAGTGATGTCACTGCCGAAAAAGTCCGCATTCTTCAAGAGGTTGACGATATCTTCATCCAAGGCTTGAGAGACTATGGTCTTTACGACAAGGTGTGGCAGGCTGGAGCGATGCTACTCCCTGTTCAGTCAGTAGGTGTTATGGGCGATGAGCGCACTTATGAGAGCGTCGTGGCACTTCGCGCCGTCGACTCTGTCGATGGAATGACCGCCGATTGGTCGCGTCTGCCTTCTGACTTCTTGGCCAAGGTGTCTAACGAAATCATCAATTGTGTCCGTGGTGTTAACCGCGTGGTGTACGATATAAGTTCCAAACCTCCTGCGACAATAGAGTGGGAATAAGCCTCTGATGGTATTGTTTGTGTCGTGACGATGTCATTATGATAATCACACTGGAACTTAAAACATTGAATCTCTAAACTATCATGATTTTATGAAACGTCTGCTATTAGTTTTCATGGTTCTCTTTTTTGGAATCGTTTCTGCGCAAGGCACGCAGACGGTTGCCATAGAAGTCTCCGACATAATGCAGAAGAAGAATGGTAAGGAGTATTATGTCCATGTTGTGCGTCAGGGTCAAACGCTATTCTCCATATCAAGAGCTTATGGATTGAAATATTACGACGCAATAATCAAAACAGACATTCATTTGATGAAAGTTGGCGACACTGTATGGCTCCCTAAGAACAGCAACAGTGTTGCTGCTGTTTCTGCCAGAGCCAAATCCGCTGTAGCCCCTGAAACCACAGTCCATTATATTCGAATTGAACCGGGCCAGACTCTTTACGGCTTGTCCAAATTGTATGGTGTCCCTATAGAGAAAATTGTCGAGGCTAATCCAGAACTGAAAACCGAGCAGTTGAAAGCGGGGCAGATGATAAAGATACCGCCTCGAGACCCCAATTTTAAACCGGCCCCCGAAGAGCCAAAGGTAAAGACCACTGAGAAGACAGCGGAAAAGCCAGCCGCCAAAGCAGTAGATAAAAAAGCACCGGAAGAGACAAAGACAAAGACTACCGAAAAGCCAGTGGAAAAGCCAGCCGCCAAGGTGACGGAAAAGCCAGTTATGGAAGAGACAAAGGCTAAGACCACCGAGAAGCCAGTGGAAAAGTCTGCCGCAAAAGTGACGGAAAAGCCCGCACCTGAAGAGCCAAAGGCTAAAGCCACCGAAAAGCCAGCTGAAAAGCCTGCCGCCAAGGTGATGGAAAAGCCGGCACCTGAAGAGCCAAAGGCTAAGGCCTCCGAAAAGCCAGCTGAAAAGCCTGCCACCAAGGTGACGGAAAAGCCTGCATCGGAAGAGACAAAGGCTAAGGTTACCGAAAAACCAGCTGAAAAGCCTGCCGCCAAAGCGACGGAAAAGCCAGCACCTGAAGAGACAAAGGCTAAGGTTACCGAAAAGCCAGCTGAAAAGCCTGCCGCCAAAGCGACGGAAAAACCCGCACCGGAAGAACCAAAGGCTAAGGCCACCGAAAAGCCAGTGGAAAAGCTTGCCGATAAGAGCAAGGCAGAAAAGAAGGCTAAGAAAGAGAAAGAGAAAAAGTCGGCAGACACGCTTGCACCAAAGCCTTTATATGAAAAAGCAAAGTCGGATGTCTCGAAAAAGGACTCTACTTCAGCAAAGTCAGCTGACAAGGCTGCGCCTAAGCATGATGAGAAGCCTGCTGAGAAACCATCCGATGCAATTTCAGTGAAGGGGAATGAGCAATCTGTTGATAATAATATCATACAGGTTGCTGATAAGACTTCCGATAAGTCTTCAGAAAAGAGTAGATCAGAGAAAAGGGCGGAACGTAAGGCCAAGAAGGAGGCTGATCGTAAGGCTGCTGATTCATTGGCGATAAAACCAGTGGAAGGTCAATCACAAAAGGATGTTGCTGTCAAAGATACAGAGTTGTCAAAAACCGCAGCTTCAACAGCGCCAGAGAAAACGACAGAAAACCCCACGGCCTCTGCTTCGGATATACTCTCCGCTCTCCCATCCTCACTTCCCGATACCCCAACTCCGCTCACTGATTCAAAACAGAAGGTCGTCGTCAATCCGTATCCATTTGAGGAGCAAATTGATTTGTTCCCAATTCGTAAGGCGAAATTCTTGGAGAGTGACACTACCTCTGATTTTAAATTCCAAATCCGTGACCGTCAGGATAAAAACAAAATCTTTGTTTCTATCATCATGCCTCTCAATTTGGATAAAATAGACGAGATATCCACATCAAAATTCGATATTGAGCAGCGTGGCAAAAAGGAATATAAGGTCTTTGAGTTTGTACAATTCTACGAGGGCATTCTCATGGCTCTTGACCAACTTCAGGCTCAGGGAATAGATATTGTTCTCAATGTTGTGGACTTGCCCTCCGACAAAGAAAAGGACGAGGATGTCGTCGAGGCTTTCTATTCTCATCAAATGGAGAATTCTGACATAATCATAGCGCTGCTGGTAAAAAAACCTTTCAACAAGCTTGCTCAGTTGGCTAAGAAACATCAGGTATTTGTCATCAATCCATTCTCCTCGCGTGTCGAAGTTGTCGCCGACAATCCTTATGTGGTTAAATGTATGCCCTCTGTCGAAGGCAATGTGGAGGGCATTTTGGACCGTGTGGCAAGGAAATACAAGGACGGTCATCTCTATATCGTCCATTCCAACAGCAAAAATCCTAATTATGAGGAGAGCATTTATCGTAACGAATTTGTAAAACAACTCGATGCCCGTAAGGATATCAAATATACATTGTTTGACTGGAATGCCAGCAACAAACTTGTTTCGGCATTGAAAACGACTCACAATAATGTTATTGTCAGTGTCTATGATCAGGGTCCTAAGCAGAATTCGTTGTTTATGAGGTCTCTTCTTTCAAAATTGGCTCAAATGAAAAGTGATGTGCCTACAGTGTTCACTTTGTTGAATTACATCAAGGATGTCCCCAACATCGAATACGACCAGTTGCAGTATGTCAACTATACCTTGACAACTATAGGCTATCTCGACTATGCCGGCAACACCAAGCACCGTCAGTTTGTCGACACCTATAAGGAGAAATTCCATACTGAGCCCAATCCTCTCTATGCTGGCACAGGTCATGACATCATGTTGTTTTTTGCCTCAGCCTTGTGGCAGAAAGGTGCTGCTTTCTGGCAAAATCCTCAATCGTTCGACGCTCCTTCTCAAATGCTGTTTCCATTCAAACTAAAACAATCGACACCTCAGGGCGGATACGAGAATACAATGCCCGACATATACCAGATGATTGACTACAAACTGATAAAGAATTAATTTATATACTTGAACAAATTATATTTCATCACACAATTCAAACCTTATAACGAAAAACCATAACCACACACCTCAAACCACTAATTAATGAAGGAATATCAGACAACTATAAAGGCGCCGTTCTCATTGGCGGGTGCGGGGCTCCATACAGGTAAATATACTCACACTACTATTCTTCCTGCAGAGGCGGACACGGGCATTGTCTTTCACCGTACTGACCTGTCTCCCGTAGTGACAATTCCCGCCGTGGCTGATTTTGTAACCGACACCAACCACGGAACCACTGTCACCAATGCTGGTGTTTCGGTGGCGACTATCGAGCACTTGATGTCGGCGCTACACGGTATGAAGATTGACAATGCCGTCGTCGAGGTCGACGGACCAGAGATACCTATTTTGGACGGCAGTGCCCGTCTATGGGTTGACGGTATTGTGAAATCGGGTATTCAAGACTTGGACGCTCCCCGTAATTACTATCGCATAACTCAGCGGTTAGAATGGTGCGATACTAAGAATGGTGTTGAACTTTATGCTGAACCTGCAGATGGATTCAGTGTTGAGTGCGAAATAGTTTTCACTAGCAAGCTTATTGGAACCCAGAACGCTTTGTTGTCGTCATACAACGAATATCGTGACGGTATCTCATGTTGTCGTACATTTGTCTTCCTTCACGAGGTGGAGCAGCTCCTGGCATTGAACCTCATCAAGGGAGGAGACCTTGACAATGCGCTTGTTTTTGTCGACAAACCTTTGGGTGAGGAGGAGAAAAGCCGACTTGCGGCTCTCTATGGTAGGGATAAGTCTTCCATACAGGTCCGCAACGGGGTTCTGAATACTGTGGAGCCTTTCTTCGACAACGAGCCGGCACGTCACAAATTGCTCGATTTCATGGGCGACATATACCTTTGCGGCAAACCTCTACAGGGTCATTTCAGGTTGCGTTGTCCTGGTCACCACGCTAATACCGAGTTGGCAAAAATAATACGTTCTCACATAATAAAATAATTTTTACGGCGTTATTATCTTCACACATCACCTCAGAAACCAATTAATCCGTATATCAAAACGCTTTATTAATGATACTTTACGATCTACATCCTGAAGCCAAAATCGGCGACAATGTCAAGATTTCAAATTTCACCACAATATATGAAGATGTTGTCATAGGCGACAACACTTGGATAGGTCCCAATGTCACGATATTCCCTGGCGCTAGAATAGGCAAAAACTGTAAGATTTTTCCTGGTAGCGTTATCGCGGCAATTCCTCAAGATCTTAAATTCAACGGCGAGTACACCACAGTAGAGATCGGTGATAACAATGTCATTCGCGAATGTTGCACTATCAACCGTGGCACTTCGGCTTCTGGCAAGACTGTTATTGGTGACAATAACCTCATTATGGCCTACTCCCATGTGGCTCACGACTGTGTCGTCGGTCATAACTGTGTCTTTGCCAACAACACTACGTTGGCGGGACATATCATCGTTGGCGACTGGGTGGTATTGGGTGGCAAAACAGCTATCCTGCAGTTTGTCCATATAGGCTCACACGTGATCACTATGGGCGGCTCATTGGTGAACAAGGATATACCACCTTTTGTCAAAGCTGGTCGCTATCCAATCTCTTTCGCTGGTGTCAACGCTTTGGGATTGCAGCGCAGGGGCTTCTCACCAAAAGAAATCAACAACATTCAGGACATCTATCGCATACTTTATCAACGTGGCCTTATCGTATCTCACGCTGTCGAGCTTATCAAAGAACAATACGGTAACACCGACGAGGGGAAGATTGTCCTCAGCTTCATAGGCAATGCCAATACAGGTTTGATGAAAGGCTATACCTATATGAGCCGTGAACACAACCCAGAAGGGTAGTCAAGGCTTATCGTATATAAATAAAAAGGGCTCTGAATAATTTGTTCGGAGCCCTTTTTTGTTTATGATCACAGGGATCATCGTATCAATATGACTGTGCCTTTTTCAGTATGCCAGTTCTGAGGGTCTACCTCGCTGCGGTAGCGAACTATCCAAACATAGCTGGCTTGTGGACATCGTTTGCCATTGTGGGTTCCGTCCCAACCTTCACCGTTTGTAGAACTATGGAAAACATGGAGCCCCTCTCGGTTATAAATATTTATTTCATATTCTATGATACCATCATAAAATATATTGAAGATGTTGTTGGTAGACTCGTCGGGGGTAAAGGCGTTTGGCGCATATAGAGTCTGTTTGCGGACGTAGATGGTTTTGGTGGTTGAGTCGGAACAGGCGTTATTGTTGGTACTGTTGTGGGCGATAAGTAGTAGTACCACCGAGTCTTCGTTGCGGTCAATGGTGTACTGTATCGAATTTGCGCCACCGGCATCTTCCGAATTTATATACCATTGCAGCCAATCAGCTCCTGTGCTATTGGAGATGGCGTTGAGAGTGTTTTCGTCGTTGGTGAGGAACTCTGGAGTCGCTTTGATAATGGCAGTGGGCATAATGATAGGATCCAAAGTTACCGTGGCAGTGTTGGGACATGATGGGTAGTCGTTGTAGTCGACAAAGAGACTAAGCACAATGGGTTGAGGTGCGTTGACGACAAGGTCCCTGCTGTTGTCTGGCCCCCATGCGTTGTTCCAATTGCCATTAGTGGACCATTGGATGTAGTCCACGTTGGTTGCTAGATGTATAAAATGTAGTTTTGTTTCACAGTCAGGGTGCTGTTCGATATTTATGACGGGTTTTTGCAGTAAGGTCAATGCAAGTCTTACAACACTGTCGCATCCATGAATTGTCGACAAAGTATCTACGAAGTAACCTCCGTCAGTAAGAGTTTGACCATTGTAGATATATTGACTTCCCACGCAGAAACTGTCGGTTATTTCCGTAATGGCTGGGTGATTAATCACAAGATTTAGTGTGACAACGCTGTCGCAGTCATATTGGTTGTAAAGAGATACAGAGGGCTGGTCCGTGCTTTCGGAGTAGATGTTACCGTCAATCCACATATAGCTTTCGCAATGCGATTGATAATCTGTGGTGTGATGGGTGGGCCTAATAGTGAGACTTAGATTTAATGTGCTGTCGCAATTAGCTGATGAAGTCAATGTAACAGAAGATGACAGCGTTGTTGCTGTTTCCGAGTTGAAGGTTGTTTCGTGCCATATGAAAGGCAATTGGTCCTGACAGATCTCATACGATTCAGTAAACTCATAGGAAGGAGCAACTGTTAGAGTTAGAAAGACAGTACTGTCACAACCGCCGCTGTTGATGCGATGGAGTATGAATGAACCCGATGTAGTGCCTTGGGCAAAGACTGTATCGTGCCAGACAAAAGGCAGATAGTCGGAACATATACTGGTGGAGTCGTGACTTGATGAGACATTATTCACATGCAGAATTCTGACAACAATGCTGTCGGTACCATAACTGGTTTGGAGAATGCTGGTTTTGGTAGAGGCTTCGGTGAAGGTACTGTCATCCCAGATATAGGGTAGCTGGTTGTTGCACACAGTCTGGTGAAGGGTGTCTGTACGGTTCATCAAAACTGTGAGTTGATAATAGATTATGCTGTCGCAACCATAGGTATTGATAAGATTAATGGTGTCGAGAATCTGTGATGTTGTCACACTTATCGGTGTCAACTGATTGATAGAATAGCTGTTGTTTGAGAAGGTATATGGCAAATTTGCCTCGATGATTGTATCAACCAAGTGGATACTAGAGCTTTGGAGAATGGTAAGTGAGAGCGATACCGAACTATCGCATCCTACATAATTGGGGATAACAAGAGCTGCGTTTGCAACGCTGGTGTAGAAGGTTGAATCGAAGATTGTAAAGTTGTCGCAAGCAACAGCGACGGTGTCTGAAGTTGTGCTATGGTTTATTGTGAGGTAAAGAGTTATTGTGCTATCGCAGCCGAAAATGTCACCGTTTGGTATGGTGAATGTCGGTGCGTTTTGAGGCGATGTACTACTGTTGTATGTTATCCCATCAATCCATGTGTATGTGTCGCATGCAATGATGTTAGTGTCGCTGAATGTCATTGGGTGTATGGTGAGGTCGAGGAAATGAATGCTGTCGCAGCCGTCGTTCATGTGGGTTGTGTCGCTGATGAAGGCGTTGCTCGTAAAGACAGTGTTCTGCCAGGAGTATGAGTTGCATGCCTGGACGACGGAGGTGTCACGCAGCGTGTGACAGATGTTGACAATGATAGTGTCGTGGTCGAAAATCAGCGTTGTGTCGGCATAGATTGTGCCGCCGCCGATGATAAGGCTGTCCGCCGCCGTGGTGTCGGATGTTGAGCAATGGAAGACGGTGAGGTCGAGGAAATGAATGCTGTCGCAGCCGTCGTTCATGTGAGTTGTGTCGCTGATGAAGGCGTTGCTCGTAAAGACAGTGTTCTGCCAGGAGTATGAGTTGCATGCCTGGACGACGGAG
>JAGCZH010000007.1 GCA_017960475.1 Bacteroidales bacterium | reverse complement strand
TGGATGCCTCGATTGACATCACAAGCCTGGAGGTGAACTTCCTTATCCAGCGCGCTGGCGCCAGTGGTACGCCGCTTCCCAGCACCCTCTTGATAGTAGGTGTCGCCAATGATGTCACCTGGTTCTCGGGCAACTTGCCTGCGGCAAGTATGGAACTCACCGTCCCCTCGCTCTCCTACACCTATTCCGGCTTTGTGCCTGTCGACACTGTTGACCTCAGCGACGAGCCACCCTCTTCGCTCCATTCAGTCACGGTAAGCTTCGCGAACTATACGGGCGACGGCCGGTACATCGTCTTTTATACCCCATCACCCGAAAGTGAAACCATGGCCAACAACGGTTGCACCCTCGACAATATCGAACTGAGGTTGTCGATACCTTGTCCAACGCCGGAGAATGTCCAAGTGACCGGCACCACGTCATACGATGTATTTGCCACGTGGGATTGTGGTCTGTATCCTTGTGGAACCAATGGCAACGCCAGTCCCAACCAGTGGCTTGTCTATGTCGGTGCGCCTGGATTCGACTTTAGAAGCACTTCGCCATATATCTTCTCCGACAACACCGCAGCCATCGGTGGTCTCACGCCAAACACCGATTACGAGCTGGTCATTATAGCCAGCTGCGGCGGCAACGAGGGCTATCCCTCCTACCCAGTCCAGTTCCACACCCAATGTGCACCGCTCAACAGCCTACCCTTTGTTGAGGACTTCGAGAGCGTCGCCGGCCTCCCCTCATACACCACCTATTCGAACACGAACACCTTGCCTGACTGCTGGTTGCGGCACAACACCAGTGTGGGTGGCGAATATAGTGGCGCTCCCCTTGTACACAACGACTCAACCTACGCCCACAGCGGACACAACGCTATGCGATTCCACACTGCTAACTATCCCGTTATGTGTTCCGACCAATATGCCATTATGCCCCTTACCGACTCCGTTCTATATCCTGCGAGGGGTCTTCAGGTCTCCTTCTGGCTGCGCACCGCCCATTTTTATTACAACTCGTTCATAGTGGTTGGCGTGATGAGTGACCCGACTGACACCGCCACATTTGTGGCTGTCGATACTGCCCGCATAACTTCATTAAACGACTATTCGCACCATACGGTAAGTATGGCAAGGTATAGAGGGCCCCACGGCCATGTAGCATTCAAGGCTCCATTCCAATCACCTGTCAATCGACCCTATATTGACGACATCACGCTTGAAGTACGTCCCTGCTCACAAGTCGAAAACCTGCATATCGCCCACACGACCACAGATAGTATAATCATAGCCTGGAATGACACTGGCAATTATGTTGGAGTCTGGTATGTAGAGTACGACACCGTAGACTTCACTCCCGGCACTGGCACTCGGACACCGATACAGGTTTATGATACCATATATATTATGGATAATCTCAACGCCAGTACGACATACCACATCTACCTCTATCCCGACTGTTTAGACTCTGTAACCTACCATTACCTTGCTGCCACCACGTTAGAGCCTCCGATTCCCTGCCCACCGCCCCAGAATGTTGCAGGTACAGTCTCTGCCGATAGTCTCACTCTTAGTTGGGCTCCAGGAGGCAACGAAAGTGAATGGGAAGTCACATATAGTTCCACGACTGTTATAGTAGACACTCCGTCTTACACCTTCAGAGACCTTCCTTTGAGCAATGGTTACACTGTACATATCCGTGCAATCTGTAGCGAGGGTGACACATCCTCGACGGTGTCCGTCTCTTTCCCGAACCACAGGTTCATGGTCACTGTCTTTGCCGACAATCCGGACTACGGCACGGTCACAGGTGGTGGGCAGTATTACTATGGTGATATAGCTACAGTGACGGCGATACCCAACACAGACTGTACCTTCATAGAGTGGGATGATGGCGAAACCGCCAACCCGAGAAATCTGTTTGTTACAGGCGACACCACAATCGTGGCAAAGTTTCAGGGGGTAGAGGATAGTCTCGGCGTTTTTGAAATTCAAAATTCGGAATTCGATATTCAAGTTTATCCAAACCCCGCCAAGGGTATCATCACGGTCTCTGTAATAGGTTTCAATGGCAAGATGTGTATGTCGGTACTCGACATCAAGGGTCACGAAGTCGCTGTTTTCGATATTCATAATTCTAAAACAGTTCTTGATATCAGTTCGCTGTTACCGGGAGCCTACATTCTAAGTGTTGTCACTGATGCCAATGTGCCGATTGTAAGGAAGCTAATTGTAAAATAATCTTACCACCGCATAGTCGACAGACCAGACCTTTTGATTCAATGTGCTGTTAGGATGTTATGTTATTTTTGACTATAAAAAAAGCGATAGAATCTTTCAATTCTATCGCTTTGGTACCCCTAACCGAACTATTCTCGAACAGCTTTATGGATGATCTGGAGGAGATATGGAAGTTGAGAGCTTATATACCAGACCCTACAACTCCTCCTGTGCTATACCGTAATTCTGATGCCGAGGATGTTGATTAATGCCATTGTTATTGAAGAATGTCACCCCCTTTTTTGTATGAAAATGCACGTTTTTTTTCAAATGAAAAATAATTTGTAACTTTGCAAAAAAATCAAACATATGAAATCCTTAAAGGCAATTTTATTATTGATAACAGTTTTTTCTCTGACAAATATCGCACATTCGCAACAAACATTGATAAGGGAATTGCCAGCAAATAGAAATGACGAAAACCTGACAGAAATCGGAAGTAGAGCAGAAGTACTATCGGTTTTCCCTGTTAACATTGAAAGGGACATTCTTTTCTCGGAAGATATATTGTTTAAAATTGAATTGAATGATGATGAGTTTAATATCACAAAGAAACACATAAATCACAGAGACATTAACTCATTCTCATTCTATGGGATTAGTGACACAAACAGCATTATTCTTTCTTTTTTAGGCGAAGATATTCAGGGAACTTTTACAACAAGCAACAAGGTATATACAATTGAAACGCACGGAGAAGAGTATTATATGGTTCAGTTAGACCATAGTTCTATGCGTGAAAATTGCGACAATCTTGAATCTTCTCATATCCAAGCAACATCTGAAAATGATAACACACAAGAGGAGTATGAGGATAATGTACCCGTTGATATTCAACAATTAGAGAACAGGTATCACGACGGAAGTGGAGATATCAAAGTCTTGGTATTGTATACGTCTGCAGCAGCAAATTCTGTCAACAACATCTACAATACAGTATTATTGGCAGAAGAAGAATCTAATCTTTCATATGTAAATAGTGGAGTAAATTGTAAAATTGAAATAGTATATATTGGCAAAACGGATTACGAAGAGACTAATTCGACTACCGACAAAAACAGATTCAAGACTACTGACGATGGATATATGGACGAGGTCCATATACTGAGGGAAATATACGCTGCGGATGTATGTGTTTTATTGGTGAATTATAGTGATGGAATTTGTGGTGAGGCTTATAAAATTAAAGCCCGAAGAGATGAAGCATTTTGTGTGGTCAAGGCCTTAGGATGTGCTACAGGTTACTACTCTTTTATTCACGAAATAGGTCATCTAATAGGCTGTCGGCACAACCCTGAAAATGATAACAACAGTAGCCCTTATGAGTATGGGCATGGGTACATTTACCCAGATGGAGGATGGCGGACCATTATGGCATATAGCACTTATTGTAGTGGATGTATTCGCAAACAGTATTGGTCTAATCCATACATCACTTACAATGGCGTTCCTATGGGCACAACTGACAGGTGCAACAACGCAAAGGTATGGAATATCCGTTATGGCGAGGTCGGCGCCTTTGAAAACATCATCAGCAACGTGACTATCTCTTCAGCCACAATACCCAGTAGTCTAAAATATGGTTTTATTGAAGCCACTTCAACTGTGGGAACCAACGGCAATGTCAGCCTTGATAGTGGCCAATCATTGACAATCAAGGCTGGCGACGAGATTGTGTTTTCAGATGGATTTGAAGCTTCGGCAGGGTCTGAACTTAATGCGTATATTTCTCAACACCCTGCCACTCTTTATGCGCCGGCGCAGGCACCGCCATCGATAAACGTTGCCCCTGTACGTCGTATTGACGCAATTGAGATAATAAATACAGTCGTTATTTATCCCAATCCTACAATGGACGAACTAAACATTCAGACTAACGGGAAAGAGAAACCATTGAAGATGGTCATAATGGACGTTATGGGGAAGCAGATAATGGTATTAGATAACCCAACTGATGTAATCAATATATCGCAAGTTCCTACAGGCATCTATTTCATCGACATTGAGTTCGCAAATAGAAGTGAGCGTTATATAATAATCAAAAAATAATCAACAATTATGAAAAAGTCCATTATATTACTCATAGCCACAGTTGCGCTTTTTGCCGCTTGTGAGAGAACTGACGACGCCAAAGGAATATACTATTTCGGTGCCGGATATATCAAATATGAAGCAACTATCGGGTATGATTTTGATTCAGCACTGGATTCTTTACTGACAGTAATTGTTTATAGACCAAATGAACCCTATATTATTGTGTCGGAACCTATAGAAGTAGTATATCCTACAAACGACAGAGAGTTTTATTGGATTGCATTCAAGGACACAGCAGATAGGTTGTATTTGGGTTCTCCTATGGATGTGATTGATACCAAGGGTGATTGGTACAGAATCATTTGGGGCGAGGATTAGTGTACAATTGGGGAAAATCAAGAAAAGCGACAGAATTATTTTATTCTATCGCTTTGGTACCGCATGCCGGAGTCGAACCGGCGATCTACTGCGTGAGAGGCAGTTGTCCTGGACCACTAGACGAATGCGGCAGTTGTCAATTTTGAATTCAGAATATCGAATTGTGAAGTTCAGAATTCAACTTTCAAAATTCAAAATTATTCTTTCGAAATCGGCTGCAAAAGTACAACGTTTTTTTTAATTAGAGCGGTTTTGATGAAAAAAAATATTTTCAATCTTTATAATATATTGATTATTATCATATTGCATTATACGTAAACAGAATTACTTCCAACGTTGGCCGATGTTTTTTGGCTCTGATTTTTGGAAAACAATGCAGAATCCAGTTCTTTTTTTATGCCTTATTCCAGTCGTCTCGATAGTGCATCAGTACCCCGACTTTTTTGATGGTGGCGTATACGTCGAGGACGATGAGACTTCAGCCTCGCCATCCCTAAAAAAATTGCATTTTTATCCCACTGAAAACCAACTTCCTAAAAATAAATTTGCATTTTTTTCGTTCTATGATGGTAGTTTTCGGACGTTTTTGCGACTAATATAACAAAAGCGCTTTTTTGATGAAACACAACAAGGACCGTTTCCGAAAGCCGAGTGCAGATTCAGGCTCGCCTGAGGTATGCCGAGGCAAGGAAACGTGGGCGAAAAGCCAACATATTGCATTTATGGAGATGCTGCGTCGTTCCGATAGCACCATCTTCAAGATATGCCTTATGTTTACCGACCGCGACCCCGAAAACGTCAAGGATATGTATCAGGATATCGTATGTTCGCTGTGGGAGAGCTGGCCGCGCTTTCGGGGCCAGTGCAAGGAAAACACATGGGTATACAGCATCGCATTCAAGACAGCGGTGTCGCAGGTACGCCACCGTGCGATTTCGCCCATGTTCCTCCCGCTCGACGACGACACCTACAACAACCTTGTCGAAGAGAGTCGGAACGGCCTCATTGAACGGCTCTACGAACTCGTCGACCGTCTCTCGCCACCCGACAAAGCCCTCCTGCTTCTCTACCTCGACCGTGTCCCGGCGCGTGAGATGGGTCTGGTACTCGGCATCTCGGAAGCCGCCGTCAACCATCGCATCGAACGAATAAAAGACAAACTCAGAACCCTTAATAGTGAATTGTGATTGGTGAATTGATATTCAACTTTCGGAAGTAATTAAAAACGTTAAAATAATGGAAGTTAAAATGGAAGTTAAAATGGAAGTCATAGAAGGAAGTTAAAGTGGACGATTGCGGCTGCAATACATTTGTCCTATTTAACTCCCTATTTAACTCCCTCTTTTACTTCCTATTTAACTCCTGAAACTTGAGTTAATGTTATGAATAAAAATGAAGATTTTATGCAAGAACTGATGACCGCTTGGCAGCAGCACAGCGACCGCATCGAGCAGATTGCCGGGCAGCACGACCTGTCGCATATCAAACTCGCGCCGCGTCTGTTTGTCCTCTCCTCTCGCCGCCGCCGGATTCTCTCTTCTCTGGCGATGGCCCTCGTCTGCCTCGCTTCCATCGTCGGTATGGTTATTCTCCGCCAGCATTACATTTCAGACATCTTCGAACAGCTC
>JAGCZH010000006.1 GCA_017960475.1 Bacteroidales bacterium | reverse complement strand
TTTTTTTTGATTTGTCAGATTTCTGCTCGAAGAGCACTCCTACATGAGCGAAATTGGAAATCGAGAATCAGTGAATTGTGAGTCGCTTTGCGAGAAATTTATCAAATATTATCAAATCTTTCAATTCTCATATTTTCTTATTTGTTTGATTTTTTTTTTTGATTTGTCAGATTTCTGCTCGAAGAGCACTCCTACATGAGCGAAATTGGAAATCGAGAATCAGTGAATTGTGAGTCGCTTTGCGAGAAATTTATCAAATATTATTAAATCTTTCAATTCTTATATTTTCTTATTTGTTTGATTTTTTTTTGATTTGTCAGATTTCTGCTCGAAGAGCACTCCTACATGAGCGAACGGTGAATTCTGAATTTTGAATTAATACTAAAAATACTAGAGATACTAGAAAAACTAGAAAAATCCCTTTTTTCGCTTTTTTTTATTATTTTTGCATTTTTACTTTTGCAATTAATTAATATTATAACTATATGAAAAAAACACTTTTAACAATCGCAACTATGGCTATTATTGCAGCTGGTTGTAACAAAAAGGCCGACCTTACATCTGGAATCGACCTTAACAACCTTGACACCACCGTCAGTCCGGTGGACGATTTCTACCAGTACGCCTGCGGTGGCTGGATGGCCAACAATCCCCTCGATGCCGAGCACTCGCGCTACGGTGCTTTCGACGTCCTCGGCGAAAAGGCCCAGGCCGACCTCCGCGCCATTATCGACTCCGTGAGCGAACAGAAAAACGCCAATGGTTCTGTGGCAGACAAAATCGCCAAATTGTACAACCTTGGTATGGACAGTGTCAAGCTTCAGCAGCAGGGTGTGGCTCCCCTCACTCCTTATCTTGAGGAAATCAACAACCTCAAAACCCGTGAGGACATTTGGAACGAGCTCCTCAAAATGCACCACCGTGGCAACCATGTCCTCTTCGGCGTTTTTGGCGAAGCCGACAAAGATGACGCTAAAATGTGCATCGCTTGGGCTTACCAGAGCGGCCTCGGCCTTGGCGACCGTGACTATTACACCACCGACGAAGGTAACAACAAAAACATCCGCAAAGGCTATGTCGAACTCATGACCAAGGAGTTCGCTCTCGCTGGCTACGACAAACTTTCCGGCATCGCTGCCGACAAGCTCGCCAACTTCGTTATGGCTTTCGAGACCCGTCTCGCCAACAGTCAGAACACCCGCCTTGAGAACCGCGACCCCGACAGCACTTTCAACCGCTACACTGTTGAGGAGGCTTCGAAACTGGCCGAGAACATCGACTGGAATGGCTACTTCACCGATATGAAGATCGCCAAGGGTATGAAGTCTTTCAACATCGCTCAGCCCAAATACTTCCGTGATCTCAGCAAGATCATCGCCGATACCGATGTTGAAATTCTGAAGGCTTACTTCGCATGGCATGAGATCAACTCTGCCGCTAGCTATCTTAGCGACGACTTTGTCAATGCTAACTTCGATTTCTACGGCAAGCTCCTTGGTGGCCGTGAGGCTAACCGCCCCCGTTGGAAACGTGTCACCTCTACTGTCGACGGCGCCATGGGTGAGGCTCTCGGTCAGCTCTATGTCGAGAAACACTTCCCCGCCGAAGCCAAGAAACGTATGGAAACCCTCGTGAACAACCTCATCACTGCCCTCGGTCAGCGTATCGACCAGGCTACCTGGATGACCGACGTTACAAAGAAGAATGCTCATGACAAACTCTCCACCATCTATGTCAAAATCGGTTACCCCAACAAATGGCGCGACTACAGCGGCCTCGATATCAAAGAGGACAGCTACTATGCCAACGTGGTGCGTAGTAATGTTTTCGATATGGACTATATGTTGAGCAAAATCAACAAACCCGTCGACAAGGATGAATGGCAGATGACCCCTCAGACTGTCAACGCTTACTACAATCCCACTACCAACGAGATTTGCTTCCCCGCAGCAATCCTTCAGCCTCCTTTCTTCAATATGGCTGCCGACGAGGCTGCTAACTATGGCGCTATCGGTGTCGTTATCGGACACGAGCTCACCCATGGTTTTGACGACCAGGGCCGCAAATACGACAAAGACGGCAACCTCCACGACTGGTGGACCGAAGAGGACAGCAAAAACTTCGACAACAACAAGAAAGTCCTCGTCGACGCTTTCAGCGCTGTCAAGGTCCTCGACGACCCCGAACTTGGAACTCTCTATGGCAATGGTGAGCTCACCCTCGGCGAGAACATAGCCGACAACGGTGGTCTCCACGTCAGCTATCTCGCCATGCAGAACGCTTTGGCTAAAAAGCAGGTCAACAAAGAAAAGATGGATGGCTTCACTCCCGAGCAGCGTTTCTTCCTTGCCTATGCCGCTGTGTGGGCTAGCAACATCCGTCCAAAGGCTATACTCCAGCTCACCCAGATGGATGTCCACTCTCTTGGACGCAACCGCGTCAATGTCGCTCTGCCTCAGATAGGCGAGTTTATCGATGCCTTCGATGTCAAGAAGGGCGACAAGATGTGGGTCGATCCTGAGAAACGCGCCCAGCTGTGGTAGTGAGATCTATTTGATATTGGATGGCGGCAACACACTCTCGCCATCCAATATAATTACAAAAAATAGGTGCGGCATGCAAAATGCCGCACCTATTTCGTTTACCGCGTTTCTATTGCCTTTAGTTCATTATTTTTGTTATTAGGCCGTTGATGGCATCCCATTTCAGATACACTGCCGCGGCAATGCCAAGAACGAGGACAATGATGACGATTGCCCATATCCATCCGTGACCTTTCTTGTGCGGTGTGGTTTCTATCTCATCGACACTGGGGTATATGATTTCATTTTTGATTGTATCGTCTGTCGCGGTTGTGATGTCGGCAATAGCGTCGGCACGCTCCTTAACAGCCTCCGAGACCTCTTTTTTTACTGTCTCGACGACCTCTTCTACTGCCTCGGCCTCTTCCACGATTCTCTCCTCAACAGCAGCCTCTTCCACAACAACAGTCTCTTCCACTGTCTCGGCGACGCTTTCCTTTTCTGGCTTCGGAGGGATGTTTTCAGCTAGGTTGCTTGGTTTGTAGTTGCCCGACAACACATCTTCCATCAGCTTGTGCGACTTGGGGGATGTGATGGCTTGCTTTACAAAATTGTTTTCAGATTGCGATGTCGGCGTGCCGCAGTATATGCATTTCTCCTCGCTATTGTAGTATGGACGGCCACAGTGGCTGCATTTTATAAGTTTCATTTCTTTTCCTTTCTCTTGCTTGGCCCCCGATGTCGCCCTCCTGTCTCTGTGGCGGATGGCGACATCGGAGATTTGTGTTGTGATTAATGTGTCAACTATTTCTTAAGGTATTTGTCAAACCAGTCGATGAAGTTTCTGTGCCATAAGAGGCTGTTTTGTGGACGCAGAACCCAGTGTGTCTCGTCGGGGAAATAGAGATAGCGTGCGTCGAGACCACGCAGTTTGGCGGCATTGTATGCTGCCATACCTTGGCTGGCGACAATGCGGAAGTCAAACTCGCTGTGTACCACACAGATTGGTGTGTTCCATTTGTCGACAAAGAGGTGAGGCGAGTTGCTGTAGCTCTTGATAGTTTGAGGTGTTTTAGCCCAGTAGGGGCCGCCGAGATCCCAGTTGGTGAACCAGAATTCCTCGGTTTCGAGGCTTTGCTGCTCGAAGTTGAACATGCCGTTGTGAGCGAGGAAAGCTTTGAAGCGGTGGTTCTCGTTGTGGCCGGCAAGCCAGTAGATGCTGTATCCACCGAAGCTGGCGCCGCAGGCTCCTATGCGCTCTTTGTCGATTTGTTTGCAGTTGTTGGCGAAGTAGTCGGTGGCGGTCATGTAGTCTTTCATGCACAGTCCGCCATAGTCTCCGCTGATCTCCTCACACCATGCGGTGCCGAATCCGGGAACTCCGCGACGGTTGGGTGCTATCACAAAATAGCCTGCGCCGCTCATGACCTGGAAATTCCAGCGTGTGCTCCAAAACTGGCTCACCATGGATTGGGGACCGCCTTCGCAGAAGAGCAGGGCAGGGTAGACCTTGGTGCTGTCGTAGTCGTAAGGATAGATAAGCCAAGTGAGCATATCCTGGCCGTCGTGGGTCTTAATCCAATGTTCCTCAACTTTGCCCATACGCACTTTCGAAAGGATGTCGTCGTTGAAAGTAGTGAGTTTTGTACCCTCTTTCATGTTGTCGTTGAGATTGTAGGTGTACACTGTGGCAGGGTAGGAGATGGAGACCTGGTTGGCGTATATTTTGTCGCCACAAAGCTGGAAGCCATTGATGTCGTGATAGCCGTGAGAGATCTGGCGTATGCTTTTGTCTGCGGTTTTGAATGCAAAGATCTCGTTCATGCCTCTATACATGACAACGGCAAGCATCTCGCTGTCGTCGTCGGACCAGCTTATGCCGCTTACACCATAGTCGAAATTGTCGGTGTAGTCGATTCTCGCTCCGCTTTTAATGTCGTATACCATCAGGCGTAGTTTGTCGCTCTCGTATCCGTCGCGTTCCATGCTTTCCCAAGCTATCTTGCTGCCGTCGTGGCTGAAAACGGGGTTCTGGTCATAACCCATAATGCCTTCGCTGATGTTTTTGGTGCTGCCGTCGGCGATGTTGTATAGGTAAATGTCGCTGTTTGTGCTAAGAGCATAGTCTTTACCGGTCTTCTTGCGGCAAGTGTATGCTATCTGTGTGCCGTCGGGTGAGAAGTTGAACTGCTCAACACCACCCCATGGACGCATAGGGCATTCAAAAGTGCTGTCAACTATCGCTTTGGCGCTATTGATGTCAATGGTTCCATTCATGTCGGCGATAAATATCTGAGGATATTCGTCAACCCATTGGTCCCAGTGGCGATACATGAGGTCCTCGTTTATGCGGCCTGTTGTCTTGTCAAGTCCTTCGAACAGTGGCTCTACGTCGCTGGCGCGTTTTACCGCCATATCGGTGACATAGACCACCTTCTTCCCGTCGGGCGATATTTTGAACCCCTCTAGGCCTGTCTCCACTGTTGCCAGAAGCGATTCTTTCTTGCTTTTGACATCAATGCTCCTGATCTCGTTGCCTCTGCAGAACATGAGAGTGTTGTCGTCTTTCCACACGGGGTTGAACTCGCTTTGAGCGGTTGTGGTCAAGCGTGTGGCTTCTCCGCCGGCTGTCGGCATCACATACAGCTCGCCGTTGCCTTTGTTCTCGCCCATACTATAATAGGTGAGTGTGTAGGCTATCTGTTTGCCGTCGGGCGACACAGCTGTCTCGCCCATCTTGCCAAGGGCCCACATCACCTCGGAGGTGAACTGTCCGTTATTCACCTCGATGTCGGTTTTTTCAATGACTTTGGCGTCTTTGTCGGCGCCCTGCTTCGAACAGGCGCAAACCAGTGCCAACGAAGCCAATGCAATAATCGTTTTTTTCATTATTGTTGTTTTTTATTGTTTTGTTTCCTTTTTTTTTGCCGCGGCTCTTTGTCAGCCATCTTTCTTGTCGCTCACACTCTTCTCATCAATCTGTCAACTATCGACCCCTTCCAGCTTGTGAAGTCTCCCTCTGCTATATGCTGGCGCGCTGTGCGTACCAGGTCAAGGTAGAATGTCAGGTTGTGTATCGACGCAATCTGCAATCCCAGCAGCTCTTCCGATTTTATCAAATGGTGAAGGTATGCGTATGTGTATGACCTGTCGGCAAGGGCGCTTGAGTCGGGGTTTATAGGTTCAAAGCAAGTCTCCCATTTTTTGTTTTTTATGTTCACGGTGCCATTCCATGTGAAGAGCATGCCGTTGCGACCGTTGCGGGTAGGCATGACACAGTCAAACATATCCACGCCCCGTTCTATGGCCTCAAGTATGTTGGCCGGCGTCCCAACCCCCATAAGGTATCGGGGCCTGTCGGTGGGCAAAATGGCGTTGACGACCTCAATCATTTCGTACATCACCTCTGTGGGCTCTCCTACAGCGAGACCGCCTATGGCATAACCATAGGCATCCTTCGAGGCCGCGTGTTCGGCGCTCATTCGCCTCAAATCGGCGTATTTGCACCCTTGCACTATCGGGAACAGCGCCTGCCTGTGTCCATATAGTGGTTCTGTCTCTTTATATCGCTCTACACAGCGGTCCATCCATCTGTGGGTCAACTCCATCGATTTCTTGGCGTAGTTGTAGGGCGACTCTCCTGGAGGACATTCATCGAAAGCCATCATTATGTCGCTGCCTATCGTGCGCTGAATATCAACAACCCCCTCGGGAGTAAAGGTGTGCCTGCTGCCGTCAATATGCGATTTGAATGTGCAGCCCTCCTCCTTTATTTTTCTGTTCTGCGCTAAGGAGAAGACCTGAAAACCGCCGCTGTCGGTCAATATGGGTCGTTCCCATCCCATAAAGCGATGCAGGCCTCCGGCAGCCTTCAAAGTGCCCATCCCAGGCCTCAAGTACAGGTGATATGTGTTGCCTAGTATTATCTTGGCATCTATATCGTTACATAGTTCGTGTTGATGTACTGCTTTAACAGACCCCACTGTGCCTACGGGCATAAATATTGGTGTTGGTATCGCACCGTGGTCGGTGTGTAGTACCCCTGCGCGAGCTGAGCTGTTCGGGTCGCTGTGTTCTATTGTGAATCGGAAAGGTTGGTCATTATGCAGGGTGGGCTCGGAAGTCATGTCTTGCTTTTTGGATATTAGGGTTGTGGTTCGGCGATAAAAAATGAAATAAATGTAAAATCAACAGAGGCGCCAATTTATAATATATTGTAACTGATTTTATATCATAATCTGAAACGACCTCTTGTTAATAAATTGTTTCTAAAAACAAATGCAAAGTTACAAATAATTTCCAAAATAGAACTATTTTTGTAAAATCAAAAAAGATGAGATATGGATTTTTCTAATGTGTTAAATAACACATATACACTTGTTTTATTAGTGTTGCTGGTGTTGTCGTTGCTGGCGTTATGTCTCTATTATGGATTGGTTTGGCTTCGCGTCGGGCTGTACAAGGGCTCTCACTACCCTCGTCAGGTCGAGTCCCCCGCCAAACTCCCCTCTGTCTCTGTGGTTATTGTCGCCCACAATGAGGCCGAGTTTCTCAAAAAGAGCTTGCCCTATCTGCTTGAGCAGGACTATCCTGACTATGAAGTGGTTGTGGTCGACTACACATCGCAGGACGACACCCGTTTCGTGCTCCATGTCTGCTCCGAGAACTATCCCCATCTCAAGCCGATTACCTTCCCTGAGGATGTCAACATGTTCCACGGCAAGAAATACCCTCTTTCCATTGGTATCAAGTCGGCAACAAAAGACATCATCCTTCTCACCGAGCCTGAGTGCGTGCCCAAGTCTTTTAGCTGGATAAGGGAGATGATGGAGTCTTTCGGCAAGGGTGTGGATATGACTCTCGGCTACTCCATTGTCCAGGGCGAGAAATCACTTACCACAGCCCTTCAGCGTTACGAGGACATGGTTTTCAACGCTTCATTTATGGGTATGGCCATGATGGGCAACCCCTACACAGCTACAGGCCGCAACCTCTCTTATCGCCGCGAATTCTTCTTCCGCAACGGCGGCTTCATCAGCCACTATAGCATCAGCGAGGGCGCCGACGACCTGTTCGTCAACCAGAACGCCGACAAAAACAACACCGCATTGGCTCTAAGCCCGGATTCGGCGGTATCATACAACGCTCAGGAAACCTTCCGCATGTGGCACCGCCAGCGTCTGCGCCAACGTTCCACACGTCGCTATTATAAAATGCGCGACCGCCTTTCGCTCACTCTTTACCCCATCTCTCAGTATATCTTTCTCGCATCTCTTGTATGCCTCTTTGTCTTTAACCTTTTTCCGTGGCAGCTGCTCTTGTCGGTTTTGATTCTGAAAATTATTTGGCAGACAGTATGCTCTTTTTTTCTTGCCAAACGATTCAATGTTAGTAAGATACCGTTTTTCTCTGTTTTTTTTGAGCTTTATTTTCTCATAGCGAATACTATTTTATCCTTATTTGCGTTACTGAGAAAAAATAAACAATGGAGGTAGCAACTCATTTTTCAACCGAGAAAGCCCAGCGTGACTACCAGTTGGTGTGTCTCGCCAGGGAAAAAGGCGACCAGCGTGCCTACGCCGATCTCATGCGTATGTACCGTGAGCCTATTTATCTCATGCTCCTCAAAATGACCAACAACCCCACTGAGGCTGACGACCTTACCATCGAAGCCTTTGGCAAAGCCTTCGCCTCACTCCACCTCTACACCCCGACACACGCCTTCAGCACTTGGCTCTTCTCCATTGCCACCAACAACTGTGTCGACTTCATCCGCAAAAAACGTCTCCAAACCGTCTATCTCGACGACATCCGTACTGGCAGCGAAGTCTACGAATACCCCATACCCTCTGAGGCCCACAATCCTGAGGAAAATATCATACATCAGCAACGAGTGCAAATGCTTCGTGAGGTTGTCAGTCAGCTCAAACCACGCTACCGCCGTCTGGTGGAGTTACGCTATTTCGAAGAGCTCTCCTATGAGGAGATTGCCGACCAGCTTAACATGCCCCTCGGCACCGTCAAAGTTCAGCTTTTCCGCGCTCGAGATCTGCTTCACAACATCCTGACTTCCAAAAAAGACCAGATATAAATTGCAACCTCTACTTTAAATTTTCAATTTTCAACTTTCCCATTAATCTTTAAACGTTAAACGTAAAACATAAAACATAAAACGTTAAACGTAAAACATAAAACATAATGAACGACAAAGACCGAGACCGATGCGGCGACGAGGCTGGACCCGTCGCCGACAACAACAGAAACAAGCCTTATAAGTTGCTATGTGGC
Source organism: Bacteroidales bacterium (assembly GCA_017960475.1). Classification (GTDB taxonomy): domain Bacteria; phylum Bacteroidota; class Bacteroidia; order Bacteroidales; family P3; genus Colimorpha. The sequence continues at coordinate 278,031 of JAGCZH010000006.1, read as the reverse complement.
TTAATGATGCTGTGCTTCTTGGCATTGCCGTTTTTTTCGTATACTTCCCCCTCGCATCCTTACCACCTCAAGGGTCTTTCCCTCAATGTCGGCATCGGTGTCCTCAAACCCAGCGATTTCCACGCCAATTTCTACAATGGCTCCCCCGACAACGTCAACACCCTTTTGCGCATCCTCCACAGCGAATCTTATGGCATCCCCATCTGGAACAACCTTACCAACCAAGACCTTATCGGCAGTTCGGTAGGTAGTTACAACCAGCTTACTGTTGCCGAATATGGCGATATGTACTATCGTCTGGCCATCCAGCTTGGCATAGGTTTCCGTTATGACCTTGAAGGTGACAAATGGGCGTGGGCTCTCAAATTCGATTACGCCAAACTTAACGCCATAGGAGCCGTGCTCCTCAACAGCGGCCATGCCTCAGCCTACCTGACCGACCAGAACCGCTATGTCGTATGCCCCACCCAGGGCGTCGAAGAACGTATCTATTTCGACCTCGGCATAATACGCAAAATACCCCTTTCCAATGGTCTCGATCTTGAGCTCGCCGCAGGAGGCAACCTCAACAACACCAAGGTGGAAAGCAGCGACATACAGATTGCCGGCATAACCTACAGTATACTCGATATATGGGGAGGACAGTCGCCCTCATCCTATGTCGCCAGTTACGAATATGTCAACCAAGGAGGCATAGGCTATGGCGCTTTCGCCTCCATAGGCTTTGGATACACACTCGCCAAAGGCACAGCTGTCTCTATCAACTACACATTCCATTACAACAGAGTCAACCTACAAGGTTACGATAAAGCAGCCCCACACCACACCCTTCGTCTCAACATCGCAGTCAATAATTTCTCGCTATTCTAATCAAACCACATATTTTTTAAACGGAAAACAATAACCTTTCAAACTTAATTTCGCCACGCACAAATCAGCTCTACGCGCTCCACTGGAGCTTGTACCCTTTTAAACCTTTAAACTTTTAAACTTTTAACCCTTTAAACTTTTAAATTTTTAACTTTTAAACTTTTAAACCTTTATAACCTTTAAACTCTTACTCCCTCATTTATATGATAGATTTCGAACCATTGTCTGAGAGCAGACACAACCATTTTGCCAAAGAGCTCTTCGAGTCGGCCTTCCCCGACGAAGAGCGTCCTCCGTTTAGTACCCTCGAAGACCGAGACGAAAGGTTTCATTTCCTTGTCGCCACACTTGATGACGAGCCGCTAGGAATACTCACCTATTGGGTCTTCGAGGAGTTCACATATATAGAGCATTTTGCTATCGACAAAGAGTTCCGCAACCAAGGCATGGGCAAAGCCACTATGTTGAGCTTCATGTCGCAACATCCCGACCAGGTGGTTTTAGAGACCGAGATGCCATCCACCGAGCAAGCTGACCACCGGCTCGAGTTCTACACCGATTTAGGCTTCACTAGAAACCCACAGGAGTATTGGCAGCCCTCCTATTATGGCAAGCAAGTGTTGACTCTGCAGATGATAGTCATGTCGAAGTATGAGTTGGATGACGGTGAATTTGATGAAATGCGTGACATTTTATACCGTGAAGTGTATCACTATAAAGGGCCTAAGAGTAAATAATTTTATTGATTTTACTTCTGTAAATCAGTTTGCTATCTTGAATTTTTCATAAATAAAGAAAAAAAATTTGGTCAGTATTCGAAAAGTGTGTACTTTTGCACCCGATTTCGAGAGAAATACAACATGGCTCCTTAGCTCAACTGAATAGAGCATCTGACTACGGATCAGAAGGTTGCAGGTTTGAATCCTGCAGGAGTCACTGAAAAAAGAGGAAAGTCATTTTTCCTCTTTTTTTATTTTCCAATATCAATAATTGAACAAATGCTTGTCCCAATCGTTCATTCGAGCGAGATTTGTATTAATAATGTTTAAAGTTTTATGTTTAACGTTTGAAGGTTAGTGGGTTAAGAGTTTTAAGTTTTTATTTTTAAGGGTTTTGTTTTAATGCGAGCGTCAGCAAGCCATTGGATGACAAAAAAAACATTCTGATGTTTTTGTCTGTAAGTAATTATTTCTTATATTTGCATAAAATATAAACATTAACCATTATGAAAAAGTATCTGAAAATCATTAATTTGATGTTGTTGTCGTTGATTAGTCTCAGTGCAAATGCTCATATAGGACGGGTGCTTAATCTCAACTCCATTTTGCAGGCGCCTAGCACCTACTCTTCGGTTTACCCATGTACAAACAGTATAAGATAAGCCATTGTTATTATGGCTGAAAACAAAGGTCATCGTGCTCAATATTATCGATAGAAATCAACCATAAAATAATAATAATATTTACTATGAAAAAGGTAATTGTTCTAGTGGTTGTCTCATTGTGGTTCTATACAGCAACGTCACAAGATACGATAACTACGAGTGACACAGGGTATCTCTTTCCACCCAATTGCGCCTTTTGTTTTGGTGGCAGTATGACTGGGCATACTAATAGATGCTTCTTGTATGAAATACCGACGACTCCAGGCATGCGTATATATGGGCTTTCCACCTGTTTGGCTCAATGCCCGGGCGTTGGAACAACATTAACGCTGATGAAATACATAGGGCCGCCATCCTTGTTGGATAGCGCGGACAGTGATTACCATATTCGACAGGGACTGTATTTGAATATGCCGCCATCTTACTATTTTGAAAAGGTTGACGAGGTGGTTATCTACTGCGGATGTCCGCCAACAAGACTGATACCCTCGGGTATGATTGACACGGTATGGGCCCTTTATGAGGAACGGTTCAGACGTCCATATATCACAGACAGTTCACGTTATTTTTTGATGTGGGAAGGCATACCTGAATATCCTGTAACAGGTTGGGTTTTTTCCCGCCCTATTTGTCATGATACTATATTCTGTGCGGAAATTGAAAAAATTGTAGACTTCAATCCTGAAGCTGATCCACCCTTCGGGGAACCCGAATATACTCGATGTCGATTCTGGAAAGATACTCGTTCATATTTTTGTGTTTTCCCCATTTTAGACAGCATGTATCTGCCTGATCCTGACAGGCCGTGTCTGCCAAGGATATGTCCGTCGGTGTACGACCTTACGGTGAGAGCCTACCACAGGGACGCCTTCTTCAGCTGGAGCGGCGACACGATGCACTGCGGATACGAGCTGGCGTACGGGCTGGCGGCGGAGCCGTACAGCGAATACGCCGTCATCGGCACAACGGATACCGTGTGCCAATTCAACTCCATGATGCCGGATGCGGAGTATGCCTGTCGAGTGCGTGCAATGAGGTGCTACCCCGATGGTGACACGGTATGGAGCCGCTGGAGCGACACGGTGCATTTCCACCGGCCGTACTATACCGTTGTCGCACGCCCCAACAACATTAACTGGGGCTATGTCAATGGTGGAGGGAGGTATGACCCGGACGTAGATGTCACGATACAGGCGAATCCTCGCGGCGGGAACCATCGTTTTGTCGCGTGGGGAGACGGCGACAGCAGCAATCCCCGCACGTTCACGCTGGTGAGCGACACGGTGTTTGTTGCCGTCTTTGTGGAGGACACAGTCGCCGACACCACCGAGGTGGGTATAGAGCCTGTGATGGATAGGGGAGGTGTCGTGGTCCGGCCCAATCCCTTCGGAGACAGGCTGGAGGTGGAGTCGAAGAGCGATATGGAGATGCTGGAGCTTAGCGACATGAAGGGCAGGATGGTGATGAGGAGGGAATGCAACGCGACACGAGCCACGTTGACGACAGCAGGGTTGCCAGAGGGGGTGTACCTGCTGCGCATAAGGACCACTGAGGGCGTGACGACGAGACGAGTTGTGAAGATAGGGGAGAGGCAATGAAATGAGTGGTGTGTGATGTATGATGTGGGTATTTTGTTCTTGTTTTAGTACAAAGCGCAGTTATAGTTTTCGTACAGTGTTTCCGTAGACGAAGACTTGGGTAACAATAAGGTGATTTTTTTTCGAGCGAAGCCAATGCGAGATTTCATATTCCGAAATAATAATAATACCCCTTTTTCGCCGTTAACCTTAAAAAGTCTCGTCTATGAAAAATATAAAGTCTTTCCTTGTTTTTTTGAGCTTCGCCTTTTTTGCGCTATCCCTTAATGCTCAAAACTTTGACTACAACTCTGCTTGGCACAACGTCGACAGTCTTGTCAAAAAACAGCATTACTCCAAGGCCTACGACAAGGCTTACAACCTTTACCAACAGGCCTTGAAATCAAAAAACTCTCACCAATCTCTTGTCGGCGTCAACTATCTCGCTGAGATTGGCTCCAATTTCAAAGAGGACTCATACGACTCTTCCTTGGCTCGCCTCCGTTTCGTCACTCCTCGACTCAACCCCGAGGACAAGGCTATCGCACATCTTCTAATGGCCTCTTTCTACTGCGAATACTATAACTACAACAGATACAGAATCCTCGATATCAGTCCTATCGAGAACGACACCATCGACGTCATTTTCTGGAACGAGAGCCGCTTTAGATCCGAGGTCGAAAAGGAACTCCGTCTGGCTTTCACCGACATCGCCAAACTCAAAGCCACCAAGGCTCCTTCTCTTATCCCTCTCGTCAAAAACACTGTCTCTGGCAACGACGGCGACCTCACTCCAACGCTTTTCGATATCATGGCCTCCAGGGCTGTCTCTTTTAGCAATGTGTTTGATTTCCCAAAACTTAAAGCCACCGACCTCTCCAACTACAACAACGCCTTCTCCTTCGACAAAAACTTCGTCAACATCTCCGTCAAAGTCGACGACTCCTTGCGCTCAATGTCCGCCTTCCTATTCTCTCTCCTCCAGCAGCGTGAGCGCCTCCACATGGATCTCCATAGCTCCGACAGGGTCATGATCAAACTCTATCTCGACCGTCTGGACCTCCTCAACTCCATGCTGCTCTTCGACAACGGCTACAAAGACGTCATCGCGCAACTGCCATCGGTTATTTCTCACTTCCGTAAAGGCAATGACATGATGATTACTGATTTGTATTCCCGACTCATGGATGGCTATTACAGCCTTTTCGGTAGCGACAGCCTTGTCGCGGCTGTCGCTATCGCCGACACTGCTGTTGCGCTGCACCCCAAAAGCCCTGGAGCCATCGAGTGCCTCAACCTCAAACAACGCATCCAACAACCTCGACTCAACGTCAAAATCAAATACAACTCCACCTCCCAACGCTACTCTGCGGCTTACCTCGAGGAAACCAATTTGGACTCCGTTTTTTTCCGTATTGTTAACTCCGTCGAGAAAAAGAATAAATATACCCAAAAAGAGTGGATAGCTTTCCTCCTTAAACAAAAGGTTGTCGAACAGTGGAATATGTATCTGGCCGACAAAAGGGATTATGCCCCTCGCAAGGTCTTTTTCGCCATACCGCCTCTGCCTCAGGGTGATTATATCCTTGTCGCCTCATCCAACAGCGCCTTCGACTCTCTCGTCGTCACCTCCTCCTTCTCCGTCAAGGACGCCGTATTCTTCCTCACCACCGATTACGGCGGACTTCTCCTCAACCGCATCTCGGGCAAACCTATCGCAAATCACGAGGTCCTGCTCCAGTCTAAAAAAACTTACAAGGGCGATTATGTCACTGTAGCCACGGCACGCACCGACAATCTCGGCCATTTCAATTTCGACAAATCAGCACATATTGTCAAAAACCATTATCAGAGCCGCTTTGCCATCGACTACAATGGCATGAGAACCATAGCCTACCTCTACGACGAGTCCAGCAGCTATGATGGCGAAATCAATCACCAAAAGGTTTTCTTCGACCGCCCTGTATACAAACCTGGCGACACCGTCTTCTTCTCGCTCCTCGACTATCTCTATGACCACGAGAAAAAAGCTTCAGTCCTCGACAACCAGAAATACCTCTGCCTGCTCCTGGACATCAATTATAAAACCATCGACTCTCTCTCCCTCTCCACCGACCAGTTCGGTTCCCTCTACGGCTCCTTCGCACTGCCACCCGACGCAATGCCAGGCAAATGGTGCGTCAAATACTCTAAACCCAACGATTCTCGCGACTATGCCTATTTCACTGTGGAAGCCTACAAACAACCTAAGTTCACAGTCACTCTGTCCAACCCCGCTCAGGAACGCACATTCTTAAAAACCGCTACTGTCGAGGGCGTCGCGGCTTCCTATTCCGCAGTTCCCATCAGTGGCGCCAAGGTCTCCTATACCGTCACACGCTCGGTCGAAATTCCTTATTGGCGCTGGGGCTGGTGGAACTTCAAACAATCCGAGCCTACTGTCGTAGCGGAAGGGGAGACCGTCACCGACATCAACGGTTTCTTCTCGATCTCGTTCATTCCTACACCCGACTCCAACGTCGACCTATCTCTTAAACCTTCTTTCAGATACAAGGTCAACGTTAAAGTGACCGACCTCAACGGCGAGACTCACGAGGCTTCCACCGCTCTCTTCGTAGGTATGCAAAGCCGTTATGTCCATTTCGGCGACTTCTCCAGCGACATCACTCCGATTGGCGTCAAAAACATAGCGGGCGATTTTATCTCCGGCTCCTTCGACATCTCGCTCCAACGACTCAAAGCCTCCGACAATCCGCTCCTCGTCGACAACGATTTCCCAATCGCCTCTCTGGAAATACCTTACTCTAAGACGCAAATGCGACAAATGTTCCCGCTATTCAACTACGATACCGCTACGATTGATTATAAGAACTGGCCCCTGGCCAAGCAATACCCCATCATCCACGCCTCCTCCTCTCCCAACAATCCTTTCCTGTTTAAAAAGGACTCTCTCCCAGCGGGTGTTTACCGCCTCACGGCCTCTACTGTCGACAACGGCGACACCGTCTCGTCGACTACCTATTTCGTCAATCAGCCCAAAAACGCCCCGGCTCCTGTCCTCAACGACCTCTTCGTCGCCCTTCTCGACTCCTCGCAATGTGAGGTGGGGGAGAAGCTCCATCTCCGTGTGGGCTCTCGCTTCAACGACGTATCATTATTCGTCTTGATTCACAAGGATGATAAATACTACCGCTACAACAAATACAACCTCTCCAACGGCTTTATTGACATCTTCATCCCTGTCAGCGACACCCTACTCGGCGGCTTTATTGTCGAGCTCGCGGCTATCAAGGAGAATCATTTCGAAAGCGGCGCTTTTGACATAGTCGTCCCGTACTCTCATAAAAAACTCGACGTCTCCTTCTCCTCTTTCCGCGACAAACTGCAGCCAGGCTCCAACGAGACATGGTCTCTCGTGGTCAAGGAGACCAAGACCGGTCTCACACCTCCAGCCAACCTGCTCTTGACTATGTACGATGCCGCACTCGACAACTACGGCGGCCTCTACTACTCTCTCAACCTTTGGGGACAAGACTTTGGCTCCAGCCTCTTCTCTTTCTCCAACTCTTTGCACACCAGTTCCCTTTACCTCCTTTTTCAAACTCCTCGACACTATTCTGACTATCAATACAATTTCAATATCTTCGCACTCAACAATCAACTCTCTTATCATCGTCACGACTACGATAGGATACTTTATAAAAGCCTCAAAGAATCATCTTATCGCAAATCTCGCAATCGTGACGCAAGTGCGCGTGGAGAAGACTTGAAAGGCTTTGTGCTTGAGATATCCGACGAGGTTAATTATGAGCCGCAAGAAGGCGAAGTTGAGGAAATGGAGGAAGAGGTGTTTTTGAGTGTTGTTAGTGATTCTGATGAGGACAACGACTCTGACGAGACCTCCGACAAGGATGAGCTCTACATCCGCCAGAACATGAGCACCCTGGCATTTTTCCAACCGGCTTTGCGCACCTCTTCCGATGGCACTGTCACTTTCTCCTTCACTGCACCAGACCTGCTATCTAAATGGAACGTCAAAGGCATCGCTTGGACAAAGGACCTCAAAATAGGCAGCATCAATAGGTCTACAGTGACTCAGAAAAAACTTATGGCCGTTCCCAATGTGCCTCGATTCCTACGCCACGGCGACACATGTCTCTTCTCGGTCAAGGTCTCCAACATGGACGACAAGGAGCAGAATGTCGATGTCTCTCTCCGTATGACCAATGGCGCCGACGGCGCTCTTCTGCCCATGATTGTCGGCGACTCGGTGAAAAAAATCTCTCTCTCTCCTGGTGCCAGCGGCGAGGTCTTTTTCCGTCTCGCTGTCCCTCGCGCTCCAGTATTTGTCGCCAACTACCTTGTCATTGCTCGCGGACAGGGAGTCTCCGACGGCGAACAGGCACCTATCCCTCTGCTACCCTCACGTCAGCTGGTAACAGAAAGCATGGCATTCTATATCAATGGGGCAGGGAAGAAGGATTATGAGCTGAAACACCTCTCTCAACTCAATGCAGACGACCCTGACTTCTCTCTCGTCAACCACTCTCTCACCGTCGATATCACCCCCAACCCCGTCTGGATGGCTATCCAGTCGCTACCATACCTCCAACGTCTCAACAATCCCTCCAACATCTACCTCGCCAACGCTATCTACACCAACAGTCTCTCTTTCGCTATAGTCAACAACAACCCGCAGATTGAAGTCATGTTCAAAGAATGGGAGAAAAACGACTCGCTCGCTATGCTCTCTCAATTGAGACTTAACGCCGACATCAAACAAACTGTAATAGAGGAGACACCTTGGCTACAAGACGCTGTCGCTGAAGAGCAACGGCACCGCGACATCGCTCTTTTCTTCAACCACGACGACCTCAACAAACATATCTCCAACGACCTCGACAAACTTCTTGCCTCCCAACGCTCCGATGGCGGCTGGTGCTGGATCCCAGGCGGCTCATACTCTAGCCTATACACCACTCAGTATATCCTTAAAATCTTCGGCCTTTTGCAACATCAAGGTGTCAAACTCGATAGCAAGACTTGTCGCGCTCTCAACAAGGCTATGGATTTCGTCGACGCTGAGACCTATAAATACTATAAGAAATATATTAAAAACCACGGCTACGATGTGGTCAACCTCGACTACCTCTACCTCCGCAGCTATTACCCCGACAACAAGTTGAGTCGCAACCAAAAGGAGGCTTACGACTTCTTCTACAACAACGCCAAGAAATACAACGAGTCTTATCGCTCTCTCTTCTCCCAGGCCATGCTTTCCGTTGTCTTTTATCGTCATGGCGACAAAAAACTGGCCAGCGAGATGGCTGTCCGTATCAAGGAAAAAGCTCTTTACAACGACGAGATGGGCATGTATTGGCGTGACAACATCAGCGGATGCTCATGGAGCGAACGCCCCATCGAGACTCAGGCTATGTTGATCCGCGTCATGCACGAGGTGCTCGGTGACCATGAGAGTGTCTGCCGTATGCAGCAATGGATCCTAAAACAAAAGCAAACCACCAACTGGAATACCGATGTCTCTACCGTCAGCGCCATACAGGCTCTTCTCATTCATGACGGGGGCAGTGACACTATCGCCCCGGTTAGGCTTAAACCTTCTCAAATGTCCGTCTCTTTCGGAAACCACACTCTCTCTTCCGACACATCTCGCTATCAATTGCATGTCAGTCAGTGGCTGCAAGGCTCTGAAATTACCCCCGACGACGGCAAGCTCACTGTCACCAAGGCCGACAACGGCATCGCCTGGGGCGCCATGTATTGGCAGTATTTCGAGAATGTCGAAAAAATCCCTGCCTCCGAGATGGGCGTCTCTTTGAAAAAGACTCTCTTCCTTGTCAGCAACAAAGGCTCTCTCTCTCGCATCAACAACACCAAGGGTCTCACCGTTGGCGACAAAGTGCGTGTCCGTATCGAGATCACCGCTAGCCGCAATCTTGAGTATCTTGAACTCAAAGACCCGCGTTCTGCCGCGATGGAACCTATCGACACCCGCAGCGGCTGGCATTTTAACGGCGGCCTCAGCTATTACTACGCTGTCACCAACGCTGCGCAGACTCTCTATATCGACCGTCTCAACAAGGGCAAATATGTCGTAGAGTACGATATGTATGTCAACAACGCCGGTACCTATGTCTCGGCTCCTACTACCATCCAAAGCCTCTACGCCCCTGAGTTCCGCGCCCTTTGTCCCTCTCCAAATCTCCTCATCGCCCCCCGCATTAAATAGCCATCACACTCATCTCTGTTTCTTTTCTTTCAGCTACTTTTTATGCACTTTAAAATTATATTGAAAATCAGTAATATAACAAAATTAACTTAAAAAATTTAATTTTTTGTGCATGTTTTACACAATAAAAGATACTAATTCGTAGTTATTGAAAACGAAATTGACCTATCAAGTTTTCATGTAGCAACGTATTCACGAATCATTGTAATTTTTGAAGCTATGAATTTAGGTATAAAATTATTGATAGCAGAAGACGATCCCAACATGGGAACCATTCTGAAAGTGTATCTTACCCAAAAGGGCTACACCGTCTTTATCGCCACCGACGGCCAGCAAGCTATCGACCTATACAAGGAAGCCAATGTCGACGCCTGTATTCTTGATGTCATGATGCCCGTCAAAGACGGCTTCACCGTCGCCAAGGAAATACGTCGTATCGACAAGAATATCCCCATCCTCTTCCTCACAGCTAAATCGCTCGAGGCCGATAAACTAAAAGGTTTTGAGGTCGGCGGCGACGATTATATCACCAAGCCTTTCAGCATGGAGGAACTACTGGCTCGTATCAACGCTACCATTCGTCGTTCTTTCGACGAAAACAAGCCTGAGAACAACCAGTTCACAATCGGAAAGTTCAAATTTGACTACAACTATCAGACTCTTACCCTCGAAGGCGAGCAACCCATGCGTCTCACATCCAAGGAAAGCGAACTGCTGCGCCTGTTTTGTATCAACTTCAACCAGCTTATCGACCGCTCCAGCACGTTGCAGAAAATATGGAAGGACGACTCTTATTTCGCAGCGCGTAGCATGGATGTCTATATCACAAAACTCCGCAAATACCTCAAAGGCGACCCAACTGTACAGATCGTCAATGTCCATGGCGTAGGATTCAAACTCACTCAGAAAGTGGAAATCTAGTCCGCCCATAAGATATCTGAAAAACGAATCTCATAATATTTGAACAAACTCACGACGTGGTATGTCTTGACTTAGTGGGCATATCACGTCTTCATTTTTGAAAATACCGTCAAACCATGACTCTCACTTTCCTCGGCACCGGCACTTCTCAAGGCGTTCCTGTCATCGCCTGTGATTGCGATGTCTGTCATTCGTCCGACTTTCACGACAAACGGCTACGGACATCCGTTATCGTCTCCGACAGCGACGGCAACAATGTACTTGTCGATATTGGTCCCGATTTCCGAGCCCAGATGCTCTCTCACAATATCTGTCATCTGGAAGCCATACTCATCACTCACGCCCATCGCGACCATGTCGGTGGTATCGACGACATACGCCCCCTCAACTGGGTCCAGCATCGCAACATGGATGTCTATGCCAACAGCCAGGCTATCAATTCTCTCAAACATGACTACCATTACATCTTCGAGGAACATCTCTATCCTGGTCTTCCGGAAGTGACTCTTCACGACGTGTCTGATTGTGAGCCCTTCTCTGTCGGCCTTTTCACTATCACTCCCATTCGCGGCCTCCATAAAGACCTTCCGGTCCTCGGCTATCGTTTCGACGAGCGTGACGGCAAAAGCTTGGCGTATATCACCGATATGAACCATATCGACCAATCGGAGAAATCAAAACTCAATAACCTCGACCTTTTGGTCATCAACGCTTTGCGCAAACAGAAGCACTTCTCACATTTCTGTCTTCCCGAGGCTTTGGAGGTTATCTCCCAATGCAATCCCCGTCAGGCCTATCTCACCCATATGAGCCATGAGATGGGTCTCTATGCTGCGGTCAATCCCTCTTTGCCTCCCACAGTCTCCCTGGCTTACGACAACCTTGTCGTTAACCTCTAGCTCATTTGTCCCCCAACGGCTATTCTCTTTACCTATTTGGTATTACGATTTTTTGTGTAACTTTGCATTTTACTTTTTAGCGTTTATATTTTGCAAGGTGTTATTTTAGAAAATATTAATTCGCCTGATGATTTGCGAAAACTCCCCATTTCCGATCTTTCGGAGCTCTCTCTCGAGCTTCGAAAGTTCATCGTGGAGACTCTGGCGACACATCCAGGCCATCTTGCTTCCTCTTTAGGCACCGTCGAGCTTTGTGTGGCGTTGCACTATGTATTCAATACTCCTGACGACAAAATTATTTTCGATGTGGGACACCAGTCTTATGTTCATAAGATTCTTACCGGTCGTCGCGACCAGTTTCCCACAATACGCACCTTCGGCGGCATAAGTGGATTCCCAAAGATGGACGAAAGCCCATACGACGCTTTTGGCACAGGACATTCCTCAACTTCTATCTCTGCCGCACTCGGTATGGCTACTGCCTCCAAGCTGCAGGGTGACACAACACGTCAGCATATAGCTGTCATCGGTGACGGCGCTCTCACTGGCGGTGAGGCTTTCGAGGCTCTCAACAATGCCGGTGTCTCTAAAGCCAACATTCTCGTCGTCCTCAACGACAACGGCATATCTATCGATAAGGCTGTCGGCGGACTTAGTCGTTATCTTGTCAAAATCACCGCTTCTCCTCGTTACAACAAATTCAAGGAGTGTATGTGGAAACGCACCGGCGGTGACACCCGAAAGTCGAAAAGCAGGCACCTTCTTTCCAAAACACTTTTTGCCCTCAAATCTTCCATCCTCGAAAGTGCCAACTTCTTCGAGTCTTTAGGCTTGCGCTATTTCGGCCCTGTCGATGGACACAACGTCGAGGAGCTCGTTTATGTTCTTTCACAACTGAAAAATATCAATGGGCCCAAGTTGCTGCATATCATAACAACCAAAGGCAAAGGTATGCCTCAGGCCGAGCGCAATCCTGTGACTTACCATGCTCCCGGTCGCTATGACGCCGAGACGGGTTTGCAGCTGTCCAAAGAGTCCGACAACCAGCCACCGAAATACCAGGACGTCTTCGGCCACACTATTGTTGAACTCGCAGAGAGTAACCCAAAAATCGTAGGCATCACGCCGGCCATGCCCACGGGCTGCTCGCTCAACTTCATGATGAAGGCTATGCCCGACAGGGCTTTCGATGTGGGCATCGCAGAGCAACATGCGGTAACCTTCGCCGCTGGCCTCGCCGCGCAGGGTATGGTGCCCTTCTGCAACATCTACTCCTCTTTCATGCAGCGTGCTTTTGACCAGGTCGTGCATGATGTGGCATTACAGAAACTCCATGTCGTAATGTGTCTGGACCGCGCTGGTCTTGTCGGTGACGACGGTCCTACTCATCATGGCGCTTTCGATATCGCTTACTTACGTCCTATTCCTAATCTCACAATCTGTGCCCCAATGGATGAGCATGAACTTCGTGACATGATGTATACAGCTCAGCTCGACACAATGGGCCCTGTTGTAATCCGCTATCCTCGTGGACTGGCTGTCCATCCCGATTGGAAAAACACCATGCAGGAGATTCCTGTTGGCAAGGGACGCACACTCCTTGAGGGCGAAAGAGTGGCTTTGCTGACCATAGGACATGTTGGCAATGAGGCGGTGAAAGCTGCCGAAATGCTTCGCCAGCAAGGCCTCAATGTCGGTCATTACGATATGCGTTTTGTCAAGCCTCTCGACATTGATCTTCTTAACCATATCTCTCAGCGCTACAATGCCGTCGTCTCTGTTGAGGATGGCTGTGTTGAGGGCGGTTTCGGCTCGGCAATCCTGGAGTTTTTCAGCTCTTGTCCTCCTGACCTCTGCTCTGTCAAGAAAGTTGTACGACTGGGCATACCCGACTTTTTCGTCAAGCATGGCTCTGTCCCTCAGCTTATGTCTCTATGCGGATATGATGCTCAGTCTATTGTCAACACAGTAAAACGGATATGGAATGAGTAGACTATTCTTCACCTCAGCCTACTATCCAGGTTCTCGGAAAGAATGCCCCTGTGGCGTATTCCGCCTGTCTCTTGCTTTTCTGTTGTTGCTGCTCTTGGTGTCGCCTAACGCCAAAGCCTATGATTTCATGAAATCCATTCAAGGCGTCACCTGTTTTTTCTCCTTTTGTGACAACTCTCATGTCCGTCTCGATTCCACCTCTTTCTCTGGCTCCTCATCAATTTACCATGATCAGTGGCACGGGCGTTTCTCTCTTCCGTCAACTGTCGTCAATGATGGCGAGCGACTTGAGGTTGTCGCTGTCGGTGACTCTGCCTTTGCCGGACTTGACATCCTTGAGTCTGTATGCATGCCATCTTCGTTGACGTTCATCGGCGACAAAGCCTTTATCGGCTGCAATGCACTCCATTCGCTGACGCTCGACTGTGACAGTCTGGGCTATTCTCCTAGTATTTTCGTGGGCTGTGACAACCTCGACACTCTTGTTATCGGTCCTCAGTGCCGGGTGATTCCGTCAATGCTTTTCTCTGAACTGAAATCGGTCAAATATATTGTCTTGCAAGCCTCTGGCGACAAACTGTCTATGCAGAACATCTTCTTCGGTAATTCGTCCAACGCTGTTTTGTTTGTCGACAGCAACGTGAAAACCATCCCGCAGCGTATGTTCTATAATTTCACCTCCCTACAGGCTATTCTTTTCGATGACAAATCGGAACTGCGTTATATCGAAAGACAGGCTTTTGTTAATTGCACCTCGCTCAGCTCTATCTCTTTTCCTCGCAACTTAGAGAGAATAGGGGAGGGGGCTTTCGCTTATTGTCAATTCACATCCCTTTCCTTCTCCACTTTTAGACCGCCTTATGTCTCTATCGAGGCTTTTATCGGCGTCGATCCCTCTTTGACCGTTTTTATTCCTTGCCACACTCGAGGCCTATATGCCAATGCCTCAGTCGGTAGGGCTTTCCACAATCTTAACTATGCCGACAACTGCTCTCCTGAAGGCGTCATCACAGAGGTCGTTTATATCCACGACACAGTTTATGTCCACGACACTCTTTGTCTGCCTCTTGAAATATGCCAGCAGTTAAACAAACCTGTTGCCGACTCCACCACGCTTGATGACGATGAGGAAGAACAAGCGGACGATGAAATCGACGACGAGGAACTCAATCATAGAGAGTACACTATGAAAGAGTTGGGTGTCAAACTCTCCATTGATAATAAAATCCTTAGTATCGAGGGAGCGCGCTCCTTGCGCGGAGTCTATATCAGGGTTTTCGACGACCGAGGCATTCTAGTCCTCGAGCAACGAGTCCCTCGCAGTCAGCTTAACGACAGTATGCACATCCGTCTTCCTGACTCTAAACGCTATTTCCTGCGTTTCAATATGGGCGACCCTATTATGATAGATATCCCCTCTCAGTCGATAAAAAAGACATGACAATCTAACGCCTTTTGAGCACATTGTCAAAAAAAAATTTGTCGGTTCGATTTATTGTCGTATCTTTGTATTTTATTAATAATTATTACACTGCTGTTTCTCAGTGTAATAGATGTAATATGTTTAAAAAAAATTAAATAATTTATAAAAAATATAAAAAGTTATGACACCTTCACACATCGAACACATCGGTATCGCTGTCACCAACCTCGATGAGGCTATCAAGTATTGGGAAAACGTCATGGGTCTCAAATGCTATGCTATTGAGGAGGTCACCGATCAAAAGGTAAAAACCGCCTTTTTTAAAATCGGCGATGTAAAGATTGAATTGCTTGAACCTACTTGCCCTGAGAGCACCATTGCCTCATTCATCGAAAAAAATGGTGGCAAAGGCGGTATGCATCACATCGCTTTCGCTGTCGATGACACTGATAAGGCTCTCAATGAATGCAAAGAGAAAGGTGTTCGCCTCATCGACCAGCAATCACGCGGCGGCGCCGAAGGACTCCATATCGGATTCCTCCATCCTAAGAGCACCCTTGGTGTCCTTACCGAACTTTGCTGCAAGTGATTCTAATTCTCAAAAGATTGCTAAGAAACCTTTAAACTACAATAATAATGGCATTTGAAGAAAAAATAAAAGAACTTCTTGACAAAAGAAATGAAGCTAAAATGGGCGGTGGCCAAAAGCGCATCGACAAGCAGCACGAACAGGGCAAACTTACAGCCCGTGAGCGTATCGCTCTCCTTTTGGACGAAGGCTCCTTCGAGGAATTCGACATGTTTGTCACTCACCGTTGCACCAATTTCGACATGCAAAAGCAGTCTTTCCTCGGCGACGGCGTTGTAACCGGCTACGGCACTATTGACGGTCGCCAGGTTTACGTTTTTGCCCAGGATTTCACTGTCTTCGCCGGCTCTCTCTCTGAGACCATGTCTCTCAAAATCTGCAAAATCATGGATCAGGCTATGAAGGTCGGAGCCCCTGTCATCGGTCTCAACGACTCTGGTGGAGCTCGTATCCAGGAGGGTTGTAACTCCCTCGCCGGTTTTGCCGAGATTTTCGAGCGCAACATTCTTGCCTCAGGCGTTATTCCTCAGATTTCAGCTATTTTTGGTCCTTGCGCCGGTGGCTCTGTATATAGCCCTGCTCTTACCGACTTTATCCTTATGTCGAAGGAGAACAGCTACATGTTCCTTACCGGACCTAAGGTTGTTAAAACTGTCACCGGTGAAGATGTCTCTGTCGACAAACTCGGCGGTGCACAAGTCCATGCCACCAAGTCTGGTGTCGCCCATTTCGTCGGTGAGACCGAGGAGGCCACTCTGCAGCTTATCCGTGACATCATCAGCTATATTCCCTCTAACAATTTCGAGGAGGCTCCTTTTGTGCCTACAGAGGATCCTATCGACCGTCTCGAAGACAGTCTTAACACTATTATCCCTGAAAACCCCAACCAGGCTTACGATGTTAAGGACATCATCAACGCTATCGTCGATGACGGCAAATTCCTTGAGGTCCATGAGAAATTCGCTCCAAACCTTGTCGTTGGTTTCGCACGCTTCGGCGGTGTCTCCGTCGGTGTTGTCGCCAACCAGCCTAAGGCTATGGCCGGTGTTCTCGACTGCAACAGCAGCCGCAAGGGAGCTCGTTTTGTCCGCTTCTGCGATGCCTTCAACATTCCATTGGTGACACTCGTTGACGTACCTGGATTCCTTCCCGGTACCGGTCAGGAGTATGCCGGTGTTATCGCACACGGTGCCAAATTCCTCTTCGCCTATGGCGAGGCCACTGTTCCTAAGGTCACTGTTACCCTCCGCAAATCTTATGGCGGCGCGCATATCGTTATGTCCTGCAAACAGCTGCGTAGCGACATCAACTATGCATGGCCTACCGCTCAGATCGCTGTTATGGGTGCCAGCGGTGCCACCGAGGTGCTTCAGGGTAGAGCTCTTAAGGAAATCACCGACCCAGAAGAGAAAGCTAAATTCATGGCTGAGAAAGAAAAGGAATACAACGACCAGTTCGCAAATCCTTACAACGCCGCCAAGTATGGCTACATCGACGATGTTATTGAGCCTCGCAACACTCGTTTCCGCGTCATTCGTGCCCTCCAGGCTCTCGCCACTAAGAAGGAAAGCCTTCCTCTGAAGAAACATTGCAACATCCCGTTGTAGTTTCTGATTATTTGTCGACAAGAGTGTAATGTTTAAGTGTGTCCCTTTTTATTGATTCAAATTACTGACTCGTAATAATCTCTTTTTATCATTTCATATTTTTCAATCTTGTTGACTTCTCAACCTCGAAAAAACTAATAATAATAATCTTTAAATAAACAACAAATGAAAAAATCTTTAATTCTCGGATTCTTCGGAATCGCTTTCGCATTTGCAATGGTTGCTTGCAATGGCAACGCAAATCCTACCGACTCTCCTAAAGCTGACAGCCCCTGCAACATGGAACAGGCTGATCAGCAGTGTGACCATCACTGCCAGATGACATGCCCCGACAGCGTTTGCTTGGCTGCCAACTGCGAGAACTGCACCTGCCCCGAAGACAGCCCCTGCCACAAGAAAGAGGCTTGCAAGGGTGAAGGCAATTGCCATAAAGGCGAAGGCGAATGCTGCAAAGCTAAAGCCGAAGGTGAAAAAGGCGAATGCTGCAAAAACAAACAACAGTAATCCATTCGCACAAAAAACTCTGGCCGGTGGCCAACACTCCGTTGTCCACCGACCATTGACTACAATCTTTTTTCATTGATTGTTTATTGCGGATTACTTTTATTGATCTCAGTTAACAGAAAATTTTACTTTAACAAATAATGAAAATCATAAATAGATTATTGTCAGTCGGTATCCTTTTCGCGGCATTGTCTTTTGCTCCCTTATGGGCTCAGAACAATACCGACCCCAACGATACTGTGCTGACTCACTTCGAAACCAACAATCCACAAACCGACATCGGCTTTGATGTCAATGATTTTGTGGCTGTTCCGGCTTGCTACGTGGGTACTCAGGGTCTATTCGTGGTCATCGACAGTATTGACAACGCTGTCGATATGGTTTTCCGTGGCGACAAGGTCAGTTTCGACACTACTATTCGCATTGTCGCTGACACATACAAGGGACGTCATGACCTGAACAATATCCTACGTGTCAAAAGTGTCGGTTACCTCGACGGTTATGTCCTTTTCCTTGCCTCGGCTAAGAAAGACTCATCGTATCTTGCTGTTGTGGATATGGATGGCAATGTGGTCAATCGCATTGACTTCAACTGCTGCTCTCATTCTTTCAAGATTTTCCCTGATGAAATCATCGTCTTTGGCAAAAATCCTCTCGGTTACGACCTTAATGTCCTCGACATCACCCAAGGTGTCGCCGATACCACTAATATTGAAGGTCGTCTGAATAGACTCCACTATCATGTGCCAAAACAGGCTGACCGTATCCGCGAATCCGACCCTGTCGGTATCGGTCTTACTGTGGTGGCTGTTTCTGTCGTATTCCTCGCCCTCTTGTGCATCTCGCTTATCCTTAAGGGCTATGGCAAACTTATCATGAAAACCCAGGATAACAAGGCTCAGAAGGCCAATCCTTCTGCCGTCGCCGACAAAGCCACACCGTCGGTGTCGGAAATCTCAGGGGAGATATATGCCGCCATCGCCGCAGCTATCTATTTGTTCGACGAGGAGATGCATGACGAGGAGAATACTGTGATAACCATCCAGAAGGTTGAGCGCGCATGGACTCCTTGGAATGCCAAGTTCTACAACATGAACCATTATTTTAATCAAAATAAACGATAATGTGACTGACGGCATCAAGCATGTAGCCTCATCGCATGCTTCTCAATACCGTCTGTTCCAAAAAAAGTAATAGAATGAAAAATTTCAAATTCAAAATAAACGGCACAGAATATTCTGTAGATATTAATGAGGTCGAAGGTCAGGAGATTTCTCTCGATGTCAACGGTACCCCTTACAAGGTCACTGTCGATAAAGAAATCAAGCAGAAACAGGTGACTATGACTACCAGGACTGCCCCTCGCGTCAGCGCGGCTCCCAGCGGTCAGGTACAGACCTCTGCGCCGGCCTCTAAAGGCTCGAAGGTTACCACTCCTCTTCCCGGCACTATCCTCGACGTCTTCGTCAACGTCGGTGACACCGTCAAGTCGGGTCAGACTGTCGTCTTGCTCGAGGCTATGAAGATGGAGAACAACATCGAGGCCGATGTCGACGGCACTGTTACCGAAGTTAAAGTCCGCAAAGGCGACTCCGTCCTTGAAGGCGATGTTATGGTCGTTATCGGATAATTGAAAATGGATGGCTTTTACAACACCATTTTTAAACGTAAAACCTTATAAACGTAAAACCTAATATGAATATTCTTGCTTCTGGAGGCTTCATGGATTTCATGTCTACACAGTTGGTGCAGTTCCTTCACTACACTGGCTTTGCCAACGTGGAATGGGGCCATATAATAATGATATTGATAGGTTTGATATTCATCTTTTTGGGTATCAAGAAGGAGTTTGAGCCTCTTCTCCTCGTGCCTATCGGATTTGGTATGATAGTAGGTAACATTCCGTTCTATCCTGGCCTCAAGATAGGTATCTACGAGGATGGCTCGGTGCTGCATATCCTCTACCATGGTGTGCAGAACGGTTGGTATCCACCGCTTATTTTCCTCGGTATCGGCGCTATGACCGACTTCTCGGCTATGCTTAGCAATCCCAAGTTGATGCTTATCGGTGCTGCTGCTCAGGTTGGTATCTTCGCCGCTTATATGGGTGCTTTGGCTCTCGGCTTCGCTCCCAACGAGGCTGGCGCTATCGGTATCATCGGCGGCGCTGACGGTCCTACAGCCATATTCCTTTCGTCACAGCTCGCTCCCGACCTGATGGGTGCCATTGCGGTGTCGGCTTATTCCTACATGGCTTTGGTTCCTGTTATCCAGCCGCCTATTATGCGTCTGCTTACCACCAAGAGTGAACGTACAATCAGAATGAAACCTCCTCGTCAGGTTACCAAACTGGAGAAGATTTCTTTCCCGATTCTAGGCCTCATCTTCTGCGCCTTCATAGTACCTTCGGGTCTGCCTCTTCTAGGTATGCTTTTCTTCGGCAACTTGCTGAAAGAGTGTGGCGTCACAAAACGTCTCTCCGAGGTCGCTTCCAACGCCATCGTCAACATATGCACTCTACTTATCGGTATCACCGTCGGTGCGTCGACTCAGGCTACAACCTTCCTCACGGGACGTTCTATCTTGATTTTCGCATTAGGCGCAGGTTCATTCATTGTTGCCACATTCTTCGGTGTCCTCTTTGTCAAGTTTATGAACCTTTTCCTTAAGGAAGGCAACAAAATAAACCCACTTATCGGTAACTCTGGTGTATCTGCAGTTCCCGATGCGGCACGTGTGTCAAATGGTGTTGGATTGGAGTATGACAAGACCAACTATCTGCTTCAGCATGCCATGGGTCCCAATGTGGCCGGTGTGGTAGGCTCTGCAGTAGCCGCAGGTATCCTGCTTGCATTCCTGCACTAATGGAATTTTGATATCCTTTTGAATATAAATAGTCCCGATTTTGTATCGGGACTTTTTTTTGTCTTTAGGATGAGAGTTAGGATGTAAGATGTGGTAACAATTAGCGACTGCCCTGATAAAATGTCGTAAGCTTAGTGGTTTCTATCAATGAAGGAGTGCGAGTGAAACGAGCACAATTCCTATAATGAAGATGCCGTCGAGCAGCACTCCGCTAAATCATTCTTGCTCCGGCACCGATGACAACGGGAATAGCTTTGCAGTCGATTCCGAATTGTTGTTTGAATCTCTCTTTTGCTGTGGCGATGAAACTGTCGTAAAGCTTGTTGTGTACCAGGTTTATGGTGCATCCGCCAAATCCGCCGCCCATTATTCGTGAGCCTGTAACGCCCGATGCTTTCGCTATGTCGACCAGAAAGTCTATCTCCTCGCAGCTTACCTCGTAATCCTCTTTTAGACCTTTGTGGGTAAGGTACATCTGTTGTCCTACTTGCTCGTAGTCGTTGTTGTCAAGGGCGTCGCTTACTGCCATAACACGATCGGTCTCTCCCAGTACGTACCGAGCCCGTCGGTATTCTTGGTCGCTGAGTTGCGGTTTTATTTTCTCTAGTATATCCCATGAGCAGTCACGTAAAGTGTCGACGCCAGCCAGTTTGGCGACATGTTCGCATGATTCGCGTCGCTCGTTGTAAGGAGAACCCACAAGTTCATGTTTGACACAACTATTGATGAGTACCAACCTGTAATCTGTGGGATTCCAAGGGAAATATTGGTATTCACCACTATTGCAGTCGAGACGCATAAGAGCTTTGTCCCGTCCGTGCATAGAGGCGAACTGGTCCATAATGCCACATTTCACCCCCACATATTTATGCTCTGTGGCTTGACCTATGCGAGCCATCTGCATTAGGTCGAGTGTTCCGTTGAACAATTTATTTAGTGCAAATGCGAAACAGCATTCCAATGCTGCAGACGAACTCATGCCTGCCCCTAAAGGAACGTCGCCGCCATAAACAGCGTCGAAACCGTGCACGGTAACGCCAGAGGCTGACATTTCACGAACCACACCATAGACATATCGGAAGTTGGTCGATGAAGGACCTTCGTTATCGTGGATGTTGAAAGAACATTTCTCATTGAGATCTATGGCGAAAAGGTTTACGACATCTGTACCGTTAGGGCGTATTGAGGCGGATATCCCCATGTCTATGGCGCCAGGGAAAACGAAACCACCGTTGTAGTCTGTGTGTTCGCCAATGAGGTTGATTCTTCCCGGGGCAAAGAACGGTGTGCCTACTCCTCCGAAGGTGGTATTGAAGCATTGTTGAAGTTTGTCTGTTTTTATCATGTTTGTGATGTTAAATATTTGATGTTTAACGTGTAAAGATGTCTGTTGGTAAAGTTTGAAGTTTATAGTTTAAAGTTTAAAGATTATAGTTTATGGATGTATCTAATTAATATTCAAAAATTAAATATTAACGACGTTTCATTATATTATTACCTGATTCACAATCAATGTCTTGTTTTCTATAATTATTCTTTGATTATTTCTTTTTAGAGAAAGAAAAGATGGTTGAACTTTCGAAGGGTTCGTAGGGTGTCAGGATGCCTGTTGACTCAGGCCAGCAACGGTTGGGGGAGTCGGGGTACATCTGGGTTTCAAGACATACGGCACTCTGTCGGGCATATGATACTCCATTTTTGCCGACGACTCCATCAAGGAAGTTGCCTGTGTATACCTGCATTCCAGGCGTTGTTGTACGAACTTCCATGACGATGTCGGAGAGCGGACTGTACAGTCGTGAACATGGGAGGTCGAGAGAACCACGGGTGTTTAGCACGAAATTATGGTCGTACCCATGTCCTATATCCAGTTGAGGGTTGTCATCGCCAATGTGAAGTCCTATGGGCATTGCGGAACGGAAGTCGAAAGGGGTGCCCTCAACAGGTGAGTGTGATGCAAGAGGAATTGAGACGATGTCGACAGGTGTGTATTGGTCGGCGTCGATTTGAAGTATATGGTTGAGGATGCTACTTCCCAGGTCGCCATTAAGGTTGAAATAGCTGTGGTTTGTCATGTTAATGACTGTTGTGCGGTCGGTCTCGGCAAAATAGTCGATACGTAGGCTGTTGTTCTCGCAAATAGAGTAGGAGACACTTACAGAAACATTACCAGGGAAGCCGTTGTCGCCGTCAGGACTGTTTAGTGTCAGTACTAGTTGGCGCTCTGTGGCTTTTTCGACATTGAATATGGCGTATTGCCACCCTGATGGACCTCCATGGAGACAATTGGGACCATTGTTAATGGGCAACTGGTAGGCTATGCCGTCAATAGTGATGCGACCATTCGCTATTCGGTTCGCATAGCGTCCAATGACAGCGCCAAAGTCAGAATGGTGTCTATTCGGGAGGTACTCTTCAGGGCTGTCGAAGCCTTGCACAACATCAGTTCCGTTATAGACGAGACGCATAATGCGGCATCCTAAAGGTGTTATTACGACTTTTAGTCCCGCATTATCAGTAAGACAATAGGTGTCGAGGGAATTAGAATCAGTTTTGTTCATGGGTAAAGTTTGGTGGGTGAAAACAAGGTGTTGCGACTTCATGATAGCCATTGCAAAAGTACTACTTTTTTCGGCATTTAAAGTTAAAACAAACAGTTTTTTTTAATTGAATTTTTTTTAGTATTTTTGCAGTTTACTATATGATGGACCTCTTTCGAAAGGAAGACGCTATCTTTTTGTTAATTAAATAAATATATATAAATTCAAATATATAATAATAGATGGAAATTGCATCGAAATACGATCCTCGTGCCGTTGAAGAGAAATGGTACAATTTTTGGTTGGAAAAGAAATTGTTTCATTCTGAGCCTGACCGCCGTCGTCCATACACTGTTGTGATACCGCCACCCAATGTTACCGGCGTGCTGCATATGGGCCATATGCTCAACAACACTATACAGGACGTTTTGGTTCGCAGAGCCAGAATGATGGGCAAGAATGCCTGCTGGGTTCCCGGAACAGACCACGCCAGTATCGCTACCGAGGCCAAGGTGGTGAATATGCTCAAAGCCAAGGGTATCGAGAAGCGTGACATCAGCCGTGAGGAGTTTTTGAAATATGCTTGGGAGTGGAAAGAGGAGTACGGTGGTATTATCCTTAAACAACTCCGCAAACTTGGCGCCAGTTGTGACTGGGACCGCACAGCTTTCACAATGGATGATATTCGCTATGAAAGCGTTATAAAAGTTTTTGTCGACCTCTATAACAAAGGTCTCATCTATCGTGGCGTCCGCATGGTGAACTGGGATCCACAAGCGCTCACAGCTGTAAGCGATGAGGAGGTTAATTACAAAGAGAGCCATTCCAAGCTTTTCTATCTGAGATACTATATCGACAATGGTGAAAAACGCGAGGGTGTCGGTGTGAAAGACAAAGATTACATTGTCGTCGCCACCACTCGCCCCGAAACTATCCTGGGTGACACCGCCGTATGTGTCCATCCCGAGGACGATCGTTTCAAATGGCTGAAAGGCAAACGTGTGATTGTGCCGTCGGTAGGTCGTAGCGTCCCCATTATCATGGACGAATATGTAGACCGCGAGTTCGGTACAGGAGCTCTGAAAATCACCCCTGCCCATGATGTGAACGACTACAATCTGGGCATGAAATATAATCTTGACACTATCAACATCTTCAACGACAACGGTACTCTTAACGACAACGGAGGAAAATATGCAGGTCAGGATCGTTTTGCCTGCCGCAAGGCTATCATGAAAGACCTTGAGGAGGCTGGTCTTGTCGAGAAGGTCGAGGACTATGTCAACAAGGTTGGTCACTCCGAGCGTACCGACGCTGTCATAGAGCCTAAACTCAGCGCCCAGTGGTTCATGAAGATGACCGACATCGCCAAGAAGGCTTTGGAGGTTGTCGAGAACGACACCATCCAGTTCCATCCGGAGAAATTCAAAAACACCTACCGCCATTGGCTTGAGAATATCAAGGATTGGTGTATCAGCCGCCAGTTGTGGTGGGGTCATCGTATTCCTGCCTATTATCTCGATGTTGAAGGACGCCGTGAGGTCGTTGTCGCCGAGACACGCGACAAAGCCTTTGAAGAGGCTTGTAAGCGTTTCCCAGGCGCAGTGGCAAGTGCCGACCAGTTGCAGCAAGACGAGGATGTCCTCGACACCTGGTTCAGCAGCTGGTTGTGGCCAATAAGTCTTTTTGATGGCATCCGCAACCCCGACAATGAGGAAATCAAATACTACTATCCCACCGACGACCTCATCACCGCCCCCGACATCATATTCTTCTGGGTGGCCAGAATGATTATGGCTGGCGAGGAATACCGCGGCGAAGTTCCTTTCCGTCACGTCTATTTTACAGGTATTGTGCGTGATGAGAAAGGACGCAAGATGTCAAAACAACTTGGCAACTCTCCCGACCCTATCATGCTCATGGAAGAGTATGGCGCCGACGGAGTCCGTATGGGTATGCTTCTCACAGCCCCTGCTGGCAACGACCTGCCCTTTGATGTCAAGATCTGTGAACAGGGTCGCAATTTCGCCAACAAGATTTGGAACGCCTTGCGCCTGGTCAAGGGCTGGGAGGTCGTGACCGAAGGCAATGCAGGTGTCGATAACATACAGTCCAACGCTGTGGCTGTGGAGTGGATGGAACAGAGAATGGCTTGCGTGTTGGAACAGATTGAGAAGGATTTCGTGCAATACCGTCTCAGCGAGGCTTTGATGAACACCTACAAACTCATTTGGGACGATTTCTGCTCATGGTATCTTGAAATGGTGAAACCCGCCTATGGTAAGCCTTTGGACAAAGAAACCTACGACGCTACAATAAGTATCTTCGAGCGTTTGATGTACATGCTTCATCCTTTTATGCCTTTCGTGACCGAGGAGATATGGCATCTTCTGCAGGATACCGACAGCGAAGCTAAGGCCAATATGGTCGCCGCCTCAAGTATTATGATGCAGCATATGCCGGTAAGCGTGTTCTACGACCAGAGAATGCTCGACGACTGCAGCAAAGCTCGCGACATCATCGCCGGAGTCCGCAACCTGCGCAACAGCAAGGGCCTCTCGCCCAAAGAGACACTTGAGCTCTATGTCGTGTCCGAGAACGGTGTGAGAATGAATCCTCGTTTCGACGGAATAATCACTAAGCTTGCCAATGTCGGTAAAATAGAGTATGTGGAGTCTAAGCCTGAAGGTGCGGTTAGCTTTATGGTCGGCACCACGGAATTCTTTGTGCCAATGTCTCAGAATATCGATGTCGAGGCTGAGCGCGCCAAGTTGGAAGAGGAACTGAAATATGCTGAAGGATTCTTGGCAAGTGTAATGAAAAAGCTTGGCAATGAGAAGTTTGTCAACGGTGCTCCAGAAAAGGTCGTCGCCGTTGAACGTCAGAAAAAAGCTGACGCCGAGAAGAAGATTGAGGCTCTCAAACAGCAGTTGGAGAGTTTGAAAGGTTGATGGCTATCTATCCGATATTCATATGATTCGTAACGATAAAAAATGTAACAATGCGGTAATGTGACTGTCTGATAATCCGCATACCCTTTAAACCTTTTAAACCTATTTATCTTTAAACCTTTACTTCAACAAGTATGAAATACATAAAAAAGTTATCATTGTCGTTAGTATGTGCTGTCCTGTTGCCTGTCGGGCTCAAGGCTCAACAAGCATCGCTCGATTCGCTTCTAGTGCACATCAGAGACCTTTCGTCGTCGACCTATGAGGGACGACAGGCAGGAACCAGAGCCTTCCTTTCCGTCGCCGACTATGTGGTGGAGGAGTTGGAACGCTATGGTGTACAACCTTATAGAGGCGAATGGGCGCAATATTTCCAGACTGAGTGCAATCAGATTGAGAACTGCACGTTCAACAGCTACACCACCAGCAAGGATGACGCTAAAGTCTTTGTGTTGGGTCGTGATTTTTGTTGCACAGGAATGACAGGAAGAGGCTATGCCGATGCCCCAGTCGTTTTTTGTGGCTATGGAATAGACAACGGCGCTTATAACGAATATGCCAACGTAGACGCCAAAGGCAAGGTGGTGATGGTTTTGAGCGGAGTACCCTCGTTTCTTCCTTCTGACATCACCAAACGCTATGTGGAGATACGTGACAAGGCTCGAGTGGCAAAAGCTCATGGCGCATGTGCTCTCGTCATTGTCAATATGAACAAGTCTTGCTCTCCGTATGAGGTTCAGGGCAACATATACAATGGTGAGTTGCCACATCTGGCGACATTCCCTGTAATACAGCCTACCCGTGACTGCGGTGACAGGCTTCTTCAAGACGAACTGATGACACTTGAGGATGCTATTGTAAAAATCAATGACAGCAAAAAACCACAATCTTTCCATCTTCGCAAGAAGTTTGAAATTGATATCAATGCCAAATATCATCCAGCTGCATTGACAGCCAACGTGATAGGTGTTTATCCTGGTGTTGACTCAAAACTTAATAGTGAGTATGTGGTTGTCGGCGCAAGTCTAGACCACTTGGGGATGCAGGGAACAACATGTCTCTTCCCAGGCGCCGACAACAACGCTTCGGGTGTCGCCGCTTTACTTGAGACCGCGCGTTTGTTGCAGATGTCTGATGACCAACCTTCGAGAAGTGTGATTTTTGTCCTTTTCTCGGCAAGCGAACAGCAAAATCTGGGTTCTCAGATTTTTGTCTCGAATTTCAAACCTTTGAAGAGTATTGAGGCTTATGTCGACGTGAATGCAATAGGTAGTGGCGACAGCATAGCTGTTATGGGCAACAAAAGATTTCCCAAACTGTGGGGCGTCGCCAAACGTGTCGATACAACCTACTGTGCCGGGAATGTCATGACAGGTGTTAAAACCATGCCCAAAGGTGACGCCGCCGCTTTTGCCACGGTTGGCATACCGAGTATCAACATCACCAATTATAAAGGCAATCGCCATGATGGTGTGCCGAGTGACATAGTTGAGAACATAGACCGAGGTTTTATAGTTAAAGCCACTCAGCTGCTTTTCGAGACGGTGCTGGATTTGTCTTTTGGCGAGTACCAGGGCCGTTCAAATGAATCCAAGAGGGTCAGGTTCGATAATAAATAGCTGATATAAATAAAGGTTATACTGTTAGCCGCAGAGTGTTTAGTAGCGAAAAAAAAGTATCGATGCGGCAATGCGACTACCGCCTCCTAAAACCCTTAACCTACACTAAAAAACAAGATAATGTTTGCTCTATATAAAAAGGAACTGTCTGCTTTCTTCTCTTCTCTTACGGGATATCTGACCATTATTGTGTTCCTGTTGATGACAGGGTTGATGCTATGGGTGTTCCGTACCAGTTTCAATCTCCTAGACTACAAATATGCAGGACTTGACGGCCTGTTTCTGTTAGGCCCTTTCCTCTACCTTTTTCTTATTCCTGCCATCACCATGCGTATGTTCGCTGAGGAGAAACGCAATGGCACCATGGAACTGTTGCTGACAAAACCATTGTCGGAGTTGACGATAGTTGTTGCTAAGTTTCTGGCAGGACTGACCTTGGTTGTCATATCCCTGTTGCCGACATTGGTTTATTATTGGGCTGTCTATCGTCTTGGAGACCCTGTGGGCAATATTGACACAGGTAGTGTGGTGGGATCGTATATCGGCCTTGTTTTTCTGGGAGCGGCATTCATTGCCATAGGTCTTTTCTCATCATCGTTGACAAGCAATCAGATTGTTGCCTTCATCATTGCCGCCATGTTGTGCGCTTTCTGCTATCTGGGCTTTGAATCGCTATATCAGCTGATGCATGGCCAATTCGCTCTCCTGTTGCGTTCGCTTGGGCTGCAATCTCATTATGAATCTATTTCCCGTGGTGTAATAGACACCCGCGATATAATCTATTTCCTTTCGGTTATTGTGCTTTTTATAATGCTGACACGAATGGTGCTGCAATCCCGGAAATGGAAAAAATAGACATTCAACAATTATTGATCACTCTCCACTAATGAAGAATATAAGACGACAAAATATATTGGCTTTGCTGGCATTGCTTGTAGCCCTTGTCTTTGTCAATATCATAAGTAACTATCTGTTCACACGCTTCGACCTTACCGCCGAGAAACGATACACCTTGTCGAAATCGACTAAAGACATGCTGGGCGAAATCGATGAGCCTGTGCTTTTCCGAATCTATCTTGAGGGGGATGATCTTCCGGCGGAATATCGTCGGTTCAGAAATGACATAAAAAACATGCTCGATCAGTTCAGGGCCTACAGCCGTTTTATTGAGTATGAATTTGTCAATCCCAATGATTTCAAAACCGATGAGGAAAAGAAGCAGTTCTATCAAACCATTGTCAAGAAGGGTTTGACTCCGATACCTGTGACTACGGAAGAGGGCGGGGTTCAGAAACAACAGGTGGTGTATCCCTCTATGGAGGTCAGCTACCGTGGCAGGGAGACGGCTTTGCAGCTGCAGTCGGCCGGCATCAGTGGACGCTCTACCGATGAGGTGGTAAACTCGTCGGTGGAGAATCTGGAATACAATTTCGTCACCGCTATACACCGTCTGTCGCGTCCTGTCAAAGCACGTGTCGGTTTTCTGCTAGGTCACGGAGAACTAGAGAAAATAGATATTTTTGACATCCAGATGTCGCTGGTTGAGGATTATTCTTTGGAGAATGTCTACCTTAACGAGAATATCAATGCCCTTACCGGACATATCATGAATACTCAGGACTCGACCATAACCATCAATAACAAATTTGATGTTTTGGTTGTCCCGAAGCCTATCAAGGCGTTTTCCGATAAGGACTTGTATGTTTTGGACCAATTTGTGATGTATGGAGGTAAGATTCTGTGGCTCGTCGACGCCTTGGATGCCGATATGGACAGCCTGCAGACAAAAGCTCAAACATTTGCCACCAGACTTCCCACCAATCTAGAGGAGATGTTTTTCAACTACGGTGTGCGTATCAATCCCGATTTGATTATGGATTACCGTTGCCGTGGTATTCCTATGATGGGTAACGACAACAGAATGCAGCTCGTCCCATGGTACTATTTCCCGACATTGGTGCCTAGCTCTGACCATCCTATTGTGCGCAACCTGGATGTCTTGAAAACAGATTTTATTAGTACTATTGACTTGATTAGTAACGATATTGATAAAACGGTGCTGCTCACCACCTCAGACCATGTGCATATCAAAAACGCTCCTGTCAATATACAGCTGAGTGACGCGATGGTGCAGGTCGACAACCAGTTGTTCAATCGTAGCAATATGCCTGTCGCAGTACTTCTGGAAGGTCAGTTCAAATCATTGTTCCGTAATCGCCTTGCATCTCAGTTCGCTTCATTAAGTGAGATCGGATTCAAGAGCCAGTGCGAGAAACCAACGCAGATGATAGTCGTTTCCGATGGCGACATGATCCGCAATGGTACAGCATATAATGAGCAGGGGCAATATCCGTTCCCGTTGGGATATGACAGATATACCAATGTCGAGTTTGCCAACAAGACATTCATTCTTAATGCCATAAACTACCTTGCCGGCGATGAGGGAATGATTGACGCACGTCCGCGCAATATTGACATCCGTCGTCTTAATCTGGCAAAAGTCCGCGACCAAAGAGGCTTTTATCAGTTCGCCAACCTGTTCTATCCAATCTTTGCGGTGCTGATATTGGCTGTGATTGTGTTGGTTGCCAGAAAGGTAAAATACAAAAATCGCCAATATTGAATTATTTGACAATCCCCCTTGTCCCCATAACTTTTAAACCGTAAAACACTAACCGTAAAACATTAACCGTAAAACATTAACCGTAAAACATTAACCGTAAAACATATAACCCCATAACCTTTAAACGTAAAACATTAAACGTAAAACTTTTTAACCTCATAACCTTTAAACGTAAAACCTTTAAACGTAAAACTTTTTAATGCAATCAAGGAAACCGATAATAATTGTCTCTTTAATAGTCCTGCTTGGTATAGCGACATTGCTTGTTGTCATGCTTCGTGGGCGCAATCATACTTTCAAACAAGATTTTCAGGTCGAGGCCGCCGCTTATCCAGGAGCTGTCACCAAAATCTTTATGGCCGACAAAGAGAACCACAGGGTTCTTTTAACTTACGGTCCCGATTCTTTGTGGTATGTCGACGACGGCTATGTAGCAAGCCAGAAAATGGTGGATTTGCTTCTTGAGACTCTCGCCGAGATGCGCATCCGCAACTATGTCAACAATGCGGCTGTGGAGAATGTAAACCGTCTGCTTGCCGCCAAGAGTGTGAAAGTGGAGGTGTATTTCAAAGACTATCGTATCAATTGGTTTGGTGGCAAATTCCGGCTTTTCAAACATGAGAAGCGCGATGTCATTTATGTGGGTCACGACACGCAGGACATGATGGCTACATATATGTACCGTGAGGGAGACAAGACACCATGTGTTGTGCATATACCTGGCTTCAGAGGTTGTCTGTCGCCTCGTTTTGTTGTAGACCCTCTTGCATGGCGCAGCCATTCTATTGTTGATTTACCTGTTACCGAAATTGCAAAGGTAGAACTTGAAATACCATCCATGCCCGAGGAGTCGTTCTCGGTGGAGAGAGAGGGTGACGGCTTCGTTTTGAATCTGCTCCATCCTGCCATGCGTGTCGACGGTTTCGATACCGCCCGTGTGGCACAGTTGCTTTCTTCCTTTGTCAATCTCAATTTCGATGAGTTCGCCAAGTCGGTTCCAAAAGTGGAGCTCGACACCACCTTCGCTCGCGCACCCCGCACTATTCTGCGTGTTGTTGACACCAAAGGCAATACTCATGAACTCAAAACATATCTCAAATACACCAATCCTGACGACATGAAGGCCATGCCCGACACAACGATGTATGAGATATTTGACTTGAACCGGCTTTATGCTGTCCTTGATTCAAAGGATACCGTGTTGATACAGTACTATATTTTTGATAATATCTTGCAACCTGCCTCGTTTTTCAGAGGGCGAGAAAAATCCTTTTTCGCTAGATGAAACCGCTTTTCCTCCTTACTAACGATGACGGATATCAGGCATCTGGGCTCACCACTTTGATTGATATCGCTCGCGGTTTTGGCGACGTCGTGGTAATGGCACCAGAAAAAAATGCCTCTGGCCAGTCGCATTCTTTCACTGTGGACTATCCTCTGTATGTCAGTACTGTTGTCAAGGAGCAGGGACTGTCGGTATACTATTGCAATGGGAAACCTGTCGACTGTATAAAACTTGGTGTCGAGCATTTTTGCCCACGCCAACCCGATATGGTTCTTTCAGGTATCAACCATGGCAGCAATTCCTCTATCAATATCCTTTATTCAGGTACTATGGGCGCCGCTCTCGAGGCTGCCACTATCGGTATCCCGGCAATAGGGTTTTCTTTGCTTGACCATAGCGCCGCCGCCGATTTCAGTGGATCTATCCCTTATGTGAGGTCAATAATTGACTCTGCCCTGAAAAACAAAATGCAACAAGGCACAGCTCTCAATGTCAACATCCCTGCCATCGAATCAGACAAACTGAAAGGTATTAGGGTATGCCGTCAATCCAAGGCAAGCTGGCTCGATGCCTACAGAAAGGTCAGAGACCAACAAGGAAGAGATTGCTACTGGCTCGCAGGACGTTTCCAATGCGACGACAATGGCGAGGGTACCGATCAATGGGCTCTGGAACATGGCTATGTGTCGCTTGTCCCTATCACAACCGATTTTACCGATACCGACTCACTAAGTAAAACCAGATGTATCTATGAGCGCATTTTTAAAAAATGATACTACTATCGGTGGTGTTGTCATAACGCTTGGTTCTGAAATTGTTGCCGCTCTGCTTGTATGGCTGGGCTTGATATTGTTTGGAACAGGCGTTGATGGCAATCTACGTTGGTTCGCTATCGCTTTTGTGCCTCCCTTGCTGCTGTTGCGCCATTTCTCCAAACGCAAAGACCATCCTGCTACAACCAAAAGCATCATTATAGTGTTCTTTGTCAGCTTTATTATTTTTATGTTTGTCTTGCTCAAAAGCGGAACACTGACACTTCAATAAAACACTAACCCCAC
This sequence comes from Bacteroidales bacterium, assembly GCA_017960475.1. Taxonomy (GTDB): domain Bacteria; phylum Bacteroidota; class Bacteroidia; order Bacteroidales; family P3; genus Colimorpha. The sequence continues at coordinate 245,074 of JAGCZH010000006.1, read as the reverse complement.
AACTTCTTGAACTTTTGAACTCTTTAAACCTTTAAACTCTTCAACCCTTGAAATACTACATTATATCAGGAGAAGCCTCGGGAGACCTCCACGGTGCCAATCTAATACGTTCTATTCTACATCGTGACCATGATGCAGATATACGTTTTTGGGGTGGTGACAAGATGGGTGTGTTCCAAAGTCCAAAAGTGGTTCAGGTGCGCCACATTCGTGATTTGGCTTTTATGGGTTTTGTCGAGGTGATATCCCATCTGTCTACGGTGTTGGGCAATATATCTTTTTGCAAACGAGATATATTGGAGTTTAAACCAGATGTTGTAGTATTTATTGATTATCCAGGGTTCAATCTAAAGATCGCAAAATACACCCATGCCCATGGGATTAAGAACGTATATTATATCTCTCCTCAGATATGGGCATGGAAAAAAGGCCGCATTCGTCCTATGCGACGGGATTTAGATGCGTTGTGCTATATTCTTCCCACCGAGCGAAAGTTTTATGCCGCCAACGCCATGCCCCAGGCGGTATATGTGGGACACCCTTTGCTTGACGAGGTGGCACGCTACAACGCGGAAGCCCAAACAGCTGCGACGAAGAGTTTAGTGGAAGGAGACAGCCGTCCAGTGGTGGCTCTGCTGCCTGGAAGCAGAAAACAGGAGCTGTCCCGATTACTGCCGACCATGATGAGGCTTGCGGCCAAACATAGCGAATATCATTTTGTCGTCGCTGGTATGTCGCTGGTCGGGGAGGAGTTCTATCGCCGTTATGTCTCAGAAACGGCTGACAACGTCACTATTGTCTACGATAGAACCTACGATATTCTGTCACAAGCCTATGCCGCCATAGTTTGTTCCGGAACTGCCACACTCGAGACGGCCCTCTTCAGGGTTCCTGAAGTGGTTTGCTATCAATGCAATAAAATTAGTGCTGCCATAGCCAAGCGTCTTATAGCCTCACGCATCAGCTACATATCGTTGGTTAACCTTATCGCTGACAGCCCGGTGGTGACAGAACTGATACAGGAGCAATACAATCTTGAGCGGTTGGAGGATGAACTAAAGAAAATAACTATTGACGCTGATTCACGGCAGGTTATGCAGAATGGGTATCAGGGTGTTATTGATATACTTGGTGGTGAAGGCGCCTCGCAACGCACCGCCGATAAAATAATAGAAATCGCAAATCGCTAACGTCTGTATGAAAAACATACTCTTCTTTCTGCTTTTGATTCTCTCTTTCGCTGCCAATGCCGAGAAGGTGAGAGTAAGACTCTTCTCAAACAACAAGGTAGAGCTGATATATGTCTCATTTGATTTAGGACAATACGATCTTTTTGCCGACAGCCTTCTCCTTGAACCCTCATTAGGAGAGGGTATGTCTGTGGAGTTGAGACCTGCTGCCGAGGGTGTCACGGTTTCGGTCAACGGATATTTGTATGGAACCTACAAACAAGCCATTTTGCGAGCAACGGACACAGCCTGCATAATGTGTCTTAATCCCAAAGGGGTGAAACAACGCACATATGAGGGCGATTTGGTGGTGTCTGCTTTCGACAAAGCCAACCTGAAGATAATAAATGAAGTTGAATTTGAGACCTATCTTGCCGGCGTGGTGCAGTCGGAGATATATGGAAAAAAGAGTGATATTTTTCGTATTCAAGCTATAATTTCACGTACGTGGGCTTTGCGCAACATGAAGAAACACCGTGCCGACGGCTACAATTTCTGCGACTATGTCCATTGTCAGGCCTATCAAAATCGTTGTGTACGTCCCGACATTATGCTGGGAACCATGCAGTCGAGTGGCGAGACGATAGTTGATGCCGATGGCAACCTGATAGACACCCCCTTTCATTCAAACTCTGGTGGTCAGACGGCGAATTCGGAGGATGTGTGGCGTACGGCTCTGCCATATCTGCGTTCGGTGCCCGACACATTCTCTTACCATATGCGACAATCCAACTGGACCAAGGTTATACCCAAAGACAAGTGGCTCAATTATTTCTCAAAGACACATAAGCTCAATATTCAAGAGGCTGAGGTTAAAAACACTTTGCTCACATTCCAGCAACCGGAACGCAAAGCCAAGATTCTGGGTGTCCAGCTTACGAGAGTACGCACCGATTTTGGCTTGAAATCCACCTTCTTCTCTGTTTCCACCGATACTAAGACAGGTGATGTTGTTTTGAATGGACATGGTTATGGTCATGGTGTAGGGTTGAGTCAGGAGGGAACCATCCGGATGGTGGAATTAGGAATACCCTACGACTCAATTATTCGTCATTATTACACGGGCTCACATATTCACAAAGATAAGAATGTGTCGCAAAAGTATGTTGATAATTTTGTCACCGAGATTTCAAAAATAATCGAGGAGGACAACGCCAATCCTGGACGTAAAAAGTCGAAGAAAGACGACTGGTTGGGTAAACTGTTTAGAGTCCGTGACCGCATGGATAGGGAAGAGGAGTTCGACCCCACTCGTCAGGAGATGGAAGGTGAAATGAAAGTGGAATGGTAATATTATGTTTTTTTAATAATTTCTTTGATAATAAAAATATCACAATTCTGTTATTTGTTTTTTGGTATCGTATAAATAAAACGAGACGATGCTATTATTAAATAAGTTATTGAATTTTTAATTAGAGTCTTATTAAACTTTACTAAATTGATTTTTTATTACAAAACAATACACATGAAAAAAGCACTTATCTTCCTGTTCGTCGCCACAATTATGGCTTGTAGTTCTAATGCGCAGGTCAACTGGAAAACCATAGAGCAGGCCAGTCAGATTGACACAAAGACCAACAACAAGATGTTCTTCATCGATTTCTCCACATCCTGGTGTGGCTGGTGCAAGAAGATGGATCGCGAGACCTTCAACGACCCCGTTGTTTCGGCAATTTTGAACAAGTACTATATTCCTGTCCATTTTGATGCCGAAGGCACATCCACATTTACATGGAATGGAACAAAATACAGCAACACCCAAGCTTCTGGTCAGCGTGCCCAGACACATCCATTCACTAGAGCCATCTTGGGACAGAAGATCGGCTACCCATCGTTCGCCATTTTCAACCGCAATGGAGGATTGACACAGATTCTTCAAGGCTATCAGGGTGCATATGATTTCTCAATGGTGCTTTGGTTTTTCTGCTCAGGTGACAGCCAGCGATACACTTTTGATGAATATCAAAAGATATTCCAGGAAGAGATAAAGCCAGATATGATGAAAAAGTTGGGTCTTAACAAATAGCTGTTGTTCAAAAGCCACATTTATCAAATACAATACAAGCCTCTGTTGAATTTAACAGAGGCTTGTTTTTGTTTGTAGAAAGTACTCTCAGAGTATTTTCAATACTTGTGTATGCTTTGTCCTGCAAGTTTGATGAGCGAACCGAATTAATTGGGAAGTCACGAAGTATATAGAACTAGTTTTTTTTCATTTGCTTAAGCCACAAAAAAACGTCATCCTTAATTGGATGACGTTTTTTTGACTTGATAATTGAGTGTTGGCTCGAATTATTTCTTTTTGCCTTTTTTGCCGTTATTGGCGTTGTTGTCCTGGATGCCGAGTTTGGCCTTGATGGCTGCGGGGATGGCGTCTTTGTGGACAACGATATTGATGGTTTTGTAGCGGACAAATGCTTTGCTGCAGAAGAAGTTGCCGCCAAACTCGCCATTGTATTTACCCCAGCTGTTCTTTACCATATAGTATTCGTTGCCCATCTGGTCTTTGGCTTTGCCATAAATGAGCATGCCGTGGTCGTCGGTGGTCTCCCAGTTGTCGAAAGCTTCCTGACGCTCTTCCTGAGATACCCAGCGTTGAGGAGTGGGGTGTTTAGCTGCTTCGTCGGCAATCTCGCCGGCTTTCATGCCTGTCCAATGAGCTTGGTCGCTTCCGACACCGCTTTTAGGAGCCTCTGTGGCGGGCAGTACGGCAAAGCCTTTGCGGCTGTAACGGAAACCAGTCTCGCTGACATCGCTTCCCCAAGCAACGGTGTAACCATTGTCGATGGCATAGTCAAAAACCTCCATGAATTCGTCGATGGGGAGGTTGTAGCTTTGACCCCAGCGCCAGTTGTCTTGGATTTCGATGACGAACTGCTGGTAGAAGGGGTGGTGAGAGAATGAGGTAAGGCTGATGTAGTCGTCGGGGTTCAGGCCGAGGCTTTCGGCGAAGGATTTAGGAGTGTATTTGATTCCTTTGTAGGTGAAGTTCTCAGGGATTTTGCCGAGGTAGATCTCATGAACAGCAGCGATTGCTTTAAGCCAAAGTGGCTGGCCGTCGGGGCTTTTCTGGAGTTTTTTCAGTTTGCCTTTGGCAATGGCCTCAACCATAACGTCGGTGAGAGCGCTGAGCTCGGTGTGGTTGGAAAGGGTGTCGCCGTAAGCGGCGCCAGCGGGCATGACTTCATCGGGGACCATGCCGTAGTTGCGGAGGCAGTAGATTACGTCGTTGAAGGCACCACCTTGGCTGAAGGAGACATCGCCGTGGGTACGGATGGCGGCCATGGCGCGGTCGTTGTAGGTCTTCTCGACAACATACATCTCACTGAGGTCATATTCGCCTTTGCCCATTCTAAGCAGCTCGGATTCGAGGAAAGCGATGCCGCTATAGCTCCAGCATGTACCGGCGTTGTTTTGGTTTTTGACAGAGGTGATGGGCAGCATCTTGATGGTGTCAAATTTGTAGCCCTCGTCTTTTTCTTTTGCCTCTTGGGCAAACATGGGGACGCTTAATGCGATAGCGCCCAGGATTGCGAAAAATTTCTTCATTGGTTTATAATTAATTATATTTTACTTATTTGCGTGAATTGCGGGTGCAAAGATACGAAAGTTTTTTGAACCAAGCGAAAAGAAATAGTATTTTCTTTCTCAGTCTAGCTATAGTTGAAATATTAAGTTATTCCTCTGGGGCGAACATGGGATCCCAGGCGGGGAGCATGATGGGCTTCTGAGAGAGCAGAGCTTTGATATTGTCGGGAATGTATTTCTCCTCAAGGACAACACGGAACATGTACTCGTTGAACCAGTCGTCGCTCATGATTAGGTTGCCTTGGTAGCCGTAGTTGGGGCCCCAGCTGTTTTCGACCATCCATTTAATTGGTTTGCCGTTGGCGTCGAGGTCGACAGCGCAAAGGGTCATGGCGTGGCTTGAGCCGCTGGCGAAAGTGCTGACACGCTGTTTCTTGTCCATGCCGAAGGTGGTGCCCATCAAAGAGCCGTAGTCATAGTTGGCGGGGTCCATATAGCCTTTGTCGCGGTCGAGGAATTTTCCCACATCGCAGCTGAAGTACATCATGGTGCTGTCTTTGATGGAGGCGATGCACATGGGGGCGATCTCGTTCATGGGCAGGTTGATGTAGCGCCAGTTCTGGCCGTCGTAGACGTGGCGGTCGTACTGAATTTCATACACTTTGTAGTATTCGCGTGTGGGGTCGTTCATCACCATATAGTATTTGGAGAAATCGGTCTTGGCGAATTCCTCGAAGAAGGATTTTGGGGTGTATTTCTCGGTGCTGACGACCTCGCCTTTGGCGTTGCGTTGTGTCCAGGTGAACTCTGTCGGTGGTTCACCCATGGTGAGCGCCAGCATTCTATAAATGGTGCTGAGCATCTCGGTTTTGCGGGCGTTGAGTTTCTGAGTGGTCATGTTTTTCTGTGCGGCCATATCGCGCAGCTCAAGTCCGAACTCGCGGAGTTTGAGAGAGAGGAGGCCGCTGATAGAGGAGGTGTTGTTGGTGTTGTAGGTCTCGGGCATCACGTCGCTGGGGACGAGGCCGTATTTCTCCACCAGATTGGCTATGCCGGTGAACTGGCCACCGTCGCCGATAGGGTTCTTGAAGAGCCATTCAACCTCTTGGTCGCTCATGGGTTTCTTGTAAGTGTCAATGATGGCCTGGAGGAAAAGATTGCTTTTCTCCAATTGGTCATAGAAAAAGGTGTAGGCCTGAGAGAACTGGAAATCGGCAGGCAGGTTATGCTGACGAATGGCTTTGTTGCGCATCACATTCATGCCTGTGAACATCCAGCAGCGGCCGCTCGATTTCTGGTCGGTGACGGCTTTGCTGACAACACGGTTGCTGAAATGTGAGTCGAACTTGGTGGCGTTTTCATAATTCATTGCCAATTTGGCAGGGCTTTGGTTTACCATGATGTTGCGCATGGCTTTGTCGCTGGCGCTGCCGCCGTAGCTTTTCTTGATTTGTTGCATCATCTCGCTGCTGATGCCGCCGTTGTCATTCTGCGAGACGCTTTTGTTTTTCTGGGCTTGCACACCTGTGGCTATCAAGGCTAGAGCCAATAAGGAGATAATTCTTTTGTTCATAAATATGGAGTGTTTTATTATTTGCTTATCATTTAGTATTTTATGATAATAATGGACATGATATTTGCTCATGTCACACATTGCAAAGATAATAAAAAAAAACGATTATAGAAAAATAATTATCCTTCGGGGGAGGAAGGCTGTGGGTCCGCTATGGGTTCGCTATGAGTCCGTTATTTTAAGAAATATTAAGTTTTTTTGCGAAAGACTACAAAAAAAACTAATGGGGCTTTGTCGAGCAGTGGCCGCAGATGCCTTTCACAACATATTCGGTCTCCTCTGGAATGAAGCCTTCCGGCAAGGTGACGGGAGGGATGGTGACATTGTTGAGGCAGAATGTTTTGTGACATTTGACGCAAGTAAGATGTACATGGCCGAGGCAGTGGCGGGTGTCGTCGTGATGGCAGACGCAGTATTTCTGAGAACCGCTACCGTCGTCGACGTTGTGGAGCAGGTGTGCGTCGCTGAAAAGTGTCAGGGTTCGGAACAGGGTGCTGCGGTCGACGGTTGGCATAGCCTCTTCAAGGTCGTAAAGGCTGAAAACACTATTGAAACCATGACGTATCTGTTTCCAAATCATCAGTCTCACCGCGGTGATGCGTATGCCGGCATTATGTAAAGTCTCTTCGTCAGTCATGTAAACAGTAAATGAAGTATTATGATTAACGTTGGTTTCTCATTTTTATTGCTCTCATGGCGTTCAGAACAGCGAGCACGGTGACTCCGACATCAGCGAAAACGGCCATCCACAGTGTGGCTAATCCGACTGTGGCGAGAGCGAGCACGGCCAGTTTCACTCCGATGGCGAAGACGACATTCTGACGGGCGATGCGCAAGGTGCGGCGAGCAATCCGTATGGCGAGTGCTATTTTGAATGGGTTGTCGTCCATCAGCACCACATCGGCGGCTTCGATGGCGGCGTCGCTGCCCAGTCCTCCCATTGCGATGCCCACATCGGCACGGGCTAGCACGGGTGCGTCGTTGATTCCGTCGCCCACGAAGGCGAGGGAATGGTTGTCAGTTCTCATAGAGAGTAGTTGCTCTATCTGCTTCACTTTGTCGGTGGGAAGCAGCTCGCAGTGGCATTCATCGATGCCAAGTTGCTGTGCCACATGTATTCCGACTTCCTCACGGTCGCCGGTGAGCATCACGGTGCGCGATACACCGAGTTCCTTCAGTGTGGATATGGTGGAAGCGGATTCCTTTTTTATCTGATCGTTGATGACGATATGTCCAGCATATTCGCCGTCTATGGCCACATGGATTATGGTGCCTTTATGTGTGCAGTCGTGCCATTTGGCTCCGATGTCGTCCATCAGCTTGCTGTTGCCCACAGCCACCACTTTCGATTCTGTGTTTCCAATCCTTGCGGTAATGCCGCGACCGGCAATCTCGGTCACCTCGTTGACGCTGCAGCCGTCGGTGGCTTCATCGGGGAAGGCGTCACGCAGCGCGGCACCTATGGGATGGGTGGAGAAATGCTCCACATGGGCGGCCAGATGCAGCAGCTGTTGCTCGTCGCACTGTTCGGGATGCACCGCCTCGACGGCGAAACGTCCGTGTGTCAGGGTGCCGGTCTTGTCGAAGACCACGGTGCCGATTTTCGACAGGACATCCATATAGTTGGCTCCTTTGACAAGGATGCCGTGCCGCGAGGCGCCTCCTATGCCGCCGAAGAATGTGAGAGGCACGCTGATGACCAGAGCGCAAGGACATGAGACTATCAGAAACAGAAGCGCGCGGTATAGCCAAACGGGGAAGGCTGTGGCGAAGCTTTCGGCAAACAGCGGCGGAATCAGCGCCAACGCCAATGCGGCAAAGACCACGACGGGGGTGTAGATTCTGGCGAAACGGGCGATGAAGGTCTCGCTGTGGGATTTGTGCTCGGCGGCATCGGACACCAGCTGGATGATTTTCGATGCTGTGCTCTCGCCGAAGCTCTTGGTGACACGGGCTTTGACCATGCCGCTGATGTTGACGCATCCGGAAATGAGTTCGTCGTCGACACCTGCCTCGCGAGGCATGCTCTCGCCGGTCAGGGCAACGGTGTTGAGGGTTGTTGCTCCTTCAAGGATGACGGCATCCAAGGGCACCTTCTCGCCGGGTTGCACGATGATGGTCTCACCAACAGCAATGGTGTCGGGAGCAACCGTCAGGGTATCACCGTTGCGCACCACATGTGCGCTGTCGGGACGTATCTCCATAAGGTGGGCGATGCTGTCGCGGCTTTTGCCTTCGGCATAGCCTTCAAAAAGTTCGCCGACCTGAAAGAAAAGCATGACGAAGACTGCCTCGGCGAACTGTGGTTCGGCTCCGGGCAGGAAACCTATGGACAATGCGCCGATGGTGGCAATAGACATGAGAAAATGCTCGTTGAAGGCTTCGCCGTGCAGCAGACCTTCGGCGGCCTCCTTCAATGTGTCGAACCCGACCAGAAGGTAGGGTACGAGAAAGACAAGGAGCAGCTGCCAAAACGCCAGGTGGCAAGTGTGTTCGACAATCACCGCTCCTGCCAGCAGGACGGCGGTGACCAAAATAAGTATCAGCTGATGCCGGGTTCCGCCCTCATGGTGATGATGGTGATGCTCATGATCATGATGATGTCCATGATGGTGTTCATGCTCATGATGATGCTCATGCTCATGATGTTCATGATGGCACGAGCACTCATTATGGCAATGGTCATGGTGATGGTGTCCGGAATGTCTATTTTCTTGATTGTTATCGGAGTGTGTCATTTCTTTTGATGTTTGATTCTGGATGCAAAATTACCTACATAAAAGTGCAACCCAGTTGCAAATATCAGAAAATGACAAAATCGCCTCCGAAACGCATGTAGAAAGCAAATATGAAATCGGTCTTTTGGAGCGTCAAATCATAGAAAGCATTGACTTGAATGCCAAGTTTTAAATCACGGAATTCGTGTTCAAAGGCAATGTCGGCTGTTATCATGTCGCGAATGTCTTCGCTGAGAGACGGAGAAGCGTGCAGATGAAGTAAACTGTAGCTGTTGGCAGAGAAAAATTGAGGAGATCCAAAGTTGCTGAAATAGTGGTCTCCATGCCAATATCCAGCAGTGGAATGGAAGCACCATCCCCGCTGTTCGTTGATGTTGGCGTTTATGAACTCATATCGAAGGGTGGGGTAGAAGCCTTTGCCGCCATGATCCAACTGAGAGTCTTCGAGGTGGTAGAAGTAGAGAGGAAAGTCCGCTTGCACCCGATGAGTGCGGCCTTTGAGAAGGTTGCTTTTCAGATAGCGCAGACGAAGGCCTATGCGCTCATTGAAAGTGGTGACGGTATTGGTGTCGATGGTTTTCACTTCGCCGCCCCTGTGGCTGGCGAGAAAATGGAAAGGAATGTCGATATTGAAGCTCTGTTGCTCTGGTGTGAAGCAGTCACCAACAAACGATACAATGGTGTCTCTATTCATTGTGTCATGCACAGCCATCGGTATTGCGCAACAAGGTGGATGTGGGTGCCCTGTTGATCTGGTGTATTTAAAAAAGTTTACAACGTGGCGGCTGCCCATGGTGAAACGTTCCTGGTCGGGGGTCCAGGGCTTGAGATAGTGTTCCCAATCCAGCCATGTGTCGCTGTTCCAATGGCGAGTGTCGGTCTCTATTTGAAGTCCGTTTTCGACAGGATTGGTTATCCAACGGGCGGGGTCGTAGGCCGGCAACCCCAAGTCGTGATGAAGGCCGCCGTTGATGGTTCCCGCTGTGATAATCAACCACTGGGTAGGCATATAGATAAGTGAAAATACAGGTTTCGCGGAATAGAGGGAGTCCATGCCTGCAAAAAGACTCACATCCATACCAACACGAAGGCGTGAGCGTTGGTTGATGCCATAGTTAAGAGTAGGGGTCAACCTGAAACCTGTGATAGTATATCCTTTGGCAAAAGGCATTGAGTTCTCCACATCGTAGAAAAAAGCGTCGGCGTCGACATTGAGAAACAGGTGATGGATGCCATGCAAGAGGTTTGAGGCTGTGGTCGACGGTGTGGCCAAAGTGTGCATGTCGGCTTGAGAAGAGGCGAATGCCAGTTGGCCCCACCTTGTGGTGATGTTGTCGTCGGTTTGAGCCATAACAATGCCGCTTGACAAAATGGCGAGGAAAAGTATTAGTGTCGCTCTCATTGGAATCCTGTTTTTGGGGGTGAAATCAGTTGTATTTGTGTCCAAAAAAACAATTGATTGTAGTCACTTTTGGCTATTGTCGTTTTTTGATTTGCAAAGGTAATAAAAAATATGCAATATAAGGTTTTTAGTATTAAAAATAAGGCGTAGAGAGAGAGTTGTAGAGCCTTTTTTCAGGCTCTTTTGTTCGGAGAATTAAGTATTTGCAAAATCTTTGTTTTTTTGTTTTTCCCATGTCGCTTTTTTTTAGTATTTTTGCACGAAATTTTATTATTATGTATACAGACACCACAAAATTTATCGGCGAGGGTTTGACCTATGATGACGTTCTCCTCGTTCCCAGTTATTCAGACATTCTTCCCCGCGAAGTAAAGGTTAATTCGCGTTTCTCTCGTAACATCACTCTCAACATTCCTATGGTTAGTGCCGCTATGGACACTGTGACCGAAGCTGAGATGGCTATCGGAATGGCACAGGAAGGCGGTATTGGTGTGCTGCACAAAAACATGAGCATTGAACGTCAGGCCAATGAGGTGCGCAAGGTGAAGCGCTCTGAAAACGGCATGATCGTCGACCCAGTTACTTTAGGCAAGGACGCCCTTGTCAAGGATGCTTTGGGCCTTATGCACGAATATCATATTGGAGGTATCCCTATTGTTGATTCGAATCGCAATCTTTTGGGTATGGTCACCAACCGTGACCTCCGCTTCGAGCGCAACATGAGTCGTCCTCTCAGCGAGATAATGATCACCGACCTTATCACAACCCATGAGGGCACCACTTTCGATGAGGCTGCCGAAATACTTCAGGAACACAAGATAGAGAAACTCCCTGTCGTCAACAATGAAGGTCAGTTCGTGGGTCTTATCACCTATAGCGACATCATGAAAAACAAGGAGCACCCCAACGCTTGCAAGGACAGCAACGGTCGACTGCGTGTCGCCGCTGGCGTTGGCATTACCGCCGATATGATGGACCGTGTCGACGCTCTTGTCGCCGCTGGCGCTGACGCCATTGTTATTGACACAGCCCATGGTCACAGCATTCGTGTTGTCGAGGCTCTGAAGAGTGTTAAGGCCAAATATCCTGAGCTCGATGTTGTGGTTGGCAATATTGCCACCGGCGAGGCAGCCCTAATGCTCGCTGAGGCTGGCGCTGACGCAGTGAAAGTCGGTATAGGCCCTGGAAGCATTTGCTCTACCCGTATCATCGCAGGTATCGGTGTTCCTCAGCTTACCGCGGTTTGCGAGGTGGCCGGAGCTCTAAAACAAGCAGGTATAGAGATACCTATCATCGCTGATGGCGGTATTCGCTACAGTGGTGACATTGTGAAAGCACTCGCCGCTGGCGCCAGCAGCATTATGATTGGTTCTCTTGTCGCCGGTGTCGATGAGGCGCCAGGCGAGACTATCATTTTTGAGGGTCGTAAATTCAAGTCCTATCGTGGCATGGGCTCTCTCGAAGCCATGCAGAGTGGGTCGAAAGACCGCTATTTCCAGGACAAAGAGACCGATGTCAAGAAACTTGTACCCGAAGGTGTTGTGGGACGTGTGCCTTACAAAGGATCCCTTAACGAAGTGCTTTATCAGCTTGTCGGCGGACTTAAAGCGGGTATGGGTTATACCGGTTCTAAAGATATCACAACCCTGCAAAAGGCCAAATTCATCCGTATCACCGCTGCTGGTCGCACCGAAAGCCACCCCCACGACATCGCCATCACACGCGAGGCTCCAAACTATTCGAGATAAAAAACGAAACAATAGCCCATTCACGTGGACCTTTAAACTTTTAACCCATTTAACTTTTAAACGTAAAACCTTTAAACTCTTAAACTCTTACAGTTATAATGAGGAAACTTTTTGTCTTTCTGTTTGCTGCAATGATATCATTATCGCTGCAGGCCCAAAACAATAATGATCCTGTGGTCTTTGAAATCAATGGCCAGAAGATTCTCAAGTCGGAGTTCATGAATGAGTTTCTGCGCTCTGTCGGTAAGGATCCCAAAGCCGCCCCTACAGCATGCACTTATGAGAAACGTCAAGCATTGGAGGAATATGTACAGCTCTTTGTCAACTACAGAACCAAACTCGTCGATGCGTACGCTCAGCAAATAGACAAAGACCCTTCGCTAATCAAGGAACTTGAAGGCTATCGTAACGAACTGGCCGCTCCTTACCTTATTGACTCGGTTACCCTCAACAACATTCTTGAGGAGGCTTACGAACGTAACCACTATACCCTTAATGCCGCGCATATTTTTGTGCGTCTTGTCCGAAATCCATCTCCTGAGGATACTTTGAAAGCATATAACAAGGCAATGTCATATTACAAACGTGTTATGTCGGGCGAGGATTTTATGGATGTTGCCAAAGAGGCTGCTATGGCTCGATTCGATGAAGACCATGTACCTCCCGAGGATCCACGACGTCAAGATTTAGGCAACTTGGGCAATTTCACAGTATTCGATATGGTCTATCCTTTCGAGTCGGCATCGTATGCTCTTCAGCCAGGCCAGGTTTCCCTGCCTGTACGCTCTGCATACGGCTACCATGTCATCAAGCTTTTCAACAAGACTCCTTTCTACGGGAAAGCTACATTCCAGCATATATGGATATCGGAAGACCCGCAGAAACGCTCTGCTGAAGGCCGTGCTCGTCAGGCATATCAAAAGATATCAGAAGGTGAGAATTTCGGTAAAGTGGCTTCCGACTACAGCGACGACCATACATCGGCGGTAAACGGCGGCTTGCTTTCCGACATGAATATCCACCAGCTACCTCCTGACTATGTTGTAGAACTGGCCAAGCTAAAACCTGGCGAGTTTTCAAAACCTTTCCACTCAACATTCGGATGGCATATTCTGCTTCTCATCCGTCGCGACACCATCCCCTCCTTTAACGACATGCAGCCTTATTATCGTCAACGGCTCGCTCGTGACAACAGAAACCTAAAACCTCGCTCAGTATTTGTCGACCAGTGTAAAGAACGCTATTCTTTTATCGACTATACCAAAACTTATATGAAATCGCCCGCTGGCAAGAAAGGACAGAAAAACAAACGTTTCCTCGCCTCTCTCGATGAATGTCGCGCCGCACTCAGCGACTCGGTGTTTTCAAGATCGTGGAGATACAGCGACGATATGGTCACCGACATGCGTCCTCTCTTCTCTGTAGCCGACAAAGAATACACCGCCAAGGATTTGCTTCTCTTTATCCAAGACAACCAGCGTGCCGAATCGTCGTATTCCCTCGACATGTATCTTGAGGACCGTTATGAGAACTTCATCAACAATAAGGTTTTTGAATATGCCGACTCCCATCTTGAGGAGGAGCATCCTGAATTCGCAAACCTTATGGATGAATATCGCAATGGATTGATGATCTTCTCGTACAACGACAAGATGATATGGTCTAAAGCCATCAGCGATAGCGTAGGATTGGCTGGTTTCTATTCCCAGTTCTCCGCCCAACGCGATATCGACAACCCCGACGATGCCCCTTATTTCTGGGGTGAGCGTCTGGATATGTCTATTATCACCGTCTTCGACAGCTCTACCATGGCTCCTGCCAAAGCGCTCAAGATGGCTAACAAGTGCAAAAAGAAAGGCCAGGCATTGAAGACTGTTTTTGACAACATTAACGAGAAAGATCCCAATGCCGTTAAATACGAGGATATTCTTGTTCAATCATCCGACCAGAACTACCTGAAGATGTCCAGCTATCACGAAGGACTGTATGTTGTCCCCGCGACAAAAGGCTACTCGCTGGTATCTGTCAACAAAGTTTTGAATCCGTGTCTGAAATCATGCGCCGAAGCCCGTGGATTCTATATTAATGAATATCAAAACTATCTCGAGAAACAATTGATGGAGTCTCTACGTTCCAAATACCACGTGAAGATCTATCAAAATGTCATTGACGAAATTACATATTGATTTCCTATTCTGCAATGAAACGTATTATAATATCGAGTATACTTCTTATCGCCTGTATGGCGGCCAATGCCCAGGGCAGTGTCGCCGACGGCAAGTCCCATAACGAACCGGTGGTTGACAAGGTTGTCGCTGTGGTAGGCAAGAATATTGTCAAGTTGTCCGATATCGAGAACGGCTACGTGAGTCTGCGTATCAAACAAGGTTATGAGAACGCTTTCCAAAACCGCTGCAACATCCTCGAAGGATTGCTTATCAATAAGCTTCTTGTCCACAAAGGAGAGGTGGATAGTGTTGAAGTGACCGACGACGAAGTAAAAACCAATGTGCAGTACTATCTCGATATGTACGAGACTCAGTATGGCAGCCACGAAGCGATACGTCAGGCTACGGGCTATACTTTTGAAGAGCTGAAGGATTTGATGTCGAAAATGCTTCGTGAGAGAATGATAGCGGAGCGTGTAAGACATCAGCTTACGTCCAATGTGAAAATCACTCCACACGAAGTGACAGAATTCTTCAACAAGATTGACAAAGACAGCATCCCTTATATTGATGAGACATTTGAGATAGCTGAAATATGCCGCAAACCCGTCATTAGCGAAGGAGAGCGTGAAAGAATCAAGTTGGAGCTTAACAAATTAAGGGAGCGTATTCTGAGTGGCGACAGATTCTCCACGTTGGCCACCCTTTATTCCGAGGATCCCGGGTCAGCCACAAAAGGAGGAGAACTCGGTTTCTTCACCCGTGGCAAGATGGTAAGCGAATTTGAGGCTGCCGCCTTTGCTCTGAAACCTGGCGAGGTGTCACCAGTTATAGAGACTCAGTTCGGTTTCCATATCATTCAACTTATCGAACGTCGTGGCAACGCCATAAATTGTCGCCATATATTGATGATACCCAAGGTGTCATCGGAGGACCTTCTCCGCAGCCGTATTCTTCTTGATAGCTTGGCCACCGAAATAAGACTCGGAAGACTAACCTTTGCTCAGGCAGCGACTGATTTTTCGGATAACGCCAACAAGATTGACGGTGGTAAAGTGACACACCCCAGCAACGGAGGATATCTTTTCACGATTGACGAGCTAAAACAGTTGTATTCTGGCATACCTTTCGCCACTATGAATGCCGGTGACATCAGCAATGCCACCGCCATGAAAACCGACGAGAACCGCGACGCTTACCGTATCGTCACCCTTATTCGCCGCAACCCACGTCACCTTGCCAACCTCAAAGAGGACTATGACAGAATATATAATGCCGCCCTCGAGAACGCCAAGCAGGATAAAATATATGACTGGGCGGCAAAAACCATAAAGAATACTTATATTAAAATAGATAAAGACTTTCAAGACTGCGACTTCCAATTGAAGTGGGTCGAATAAAAAAGATATATTTACAATGGCTTCTGACGTCGAATCGCTTGATACATTAGTGGAAAAGTACCACCTTTTGCGCAATGAGGTGGGCAAAGTCATTATAGGCCAAGACCACGTTGTCGACAGTTTGCTACTCTCCATCTTCACAGGAGGTCACTGTCTGCTGGTGGGTGTGCCAGGTCTGGCCAAGACCCTTATGGTCAACACACTCTCTCGTGCTCTGGGTTTGACATTCAACCGCATACAGTTCACTCCTGACTTGATGCCTTCTGATATCACAGGCTCAGAGATCCTCGATGAAAACCGTCATTTCCGTTTCGTCAAGGGTCCTGTGTTTGCCAATATTCTGCTTGCCGATGAAATCAACCGCACTCCACCCAAGACGCAGTCGGCTTTGCTTGAAGCCATGCAGGAGAAGTCGGTGACCGTCGCGGGGCATTCCTATCCTCTCGAGGCTCCTTTCTTTGTGCTTGCCACTCAGAACCCCATCGAGCAGGAAGGCACATATCCATTGCCGGAAGCACAGTTGGACCGCTTTATGCTCAACATAATGCTCGATTATCCGTCATTCGATGAGGAAATGGATATCGTCCGTCAGACAACAATTGAGCGTAACGATGATGTTCAAGTAGTTCTCTCGGCAGAAGAAATAGTTCATTTCCAGTCAGTAATACGCCGTCTTCCTGTGCCGGACAATGTGGTGTCCTACGCTGTTGCTTTGGCGGCAGCCACTCGACCCTCAAAAGAGGGCAACACAGTGGCAGCCAAGTATCTGTCATGGGGTGCGGGTCCTCGCGCATCGCAATATCTTGTCATGGGAGCAAAAACCCATGCAGCCCTTTCTGGCAAATACTCTCCCGACAGAGAAGATGTTGACGCTGTGGCTGACGAAGTGTTGCGTCATCGTTTGGTGCGCAACTATTTCGCTGAAGCAGAGGGTATCACCACGGAATCGATTATCTCTGAGCTAAAACTGTCGGTTAGGAATATATAACAAAGAAAAAAAGAGAACTCTATCATATAAATTCAAAAACAAACAATCTTATTGTGTTATGAAACGTTATTTCAAGTGTTTCATTACTTTGTCCCTCCTCGCTGCAATTATTTTGCCAGGCTCTGTCGCAAAAGCCCAAACTGGTATTTACATTCCCAGCAAAAAGCCTGTGAAAAATATGCAGAAAGCGATGATACATCCCGACAGATTCTGTCTGTTGCTTCAATACAGCGGTTCATCGACCGATTACAATATCTCCGACCTCGACTGGCTTGACTCAGTCTACCGTGTCGCCTTCGCAGACCGTTCCAATCCAAAACTTTATGCTATCACCATAGAAGGCTATAGCTCCAGTGAAGAGCTCTCGGAGAACCGTGTGGATAAAATATATAACTATTTTGCCAATCGCTGCTATGCTCCTTTCCCAATCCGTTACGCTCTAAATCCCATCAGTTGCAACTGCCATGGCGACACTGTGGAGACCGTACGTTACGAGGTTCCTGTCACACGTAAAGCTTATCGTACCGCGGATCTTCCTGAAAGCCGCCGCACTTTCAACCAAAATATTAATCTTGACAACTGTGTCCTTATCTCTCTTGTTCACGACCCTGATGCATGTCTTGGGGCGGCGAGAGGTTGTGCCGTTCCTTCAATGGACACAACAATAAGAGGCTACTATGCCTCGGTGTTCATGAAAAGAGGCGCTCTCTACAACGTTGAGAACACCAAAGACAGCTGCCCCTCTAATATTGAGTTCCGCATAGAGGAGCATTTGGAATACAAACCCATTGTTGAGGAGTATTTCTTAGTGCCACATCGCAAACAATTCATTGTCCAGGTGGGCTATATAGTGTTGCATAGTAGCATTAAAAGAAGTTATGGAGAATGCTCCAGCACACTTCCCGATTCCATCTATGTTCGTTTCCCTGTAACACAGGAGCAAATAGACAATAAGATTAGAATCTTCGGCAAGAAATATTCAGAGAAGGGAGTTGAATACAAGGCGTTGACGACAAAAAAGATGCCTTCGAAAGTGTCGCTCAGCGTTCAGGCCTCTGTCAACAGTATGCAGCTTGACACTATTTTCCTTGGCAAACGCATACAGCCAGAAGAGATGGACGATTACTTCTTTGAATGCAAGACAGATATGGAGGATGGCTCATTCTCGGCGTTGGGTAAACACTGGAAAGCTTACCGTCTTGACCGTCATGGAAACTATGAAATAAAGAAGCCTCTTCGTGCTCTTATGAGAATTGTGGAGGATGAGGTTGATGAGATTGAAGACAGCGAATCGGACAACCGTTACAAAGACGACGAGGAGATAGAGTAACAAAAACTTTTTGTTAAACCGTTTACGATGTAACATACAGTTATTATTGTTTAGAGTTTAACGTTTAAAGTTTTAAGGTGTCTCTTGGCTTGCAGTTAATATCTTACATATCAATTTTAATCATTGCAAAAAAATAACGACAATCGTCGACATATTTTTTCTAAAATCAAATCATGGCTTATTTGCAAACCGACGTGACAAAAGTCACAACACGTGTACTTCAAAATATGAAACTGCATGGCGAGAAAATTGCCATGCTTACCGCCTACGACTACTCTATGGCCCAGCTTTTAGACCGTACAAAGATAGATGTGGTCCTCGTAGGTGACAGCGCTGCCAACGTGATGGAGGGCTTTAAGACAACCCTACCGATAACCCTTGATGAGATGATAGTCTATGCATCATCAGTGGTAAGGGCTATAAATCGCGCCCTTGTGGTTGTAGATATGCCTTTTGGCACATATCAAGGCAACTCCAAGCAGGCACTGGCATCGGCCATACGTATAATGAAAGAGACTGGCGCTGACGCCGTGAAGCTGGAAGGAGGTGAAGAGGTGCTGGAGTCCATACAACGTATCCTCAGCGCTGGTATACCGGTGATGGGTCATCTGGGACTTACGCCTCAAAGTATCAACAAGTTTGGCACATATGCTGTTCGTGCCACCGAAGAGGAGGAGGCCGCACGTGTAGTCCACGACGCACATGTGCTTGAAGATGCCGGCTGTTTTGCTATGGTTCTAGAGAAAATACCGGCTGTTTTGGCTTCCCGTATAGCTTCAGAAGTAAAAATACCTGTTATCGGTATTGGCGCTGGCAGTGGTGTCGACGGACAGGTGCTGGTGTTGCAGGACATGCTTGGCATTACCCAGCAGTTTAAACCTCGCTATCTGCGCCTTTATGGCACCATAGGAGAGGATATCAGCAATGCCATACGCCAGTATATCAACGATGTGAAATCTCTCGATTTCCCCAACGAAAAAGAGCAGTATTGATTTAGAAGACCATGCGTTTCTTCAGGACATATCAATCGGAAATATATGGTCCATACAGGACAGCTCTGCTAAGGGACGGTCTTTTCACGGGACTAATAATGGCAGGTGTTGTTCTGTTCTGCAAACTGATATATTATCCAATAAATACGCCTGAAAACCTGGTCACAGATATAACACTTCTGGTCGCCACACTTTTTTTCACATGTCGCTATAGGTCGTCACTTCCGGAAAAAAAAGTTTTTTTCAAGGAACTAATGATGTACGGACTTGGTCTTGGTATTGTGGCGGCGATAGTGTATGGATTGTATTTGCTATTGTATGGCTCGGTGATAGACAGCGAGTTTCCATCACGTTGTTTGTCTCATTTCGTCGATGGAGAGATGAGCGGCAATGCTTCCGAGGAAGATAAAATCAACACTGTGGCAGTGATGAAAGGTTACAAATTACACACATGGGCATTTATTGGCGCCTTTCGTACAGCCGTGATGTCAATAATGGTGGCTTTCATCTCGTCATTGATATTTAGAACAGAAAAAGATATTGTAAAACAGAAAAATAAATAGACTCTATTGAGATTGGGCAAATAATTGTTATTAATTGAACAGATAAACATTAAAATAAAAAATTCCTATATGGACATAAGTATAGTCGTTCCCCTTTTTAATGAAGATGAGTCATTGCCGCATTTGGCAGAATGGATTGACAGAGTAATGCTGCAGAATGGCTTCAGTTATGAGGTTATTATGGTTGATGATGGCAGCAAAGACAACTCATGGAAAGTTATTGAGTCGTTACGAGCCAATAATCCAGCCTATAAAGGTATTAAATTCCGTCGCAACTATGGCAAGTCGGCGGCTCTTAATGTTGGATTCTCACATGCCCAGGGCGATGTTGTCATCACCATGGATGCTGATTTGCAGGATAGCCCCGATGAGGTGCCGGAACTCTATAAGATGATTAAAGAAGGAGGTTTCGACCTCGTGTCGGGATGGAAGAAGAAACGCTACGACTCTAAGATAGCCAAAAATATTCCGTCAAAATTTTTCAACTGGACAACAAGGGTTATGTCGGGCATTAAGCTTCACGACTTCAATTGTGGCTTGAAAGCATACCGCCGCGATGTTGTGAAGTCTATAGAGGTATATGGAGAGATGCATCGTTATATTCCCGTGATTGCCAAATGGGCTGGTTTCACCAAGATAGGTGAGAAAGTGGTGCAACATCGCAAACGTGAGTTTGGAGTCACAAAATTCGGTCTTAACCGCTTTGTCAACGGCTACCTTGACCTCATGTCCATCATGTTCATGTCGAAGTTTGGCAAGCAACCAATGCATTTCTTCGGCCTTGTGGGCTCAATGTCGTTCATTCTCGGATTTGTGGCTCTTGTCGTCGTCGTCGTGTTGCGCCTGTGTGGCCGCATAGCATTGACAACAAGCGTATGGTTCTATCTCTCCATGCTGTTTGTATTGCTGGGAGCTATGCTGTTCTTGTCAGGTTTTCTTGGCGAGCTCATCTGTCGCAACTCCACCACACGCAACTCATATCTTATCGAAAAAGAACTTGTGGATTGATAGTATGGCGTCATTATTTCTTGACAGAGACGGCGTTATCAACGAGCGAATAGTCGATGGATATGTTACCAAACCAGACGACTTCCATATCATCGATGGTGTCCTCGAGGCTATGGCGTTGTTCTCAAAACATTTTGACCATATTTTCATTGTCACAAACCAACAGGGGATAGGCAAAGGATTGATGAGTGAGAAGGATTTGTCTGCAATACATGATTTTTTTATCACTGAGGTCGTGAATCATGGAGGCAAGATAGACCGTATATATCACTGTCCCGCTTTGAAGTCGGAACACTCTTTTCAACGCAAACCGTCGATAGGGATGGCACTGCGAGCGCGTCGTGACTATCCTGATGTCAAGCTCCATCGCTCTGTCATGGTTGGAGACATGCCTTCCGATATGCTTTTTGGCCGCCGAGCAGGTATGACCACAGTTCTTGTTGGACCTGAGCCTGTGACAGCGACCCAATACCCTTACCTTGTCGATTTCTATTATCCCGATTTATTAGCTTACGCCAAATCTTTAAAAAGTTAAAAGAGTATGAATTACATATTCCGCAATATTAGTAGGTTTTTGGCAATCGTAACAATTGCCATTTTGGTATCATCGTGCAACAAAACACCGTCGTTCACGGGCAGCTGGAGACTGTCAAATTTTTGCTATGGCACAGATTGCATTGAGATGGGAGAAACCGACATGATTCAGATATGGGAGTTCACCGACAATAAGACGACACTCACTGATGACACCTTGTCTGTTTTCGAGTGGTTCGATGGACGCCAATCGCAAGACAGCACAATGAATATCCCCATGGCATGGCGTAAGACAACATCCCATGATACAGGTAGTTGCGACACACTTTTTGTCGTCAACAAGTCGAATATGGTATCGGATTTCTTTTTAGTCACTCGTTTCGATGACGACACTCTGGAATTGTCGTCAATGCTCAAAAACATGTTGGTACGACAGATATTTGTAAGGATGTGAAGCCATGATGTATAGGCACAACACCTCTGTCAGCAACAGCAGAAAAAAGCAAACGTCATACAAATCCCGCTCTCGCCATCGTCGTCGCAAGGGCAGGGGAGGCTTGTTGTTGCTGATTCTTGCTGCTTTGGTCGCTGCCTATCTGTTTATTCCATGGCGTGGTATTGTTGCTCCAGGACGAGATCAAGACCCTCTGGCCGGTGAAAATACCATTGGAGAGGACTTTAATACAGACCCTAAAAACTATGTCTTTCGTAATCGACTGAACCGAGAATCAATTCCTGTAGTAAAGCCAGGTACAATCAATTATCGTGAGACATTCAATGACTCAAATTACGTGCAGCTGTCCGCGGCTCGAGCTTTGGGAGTAGACCCTTCTACTGTCGGCGACCCGGCTAAGAACAAGCCCCTTGTTCCTATTTTCAACACTGAGCTCTATAAGGTGGACACAATGTACCATTCCTCACCTTATCTGATTCCCGAGGCTGTATTGTTGCTTGACTATATTGCTCAACGGTTCAGATTGCTTATGAGTGAGCATTATCCAGAGTTTGGTACATGCAATATTATTGTCACCAGTGCGTTGCGTACCGACGACAGTGAGCGTCGGCTGCGTCGTGTAAATCGCAATGCCACCGACACCTCATGCCACATGTATGGCACCACTTTCGATATCTCCGCACAGCGTTACCTCCATTTGGCCACAGGACACGACACTGTAGTTGAACAATGTAAGCAGATGTTGGCTATGGCGTTGTACCAACTGCGTTACGAAGGGCTTTGCTATGTTAAATACGAGCGAGGCTCCTGCTTCCATATAACATTGCGAACCACCCAATATGAAGGCAAATTGCCTTCTAAGTCATATCGTTATGTTAATCCCGGCTCGCCGCAATATTTGCAGGTTAAAGCCCCTCCACGACCAGTGCCGCGGCCCGTGTCAAGTGGCGCCTCGGCAGAGGAAGATAGACAGAAAACGTCTCCCGATCCTCCAGCCCAAATGCCAACGACAGAAAAATCTCGCCAAGTCAAAAAAACGGCCGAGTCTCCAAAGCAAGGCGCAAAGGACACCAAAGATTCAAAGACTGCCAACAAAAAAGGGGATTTTAATTCTGTTGCACCAGCCCCTGCAAGACAGCAGAAAATATCAGAACGAGAAAGAATATCCCTTGAGCAGTTTGAAAAACGCTAGCCAATGATTTGAGAGTTGAACCATTGTCGCCCAATTGCGTTTAAAAGAGATTTTTGAGGGTTGCAATGTGAAATCCAAGTTTTATTCGTATATTTGCATTTTATTTCAGACTAGTATATTATGTGTGTGATTGGTCTGAAGTGTTTTGTATTGTGTAATTTAAATAAGAAATAGATGTCACTTCAATGTGGAATAGTAGGTTTGCCAAATGTCGGCAAGTCGACCCTTTTCAATTGTCTGAGCAATGCAAAGGCTCAGGCTGCCAACTTTCCTTTTTGCACCATAGAGCCCAATGTTGGAGTCATTACTGTACCCGATGAGCGACTGAATAAACTCGTTGAGATAGAGCGTCCTGCCAGTGTGGTTCCAGCTACCGTAGAGATAGTGGATATAGCTGGGTTGGTGAAAGGAGCCTCAAAAGGAGAGGGGTTGGGCAACAAATTCCTTGGAGATATCCGCACAACAGACGCCATAATACATGTGCTTAGATGTTTCGACGATGACAATGTGACCCATGTCGATGGTACTGTGGACCCTGTCAGAGATAAAGCGACGATTGATTTGGAACTGCAATTCAAGGATTTGGAGACTATCGAGAACCGTTTACCCAAGGAGGAGAAGAAAGCCAAAGCTGGCGGTGATCCAAAAGCCAAAAAACTTGTCGAGGTTATGGAACTCTATAAGGAGGCTTTGCTTGCCGGAAAAAGCGCAAGAACAGTGTCTCTTGAAGAATCGCAGCTAGAAGCGGCAAAAGACCTTATGCTTTTGACAGCCAAGCCAATACTGTATGTTTGCAATGTTGATGAAGCATCGGTGGTGAATGGCAACAAATATGTCGATATGGTCAAAGAGGCTGTAAAAGAAGAAGATGCTGAAGTCCTTGTGATAGGAGCTGGCATAGAGGCTGATATAGCTGAGCTTGAAACCTATGAGGAAAAGAAGATGTTTCTTGAGGACCTTGGTTTGGCCGAATCGGGAGTTAACCGTTTGATAAAGGCAGCCTATAAGCTACTGAATTTGCAGACATTTTTGACGGCGGGTCCTAAGGAATGTCGTGCATGGACGTTTAAAAAAGGCATGAAAGCTCCTCAGACAGCGGGAATTATCCATAGTGATTTCGAGCGTGGCTTTATTCGTGCCGAGGTGATAAAATACGATGACTTTGTGGCGTATGGCAGCGAAGCGAAATGCCGTGAGGCTGGCAAAATAGCAGTGGAAGGCAAAGACTATGTTGTCCAGGACGGCGACATTATGCATTTCAGATTTAATGTTTGATTTGCAATAGCTTGGAAGTTAATTTGAAAGATTAATAGCGGAATGAGCAAACAGAAAGGAATGGCAGCGGCCGGAATTCCTCGGAGGAATGAAGGTGTCGACGGGTTCAAGAGAGCCCGTCGTCACACGAGCGCTGCCATCTCTTTCGTTATCCTTTTGATATTTATTGTCACCTCTTGCTCTACACGCAAAGCCAATTGGACTAATGTGACATACCATAATGTCACATGTCACTACAATGTGTGGTGGAACGGCAACGAAAGCTATCGCTCTGGTATCCGTAAACTGCAGAAGTCTTTCGCTGACGACTATACCCAGATACTGCCAGTATATCAGATAGGCACAAAAGAACAGTCTATGGCAATATATCCAGAGATGGACAAGGCCATAGAGAAAGGCATAAAAGGAGTCAAGAAACACAGTATCTACATACAGGGTAGGGAGCATGTAAAATTCGTGAAAAACTGCTATCTGCTTACCGCCTACTCAACATTCCAAAAGCAGGATTACCCTGCAACAGCCAATACTTGCCGCTTGCTTGTCTCGCAATATGCGGGTACCCCGGAGAGCGATGAGGCAAAAATACTTTTGGCGCGTTGCATGACGCAGGAAAAACAGTATGCTGATGCCGAGTCGGCACTGGATTTGCTGGTTAATGACCAGTCGAAAGACAATTTCTCGCCCAAGATGGCCGACAAACTCTATCTGGCCATGATTGAGGCCGTTCTGCCACAAGAGAAATACAAAAAAGCGGTGCAGTATATACGTCTTGCCTTGGATGAGACCTCTGACCATTACACCAAGGCTCGGTTGTATTTCATTATGGCACAGATATACCAAAAACTTGACAAACGCCCCACGGCTTCAAAGTATTTCTCAAAAGTGTTGAAATGCCGGCCAGACTATGTGATGGAGTTCAATGCCAGGATAAATATCGCTTCATGTGCCAGCCAGGAACATACAGATGTCAAAGAGGTGGAGCGTAGTCTTGACAAAATGTTGAAAGACAAAAAGAACGAGGAATTCAAAGATCAGATTTACTATGCCAAGGCTGAGATGTATCTAGGTGTTAAAGACGCGCAAAAAGCTTGTGATAACCTAAGGCTGTCGGTGGCGGCGGCATCTAAAAATCCGTCGCAAAAAGCCAAATCGGCATTGCGAATGGCTGACGTGCTTTATGACCTATATGAAAACTATGACGAGGCCCAGAAGTATTACGACACCGCAATGGCCATCATCAAGCCCGGATATCCTCACTTTGATGAGATAAGGTCGAGATATAACACACTTACAGCGTTAGTGGAAAACACACGTCTTATATATCTGAACGACAGTTTGCTGATGTGGGCTGATATGGATCCTGCAAAACGTTCGGCGCTCATAGAGAAGAAGATCGCCGATTTGAGACAGAAAGAGAAAGAAGAGGCTGAGCGACAACTGTTGGCGGATATAGCCAAAGAAGCACAGGCACAGCAAAACACATTAGAGGGCGACTGGTATTTCTATAACCACAACACTGTCAGCAAAGGTAAGCAGACATTCCGGCAGAGGTGGGGCGTCAGGGTTCTCGACGACTATTGGTTTCTGTCGAAACGCAACTCTTTTGCCATGGGCTCTATGATTCCAGGTATGGAATCCAACGACGACAGTAATGACGATATTTCAGACACTGTTGCTGCTGACAGCGTGGCGCAGTCTCGCTCTGTTGCCAATGCCGATGACCCTCATAATCCGGCATATTACCTTAAAAACCTACCCAAGACGCAAGAGGCCCGCGACAGCATGCATATGGACATCTCTCGTTGTTTGCTCAATGCCGGATACATCTATTACTATGGTATTGAAAACACTGAAAGAGCATTGGAGTGCTACCTACGTCTTACCAAGGATTACCCTGACGCTGATGAGATAGCCCAGGCTTTCTATCAGTTGTGGACCATTTACAGCAAACAGGGTAACACGCCTCAGGCCAACTATTACCGCGATATGGTCCTTCGAGGTTTTCCAGATAGCGACTATGCCAACATGATACGTGACGATCAGTACTATCTGGAGGTTATCCAGCGTAGCGAAGTGGCACAGAATGAATATTCCACGGTATATAGTCTCTATCGTCGCAAAAAATACCGTGATGTCATTACTCATGTTGACAAAGCCCTCGAATTATACAGCGAAGAACCGTTGATGGGCAAGTTCCGTTACTGGAAGGGATTGGCATCGGCACAGACAGGTGACACATCCACAGCCGTAATAACTTTCGAGACTATCATAGCCAGCTATCCGGATACAACACGTTTGGTGGAACTGGCTAAAGAACAGCTTACCTATCTTCGCACTGGTTATTTCTCGTCATCCTCTTCCGAGGGAGTCAGTTCTGATGACGAGGAGGCTGCCAAAAAACGTTATCCCGAGAATGTTCGTGATGTGGCGTCACAGACCACCACCAAAACCAACCAGGATAGCGAAGATCCTTTGCCAAAGGAAAGTATGATGTATCGATACCGAGATCATCAGCAGCACTATGTCGCAGTGATCATCAACGACAAAAAAATTGTTGCCACTCAGTTGCAGTATGCTATTGCGGACTTCAATATGCAATACTATTCCAACAGTGGATACCGTGCCAGTCCGTTACTTTTCACCGACACCGTGCAGATGCTGACAATACACAGATTTGTAGACGCCAAAGAGGCTGAGAACTATCGCACACATCTGCTTCTTGAAGGCGGCCCACTATCGAAATACAATCCAGCAGACTATATCGTGTTCAGCATATCAACTCAAAATTATAACACTTTCTACAATCAGAAGAATATTGAAGCCTATCGTAAATTCTATGAATATTACTATCATGGCAAGTGATTTTTCTGATGATAGCGCAAAAAAATAAAGTGAAATGATGCTTGTATTTAAGTTGTTGGATGTTAATCAAGAAACTTTTTTGATTTTTACACGTTAAACTTTAAACTATACAAAATAAATAAATAATATGGCAAAATTTTCAGAAATGGAAAGTTCAATTAACACCATCGCCCAAGGAACAATTATCAAGGGCGTTATCAGCGCTGTTGGAGATTTCAGACTCGACGGTACACTCGAAGGTAACATCACACTCAACGGCAAGCTTGTAGTTGGAGAGTCAGGCTTAATCAAAGGCAATATAGTTTGTCAGAACGCTAATATCATTGGACGTGTAGACGGCAATATTTCCGTCAAAGAGTTGCTGTCGCTCAACAGCACAGCCAATGTAAAGGGCGACATTCTCATCAATCGTCTCAGCATTGAGCCTGGCGCAACATTTTCGGGCACATGCCGCATGCTTGACGAGGTGCGCAAAGAAAACGAGCAGCGCGCAGCCACTCAGGTTGTTGAAGAGGAGGCAGAGGATTGAAACAACCCGAATGGGAAGGTTGGATAAAATACTCCACGCTGGGTATCGAGATGGCTGTCATCATCGGAATCTCAGTGTGGGGAGGGGTTGCGATTGACCGTCATCGTCAGGCGACATTTCCACTCTTTACCCTCCTGTTGGCCGCATTGGGTCTGACTGTGGCAATGATAAGGCTTGTCAAGGGCATAAAGCATTAACCATAGCTAATGGCGTTAAGCCTGAACCATTCAACTATAGACATTAATCATTCCTCTTCAATGGAAAAACTATTTCAACAGTGGGCTGGCGAACCCTGTCTCAACATAACTCAGATTACTGCCAACGGTTCCAACCGTCTTTACTATAGACTGCAAGGAGAAAGCAAGACCTGTATTGCCGCCGTCAATGATGATGTGCGTGAAAACGAGGCTTTTTTCTATTTTGCCGACGCATTAAAACAACGGGGCATCAACGTGCCACAAGTCTATGCCGTCAGTGACGATAGAAGGACATATCTTCAGCAAGACCTAGGCAATATTACTCTCTACACCTATATAACATCACGCAAGTCTGGCGACAATGATCTTACACAACCTTTGCTGTATTACTATCGCAAAGCTATAGACCAGTTGGTTAAAATGCAGGTGACATGCGGCGATGTGGATTTTTCCTATTCTTATCCTCGGGCCAATTTTGATAGACAAGCCATACAGTGGGATCTTAACTATTTCAAATACTATTTTCTGCGTCTGTTTCATATCCCGTACGATGAACAGTTGCTCGAGGACGATTTCCAATCATTTATCGACTATCTGTTGGAGAGTGGTGAAAACGGCTTTATGTTCCGTGATTTCCAATCGCGGAACATTATGATTGTTGACGACGAGTTGTATTTTATAGATTTTCAAGGAGCCCGCAAGGGTGCGCCTCACTATGATCTGGCCTCATTGCTTTACAGCTCCAAGTCCGATCTTCCCGACAATATCAGGCAACAATTACTGGATTATTATATCGAGCGAAAAAGCGAGGCGTTGGGTGTGGAGATCGACCGCAAGGAGTTCATGCCGCGCTTCTATGGGTATGTCTTGGCACGAATGATGCAGGCCATGGGAGCCTATGGTTTCAGGGGCAAAATAGAGAAGAAGGAGTATTTTGTCAAGAGTATTCCTTTCGCCGTAAATAATCTCAGGAATATATTGTCCAATGTCACTCTTCCAGTAGAGTTGCCACACTTGCGCGAAGTGTGGGACACAATTACAAAACTCCCCGAATACAGCAAGAAACAGGAGGGACTTACAGTCTCTATCTTCAGTTTCTCTTATCGCAAAAGCATACCATTCGACAATTCAGGGAATGGGGGAGGATATGTGTTCGATTGCCGAGGTTTGGCGAATCCGGGACTTTATGATGAATACAAAGAATTTACTGGCAAAGACCAGAAAGTGATAGATTTTTTTGAGCAGCATCCAGAGACACAAGAGTATCTGCAATCGATATATCAGGTCCTGGGCTTTTCGATAGAAAGCTATATTTCACGAGGCTACACACGGCTTATGGTGAGTTTTGGATGTACGGGGGGGCGCCACCGTTCGGTGTATTGCGCCGAGCAGACCGCACAGTATATAGCTCAAAACTATGACTGCAATGTCACTCTCCATCATATTGAGCAGAGCAAGCCAAAGAAACAGGATAATAACAATAGTGAGCAGGCATAATTCTAATATCAAACCCAATAAAATGAATTTTTTTTTAATTCAAAATGTATTTTTGTTTTTTAACCATATTTATAAGTTATTGTAGTATAGTGAGCTGGGTTTTTTAATAGT
Source organism: Bacteroidales bacterium (assembly GCA_017960475.1). Lineage (GTDB taxonomy): Bacteria > Bacteroidota > Bacteroidia > Bacteroidales > P3 > Colimorpha. Next base: position 215,756 of record JAGCZH010000006.1, on the reverse strand, counting down.
TTTTTTTGCCACATCAAGCAAAAGCATTCAATAAATATTCGTATATTTGCAAATTCAAACTTAGAAAAAAAATATATAAAAATACAAATCAAATGAGCAAGACTGGATCTATTATCTTGAAATGTGTTCTTGGAATACTTATTGTATTTCTGTGCATTATGATTTTCCTCTGCGTCAATCGCCCACAACAGCGTGAATCAGAATATTTCACACGTCGTGACGCTTGTGGCGAACGTTTAAAAGTTATCCGTACCCTTGAAGAGGCTCACAAGGCCGCTTATGGTCGCTATTGTGGCGATTTTGACACTCTGCTTATCAATCTCCACAAACAGGAGCAGCGTGTGATGAAGAAAGAGAAGGCTCCCAATGCCCCTGACTCGGTATACGATATGCCTGAACTCGAAGCCATCCGCAAAGGCTGGATTGTCCAAAAAGAGGTTTTTGTTGTGCCTATTGACAAATTGCGTGAAGACAAGAAACTCACCCTCACTGACGAGCAGATCGCTGAGGTTATCTATGTTCCTTACACACATAAACAGACCAAATTCAAACTTCAAGCCGACTCTGTCTCCGCCTCGCTCTCTGGCGCAGGTGATAAGCTTCCTACTTTTGAGGCTTCCGTGACTCTTGACGAGCTTTTTGCTGATTATAAGAGCAGTGAAGACAATGGCGCTTTCCACAAGTTCATTGAGTTCTTCACAGGCAGCGACGCCCAATGGCTAATAAACAAAAAGGCCGAACTCAAGGAGATGGATCGTTTCCCGGGTTGGAAGGTTGGAGATATTAACGCTCCTAATTCAGAAGGTAATTTTGAATAAACACTATCAATACAATGTCATATAAGATCAATTCTTTTATTGCATCAAATAAAGACGTTGCCTCTAATGAAAAAAGATTATCCATTTGCCTTTCGTCAAATGGATTTTCTTTTTCAATGCTCCATGCCGACCAGCTGATAATGTTGTGTGATATCAGCTGCGACATGAAAGCGAATATGGCAGCAATGATGACCACTATCAAAGAGGTCTTCAACGAAGTGGGTCTTATCCCTTATGCATTGAAGGAGACCGAGCTCGTTGTTCCCAGCGGCCAGTTTGTGTGGGTTCCACGTCATCTTTTCGATGAGCAGCGTCAGCGTGACTGCATTGAGGCTCTCTCAAAAGTGCCGTCGGGCTATGGAGTCTTCTCAAATCTCAACCTTGCCGTCGGTGCCTATATGGTCTTCACCGCCGACAACAGCGCTGTGTCGGCTTTCAAAATCTGTATCCCAGGATTAAAGATTCGTTGTCAGCATGACAAACTGTTGAGTGCGTCGGTGCTGGAAAACAGTGACATGAAATCGTTGTTGCTTATGAATATCCGAGAAGGCAAGACGGATTTCGAGGTGGTGTGCAACAAAAAACTGCAGTTAAGTAACACATTTGACTGTGCCAATGCCAACGAGACCCTCTACCATGCTCTCAACATCACAAAGCAATTCCACTTGGAGGATGCCGCAATGACGGTGGCAGTATGTGGCGATATTGACAGAGACTCCTTCTCGCTTATGCGTGGCTATTTTGCCGACATGGTTCTCTACAATGGTGCTCCGTTGACATTGACAGTTCCTGAAATGCAGCATATTCACTTGTATAAATACGCTATGATACTTTCATAGTTCGGTTTATTAGTATTGTATGAGAATAATAGCAGGCAATCTTCGAGGACGCAGGTTAAACCCTCCGGCCAATCTGCCCGTGAGGCCCACCACCGACATGGCGCGCGAAAGCCTGTTCAATATCTTGAACAATTATGTCGACTTCGAGGACTGCACTGTTCTTGACCTCTTCGCCGGCACAGGGGCTGTGAGCCTTGAGTTTATCTCGCGTGGAGCCAAGCAGGTTACCAGTATTGACATTAACAACTCGTGCACAGACTTTATTAAAAGCGCTGCGCTCAAATTCGGCGTTGACAACATTCATGTGGTTCGCGCCGATGTTTTCGACCTCCTGAAGCGAGCAAACAAACGTTTCGACATTGTTTTCGCAGATCCTCCATATGCATTGCAGGACTTACCTTTGTTGCCTGACAAGGTTTTTGAGAGCGAGGTGGTAAACGATGACGGCATATTTATTCTTGAGCATCCGTGCGATTTTGATTTTCAGGAGCATCCTCATTTTTGGCAACATAGAAAATACGGCAAAGTTAATTTCACATTCTTCGCATCACATCTGGACGAATGATAGTCCACAAAGCGAAAAAAACTTTGCCATGTCGTTATTTATATATATATTTGCAAAAAGAAGAATAAAAAATAATTTTTACTAAAAAACTAATAATCATGAATATAGATTGGCAAAACCTTCCGTTTGGTTACGTAAAAACGGATTACAATGTACGTTGCTGGTATCGCGATGGTAAATGGGGTGAGATTGAAGTTACCTCTGAAGAGACCATCAACATCCACATGGCTGCTTCAAGTTTGCACTATGGCCAGGAATCTTTCGAAGGCTTGAAGGCTTATCGTTGCAAAGACGGCAAGATTCGCATGTTCCGTCCCGACGAGAATGCTGCCCGTATGCAGAACACCAGCCGCGGTATCATGATGCCCGAGATGCCCACCGACCGCTTTATCGAGATGTGCAAGAAGGTTGTCAAGATGAACGAGCGCTTCATACCTCCCTACGGCACTGGCGCAAGCCTCTATCTCCGTCCCCTGATGATTGGTACCGGTATCACCGTTGGTGTGAAACCTGCCAATGAGTATCTCTTCCTCATCTTTGTTACTCCTGTTGGACCTTACTTCAAGGGTGGTTTCCAAGCCAATCCATATGTGATCACACGCAAATACGACCGCAGCGCTCCTCTCGGAACAGGTATCTATAAGGTCGGTGGCAACTATGCTGCTTCCCTGAAAGCTCACGTTGAGGCTTGCCATGGCGGACAGTATGCTTGTGAGTTCTATCTTGACGCAAAGGAAAAGAAATATGTTGACGAGGCTGGCGCAGCCAACTTCTTCGCCATCAAAGACGGTGTTTACATCACTCCTAAGTCGACCTCTATTCTTCCTTCTATCACCAACAAGAGCTTGATGCAGCTTGCTGAGGATATGGGTATCAAGGTTGAGCGTCGCCCCATCGCTGTCGAGGAGTTGGCCGACTGCCAAGAGGCAGGTGCTTGCGGTACCGCCGCTGTTATCAGCCCTATCGAGCGCATTGATGATCCCGAGGCTGGCAAGAGCTACGAGTTTGGCAAAAAGCCTGGTCCTATCAGCACCAAGCTTTACGAACACCTCCGCGCCATCCAGCTCGGTGAGGCTGAAGACAAGCACAACTGGAATGTCATTGTTGACTGATAGTAGAGGTCTTCATTGAAATAACGACAGGTCGGGGACACAGATGGTCTCCGACCTTTTTTATGCCACTTCAACTCAAATAGTTCATTAGGCCGATGAGAGTTTGATAACGCACAATCATAAAGGATGGATTCACCGACCTATTGTGCCAATCAGCACCATTATTAATGTCTGATTCCAATTTGCAGCCATCAAACATGTAGCATGGAAATCGTGTTCCACTTTATTATCATGAGTGCTATTAATGATAACTGTATCAGCAGGATGACAGGCACACCATATCGGAATTTGTTGTGTTGGGTTTTGTGGCGGAAAATGTACATCGCTAGTATGGCGCCAACGCTGCCACCGAGCAGGGCGAGGAGCAGTAGCGATGCCTCACGCACACGCCAGTGATTTTGACGAGCTTTCCACTTGTCAATACTATAGGCGATAATTGTCAGCATATTTGCCGCCAGGATATAGTATAAGGCTATCTTCAAGTACATGTTTATATTTTTGTTATATTGCCTTAATTGACATTACTTTGATCGACTATGTTTACGCAGTGATAGCTAGTAATGGCAGTCGATTTTGCTTTTTATTTTACTTGAAAAGAAGTCAGTATTTTACTTGGTTCCATTATGCTTATGGTTACGTTGACATAGTCACCAAATGTTTTTCCAATTTTCTGTCGAATGGCCTTGGTTACTCCTATGATGTAGCATGTGTTGCCCTTGTCGTCTTTGACGCCCATGTTTACAACGCTGCCAAGATATGGCTCGCCGTCGAATGAGGCATCGACTTTGATTCGTCCCTTGCCATAGACATTTCTAATGTCGACAGGAACCACCACGTAGGCGGCATCCATGTCTCCGTTACGCTTTATTCGGGCAGTGAATCGATGTTCCATTATTTGTTTTTCATCTGTTCAATATGTGCGTCATATTCACGCATAGAAGTAATGCTGTCGGGACTTATCGGAGCGGAATAGTAGTCGTTGAAGTCTGGAGCCTCGTTAGTGTTCTCAACCCCTTGTATGCGAGCGTCGGTATAGTCCATCAACTCCTTTTCGGAGATGTTGATCGACTCCATATTGCTCAAGTTATGGTAGCGCATTGTGGCCGCCATGTAAGAAAGCCATGCCCTCCAGTAGTGTATTCCAGCCAGCGTGTGCCTTACTTTCTCCGAACGGAGACTTTTCATAGGTATTGACGAACCCTCATATTCATCTGGATGGTCTTTGATGTTGCGCATAGTGCTCTCCACATCTTTCACCCAGCCGTTCCAGCGTTCCTCGGCCATGTTCATTGCCGAGAAGCATTGACCGACTCTGTCGATGAATTTCACATTACCCATGTTTTTCCATGTCTCTATGTTGTTGGAAAAGATACTCTCCGCCGATTTGTCGTATGTCAGGAACAGAAGCGAGGTGGCTCGACTCAACAAGTCAGACAACACCTCCTCGGGCATGAGTTCAAGCTCTTCGAGGGGTTTGTTGAGTAGCCATGTGGCTATGCTGTCGTTGGCACTCATGTAAGATGATATCTCTTCCATATTGCGCGAGAATCCCTCGATATTGCTCATCACCATCATGGCAGATAAGCGGCGATCCTTTGATCGTTGGTGTCTTTCTGTCAATTGTGCGGCGATTATGGTGAATATCAGAGATATGGTAGTACCAATGACAATCATTAATATCTGTTTCCAGAAACCTCCATTTTTAGGATTGGTGTTGACTTTTGGTGGTTTGATAGGGATTGTTGCCATTATTCTTAGCGGTTTGGTTTATTAGGATATATTGTGCTGTGTTTTTCTTTTACTCTGCGATCAAATCGGCGATGGAACCTTTAGCGGCACGGATGAGGTCGTTGGGGGCGATGTTAAACTGCAAGCCACGTTGGCCTGCGCTGCAATAAATGCTCTCATAATTCATGATGGTTTGGTGAAACCATGTGGGCAACGGTTTCTTCATGCCTATGGGAGAGCAGCCACCTCGTATGTAACCTGTCAGCGGCAGCAGTTCCTTGACATGTATCATCTCCACTTTCTTGTTGCCCGTGACCTTGGCGGCCTTCTTGAGGTCGACCTCCTCGGCGCCTGGGATTACGCAAACGAACAAGCCTGTCTTGTCGCCACGAAGCACCAGTGTCTTGAAGATACGCTCGATGGGCTCGCCCAGCACCTCGGCGGTATGTTCGGCACCCAGGTGCTCCTCGTCCACCTCGTATGGGATGAGCTCATAGGCAATCTTCAGCTGGTCGAGCAGCCGCGCCGCGTTTGTCTTTTTTATTCCTTTGTCTGCCATTTAAAATTCCCCCCATTTGAAATTTTCCTTGCCTGCGGCGACCTCGAAGTGGTATTTGGCGATGCCGAGATCCATCTTGGCGTAGCCTATCAGAGAGAAACGGGTGCGGGCGGTGACGGTGTGGTCATCCACCAGTTCAAACTCGAACTTCTGCTGATTCACGGCTGTTGGTGCCAGCAGCGCGGCCTCCATGCCCCGCTTGAACCAGTCGGGCAGGATGACATCCCGCTGACGCCGCATATTAGAACCATTCACTACGACAAACCAATCCGTCGACTGCATGTGATGCTGCACCCCTTGGTTGGCGCCATAGCCCAGTGAGATGACGCAGTGCAGCTTCTCGCCGTCGGCAATTGTATATTGGTCGGGCTGTTTCTTGAACGACACCCCAACCCAGCAGCTGTTCAATCCCAGCGTCTGCGCCAGCAGCACAAGACGCTCGCCGTACCAGCCAATAGCCTCGTCGGCACCTTTGGGTCCAACCATGGCAAGGTAGTTGCTTACACCGCGGAACTTGCCGTATTTGGCCATTCCGCCGGCGAAAGCGCGAGGCTCGTCGGTGACAAGCTGTATGTGCAGCTTGCCATCCCTGTTACAATCCGCAATCTCATCGTTGAGACGGTTGATGATTTCAGCCTCAATGGGCTTGTCTATATACTGCCGCACCGAATGCCGCGCGACAATAGCTTCCTGTAGTGTCATGATGGTTGTTTTTGTTTTGCAAAAATACACAATAAAATCGAACCAACAGTGTTTTTATATTAATATATTAACATCCAACATATCAACAAAAACCATGTCATCAAGAAATATTCTCGGATACCTGCTTGGGGCGCTGCTTTTTGTGGCGTTGATGCCCACGCTGATGTGGCTGGCGTCGGGGATGCCGCAGATAGTACACATAGGGGCTTTGAGGGCCTCGGTCACGGGACTGCTCATTATCGGAGGATTGTCGCTGAGCGTATGGACCATCGTATACATGAAGCGGCGCGGCAAGGGCAACCCTATGGACGCCTTCGGTCATGAGGTGGCTCCTCGCACACAGCACCTTATGACGGAAGGTCCTTATCGTCTCAACCGCAACCCTATGCTCACTGGCACGTTGACCTATCTGGCAGGCTTTGTCGTGTGGCTCTGGACTTGGCAGTCGGCAGTGGTATGGGTGGCTTTTTCGTCATCATGCTGCTGCAGGTGGTCAGCGAGGAAAAGCGCCTGCGACGCGACTTCGGAGAGGAATATGATGCATACTGCCGACGCACACGCAGGTTTTAGGCATTACTGACAGATGACAGCCCTCATGGAAATGACAGGAGAAACACTCCAATGTAATTGTCGTCAAAATCACATTCTTACAATGCAATGAAAACGAATCAGAAAATATCGATACTCTCATTCTGCGTCATCGCAATGGCAGGCGCGCTATTTTTTTCTGGCTGCCGCCAGCGTATCCAGACCCTTGCCGATGTCAAGTCGGAGTTTGTCACTGTCGACGACAGTGTAAAGGTGCACTACAAGGTGTGGCCACCCACCGCCGCACCTGATGCCAAGACCATCTGCTTCGTCCACGGGTTCGGATGCGACATGAACACATGGGAAAAACAGTTCGAGGCTTTTCGTGATGATGATCTGCAGCTTGTCTTTATCGACCTCCCTGGTTATGGAAAGAGTGACAAGCCGCATGTTGACTACACCTTTGACTTTTTCGCCCATGCCATCGACAAGGTGCTGGACACGAGGGGTATACAGTCGGCTCTGTTTGTGGGACACAGTCTCGGCGCACCCGTGTGCCGTCACACGTTGTCGACAACCGGCCATGGTGGGGCCCTGGTGGACGTCGATGGTGTCTATTGCTTCTATGACGGCACAGAGACACCTGAATATGTGGAGGCCGTGAATCAATTCGGCCATTCTTTTGACGGTGACGACTGCCGCGAGGTCATCACAGGATTTGTCTCCTCGCTGGCCGGCAAAGAAACTCCGCGGCAGGTGACTGACTATGCTATGTCGGTAATGCCCGAAACACCTCGCTATGTGGCCTCCAGCACTATGCAGCACCTCGTGGAGAGGAAGTGGTGGCCCGTCAGCCAGCTCGACATACCCGTGATGGTGATATGCACCCAAAACAGCGGCCTCGAGCCCGATAACGAGCAAAAGATGCAGGCGCTTTATAACGACCTCGAATATATCGAGCTGACCACCTGTGGCCATTTCATTCACATGGAGCAGCCTCAATTTTTCAACGAGAAGTTGAAGCAATTCATCTTACGCAAATAATAACAACTCTGGTATATGGAGATACGGAACCTCTTGGCATACAACGACCGCGCCGCCTTGCGCCGCTGGTTGGAGGAGAACCACCAGACGGAGCGAGAGGTGTGGGTGGCCACTTATAGGGGCAAACAGCCGTTGCCAGAGGCGTTACCCTATCTGGATGTTGTGGAAGAGGCTCTTTGTTTCGGGTGGATAGACTCCACCTGCAAGCGGCTGCCCGACGGTCGTCTTGCCCAGCGGCTCTCCCCGCGCCGCAAGAACAGCCATTGGACAGACCTCAACCGACAGCGTTGTCTGGATCTGGAGCGTCGTGGCCTTATGACCGATGCCGGCAAGAAAGCGATGCCACCCTTTAAATCATAAAAACATATCAACATCCAACATATCAACAAAAAACATCCAACATGAATCAGGAATCATCCAATAAAGACATTATACACCTCGTCGGGGGGTCTATAGCTATAGAGGTTAATAAGCATGGCGCCGAGATGGTGAGTCTCAAGAAAGATGGCCGCGAATACCTTTGGAGCGGTGACGCCGCTTTCTGGAACCGTCATGCGCCGATACTTTTCCCCGTGGTGGGGAAGCCGTTCAACAACGAACTGCATGTCGACGGTAAGGTATACCCTATGAAACAGCATGGTTTCGCCCGTGACAGCGAGTTTGAAGTGATTGGCGAGGGCCGGTTGCGGATGGTTGAGAATGACCTAAGTGCGAGCTATCCTTACCGGATAGGCTTGGAAGTATGCTATCGTTTGGATGGCAGCGATGTGGAGGTGGTGTGGACGGTGGAAAACCTTGACCATCGCGATGCCTATTTCCAGATTGGAGCCCATCCCGGTTTCCTGTTGCCCGACTATGAACCTGAGAAAATGATTAACGGATATGTCCGTTTTTACAGCAAAGAAGGAAAACGTATAAACCCGGCTCTCACATCGAGTCTGGAGGACGGCAACCGCATCCCCAAGGGCCCGAATAACTTCCTGCTTCACGAGACGCTACTCATGCCCGACACTTTCTGCCATGATGCCCTTATCATCGAGCAGGGTCAGGTAGGAGCCGTGCAGTTGTATGACAGACATTGTAAACCAGTCTTGGCTGTGCATTGTTCCCAGGCCGAGGCCTTTGGTATCTGGGCTCCTCACAAGGAGGGATGTCCCTTTGTATGTATCGAGCCCTGGTGCGGCATCTGTGATGAGAAAGGATACGTCGGCGACATATCTTCACGCCAGTATATCCATCGCTTGGCACCCAAAGAAAAGTATTCTTTCACCTACACCATAGAACTCTATTGACATCATACTGTATGGCCGCAATTGGTAACAGCTCCGTTTTGTCAGCAGGATTTCCGCAAGGGCGTAAGGACTGACGCTGTTGCGCCAGTTATAGATGCGTCCACGATACAATTATCGGAATTATCGTTACGAGAGTGTGGTGCAATATATGCCTCGTGGATTGCGTTATTAATAATAAAAGCAAAAGAAGTTGCGCCTATTCGTGATTAGTCTCCTACTGATGTTGAGTCCTGTCCTTTATGGTCAGAGCCAGACACATGCAGCATGAGTTAGAATAAAACATATTATTGAGGCGCCACATTTAAACAAATAAAACGCAATGAAAAAAACATTTCTGACAATCTTTCTATGCGCTGTAGTGATGACTACAATGGCGCAGAAAAACAATTATTCCATTGTTGGCAACAATAAGGGGAGCAATGGCGTTTCGGGTCGCGACAGCGTGATGGTGATTATGTACAATATGGAAAATTACTCCCAGCGTGACACCACCTACGTTCTCGACGGGAAATTCCAGTTCAGTGGACAAACCGACACGGATATGCTGGTGAACATCTACTCCAATGATGGTTTTCGTATGATGCTGTTGCTGCAGCCAGGCAGCCAGATGGCTGTTAACATGGAGCCTGCTACCGTGACGGGAAACCGTCCTTCCGAGCAACTCAACCGGTTTGCGCAGGGCTTTGATGAGATTCATAGTGCACAGCAAAAGGTGGCACGTATGTTGGTCTCTACCGAGGATCAAGCCTTGAAGGACTCGCTGGACGCTGTTTATGAGGACTATCGCCAGAGGAAGAAAGACTTCGTCGACTCCATAGGCTGGACGCTCTACGAGGCCAACGCCGACAACAAGGCCGGTGCAGAGATATTGTTTTTTATTGCCAATGTGGCGCCCGATGGTGTCAACCTCTATGCCGGCGAAACCACTCCGGCCCTCAAGCGTCTTCTTGCCCTCTATGAGAATGCTTCGCCGGTCGTCAGGCAATATGATATTCTCAGCAGGAAGATGAAGGGTGTTATCGCGCAGATGCAGATGCGGCCGGGAGTGCCTTTCCGCGACTTCGAGGCCATCGACTATGCCACGGGAAACACAACCACGCTTAGCGCGCTCATCAAGGGCCATGTGGCGGTGGTCGACTTCTGGGCCTCTTGGTGCGGCCCATGCCGGAAAGAAATTGACGAAACTTTGAAGCCGCTGCATAAGAAATATGCCGACAGCGGACTTGTGGTGGTCGGCGTCGATGTGTTGGACGACGTCAAGAAACACGACCAAGCCGTCAAAGAGCAAGACATCGCATATCCCCAGCTGGTGGACACCGACCGCGACAACTCGGCGCTGCTCTATGGCGTGCAGTCAATCCCTAAGGTCTTTCTTTTTGACCGCAGCGGCATCCTGATAGGCGTCTTCCGTGGCGAGGAGCTTGTCCGTGAGGTGGAGAAAGCGATGCGGTGACAAGTCTGTAATATGTCCCGAACGGCAATCAATATATTTGCAGAATAATGAATATTAGAAAACAAATTAGCAGGTTCCGCTCTTGGCAAAAGGAACCTTATAGGTATTCCGACAAGGGAATGGAACATCGGCAATGCGCCAACTGCGGCCATGAGTTCACAGGCAACTACTGTCCGGTGTGCGGCCAGAAGGCCGACGGAGGCCGTGTTACATGGCGGTGGGTGTGGAAAAGCATCATGAATCTGTGGGGGATGGATTCCCGTTCGTTGCCATATACGCTTTGGCAACTGCTATTAAGACCCGGCTACCTTATCAGCGATTACATCTCGGGTCGCCGTCAGATGAGTTTTCCTCCTGTCAACATGCTCTTTATCGTCGCCATTGTCTATACTTTGACCAACTACTTTCTAAGAATAGAAACAGTAAGACTGAATTATAATGAGGATGATTCTCTTTATTATTTCTTCAAGGCCATCGACTGGCTACAAAACAATCCCGGTTGGGGCATGATGTTGCTGACCATGATTTTGATTCTCCCCACCTGGGCTCTTTTCCGATTTGCTCCACGCCATACACGCCATACACTTCCTGAAGGTATTTTTATTCAGTTGTTTATGGCTACGCTGATGCTAATTATATCCTTCATCATCTTTGTCACCTCCTACCGGATGTATTTGCTCATTCCCCTATACTATTATTGCTGTTACCACCAACTTTTTGGATATGGTTTTTGGGGAACCATTTGGCGTCTGGTGCTGTGCTTTCTCGTGTGGATAGTCTTGTTTATTATCATTATTAGTATCGCTATTGTATTGTCTGATATAATCAAACATGGATTTAGTTTCTCAGATATTGTTATAGGTTCTTTCGTTATTATTGTCACCTTATTGATCATAGCGGCAGCAATTCTGGTATTTGGTTACATTGTTGGTAAAAAACAGATTAGAGAATATGAAAAACAATAGCAGCATATTATTGCTTTTCTGTCTGCTGTTGTCAAGCAGTATGATGTCGCAGGAACGCGACAGGAAGTCAGATTTGAATGTAAGTTGCTACACCAATTTATGTGTTTCGTCGACGGGACAGTTGTGGCTGAGTACCACCTGCGGTATGATATACACCGCCGATGGTATCCACTCTACCTGGCGCACACTGACAAAACCTGACAAAGACGATCCGGTTAGCGGAGGCCATTTCGAGTGTATGGCCGCCTTTGGCAACAGCACCGCTTTGTGTGCAGGGTTTCTTCATGGTCGCAAAGACTATGACTTTGTGTTGCGTACCACCTCCGGCGGCCTCTGGTGGGATACTGTTGTTATCGATCCAAGACTCGATTGGGTTCACTCTTGTTGCTTCCGGCCCGACGGGCGTATATGGCTAGGGTCTGCGTCTGGTCGCAGCGATGGTGTGTTGGCTTACAGTACTGACACCGGCCGTACATTCCAAGTGCTCCGCACCGAGTTTGGCGGCACCAGTGGTATCAATACTCTTCATATGTTCAATGCCGACAGTGGATACATGGGTGGCTTTTACAACAATCTTTTCTCAACCTCCGACAATTGGCTCTCTGTTCACCGTATGCTTACTCCTATGGATCAGGGTCTTTTGGTGGAGTACGACTATAAAGACACCTGGATTAACCGCATTAGGCAGTGGGGCAATTGTTTGATTGTGACCGAGTCGGATGATATTTTCTACACCATGTTGTCTGACAGCGTGGTTTGGCATAGAACGCCTCTTCGAATTTATAGCTATGAGGTGGACAGCCAAAATGGTGTTCTTTGGGCTGTTTGCGACAGCGGCAGGGTAGCCCGCTTGTCAGACTGGAATCATGTTGATTTCTTCGATGTGAGTGCAAATGAAATCTTTGGTATAGTCGACGGCTGCGCTTACTGTGCAAACCCTGTCGGTGTGCTGCGAGTCAGTCCCGACGGCAAGGTGGACACCTGCCAATTCTACACCACCGAACATCCTATCGAGGAGCCCCCAATAACTCTCGGACACGGCAGACTCATGTGGGGCGCCGATGAGGCGAGTATCTATATTTTGGATGAAAAGGGATGGTATCGTGTGGCGCAACCTCGTGGCATACTTATCTTAAATCCTCATCCCGATCGTGAAGATTGTGTACTATTCTTGTGTGCGGATGGCAAGACCTATTCTGTAGACACCACAGGCAATATCGAGCCATATATTTATAAACAGCCTCTGGGTGACTTTGTCAAACAAGGCGTGAAAGAAGTGGAGATTACCACTTTTGCATCTGGTTGTTTTCATTATGAGGCTCACACTGTGAGGTACAGCAACCATGACGGTTTGCTTACCGAGAGCTACAACAACATCGAGCAAACAAGTCATCAAAAAAGACAGCTACCCACCCAAAGTCTAGAGCAAGCCTTATTACGTCTCGGTGAATGCTATAGTCTTTTCCCGACACCACAAGACTTTGGATTGAGCGACTCCATTGACCTGCATGCCGTATATGAGAATAATGATTATTTCTGCACCAGTATCCTTGGTTATAAGCTTACTTTCATTAATAGCTTGGGTGACACTCTGTTCTTTTATGGTGATGTCTCGGAGGGCAATGATTTTGGCTACAAGACTCATTACCCATGGCTTTTGCCAATGTTAGTGCATACACCACAAACCTTCTTTACCACCTATCAGCCTTGCCTATGGCAGACATTGCGCCAGTTGATGCCCGACACGATGATGCTGTGCGAACATTTGGACAACAGTGCTTTGCGTCCTCTCATCTCATTGCAGAGCGGTGACCTTCTTTTCTTATATGGTGATGACGACGACATGGAGGAAGCCATCACTGCAAGCACAGGAAAATATACTCATGTGGCTATGGTGGAGCGAGACAGCGCAGGGCATATATGGACCATCGAGGCAGTCCCCGACAGTGGTGTGCAACGAAAACCAATTAATGCTTTATATGATATGCGTGCCGACCTTTATCGCCTCACTATTCCTTATGATACTGCGGCGGTATTGGCTCGAGCGCATTCCTTTCTTGGGTTGCCATACGACGACTATTTCATGCCCGACAACGGCCGTTTTTACTGTTCGGAACTGATATACGAGTGTTTCCTCAACGCCGACGGCAAACATCTGTTTGAAGCCAAGCCTATGAATTGGCGTGACTCCAAAGGACGGCTTCCAAAATATTGGAGGAGACATTTCCGTAAACTTCATGTGGCAGTTCCGGAAGGTGTGCTTGGTACCAATCCGTCAGATCTCTCAAAGTCGCCTCTGTTACGCAAGATGTAGATGTGAATATGAGGATGAGATGACGTCCCAATCTTCATTTTTATTTCAAAGAAAGTAATAAAAAACCATATTGTTAGTTATTCCTCGTAAAAGATTAATTAAGGTAATTGAAATAAAAACCATTAGTATATGTCAAAAAAGATAAAAACAATTATGATTGTGGCGATTACAGTTGTCGCCGCGGTCTCGTTAAGTTGCGCCACAGACGATGGAATTATGTCCAAGAAAAAAGGCGTCTACACTGTAAACACCACCTCTTTGTCACAGGAGGTGAAAGGCTATAACGGGCCTACTCCTTTGGTGATTACCATTGAGAAAGATATTGTCAAAAAAGTAGAGGCACTCGAAAACAGTGAGACACCAGGATTCTTTAAACGTGTTGTCAATGGTGGCTTGTTGGACAAATGGAATGGCAAGAGTGTCGACGAGGCCTTGAACAGCAACGTTGATGTCATTGCTGGAGCCACCTACTCCTCCAATGCAGTCATAGAGAATGTACGTCTTGGGTTGAATTACTACAAGGAGCACAAATAACAGAATCACACATAGCGTTCGTGGCTACACAAGGGGTCTCTGTTTACAGTTCAGAGACCCCTTGTTTTACGTGGCGCTGTGGAAATTACAGCATTGCGTGAGCGCACGGAAGCGTTGTTGTGTGATGTTTTTTGTGTCTTGTTGCTTGAATTGGCGCTGGATTGCTTTGTAGGGTGTTTTGCAGCGGGCTTGTTTCCTGTTGGTTTTGCCGACGAAGGAGTTGTTTTTGTCGTCACAGGTTCGGTGGATGCGGGCTTATCGTAGTTGGTAGGGGTATAGTTGCCACGTGATCGTTTGTAGTTGGTCATCGAGTTCACACGGCTAATGCGTGACGAAAGATTGTGTCCTCCTGTGGTCAGCATGTCGTTGAAAGTTATTATCAGCGACGATGTTTTCAGATAGCGACCTGAATTGTTTGACAGATTGGAAGCGAAATAGTTCTTGACCTTGGCGAGATCCATTCCGATAAGGTCGAGATTGTTTTTGCCAACCATGCGCATTAGCTGGTTGACCCGTCGGCCACGAAGTAGGGTGTTATAACTTTCACGGTCTCGGATTATTACACCGCGAGGGTAGGAGAGGTAGCGAGCCAGCTGTTTGTACTGCTCTTCTGAGAGACCGTTGAGCATGTTTTTCACTTCGTTGATGGCGCGGCTGATGCCCGTCTGGGTGTTGAGGTGCACATCGTGATAGATAAGGTCTATCTTCTCATCGCTGTACGCCATGTTGTGTTTCTGCTCGTTGTCGCGCAGCTGTTTGTCGACTTGCTCTTTCTGATAGTCGCGGAAATTGCGCTGAGCGATGCTGTCGGAGAGCGATGCTATCTGTTCTGTGCTCAAATGACGAATTGTGTCGAGAAACTCTAGTGTGGGTTTGTAGAGCAGGAAGGGTTTGTTCTTTGGGAAAGAAGAGTATGTGTTTCCCGAATAACTGATGTTGTTGTCGATAAAGAGTTGATATAGCGCGGTGTATTGTACCACTCTGGCGAGATCGGTGTTGCCGAGGGTGGCAAAATAGTGGTAAGCCTGACTCTCGTAGCGGTAGCCTATCGACTGGCTGCGTTCCTGGGAGTTGAAGTAGCTGACAGGCAACGAGCCAGTGCGCCCAAGCGTATAAATGGTGTATTTTAATTTAGAATTCTGAATTTTGAATTTTGAATTTGATGTGTCAGACTCTTCAAAATTCGTATTTCTAAATTCAACATTATCGATTGCGTACATTGCGCCTGCGGTGTTCCAGTTGTATACGAGTTCGTCCAAGCTAAGTTTGCGGAACAGCGGACGGTCGAAGGGGTAGTATCCAGGCTTGGGGTAGCGATAATGGCTCTCTTGAATAGTGCCACGTTCCGACCAGTCTTTCAGCAACACGTCGGTGATGGTCATCAAGTCGCCGAATTCGGTGTTCTCCAGCTCGCGGCTCAGGTAGGTAGGGCACCAGTCGCGGCCATTAACCATTTTGCCGGCCATCAGGTCATTGATGTCAAGACTTTGCGATAGTTCCTTCTCTGTGGTTGCGGCTAACAACAGAATGCTCTCTATCTGTAGCGGCGGCAGTTCGTAGAGCGGTGATTGACGCTCGCGGCCGATGATTACTAGTGTGCTGCTGTCTGCCAAAGCTCCGAGAATTAGGTCTGCGTCAAGTGTAAACTGACGTATCTCTCCGATTTGAGGAGCGATATCGGTGTTTTTAGCCACGGCCCAAGCCACGAATCCCGGCTGCTGGCTGAAGTAGACGCCACGTGCCTGTTTTGCGAAAATATCGGAGATCGTCAGTACTGTTGCAGTATCGTTTAGATGTATGAAGCCTTCACCCTCTTCCATGAACCATGTGTTGAACTCTTCGAGCGTTATCTGATAGTCGATATTCTCTTTGGTGAAATATTGTCTTTTCTCATCGTCTGGCAGCGTCATCACCACGGGTTTGTAGTCGCTGAAGAATAGTTCTTTGTTCAACCGTTTCACCAGCCTGTCGCAGTTCTCCTGAGTGGCGTTGCCGAGCAGAATAATCATGTCGGTGGTGTAGCCGTCGTATCCGATGGGGTGTTTGCGCAGTTCCGTTTGATGGGTGAATTTGGCGAAGATTGGTGCGATGGAGTCCGTCTCAAAATGCGGAGGCAAGTCGGAGATTAGAATCATACGGCTGCTGTCGGCAAACGACGCCATCCCGATACCTTGATAATGGAAACGGAATTTCTTACGGAAATCCTTATGAATAGAGTCTGCCGCCAATGCTGCCCTGCAACTGTCGATATTCACATTTTGGTTCGGGATATACTCGTGATCGAACACTTTCGCACTAGTCCTTTTCACACTCTCCCCCATAGATGTTTGTGTCATCACAAACAGAGCGACTGCGCCAATTGCTACAATAGCAATTAGCCAGAGTATCAGTTTATGTGTTTTTGGCGTCATTTCAGATCACTAGAAAAAGGAAAGAAAACCAGGCCACCATTTGTATCGCTTTTCGGGAATGGCAATCCATTGTCCTTCCGGTGACAACTCATAGTATCCTTCGGACAAAAGTGTAGAGGCAAACAGGACCTGCCTGTCAAGTCTCTCCTTTGGTAAGAGCATTGTGACACCGCCGTCGATGTCCTTACGACAGCGCATGCCAGAGGTGTCGCTTAGAAAAACCTTGATGCTATTATTGTATCCGTTCAGAAACAGCTCTCGCCGCCATACTGCCATTGTGTCGCCAAGAGGTCCGACATCGTAATGGAAATCCTTGAAGGATGCCATCGACTCAACTAACTGTTTCACTGTCAATCTACCATAGTTGCAACTTAGCTTTACAGAAAACACATTGGGCTCATCTCTAAATTTCCAGACTGTCGGATAAAAGTACGACAGCGGATATTGCAGACGGAATTCCCCTGTCAACTCTTTGCATACCTCCAACTGTTTGTTCAACAGTGATGTGTCGCCCGATGTAACGGCAAGGCACACTGTATCCAACGCTTTTACGGTGCGATAGGGCAGGGAACCCTTATTTGGATACCAGACACTGACCAAACGTCCCCAGGAGCCAAGGTAGTACATTACACCGTCAGTGCCTATGGAGTATGAAAAGTAGTTGGCTGTAATTGTCGCGGCATCAAGTAAATCTTTCAATACTATAATCTTGTTCCCGCTGATTGGCAGCACCCAACGGGCTGTCTTGTATTTGGGCAGATCCTTTTGCTCACTCCATTGGGCATCGACAATCTTTTTACAAACCAATTGTTCCCGCTCCACTGTCAATGCGTATGATGTGTCGAACGCTGGCGAACAAATGTAATAATCAGGCCATCCAAAATTCCCGTTATTCTCGACAAGGGCATAAAGAAATTCGACAAATGACTTTCTAGGGTTGTTTGCTGGCGTAAAGCACATCTGGGCAGATATGTCAGTTGCAAGAATCAGCAACACGCATAGTGCAAAATTTCTCGCTTTCATATTATTCCTGTTGTTTTTAACACTTCGTTGTAATAAGCAATGCGATATAGGAGTGTTTTATGTGATTTCTTTCTCATTATTAGTTTGCAAAAGTACGTTTTTTTTCTGAGACATCGTACCTCGGAGAAAATAATTTTGACCAAGTCAAAATAAGTGTGTATCTTTGCAAATTGTAACATAGAGCAAAAACGTCTATGAGCAAGTATGAGATACCTTTTCTGACGGCTGCGGTGCAGGCTTTTGGACAGCGTTTCGCAATGACGCGACAGGCGGCGTTCAACTATTTGCACAAGTATCAAGGATTGGCGTTCCTGATTGAGTTCTACGATGTCGAACACTTGCAGTCAATGGATGAAACAATTGATGATCTGCTCATTATTTGCCAAAAGAATGGAGGGGCTCTTGCATGAAACTGTATCACGGCACAAATACTGACATAGAGACCATTGACCTCGACCGAGGACTACGACACAAAGACTTCGGCAAAGGATTTTATGCCACCCCCGATAGGACGACGGCTTTACGTATGGCACAGAAAAGGGCACGTCTTTTTGGAGGAACAGCGACGCTAATAACATATGATTTTGATGAATCAGCATTGTCATCAGAATTAAAGATTAAGCATTTCCCCGAAAATGCCTCGGTGGAGTGGTTGTTGTTTGTGGATGCCAACCGTGACCGAAAAAATGTAAATGCCATTCACGACTACGATATTGTCATCGGGCCGATTGCAAACGACGGAGTGGTGCTTCAGTTGACCAACTATCGCGAGGGCATATATTCTCCTGAGCAAGCTGCCCAACTGTTACAAGACAAATACCTCGACCAGCAGTACTATTTTGGAACGGAGAAGGCTCTTCAATATCTCCATAAAACAAGTGTTGAAGCCGTATGACCTCTCAAGGGGAACCGAATACCATGAAAGAAGAAATAAAGACAGTGAGAAATCAGCCCACACATCACCAGATTGCCACCTACCTTACCGACTATGCGTTGAGTGAGTTGGTGCGATATGTGATAGAAGACACTGGTTGCAGCATCGAGCAGGCGATGGAGAAAGTGTATAACTCCCCTCTGATGGAATTGTTGCAAGACGAAGAGGGTGAGTTGTACGTGCAAAGCCCTGCTTATCTATATGAACTGTTGAATAAAGAGATAAAAACAACAACTTAAAACCGATGCTTATGTAGCAGGCAAATATAGAAAAGATAACATATTGAGCTGACGCTCTTGTTCCCACATAATAAAGCTGGTAACTTATATGGAACGGGAATGGGATGCGGAGGGTTCATGCAGTGGCGTGAATCATTTCGTACCTTATTTGTTCCATGGGTTCCACCAGCACCTATTATGTGAATAAGGGAAATCAACGAGATGCATTTGCGCCTTTCTTTGTGTCCATTATTCAAACACTGGCTTGTAAAATTTAATAATCATATAGTTAATAAAAGACGTAAAGGACAAAAAAATTATGAGTAAAACAATTATCTGTCTTTATACTTCTGCTAATTGTGGCAAAACAAGTACCATTAGAAATCTCTTTCTAAAGCTTGGTGGAAACAAAAACGTAATTAATGCGGATCACGATTTTGTAAGTACTGTAAACTTTGGAAATAAGTCTATCGGATTTGCAAGTCAAGGAGACCCTGGTTCCACTCAAAGAGAAGATGTCGAAGAACTCGCCAAGTGTAATCTTGACATTATCGTGACAGCCTCACGCTCCAGAGGCGACACTGTTGACAATGTTACAGAAATAGCTAATAAATACGGTTACACTGTTGTTTGGATTTCCCCCTTTTATTTTTACGACAAGACACAAGCAGCGGAAAAGCAATACTCGTATTTCGCTGAGAAAAATGCAGAGTGTATTTCAAAATACATAATTGACATTATTTAAAACAGTACCGATATGAAAACTATAAAGATTATTGTATTCGCTGCAATTGCACTATTTGGTTTGGTTTCATGCAGTGATGAGAAGAAAGCCCTCAATTATGTTTCAGAAAAAGTTCTATCTGACAGCAAACTGTCAGATTTCCTTATCAAGAACAAGATTCTGATGTTTAAAGATAGTTTTGAACCCGAATTGAGATATTATTTGAATTCAATTCTGGGCGAAAAACAAATATATTTTTATAAAGTTTATTTATCAGACGAATTCGCTCATGTTTATCCAAATAGTGGTGGGAAAGGGGACTTTTGGAAGTATTATAGACCTGACAATGATGTAGACTCAGATAGAATTCTTGATACCATTTTGCAACTAATACAAATCAAATCAGATGGGGTCATTTCGAATGATACAATAGATTTTAATGTGTTTTCTTCCTATCATTGGACAAAAGAAAAGTTTTTTAACTATATTTTGTCACAAGCGACTTACAAGAGTTATGGTATTGCTAAAGATGAAATGGAACAGTCAGGTCTTTTTTCTGAAATAGTTAAGAATTATCATGATAATTACAATTGTACAGAACTATATGATACTGAGAATTATAAAATAGGTTTCGATTATTGGAAATGTGTCGATGCATTTCAATACGATTGGTTCGTTCTGGGCATTAAAAATATGCAATGGACAGTTATTGAAAAAGCCGTGCACTATATTGTTTCGAGTTGTCGCGATGAAGTGCTGGCTAAGAACTACAAATTGGTTGACAAACAATGTACAACGGTTGGAGAAAATAAATATGATGTTACGTATTTGCTAGATCCAAAGTTGGAGATTCATTTTGAGGTATCAAAGGTAGGGAAAACATTTGTGTTGAAGTCATATCATGTAATCGAAGATTAGTAAGTGTAACTTGCTGCTCTGCCCGCAAAGTCCAAGAGTATGTTGATACTTTCATTGAAGCACTCAAGAAATTTTACCACAAAAACAAATAAGACATGGATAATACTGTATTCAATAAAAGACTGAAAATAGGTGCAATTGTCCTTGCATCGTTTGTTGCTGTTTTGCTCATTATATGGTTTGCGACAAAAGTTGACCACAAAAGCAATTCTAATAATGTTGAAGAATGTTGTTTTAATTATAACAATTATTTCGATGCAATGTCGTTTGAGGATGCCATCAAGTCAGCATACGCTGCAAGTGGTATTAATGAAGATCCCGTGAAATATAAAAACTATGTAGAAACCCTCAAGACAAAATACTACAGAATAATACCAGTAGAATGGTGGTTCACATCAATAGACAATTATAGGCTTTTTTTGTCTGACGAATCAGCTTGTAACAAAGGGAAAGAATCTCTCAAATATTTTATATGTAAGATTAAATCGGACAAATCGTTTCTCATGAACAGGTTGGCAGATGGTGTATTCGAACAGATGAAAGATGTTGAACTACCGACTTTCCAGTTTTCCTATATGCTAACGCCAGTATATTGCGGAAGTGAAATCTGTGGTGCAGAGTCTGTCATCAATTCATGGGATGACATTACAGATAATTCAGCGATTTTTGTAATCACAACAGGTATGGACGTTTGGATTCGTTATACTTTTACAAGAGTAGATGGTCTATGGTATTTGAGCGAATATACAGACATTACAAAATCTGATGACTGGGGTTTAATGCAATGATTAAAAATAATATGGAAGAGACAAAACGCTGCCCTTATTGTGGCGAAGAAATCTTGGCAGTGGCCAGGAAATGCAAGCATTGCGGAGAATGGCTGGAGGAAAAACCTCAACAAAGCCCTGCTTATTCTCCGAAAACAGAATCTAAAGCGATGTCTGTAGTGGAAACTGTAGATTCTAACGAAGAAGAGCAGTTCTCCAAGAATGTACCCCTTAGTAACACGATTATTCAGTGGTTATTCTGGGCGGCAATCATTGGTCTGATAATCACCACTGCGCACTCATTAGTCCCTGAAGGAGAGATGCTGTCCACCAGCACAGGTGCAGGAAAGACGCGTATTCTCAAAGCTATACTTAACTTCTTTAGTACTATCCCAGAATGGTTAGGCCATGTGTTGGAAACTTTTGGTGTGGTGGTTTTGCTGATGACTGTATGGCAGACTCTAACGAACATGAAGGAATCATTCACCAAACTATTTGAATGGCTAATCGCTGCAGCCTGTATTGGGGCAGTATGCAGCATCCTTATTGATTTCACGGATGATCCTTCTGCGCTTACATATGTATTAATGTTATGCTTGGTGGCCCAATTTGTTTTACAAATTATTCTTGGAATAAAAATCAGTACAGTGTGCAAGGGTAGTATCAATGTATTGGGTAAAGTAATGTGTATATGTGGTGGTGTTGAATTTCTCATGTTATTAATTTCTGCATTTTGTTGGATACTTGTAGAGAATGAAGATACTCTGTACTGGATAAACTTTGCATTTTCAATCATTGATGCAGTTGCCCTATTTTACTATTATTTCTCTTTAAAGATAACTCTAATGCATTCAGAAGACGAATAATAATTGTATACACTTCTGCATGGTGGATTGTGTAACGGATTAATTATTATTTTATCAATTACTTTGGTAAATTTCGACTTGCGAAAAAAGAGTTTTGGCAGAAATAAAAAACACAGAGATTGTAAACCGAATCGTTTTTTTTTATATCTTTGTACCTATAAATATCGGTTTTATATTGCAATGCAAATATGCTCTAAATTATGTAGTTAGGTGATATGTTGCCTGAAAACTATTCAGCAAACAGTCTCTTATTTTAGTTTCACCGCACTTTAGGGGAGTAAATGTCATATTGAGTTGTGATAAAAAAAGCCTTATTTGGACATGACAATCTCAAGAAAAAATATCATCTTCCTTTTCTGTCTGTTTATCTGCAAGTTTTCCCTGTCGCAGAACATGACGACAATGGGGACTGATTTTTGGTTTACCAGCACAATACGTACGGACATAACATGGGCTGTAGATTATAACCACACCTTTAACAGAATTTTGTTGATTGGACCTCGTGATTGTACTGTCACTGTGACATGTACGGGAACGGGATGGGATTCCGTATTCCTGATGCCATCCAATACCCCTGTCGATTTGTTCAGCAAAGAGTTTTTTCAACGAACAATACAAACTAATCTACATTATAGCAGTGCGGTACACATCACCTCGACAGATAGTATATCAGTCTATCTGGATTTAGAGGGTGTCTCGCGTGATATAGCAAACATTCTTCCCACACCAAGGCTTAGGAGTGACTATATTATACAGACATATCAGTCTGTACAGGGTTATTTTTTTAGACCCAGTAGTAATTTCTCAGTACTTGCGGTTGAGGACAGCACTGAGGTTGCGTTGGATATCATAGACATATCTCTGAATGGTGACACTCTTGAGGAACAGAATGTTATACTGCTTCAAAACGCCGGCGATTGCTACCAAGTTCTCTCTTCCGCAAATGGCAATCTGAGTGGTTCGCGTATCATGGCATTGAATGGAAAAAAGATTGCCGTCTTTCATGGAAATAACAATGCATCTATACCATTCACGGAAAGGTTGTCAGGAGGCTTGTTTGAACAGGCTTTGCCAACCAATTATTGGGGCAGGCATTTCTTTGTGCCAAACACCAAAACTGGAGATGGTGACAGGGTGCGAATCACGGCCCTTCATGACGATTGTACGATCAGCATCAATAATCAACTGGTTACTACTATTGCGTCAAGGCAGACTTATGAGTATGTGATGGACACTTCGTCTTTGGTTGACTATATCGAAACTTCAAAGAAGGCCCAGGTTTGTCGATACTCAGTGATAGAACCTCCCGTTTTTTATGAAAGTGCAGATAATCCGACGATGCTGACTGTAATGCCTTGGGAACTCTCGTCTGAGGCAATCACAACGCTTATACCACGTTACTGGTTATATCCAGGATGGCCAACTTATCAGTCCGTGGATTCGGCGTATATAGACATAATAGCAAAAACCGCAGAAATAAACATGATCAGAGTCGACGGCGCGGATATTTCAGGACTATTCACGCCGGTGGCACATAATCATTTTTTTAGTCATGCTAGGATTAAAATGCCCTATGGACCTCATACCATTGTCTCTACCGATGGCGATGGATTCATTGCCAGTCAGTATTACATAAGACGTCAACAATGCTATGCATTTCCTGTAGGGTCTGCTCTGAGGGAAATGCAGAACAGCCTTGCCATCAATGAAACGGATATGGTCTCCTGGCTTGACACTGTTCTGGTATGTAATGGTTCCGAGGTGACCATGAGTGTTGAGTCATTGTACGAACCAGATAGCGTTGTTTGGTATCTTGGCGACGGTACACACGCCACAGGACAACAGTTGAGTCATGTTTTCCCCCTTTCTGCCGAAACATACCAGGTAATGGCAATAGTATACGCGTCATGCACAGGATGCTACAGGCAGATAGACACCCTCCGCGGAAGCGTGAAAATACTTGAGAAACCGATCCAATACATCGACACAATCTGTTGCGGAGAGAGCTATGTCTGGCAGGACTCGACATACACGGAAGGCCAGCAAATCACCCGGCATTACACCGACCGCTATGGATGCGACAGCATTAATATCATGACTCTCCACATGATACCTCCTGTCACAACACTTGTCGACACCATCTCCTCATGCGACAGTATCTTCTATCTAGGTCATTCGTATTCGCATGATACTATCATAGTTTATGACACAGTTGCTTCCTCTTTGGGATGCGATAGTATATTGTTGCGCGCCATCGATATTCTTCCCTCATATCTCACAACCCAGGATATTATTATCCGAGACACAACAACGTTGACTTGGATCGATGGTAACACGTATTCCGAGTCGACAGACAGTCCCTATGTCGTCCTTAATGCTCACAATGGCTGTGATAGCGTTGTCCGTCTCAATCTCAATGTTCTTCCACTACCGCCTAGGGCTCGCATCGACAGCTCGTCTGTTTGGGTCCCCAACGCCTTCACTCCCGATGAGGAGACCAACAACCACTTCATCCTAAAGTGCAACGATGTCACCAGTGCCCAGGTCAGCATTTATAGCCGCCAAGGCATCCACATATATAGCTTCAATGGTATGACAGAGAGTTGGGACGGTACCATCGGCGGCAAACCATGCCCTCAAGGCACATATGTTTACATAATAACATATGTCACTGTGTCTATGCCGCAATACAAGCAACAGAAAATAGGCACAGTTTCAATTATCAGATAGCAAAACCGATTTACCCGACATATCTGTATTGTGCCGCATTTCATGATGGTCATTATATAACTCCGATGGTCTTCATCATTTTGCGGTAATAGGTAGTTTTCTCCTCTAGCTTCATGGGGTATGCTCTTGATGATGAGGGCATGCGCCAGAGTTTCACACTCCTCAGTCCTTCGGACAGATCCCCTAACTTAGCGGAGCAATTTATGAAAAATTCATTAAAGGTTCCCATTGCGGGGACGGGGACGCCGTAATCCTCTGTCAAAACAGAGAAACTCTTTTGTCCGGTGCAGACGATGTCGTGGCAATGGGGAATCTGTTCCAAGAGGGAGGGTATATCGGTTTTCTCAACGATTTCGAGGTCTTTGTCTGAAGCGTTGCCGCTTAGGCGGCGTACGGAAGAGGCTGTGTCATATATAGCAATGCCGTGTTCCTCGAGCAACGCTTTGATATCTTCCAACCGGAACGTTTTGTTTGCTGCATCCACCAGTCGCTGTGAGTCGCCTAAAAACACTAATCCGAATATTTCCCACATTTGGTTGGTGCGGTTGGGATAGAAGAATTCCATGCTCCACCGCTTCTTTGGAGGCGGAAAGCTGCCGAGCATAAGCAGTCGTGCGTCGGGAGGCAAAAAGGGTTGCAACTGGTGGTGTTCAATAGGAATCATATCTCAGTACTATTGTGCGACGGGGTAATGGGTGGTTGAATGTCGCACGTTGTTTTTTGGCGGCTCTTTATAAATAAAGGCTGGCAATAGAAATGTCAGCCTTTGGTTGTCGCTGTAGTCGATAGCTTATCGTTTCATGAATTTCATCGTGTTGCCTTGGGCTCTTACAATGTAAACTCCAACGCTAAGTGGGGTTATGTCTATTGATGTGGAGCCTTGTGAGGCAAATGACATCACTCTATGGCCCATTACATCGTATATCTCCACCATACCTTGTATGCCGTCAATATGTATGATACTGTTGGCAGGATTTGGGTAGATGTTGAAGTCCTTTATGTTGTCAACAACCTCTATGGCTACATTGGGATCTTGCTCGTAACATCCAATATCCACGCGACCGGCACGGAAACGGCTGTTGTTGTCGAGGTCCATAGCGTACGAGCCTTTGCGTAGTGTGTCGCCTGCGTTTGTCAGTGGCGACAGATTGCTGATGTGCCAATCGCCAAGTTCGCTGGCGGGACCTACGGTGAGGTTGGGGTTCATAAACATCGGACCTGAGTTGTCATTAGGCCTGTTGTCGTGGTTAAGACCGAAGTTGCTGTTGCTGTCTTTCTCTCCCAAACCTTCTATGGCGGAGAAGAAAATGTTGCTTATGTCGTTGAGGTAGAGTGAACTGTCATTGCGCCAGATGACGCAGTTGCGTACCTTTTCGGCGTTGATGTTTTTCAATCCAACTCCGGCGTTGCAAACCATATCGCAGCCATCGACTGTGCCGCCGTCAATGCGAATGCCATAACCGCTGTTGTGTGCTATCAAGCTATTCTTTATGTGCCCATCCTCAATAGAGACCCCGCCTCCGTTATTGTTGTGTATTATGCAGTTGTATAATGTGTTGTCACTTACATGCAAAGCGGCGCCTTCCTCATTTGTCGTGGTGCAGTTCTCAATGGTGCAGCGCTCCATGCGAACGCCACCGCTTATGCTTGTCGCCGAGTTATCTGTAGCTAATCCGTTGGCCAGAGTGATATCGTAGATATTTGTGGAGGATACATTGTGGGTTTCGGCCACTACACGTCTTTGCCCGTCACCGCTGAGAATGGTTTTGTTGTGCTCGAGGTCACGCTCGCTTAGTATGCTCTCGGTGCCGGCAAATCCGCCGTAAAGTGTTATTCTGCTTTTGAGTTCGAACGAGGCGTCACTGTTGTCGTTGCCATGGTAAGTGCCAGCCTTGGCCCATATTGTACCACCCATGCAAAGGTTCATCAGGTCCATGGCTTTGTTGAGGTCGCCGTAAGCGTCGCTCCATGACGAGCCGCCACCAGTTCCGTCGGGAGCCACATACAAGGTGTCTCTCATAGGTCCAAGATGGCTCGGTATGATATTGAATACCGCTGCCTGTTCGGAGGAATAACCGTTGACTGATGACAAAGTGTAGAATCCGTCGCCATAGCCACTCCATCCAAAATTGAAGTGGTAGCGGCCATTGGTTCTGTAGCCGTCGCACACAAAAGCGTGGCCTCCCTGTGTGCTGGAACCGCTATAATATACTGGTCTGCCTTCGTCAAGGTCGTGGCGAAGCAGGGAATCCCATATTGAGTTGTAAGCCGATTTTATCCTGTATTGGGCGTCACAGTATCCAAAATGGCGTAGAGCGGCGGGTACATCTTTGCTATATGCGCCACTGCCGCTGGTGTGGTTGGGGTTCTCGTAATTCATCTTCACCGATACGCCGCAATGATAGCAAAGCAACGACACAGCATGCTGTTGCGCAGCTGATGAGTAGATATTCACACTTATCGGCATGTTGTTGAAATTGTAATATGCCGAGTCGAAATCGACATAGAGGTAGCCGTATGTAGAGTGTGTGTAGCCTTTGTGATGGTATCCTGTGTTGGGATAGCGGTGGTAGCGGATAATCTGAGCCATTGCCGTGGCCACACAGCCGGTGACACTGTGTCCGTTGTTGCCATCGGCATATTCGGGACAATAGTTGTTGTATCCCGCACCTTGGTCCCAGCGTGTTTCCACGAGAGCCTCGACACTTTTTGTCGGACCGGCGTTTTCGATGGTTTTACCTGAGTTCAGTAGTTCCCACTCTTGGCGCCATTGGTTTTGTTGGGCGATGATCTCGCCGTTGACAGCTGATTTGGCGTCAGACGAGCTCTTTTTTGCGGCCCACATGTCGGTGGAGCTGTTCTTTAGCCAGGACTCTAAGTTGGATGGGACGCGGGTGCTGTCGTAACACCCATTGAAAGAATAACCGACAACGGGCGAGTACATCATGTCCGCACTGGCGATTACAAAACCCTCGTCTCCTATGTTGAAGACATACAGTGCGGCATTGCCATCAGGATCATTCAATGTGGTGTAATGTCTAAGTTGCTGGTTGCTGTAACTTGGTTCGTAGGCCGTAAGGTAGTTCTGTGCCGCCTTTTGGGCGATATTCACACTCACTTGCTGGGCTGTGGCGGTCATGGCTAATGTCAGGACTACGAATAAGAAGATGATTTTTTTCATGTATGGTTGACGTTGAAAGGGTTTAAAAGGTTGAAAAGGTATTTTGAATTTTGAATTTTGAATTTCGAATTTTGAATTTTGAATTTTCACAGGTCACTCATCACAGGTCACAATTCACGATTCACGATTTACAAAGAAAGTCGCGTACATTGTCGAAAACGATATCAGCTCTTATGTCGAAGGCTTCACGTGTGGCATAGGCTATATGTGGCACCGCCACGCAGTTTGGTGCTTCGAGTAAAGGATGGTTGCAGGGGAGGGGAGGCTCTTTCTCATAGACATCAACTCCAGCGCCTGCAATCTTACCCGATTTAAGTGCGGCGGCTAAAGCGTCGATGTCAACCACATTGCCTCGCGCGGTATTGATGAGTATTGCTGATGGCTTCATCAATGCTATCATCTCAGCACTCACAAGATGATGGGTCTCGCTGTTCATGGGAACATGCAGAGTCACAATATCACTGTGTTGCATAAGTTCCTCGAGTGTGCAGTATTGAACACCGAGCGCCGCGACATTGTCTCGTTTGGTTCTGCTATATGCTATCACTTTACATCCAAAGGCAAGGAGAAGTTTTATTGTTGCTGTTCCAATGGAACCTGTGCCGACGACACCGACGGTCTTGCCTTTCAGCTCCCGTCCCAGGAATGTTCCGCGGGCTCCGCCCTGGCGTATGCTTCCGTCCAATTCGGTGATTTTTCTCATCACATCAATCATCAGACCTACAGCCAATTCACTTACTCCAGTTGTGGAATAGCCGGCTGCGTTGCGAACCTCAATGTTGTGATTTTTGCAATAATCGAGGTCTATGTGGTCCAAACCTGTGAATGCGACAGAGAGCATCTTCAATTTCTCGCACTGCTGCATGACATTGGCACTCAGGCGAATGTTTGAGATTATCACGATGTCGCTGTCTTTCATACGTCTCACCAACTCATCCTCATTCTCGTTACGATCCATATAATATGTGAGGTTATGACCGTTGGATTTGAATTCTGACTGAAGATTTTTGAAGGTTTGTTCGCTGATACCCAGCGGCTCTACGCAAGATATGTTCATGATGAAGGGTTGTAAGGGTTGTAAGGGTTTAAAAGGTTATAAAGGTTGAAAAGGTTAAAAGAGTTAGTTATGGTGAAAAAAAGTAAATTATTCTGAAGTAAAAGTGGGAGTTAAAATAGGGAGTTAAAGAGGGAGTAAAAGTGGACGAATGAACATGTATTGTACTGCGCACAGCGCATAACTTCTTTTTTTACTTCCATCGAAGATTAACTTCCTTTTATTACTTCCCATTGTTTTACGTTGTCATATTAGTATTACTTAAAAGGATTAAAAGGTTAAAAAGGTTTGAAGGGTGTTTTGAATTTTGAATTTTCAATTTTCACAGGTCACAGGTCCACAGGTCACACATTTTCAATTTTCAATTTTCACAGGTCACATATAAAATAAAAACGGCAAAATATGTATTTTATTTTACCGTTTCTTTTTTACTGAAAAACCGAAGCCTCCGATTTTTTCACCGAGACCATAGTATTTGCCGTGAGAGAAGGCTATGGGCTGGGCGTGGTTGAGTTGAAAAGCGCCTGTGGAGTTGTCGATGAATTTTGGGTCGGCGTCCACGGCCACAACCTCGGCCAAAAACATGTCGTGGCTTCCCAACTCACGAATCTCTGTGACACGGCACTCGATGTTTAACGGCGATTCAGCTATCAATGGAGCCTTCACTATTTGTCCGCGTTCGGGAGTGAGCCCCAGGGCTTTGAACTTGTTGACATCACGTCCGCTTTTCACACCACACCAGTCGGTGGCCTTGGACAGGGATTGTGTGGTGATGTTGATGACAAATTCCCTGTTTTGTGTTATAAGACCGTGCGAGTAGCGTTCCTTGCGTACAGAAATGTAGCACATAGGTGGGTCGCTGCAAACGGTGCCTGTCCATGCAACGGTGATGATGTTGGATATGGCGTCGATGTCGCCACATGTCACCATCACCGCCGGCAGTGGATAGATCATGTTGCCCGGCTTAAAGGCCACCTTACTCATCGTATGATTGTTTACCCTTTTATTTTTTTCTCAAGTTCGTCAACCCAGAAGTGGAATTGTTTGTCAGTCTCATTCAGGTTGGCAACGGTTTTGCAGGCGTGAAGCACAGTGGCGTGGTCTTTGTTGCCGCACTGCATGCCTATTATTGCCAGCGACGACTTGGTCATTTTCTTGGCAAAGTACATGGTCAGCTGGCGAGCCTGCACGATTTCGCGTTTGCGGGTAGGCGACTGAATGCTATCCACGGGGAGTTTGAAGTAGTCGCATACAATCTTCTGTATGTAGTCTATTGTGATTTCTCGAGTCGTACTCTTCACGAACTTGTCAATCATCTGTTTTGCAAGATCGATGGTTATTTTCTTGTGGTTGAGTGACGACTGGGCTATGAGAGAAATCAGAGCCCCCTCAAGTTCACGTACATTGGTGTTGATGTTGTAAGCGATGTATTCTATCACGTCTTCTGGCATCTCAATGCCATCGTTCGACAGCTTTTGTTTCAGGATGGCCTTGCGGGTTTCGACATCGGGTACGCCAAGGTCGGCGGAAAGACCCCATTTGAGGCGCGAGAGCAGACGTGGCTCGAGCGAGCCAAGCTCAGAGGGTGCCTTGTCGCTGGTTATGATGATTTGTTTGTTTTGTTGATGCAGGTAGTTGAAGATGTGGAAGAAGGTCTCTTGTGTGTGTGGCCCTTTTGATGCCCAGAACTGTATGTCGTCGAGAATCAATACGTCGACAAGTTCGTAGAAATGCACAAAATCATTTGTGTTCTTGTTGCGGACAGCGTTGACATATTGCTGAAGGAACTGCTCGCTGGTGACATAAAGAACAATTGATTCAGGGTGAAGTTCTTTGGTTTTAATGCCTATGGCGTGGGCGAGGTGAGTCTTACCTAGTCCCACACCGCCATGAAGCAGCAGGGGGTTGAAAGCGGTGCGTCCAGGATTCTCAGCCACTGCGTAACCTGCCGAGCGGGCGAGTTGGTTGCAGCTGCCTTCCACAAAGTTCTCCAGGGTGTAGTTTCCGTTGAGTTGCGAATTGATTTTGAGTTTCTGCAAGCCAGGGATAACGAATGGATTGGCAATGGTGTGGTCGTCTCCGTTGAGCACCATGGGCACATCTTTAGGTCTGTTGTATGTGGCCTGCTTGCCTGACGATGGCAGATTGGTGGTTATGGGGGTCTCGTCAATGCTTGTGTCCATCAGAATGCTATATTTCAACATGCCGTTGGGGCCTAATTGCAGACGGATGGTTTTCTTCAGCAGGTCGAGGAAATGCTCCTCAAGCCATTCGTAGAAAAACTGGCTTGGCACTCGTATGGTAAGAACGTTGTCTTCTAACTGTATGGGTACTATAGGCTCAAACCAGGTTCTATATACTTGCTCGTTGTCGGGACCGAGATTCTCTTTTATAATCCTAAGGCAGTTGGCCCAAATTGTTTTGTAGTCTTGCATCATCAAAGTGTGTTTTTCTATGATTATACACGTATTATGTTTACGTGGTTCATTCTTGTTGTTGATGCAAAAGTCTTCATTTTTTTTTAATCCATTTTTTTTAAAAAAATTTGCAACTTTCATTTTTTTTTATTAAACCAAATTTCCATCATTTCCCTTTTTTTGCGTAATGTTTTCAAAATTCTTTATATCACAATGTCTTATTATTTCATAACATTTTTTCGGGCCTCGTAATATACGACTTTATTTTTACTCACAAAATTTTTTCTTTCAAAAAATGCCTTTTTTTTACACTTTTTTTGTTGAAAAAATAAAATGTTGTTACATAGTCCGATGCTAATTGCCATGCTTATAAATATCTAATATATAATTGTTTATTGTATTTGATTGATTTCTAATTGACATTGAAATCCCCGTTTTTTATATGTCTCAGAATATCATTTTTTTTACCTTTGGGAAGTGTTGGATTGAACATTTGTTTGTGAAAAAAAATATTTTGTCTTTTTCTTTTTTTTGATTTTTTTTTCGCCCTTCTCCCTCGGCGACCCCACATTGTTTATAAAAAATGAAAATATATTTATTAAATCTTATTAATATAATTAAAAAACTTGTAACTTTGTAATCCCTTTCAAAGGTATTCTTTTAGTGTAATAAATTATAATTAAATCCTTTAAATAAAAAAATCAAAAATGAAAACAGCTTATAATTTCAATGCAGGTCCCTGCGTCCTGCCCAAAGAGGCCATCGAGTCCACCATCGCCGCTATCCGCGACTTTGACAACACCGGTATCGGCCTGCTCGAGATTTCCCACCGTACCCCTGGTTGGGAGCGTACCATGGAAGAAACCCGTCAGCTTTGGCGTGACCTGTTGAACATCCCCGCAGAGTACGAAATCCTTTTCCTCGGTGGTGGTGCCAGCACAGGCTTCATGGATGTCCCTGCCAACCTGCTCAACAAGAAGGCTGCTTATCTGCAGACTGGTGTTTGGGCCAAGAAAGCTGCCAAAGAGGCTAAGAACTTCGGCGAGACCGTTATCGTCGCCAGCAGCGAGGACAAGACTTACAGCTACATTCCTAAAGGTTGGACAGTTCCTGCCGACGCTGACTATTTCCACATCACTACAAACAACACCATCTACGGTACCGAGATCCGCAAGGATTTCGCAGCCAACGAGATCAACAACGTTATGCTCGTCGCCGATATGAGCTCCGATATCATGAGCCGTCCCGTCGACGTTAAGAAGTATGGTCTTATTTATGGTGGTGCCCAGAAGAACGTCGGTCCTGCCGGTGTTACCTTCTACATTGTCCGCAAAGACATCCTCGGCAAGATCAACGACCGTCAGTATATGAACCCACTGCCCACTATGGTGGACTTCCGCACCCACGCTGCCGAAGAGGCCAAGAACATCTCCATGTTCAACACACCTCCTGTAAGCGCCATCTTCGTTATGCACGAGACCTTGAAGTGGGTTAAGAACACCATCGGCGGTGTTGCCGAGATGGAGAAAATCAACCTCAAGAAGAGCGCCCTTCTTTATGAGGAAATCGACCGCAACAGCATGTTCCGCGGCACCGTTGAGAAGGAAGACCGTTCTATCATGAACCACTGCTGGATTATGGCCGAGGGTCGCGAGAACCTCGAGGCAGACTTCATGGCCTTCGCCAAGGAGCGCGGTATGGTTGGCATCAAGGGTCACCGTTCTGTCGGTGGTTTCCGCGCCAGCCTCTACAACGCTTGCCCCATCGAGGCCGTCGAGGCTCTCGTCCAGTGCATGCAGGACTTCGAGAAAGCTAACAAGTAAGATGAATTAGTGTTATGGATTTCCTTATTGAGGTAGTTGGAAATGCTGTTGGAGAGTTAATCACAGAAGGTATCCATAAACTATCAAACAAAAAACAAAAAAAAGTAATGAAAGTTTTAGTAGCAACTGAAAAACCTTTCGCAAAGGTTGCTGTTGACGGCATCCGCGAAGTGGTTGAGAAGAATGGCCACACTTTGGCTCTCCTCGAGAAATATACCGACGTGAACGACTTCTACAAAGCCGTCGAGGATGCTGACGCCCTCATCGTCCGCTCCGACAAGGTTACCAAAGAAGTTATCGACCACGCCAAACAGCTTAAGATCGTTGTCCGCGCCGGCGCCGGTTTCGACAATCTCGACCTCGAGGCTTGCACAGCTCGTGGCATCATCGCCATGAACACTCCTGGCCAGAACAGCAATGCTGTCGCCGAGCTCGTTATGGGTCTGCTCGTTTTCTGTGTCCGCAATTTCTACAACGGCAAGAGCGGTTCCGAACTTATGGGCAAGAAACTTGGTATCCTCGCTTTCGGTAATGTGGGACGCAATGTTGCTCGCATCGCCAAAGGTTTTGGTATGGAGGTTTACGCCTACGACGCTTTCCTTACCGCCGACCAGATCAACCAGAGCGGTATGGCAAAGGCTGTCGCCAGCCAGGATGCATTGTTTGAGACCTGCGATGTTGTCTCTCTCCACATACCCGCTACAGCAGAGACCAAACAAAGCATCAACTACGCCCTCGTCAACAAGATGCACAAGGGTGGTATTTTGGTCAACAGTGCCCGCAAGGAAGTCATCAATGAGCCCGAGTTGCTCAAGCTGATGGCCGAGCGCACCGACCTCAAGTACATCACCGACATCATGCCCGACGCCGACGCCGAATTCAAGGCTTTCGAAGGCCGCTACTTCGCAACACCCAAAAAGATGGGTGCCCAGACAGAAGAGGCTAACATCAACGCCGGCATCGCCGCTGCCAACCAGATCAGCGAGTATTTCAAAAACGGTTGCACCAAATTCCAGGTCAACAAATAAAATTTGACTGGCTATGCCAGTTTTAAGTGACCCGTGACCTGTGACCAGTGATACGAGATTTTTCCGTTTCACAGATCACTTGTCACAGGTCATTTTTTTTGATTTTCAATTTTCAATTTTCAATTGCCTCTCTACATCTTCAATCCCGAGCATGACCTTTGTCTTGCCAACGGCGACCGCAACTTTGTTCCGCCTGCTTCTGCTCTAGACTTTGCCAGAACAGGTAGGGATGTAATGCGCATTATCTATGGTGATGAAGCCCATGTCATCGTTGCCGATGACTATGCTTTGTGGCGCGGAATGAATCCTGATGTCGTTGTTGATGGAATTGTTCCTTGGGGATGGGATTTGCGATTGAAACAGACACTATTGAAACAAGGTGTCGACAACGCTCTGCTTCCTGATGACAGGATTCTTGCCAATCTCAGAGCCCTGCAACATCGCAGTACTGTTTTGCCGTTGCAGCCTCATGCCACTCAAGCGGCATCATTGGATGAGGTTCGTTCTATATTGAAAGAGAATACCCGTATTGTCGCAAAAGCGCCCTGGTCGGGAGCGGGTAGGGGAGTGAGGTGGATTGATGGCGAGTTGTCGGACCATGACGAGCAATGGCTTTCGCGAATCATTAATACCCAGGGCAGTGTCATTGTTGAAAGACGCCTGGATGTGGTGTACGATTTCGCCATAGAGTATAGAGTGGAGAATGGCAATCTTGTTCAATTAGGTTATTCTCTCTTTAAGACACAGAGTGGTGTCTATCGCTACAATGTTCTGCTATTTGATGAAGAGATAAAGCGAACAGTGAGAATGTCAGATGAGATGGAACAGTTTATTTCACGGTGGCTGGAAGAAAATATCGCTCCGTTCTACAACGGCGTTGTCGGGGTTGATATGCTTCATTGCTCCGATGGCACAAATAATGTCTCTGAGATCAATTTACGTCATACTATGGGCCTGGTGGCGCATGAGTTCTTGCGTCAGCACCCCGATTGTCACGGTCGGCAATTCACGGGGAAGAGGAGTGAATTTTGAATTTTGAATGGTGAATTGAAAAATGCCATTGGGTACGTGAGGAGAAGCTGGGTGGGGTATAAGAAAAATAATTGTTATGAGTGTACAATATGGACTATTGTAATTCGTTATTATATTTTATATATTTAGATTTAATACATTTTTATTAGCAATATGTTCATCACAACCGCAATATTACTGGCACTGGCTCTGTGTGTCGACTCCTTTGTGGTCTCGACGACAAGTGCCTTCAAGACCAAAATGACATACCGTCGCGGTATGCTTATGGCTTTAGTGTTTGCTGTTTTTCAGGGCTCGCTCCCTCTTCTTGGCGCTTTGCTTGGCACAGCATTCAGGGCATGGATGGAATCCATCGACCATTGGGTCGCGTTTGCATTGCTTCTGTTGGTCGGTGGCAAAATGATTTTCGACGCTATTCGCCCTCCTCGAGACGGAGGTTCGTTGGATCTATCCAAGTTTATGGTGTTTTGTGTTTTGGGAATTGCCACTTCTATCGATGCTTTTGTTGTGGGCATTAGCATGGGCCTCGACTACACTATGTCGCAGGTTTTCATTATCGTTGGTATTATTGCCGCCACGACCTTTGTGGTTTCTATGGCCGGAGTGTTTCTTGGCAAACGCAATGTACCTGTTCCTGAGCGCCTTGCCTCTGTCTTGGCGGGCGTGGTGCTTATTGGTTTAGGTGTTTATACCCTCATTGAGCATCAGGTCTTTGCATGATGTCGAATTTTTAATGTAATTTTGCATCTTGTTTTTTAGAATAGATTATTAACAAATATATATAATACAATATCTTAGTTTGATAATGAAAGATTCTGTTTCACGTCGTGATGTTCTTGATAAGCTCATTGTTATAGGAGACAGGGTGCTTATACAGACTGGTACAGTTACGCAACGCACCAAGAGTGGGCTTTACCTCCCCGCAGGCTATCAAGATAAGGAAGAGATACAGTCGGGCTATATCCTTAAGTGCGGTCCTGGTTACGCACTTCCCAACATGGAAGGTGATGAGCCATGGAATCCCAAAGACAAGGAGCCTCGCTATATGCCATTGCAGGTGCAGCCTGGCGATATGGCCCTCTTTGTGCAGAAAAGCGCGGTGGAAATCAAATATAACGGTGAAAAATACTATATTGTTCCACAGAGCGCCATTCTTCTTGTCGAGCGAGACGACTTTGAATAAAATTGAAAATTGAAAGTTGAAAATTCGAATTTAGTGACCTGTGACGAGTGACCTGTGACCTGTTAAAATTGAAAATTGAAAATTATTTGTGAATAGTGATCCTTTTAACCTTTTAAACCTTTAACCCTTTAACCCTTTATAACCTTTTAATCCTTTAATCCCTCATAATCGATGATGACATCCAACGAGATAAGAACCAAGTTTCTTCAGTATTTCGAATCCAAAAACCATCATGTGGTGGCTTCCGCCCCTATGGTCATAAAGAACGACCCCACTCTCATGTTCACCAACGCTGGCATGAACCAGTTCAAAGATATTTTTCTTGGGAATACTCCGGCTAAATATCCCCGTGTCTGCGATTCACAAAAATGCCTCCGTGTCAGCGGCAAGCACAATGACCTTGAAGAGGTGGGCCACGACACATACCACCACACCATGTTCGAAATGCTTGGCAACTGGTCGTTTGGAGACTATTTCAAACGCGAGGCTATCGCCTATGGTTGGGAGTTTCTCACCGAAGTGATGGGGATAGACAAGAACAATCTCTATGTCACTGTTTTCGGTGGTGATGAGAAGGAGAACCTGGCGATGGACACCGAGGCCTATGACTATTGGAAAGAGCACATCAGCGAGGATCGCATACTCAGAGGGTCAAAAAAAGACAATTTCTGGGAGATGGGCGACCAAGGTCCTTGCGGCCCATGTAGCGAGATACACATCGACCTCCGCGACGAAGCCGAAAAAGCCAAGGTGCCTGGCGCAGAATTGGTCAACAAGGACAACCCGCTTGTCATCGAGATATGGAACCTCGTCTTCATGCAGTATAACCGCCTCGCCAATGGCACGCTTGAGCCCCTCAAGGCCAAACATATCGACACGGGCATGGGTTTTGAGCGTCTGTGCATGGTTATGCAAGGCAAGAAATCGAACTACGACACCGATGTTTTCCAGCCGCTTATCCAGGCTCTGGCCTCAAAGGCGGGGCTCGTCTATGGCAAGAATGAAGACGCTGATATCGCCATGCGTGTTTGCGCCGACCACTTGCGCGCAGTGAGTTTCTCCATTGCCGACGGACAGCTTCCCTCCAATGCCAAGGCAGGCTATGTCATCCGTCGCATCCTGCGTCGCGCCGTGCGTTATGGCTATACTTTCCTGGGCTTCAAAGAGCCTTTTCTCCATTCCCTTGTCGCCACTTTAGTGGCACAGATGGGAGGACAATATACCGAGCTGCAGAAACAGCAGGAGCTTATCACACGTATCATCCTTGAGGAAGAGCAGTCGTTCCTCAAGACACTCAGCAACGGCATTCAGAAATTCGAGAATTATATCGCCAAGGCCCTCGAATGCGAGACCACCTGTGAGGCTTGTGAGCAGAAGGTCACCGTCGACAAAGTCATTGATGGCGCTTTCGCTTTTGAGCTCTTCGACACATATGGTTTCCCTATCGACCTGACCCAGCTTATGGCGTCGGAAAAGGGTTGGACGGTCGATATGGACGGATTCGCCAAAGGCCTTGCCGAACAGAAAGACCGTTCACGCGCTGCCGCCAAAACAGAGAGCGACGACTGGGTGGAATTGCTCCCCGGCGTTGAGCAGCAGTTTGTCGGCTACGACGAGTTGGTGTGCGAAATCAAGATTGTCCGTTATCGCCAGGTTCGTACCAAAGACCGTCAGTTCTTCCAGCTCGTTTTCGACCGCACTCCCTTCTACGGCGAGAGCGGCGGACAAGTTGGCGATGTGGGCACCATCGGCTGTGGCGACGAGGTTATTCCTGTCGTCGACACCAAGAAGGAGAACAATCTCATCGTCCATATTGTCAACAAGCTGCCTTCCGACATCAACGCCACTTTTAAGGCAGAGGTGGACAAATGCCGTCGTTTTGCCATTCAATGCAACCACTCGGCTACCCACTTGCTGCACAAGGCGCTGCGCAATGTCCTGGGCTCCCATGTAGAGCAGAAAGGCTCCAGTGTCGACGACCAGCGTCTGCGTTTCGACTTCTCGCATTTCGCCAAGCTTAGCCGCGAGGAGATACGTGAAGTGGAGAAACAGGTGAACATCGACATCTGGCATGCCATTCCTCTTGAGGAGCACCGCGCCATGCCCATCGAGGAGGCCCGCAAACTCGGAGCCATGGCTCTCTTTGGAGAGAAATACGGCGAGAACGTCAGAGTGGTGAAATTCGGTGACAGCGTTGAGTTCTGTGGCGGTACCCACACCGACAACACGGGCCATATTGGTTCGCTTCGCATTATCGCCGAGGGTGCTGTCGCTGCCGGCATGCGTCGTATCGAGGCTGTCACTGGCGCCGCTGCCGAGCGTTATGTTGATGCCCTTCAGGATGAGATGGAGAACGCCAAGGGTCTGCTCAAGAATCCCAAGGACCTTTCCGCCGCCATACAGCGACTCCAGGATGAGAATGCCGAGCTGCGCAGCCAGATTACAGCTTTCCAGAAAGAGAAAGTCGCCGGAGTGTGCCATCAACTCGAGGCACAGCTGAAAGAGAATCCCATTCTTGTTAAACGCATGGATATCGACATCATGCAGCTAAAGGATGGTGTTATGCAGCTCCGTACCAACTATCCCGACATGGCCTTGGTGCTTGGCAGCGTTGTGGGAGGCAAGCCACAGCTTATGGTATGCCTTGGTCAGAACCGTGTCGACGCAGGCAAAAACGCCGGTACCATCATTCGCACCGCAGGCAAGGAGATCCAGGGAGGTGGCGGCGGCCAGCCCGCTTATGCCACCGCAGGCGGCAAGAATCCCGACGGCATCGACAATGCCATGAAAGTGGCATCTGCTGAAATAGAAACGACAAACTAATCCATATACAATTCCTCATGGACAGCGTAATAATTGGAGAAAAGCACAAGTATCATATTGATAAAACCGTCGCCAAGGCGGAAGCGGGCACAATCTATCGTGTCTTCACACGCCGCAGGTCGGGCAATGTTATCAAACGCCGCTACTTTGCGGCGATAGTTGCCGCTGACAATGTCGACAATGTCGACTTTCAGTCCGCTGTGCAGCGTGCTGTCAACAGTATAACATATCCTGTCCACAAAGAGGATAGCTTCACAGTCGACGGACATCGTTGCGTGGTGATAGGGAAGGGCGAACCACAAGAGAAAGGCAACCGTTCCTCTGCCATCTACAACAAAGGCTATCTTATGGTCATTCTTTCGGCGCTGATACTGATATTGATAATAGTACGTTCCTTCCGTAAAACGCCAGAACCCGTTCTCCCTGCCGATCCCGAACAGGAGGTATATGAAGAGAGCAACGTCCTTTGATTTTCTGAGGGACGCCATACCTTATAAACATGAAGAGGATTGTATTACTATTTTTGCTGTCGGTTAGTCTCTTTGCGATGGGGCAGGGGAAAGCGACTTTCAACAAGGTTTGGGTTGAGCGCGATGTGAAGCAGGGTAACGTCAGTGGGTTTATGATCCACGCCTCGTTCCACATAAGTGGTACGAAGGGCCAAAAATGTACGGCTGTAGCCTATGTCGATAGCCCTCAAGGAGTTGGCTTGCCCGACAAGAACGGGAAGTATTGCACCACAGATGGCAAGGTGTGCGCCACACGGGAGTTCACACTCTTTGACGTCAATTCGTCATTCGCGGATGTGCCTATCTTCCTTCCCTACGATGAAATGCACCTGCTGGAAGGGTCCCACCGCTACTATGTGCGGGTGTTCATCCATGGCCCATCTGGCAATCTGATTCCAGGCAACTCGGACTTCGTGGAGTTTTTTAATGCCACCTTAAGCACGGCAAGCAACACAGTTCCTAAAAATGTGACTGATATCCAACCTGGCGACCCCTCCGTAGCCACCCCCCAGGCACGGCAGCCGCAAACAGCCGATCCCAACAACGTTGGAGTCTCTAAAGTTCCGCAAAAACCGGCTTACAACCCTCCGCCAAGAAAAGCTGACGGAACTCTGCTCGCACCAATTATTTCAGATTATTATGTAAACTCTGAAAGTTTTATAGGCTTGGACGGTAAAAAATATTATATTTGTTTCTGCTATATATACAACGACAAAGACCAAACAAATTCTTCAAAATATGCAGTCAATATTATATATATAATTCCTGAAGACTGGAAACCAAGATGGACGGTTAAAATAAACTATCCACCACGCATATATGGTTTTGTTAACCATAATAATGAATTTGCTGCAGTTGCCATGTTTGAGACTAGTCGAGGGGGAGGGGTTCATTATGATGAATGGATTTTGCCAGAAGATATAACTGAAAAATTAATGGATATAGTCAATAACGAAAATCCAGGATACGAATTTTTTAATAATAAATTTGAAATAAAAGGATATTGCACAAAATCCTCAGAATTAAGATGGTATTATGAATATTCATATAGAGATTTGTGTAAATAGCATAATATGATTTACGTGTTGTGTTGTGCCTTATGGGGTAGGGTTCATCTGCTGCCATCTGAATAGTCACACCGCGATTAGCCAACTGTTTTGCCAATCATACCCTGCTTATCTCTGAGGTAGACAAGGATGGTGTTTTCGTTTTTTTTTCATTCAGATTTGTCGGCATAGGCTTATTCCTCCTCGTAATAATAGGAATAATCTATGCCTTTCATGAATATCTCACGGTCGTCGATACGGTCGGTGAGGGCGCCTCGAAGCAGCATTCGGATGTGACTGCTGTCCTTCATGCTTGCGACCATTGCATCGAGGTAGTCTTTTTTGTCAATCTTGCTCCAATCCACACACATCTTCATACGTTTCTTGAATATCATATCTAGCCAGATGCGTGTGCTCCGACCGTTGCCTTCCATGAAGGGGTGCGCCACATTCATCTCGACGTATTTGTCCACAATTTCGTCGAACGTGTTTTCCGGCATCTGTTCAATTGTCTTCAAGTTCTGATGCAGGTATTCTGCCAAACAGAACAGGGTTCCTCCTTTTGCTATTGTCTTGGTACGTATCTTTCCGGCAAAGTCGTATAGGCCACCGAAGATGTAGGCGTGGATTTGCTGCAGAGATTTCACCTTTCCCACATCTCGGCTCGCCACGAGGTCGCTCTCCCAAAGTGTATATGCCTTCTTGCGACTCTGTCCGTCGATGGTGTTGTCGCTGTAGGTGAACCAGTCAAGGAAGGCATTGGCACGGTTGTTGGGGTAATTCTTGGCCAAAGTGTGCACACAGGCATCGTCAAGAGCGTCAGCGGCACGTTGTTTGCCATCGGGCGACATAAATTTGAAGTGGTTAGTGACACTAACCAGTTGGATGCCCTCCTTGGCCATCTTGCCCTTCAGGTATTTCCAATAGTTGCGGCATTTCTTGTAGTCTTCCTCATCGTTGATGGCACGCACGATGTCTGTAGCCGAGAACCACCATTTGCTATTCTCCTCGTCCCAGATAGCGCGGACCTTGTGGTCTTTATAGAATCGTATTGAAATCTTATTGCTCATCGTCGTTAAATATATTCACGCACTCACACATTCACGCATTATAGTTTTCTGGTCTTTCTGATTATTCAGTTGCTGCATTGTCTATTTCTTTCATCAGGCGGTCGGTCTCGAGGAGGATGGTGATGATTTGGCGGTAGTGGGTGATGTCGTCGAAGGTTAGGGCGCGGCCTTTGCGATCTTTGAGCCACTTCTGTGCAGGTTGGTAGCCGCCGATGTAGAAGTTCCATGCCAATTCGGGCACATCGGCGAAGCATTGCTCTTTGTTTATCCAGACGCAACCATCTTTGTATTCCAGTTTGTCGACAGTATTGCTGCCGGGGTTGTCGAACTTGGCATGTATGGAAGTGGGCACATTCTGCATAAGGTGTAGACGGCGCAGCTGGCTGCCGAGGTCGACTAGGCGGTGATATTCCTCCTTGTTTTCGGGATATGGGATGCGCGGGAAGTCAATTTTAAGGAATTCCTTGTATTTGGTGCGGTAGTTAGGTGAGTGCAACACGGCGTAGATGTAGTCGAAGAGTTCCTGCGGGTTGATGGTCTCACCCAAAGGCTCTTCGATCTTCTGTACTATTTCCTCGTTGAAGTTAGGCTTTTTTACGGTGCCGTCTTCGGAGTAAAGGTATAGGGGGAACTGATTTCCAGCACCGTTTTGTCCACCAACAGCCATGAAGTTCATATTTGTCATTATATCTGCAACCATTACATGATACCAGTCCAGTGCTGTCTGTTTAGGAACAACCAAAGATAAGTTCTCATAAAGCATGTGCCTCATCACACTATAACGATGCCTAACCACCTTCGCAAGATCATAGTTAATATATCTATTATCAAAAATACGGTAAGAGAAATCTTGGTTATATTGGCTGTCAAATGGTGTGAATGAGACCAACTCCTCATCGTTGTGTGTTTTTATTCCACTTGTATTCACTCTCATTAGTTCGTCAATCTTGAACCCTTTTTCGTACTCTTCTTGCAAGGAAAAGTCTTTGGGGACAAAGAAGTAGTATGGTTCTTGCGGGTGTAGTTCGGTATAGGGAACGGTTTCGAT
This sequence comes from Bacteroidales bacterium, assembly GCA_017960475.1. Taxonomy (GTDB): domain Bacteria; phylum Bacteroidota; class Bacteroidia; order Bacteroidales; family P3; genus Colimorpha. The sequence continues at coordinate 172,498 of JAGCZH010000006.1, read as the reverse complement.
AGATTGGATTGCGAGGTATTCATATTTCGATTCGCGGTTGCCGTAGAGGTCGCAGTGGAAGATATGGCAATCTTTATGTGTACTTTTGGACTTGCGATAGAATATATTAATGCTGACGCCTTGCATGATATCGAACACATTTTCGTCCTTGCTTCCGTCAGGGGCCACTTCCTTCTTGCGAGTGTTGCCGTGCAGGTCGAGGATATAAATCTTGTCGAAGGTGTTCATTAACTCTTTGCGCATCTGACGATGAATAATGCCGTCGAGAAACGAGTTGTTGCATATGAATGCCAAAACACCCTCGCCGTTCTTATTGATATACTCTTGTCCGAGTCGGATGAACTTGATATAGTCGTCTGATAAGGGCTGAATATTTCGCTCGTTGAGATCTCTTTTATAGATTTCCAGAAGGTTGGTGATCCATGGACTGTTATTGTTGCTGCTAATACTATACGGTGGGTTGCCGACCATCACCATCACGGGGCAGTCGCGCTTGATGCGGCTGGCATCGTTGGCTTCCTGACTGATGGCGGCGGCGAAGAGGGTGCCGGTATCGGCGTTGAACTCTTCGAGGCTGTTGGTGAGGTAGACGCGCAGACGTTGGTCGCTCTGCGGAGTGTAGCCCGTCTCACGTAGCACCATATTGAGCTTCAGGTGAGCGACGGTGTATGATGCCATCATCAGCTCGAAACCGTTCAAGCGCGGCAGCAGATGCTGCTCTACATAACTATTCCACGCGCCACGTTGCCCGTCCATATTGGCATATATCTGACGAATCACGGCAGCGAGGAAGGTGCCTGTGCCTGTGGCGGGGTCGAGAATCTGCACACGGTGCATCCGCTTTTTCACAGTTTTAGATTCGTTACGCTTGCCGCTATAGGAATCGTTGCAAACCTCATGGTCAATCATTGAATTGTCGGCCAATCCCATCGGTAGGCCGAAGTCCCGCTTCAGGATGTCGTCGACAGCGCGAACGATAAAGTCTACTACCGGCTGGGGTGTATAGTATACTCCACGGCTCTTTTTGAGTTTGGGATCGTATTCGCCGAGGAAATCCTCGTAGAAGTGCATCAGCGGGTCGGTCTGCTGGGTTCCCCGCTTGAAATCCTTCATAACCCGTTCCATATCGGTCACTCGGAAAGCAGCCACGAGGTCGTCGAGAATCCAGGAGATACGGCTGTCGACATTGTATCCGGCTATGTCGTTGAATATTCTTCGAAGTAGAGGGTTGCTTTTTGGTATCAGTTCGTTGGCCTCGTTGCGGGAGAAGTCCTCGGGTGTGTTGTCGTTCAGACGTGCAGAAAAAAGACCATAGGCGATGGTTTGGGCATAGATGTCGGCAAAAGTCTTTTCGTTAAGGTCGTGGATGAGGTATTCACGGAATACGTTCATCTGAATAGCCAGTTCAGAGGTCCGTTCTTTGTCGTTCTCCAACGCTCGTTCTATAACGTTGGCAAGCAGTCGGGCTTTGCCTGCCATCACCTTGGCCAAACGTGCGGGGGAGGTGATGCGCTGTGGGGTGGCATTAGCCAGATGGTTGATCAGTTGCAGGAATTTGTCGGTGGATTCTTCCAGAAGTACAATTTTTTCCCCACGGATATCGGCCAGACGGACAGCATCGACATATTCTCCGTTCTCGTAGAGGTGGAAATCGATGTAATCGGTAAAGATGATGTGGTCGAGCGAAGCACGATAGCGGTCGAACTGCTCTTTGTGCTCGCGCTTACCGTCAAGATCGGTGTCCTGAAGGTCTTTGGTCTCGATGTATGCAATAGGAATGTCGCCCTTTAGAATAATAAAGTCTGGGGCGCCGCATTTCTCACGTGTAGGCTCGTTGACGATAGTAAAGCCAGGTAGTATTGCATTCAAGAGATTCTGCAATGCCAAACGAAAGGAATGCTCGGTGGTTTTTCCAGTAGCATATTGTTGATTGAGAGCTACAATATAATAATCTATATTATTTTGCATGGCCACATCGTGTTAAAGAGATTGCAAAGATACGCATTTTTTCTGGTTTGGAGGTAATTATTTGTTCGCTTGCGTGTGTTTTATGGTTATATAAACCATTTTTTTACGTTTTCTGTTTGAAAAACAAGAAAAAGTAAGTTTTTGTAGCCGTATCTTTGTCGCTGATGCGGACGAGACGTCCGCGTTCCCGGTGGCACTGCAGGGCCTCATAGAGAAAAGTTAAGAGTGGGAAGTGAAACCTTAGGAGCGACAACTGAAATGGAGAATTGAAAATTGAAAATAGTCTCAAATCTCAGTCTCAGTTGAAAAAAAAGTCATATCCTAACTCATACCCACTCTCTTTATATACTTATAACTAATTAATAATAATATATATAGATATAATAATAGAGGTGGATTTGGAAGTTTGCAAGTGGCTTTAAAAACAACTGAGACTCTGTGACTGAGACTGTAAACAATAAATATTGATAATTAAAATTCTAGTAAACAATTAATTATAATATTATTATAGCGTCTCTCCATCGGTGCCCAAGTCCTCGAAGGGCACAGAATGTATCAAAATTCTCCTCTCACAGGCCTAAAAAGAGATGCATGAAGCCCTCTTTCCGATGTTTTTTATCTAATTGGCGCTCTCATCGGCGTTGCGAAAAATCTCTATTTCGATTTGTTTGGAAGATTTTTTGACGTAAAACAGCACACCTGATGGTAGAAAAAAGGGGGTATGGGTTCGCTATGAGTTCGCTATTCTAATTTTGAATTTTGAATTTCGAATTAAGAATTTTGAATTGTGAGTCGCTTCGCGAGAAATCTTTCAAATAAAAACAAATCTTTCAAATCTTATATTTCTTATCTGTTTAATTTTATCAGATTTGTCGGATTTCTGCTCGAAGAGCACTACCACATGAGGGAATTGAAAGTTGAAAGTTGAAAATTGAGGGTCGCTTCGCGAGAAATATTTCAAATAAAAACGAATCTTTAAAAATCTAGCGCAACTTCTAATGAAAAATGAAATTTCTTATCCCTTCCCCATGAAGACTAGCTCGCAGAATATTTCTTTCCTTCGTCAAAGTTCAACCAAAGAGATGCTTGATGCAGTACATTCTTGATATCACCGATTGCCACAGGATTGACGATTTTTAGCATCGAGAATTTAAGCAATAAGTGGGCATAGTTGACAATTAGAATAGCACTTGGCTCCCCTGCAAAAGATGTGAGGTTCAATGCAGCCTGAAGACATTGATAGGCAGGTTTGGGACCTAAGGTTTTTGTCACGACTGCATGCTCTATCATACGTTGGTTCCAGTAATCAATTTCCATCATCGACTTCACGATATGCTCTGGATATTTGCTCTCGCATGCCTTTTTCAACTCTTCATGAGGAGCAATAATGTATTTTCCGCTTTGCAGACACTCCATCAAGGATTGGTTATTTGTATTTAAAACTGATTGGAAAACAGGGTCTTGTTCTATCGGACATGGATTCTTGAAAGTAAGATTTAGAATAGTATCGGTCAATCCTGCCACACGCACAATCTCTTCTGCTGTCGGGTCTTTGTTCATATCAACAAACGATGGTAGCAAATTGTGTAAGCAGAAAGCTTTCTGTTCTGATTTGGCTTGAGTTGGTTGGGCTTTTGGGGTATTTGCCTGAGCATTCTCGTCCTCGGAGGTGTTTTCAGATACATTCTTCCCAAACAGTTTTTTGAAAAAGTTTGTCATGATTAAAAGCCCTTCATCCGTGTCGGGTGCAACTGTTAATTGTTGAGATGTTGATTTGTTTGATTATAACTCAAAATGAGGTATTGGCTTGAGCTTGAAGAGATTCTTTGCATGCTTGTCGTCGATGACGGCCTTCACCTTTACGTCGGTGCATTCGCCAGTGCGGATGTAATGGTCTAAGGTTGCGTATGTGAAGCCAAGGTTATCCTCATCACTCTTGCCACAAAGTCCGTCGGCAGGTGTCTTCTCCACCAAGTCAATTGGCAGATTAAGTTCTTTGCCAATGGCTATAACCTCACCTACGGTCAAACCACCGAGAGGTGAGAAATCGCCAGCAGCATCACCATAGCGAGTAGAATAGCCCACCCAATCTTCCGAGAGGTTGCAGGTGTTTGCCACGCGTCCGTTCATTGACTGAGAGATGGCGTAGAGTGTTGTCATTCGGACACGAGGCGGCAGGTTGATGGTGGTCTGCTCGCTCACTTCCTTGCCCAAAGCGCCTAATTGCTCTTTCACTGTTGCCATCAGCGTTTTGCAGGTGTCGCCAATGTTCACGTTGCAATAACGGATACCGAGATGATTGATGAGGCGCATACTGTCAGAGATGTCTTTTTGCACGCCGTTGGGCATTGTCACGCCGATGACGCGGTCTTTGCCCAGCGCCTCCACGCACAATGCAGCCACGATGCTGCTGTCTTTACCACCAGAAACGCCCAATACGGCGTTGCAGCCCTTGCCATTCTCCTCAAACCAGTCGCGGATCCACTGAACCACCTGGTCTTTCACTTGCTTTGCATTGAAATGTTCCATATTATCTAATTTATTCTACTAATACGAGGTTCATTGTATCTCTTTCCCAGTCTTGTCGAACTTTATTTTGTTTGGGTCAGAACGGTCAAGCTTTGCGTAAGCATAGCCATCTTCGTCAAAATCAGTGATAAAAGGATATTTGGGCGGAATGATTTCCTTAGCGTTGTCATCGATATAACCATGGTTGCTACCTCTATATACACGTTTCTCTACACGCGCAACACCATTTTTCAACTCGTTTATGCGATCATAGCAGGCCAATTCTTTTCCATTTCTATCAAAAATGTAATCACAATCACTGTTATTACTAGTATGGAGATGTGCCTTCATTAGACCATTATCCCCAAAATCTGTGATTTTGGAGAATCTTACCGGAATAATTTGTTTTGCATTGTCATCGATATACCCGAAGTCGCTACTTATATATAAACGTTTCTCTGCAAGCGCAATACCATTTTTCAATTCATGTATGTGATCATAGCAGGCTAACTGTTTGCCTTTTCTGTCAAATATGTAATCCTTAAAGAGACTAGCCTTAATGAGTCCATTTTTCCCAAATTTCATTATTTTATTAAAGGCTAATGGCACAACGACTTTGTTACTGTTCTTTTTGACAACACCCATCGAGTATTGCTTATCAGTACATACTAACAACAAATCTTCATCCAACTCTTTGACAACGGTAAATGGCATATTCCCGTATTCATTTAATGCCATCTGTCCTCGTTCTTTATAATTAGAATAATCCGAGTTACTGCTACTAGATCCTCTAACCACGGTATGTTTCTCAGAGTATCCATCACTCATGACGGAAAGCCCGACGCTGTTTTCGGGTTCTGAATTGGTTTCATACTTTTCGCCTGTATAGCGTAACTTCTTCTTAGGATTGCCATGAGAATCGAGATCATCCCAATCGAAATACTCTTCGGCTACTTCAACTACGTATCTTCCCATATTAGTCGTATTTTTAATAGTTAAACTTTTTGTTGACACTTAAATGAGGTATCGGCTTGAGCTTGAAAAGTTTTTTCACGTTCTTGTCGTCGATGGCGGCATTTGCCTTTGCAAAAATACAAATAAAAAAACGATTCCATAAACAATTTTGGGTGTTTTTTTGTATTGACCGTTTAAGACCGAGACTTTTTTTTGAAAAATTATCGGGATGCTGTTCTGTTTGCGTCGGATATCCATTCCAATGCGGTTTCGACAGGTGTCTCTGTAGTGATATCGGGGGGTATGGGGTCGTCGCAAAACCTTTCGCCGGTGCGGGCTATGTCCTCTCCGATAGTAAGTACCAGGGAAGAGCCGTCGGAGAGTGTGAAAGGCTGGTTGCACGACGCATAGCCTGCTGTAGGGGCTCCAAAGGAACGGGTGTTCTCCATGCCACGGAAACATAGCAATACGGCCTCGCCGGAACTGCCTGTCCATTCGTCGGTAAGCAGCGCTACGGGACATTGTATGGGCTCATGCTTTTCGATTCCGACGTTTCTCAGAACATAGTATGTGTTTATGTCAATGGGTTTCTTGCGGGAAGAGAACCGAAGTATAATGTCGTCGGGCAGGAACCGGTGGACGGCGGCAATCATTGGGTTCATGTTGCCACCTCGATTGCCACGCAGATCTATGATGACACCTTTCAGCGTTTGTGGAAGCGCGTCGAGGATTGTCTTGGCATACTTGACTCCCTCTTCGGCATTTCCAGAGAATGGCTCCAGCTTTATGAGAGCGACACCATCCTCCAGTAGTTTGACGGTAGGCATTCCCCATGCCATCGTGTCGTTTTTTATAGCCTCTTCCGCGGTCATCAGAAAAGAGTGTTTGCCGCCGGCGACCTTGCAGGCCTTGGAGACTATTTCCTGTGCCTCTTCCAAAGTCGCTGGTTTGGCGGACAACGCCTCGCTCCGGGCTTTGTCCCATTCCGGACCTTGTGCGTAGATGCCGTTTTTGTCCATAATGCGGATGGCATTCTTTACATATTTCGTGTTCGTGTCGCCACACGATGCCATCAAACAGGCTAACAGTAAATAAAGTATTTTTTTCATTTTATTCTCGTTTCATTTTTTTGCGATGCTTTATGAAGTTGAGGCGTGGATGTTTTCACGCCGTGGTTTATCGCTTGAAGTTGTAATGTGTCCATTTGTCGTTGATTGTGAAGTGCCATTCCCCTGCGCTTACGGTGCGCTCGTATCTACTGTCGGGGAATATGGTGGCAGTGGAGCCCTCAGGCACAGAGACTTTCATATTTTTCCCCTCTATGTCCACTTTGATGACGCCGTATGGGGTTGGTTTTGTTGCATGGATCCATTCAATGCCATCGATGGTTTGTGGGTCGATGAAGAAATGCTCATAGCCAGGATTGTCTCTGTCGGGGCGGATGCCGGCAAGGGCTTGGTAGAACCATATGCCGATACCGTTGTAGCAGTTGTGTACCCGACTACGGTCCTCCTTGCCAGGACGGCCGCAATCCCACGACTCCCATGTGGTGGTGGCACCATTGTTTATCATATTCAGATAGCCGGGGTAGTCGGGTTGCCGGAGTATGGTGGCCATAAGGTTGGCCTGCCTCTCGCGAATGCACCACTCGGTGAAGATAGGGACGCCGACGAGGCCTACGGCGATATGGTCGCGGTACTTGCCATGACAGTCCTTCACCAGTTGCTCCTTGACAGCTTGCGCAGTGGCGCTGTCGGGCGGAATGCCCATCAGCAGGGCATAGCATTGGTCGAGTACCGTTCCATTGGCATACGTGTGCGTCTCAGGATGATAGAAGTTGCGATGGATGTCTTTGACCAACCTTTCGCGCCATGAGGCGTAGTAGGCGGAGTCGTTCTTGCGGCTATAATAATCGGTCATTCGCACCATATCACCCAGACACTCAGCAATGAAGCAATTGCTGACAAAGAGTGCCGACTCGCCTTTGATGTCCACCCCCTCTGGTGCCGCCCAGTCGCCTAGAAACCAGTTGCGACGTTCGGTGTCGGGCCAGCGCTGCAATAGTCCATCGGGGCTGTAACTCTTGACAAATTCCAGCCAAAGTTTCATTTGCGACCAATTCTCGTTAATGAGGCTTCGGTCTCCATAATTGAGGTATGTGCGCCAGGGAGCTTTGATGATGAAGCCGCTCCAATAGGGGCCGCCACCTGTGCGGAAGGCTGGCGCGACATACGGCAGATCTCCGGTGGAGTCCATAGCGTCGCCCCAAGCGGTAAGCCAGTTGCGGTAGGTGTCGCGCACATCCCAGAAGGTTTGCAGTGTCATTGTCGACGAGTTGCCGTCGCCGCCGTAGCCCATGCGTTCAATATGCGGACAATCAACCATGTATCCGCTGAAAGTGAGGCGGCTGAGGGTGTATTTCACCATGTCGTGGATGGCGTTGAGGCGTGGGTCGGAGCATTCGAATGTGGCGCCCTCGGAGGGGTTGACAGCGGAGATCTGCAGGGCTTTCGCCTCAGACAATTCTGCACCCTTGATTCTGACATAGCGGAAGGAGTGGGTATGGAACTTATTGCAGAAGGAATCATGCTTTTTCCCGTCAGAAACATAGAAGTCGGTCTCGGTGAAAGGTGGCTTGGCATCGCGATGGTCAAGGTATTCTATTGACACCTCAGTGTTGGTCGCCATAGGTTTGAAAACGGCAGAAAACCATCCTGTTATCACTCGGCCAAAATCTATCACAAGTGCGTTGTCAGGCTCTGTATCGTATTTGATATACGATATTGTATCGATAATTTTGTTGCCGAGATATTCTTGACGGGTGATGTTTATGTCGTCGTGGTTTGAGATTGACGCTGGCCGCCAGTCGGGTTGCACACGTGCATCGCAGCGCTCGCCACCGAATTGCATGGGTTGCCAGCTGCCGGTGTAGCTGTAGCCTGAAGGCGATGCTTCCCAGCTGTTGTCGGTTTGTGTGACAGTGTATATTAAACCACATTCCCGGTCGGAGACGGTTTGGGTGACTGTCGCTTTCGCCAGAGCATGCGTGCCATAGACGCGGCCCCAGCCTTGACCAACCCATATCATTATCTCGTTTTTGCCTTTGTGTATGAGGTCGGTAATGTTGTGGGTTGTTTCGAAGGCTCTTTTGTTGAGTTGAGATACAGCGGGTTGCAAGACTTTGTCGCCGACTTTGGTGCCATTCACATAGAGCTCATGGTAACCAAGTGAGACGATATCAACATCGAAGTAGACCTTTTGGTTGTTGTCTTGTCTCAGATCATCCTCGGTAACAAGGAACGTTTTCCTCAATAACGGAGTCTCAACCCATTGGTTGCCAACCTTGCATCCGATAAATGCCTGAGGATAGGCGTGAGCCAATGCAAGCAGGAAAAATACTATTGTGGTTGTCTTCTTTAGTGTCACAATCATATGGGTGTCGCTCTTGGCCGACTATGTTATTTTGTCTTTCTCTTTTCTTCTATCTCGAAGGCAACCCATGATTTTGTTGTGTCGAAAATCTCGTCGATAGGGTGGCTGAGTTTCTCTACCAAAAGATGGGTGTTGTCCTGATGATCCATATTCTCAAGCTGGTGTGTGACATCGCTCCAGTCATGAGCTGAGTCGAGAAGTGTGACGAAATTATAAAGGTCGAAGTTATTGATAGTCATATTGTCAATGCCTTCTGTCTCAATCTTTGAATGAGCTCGAGTCAAACGTATCTCGCCCACCTCCTCGAGGACATGAAGGTATTTCTCATAGAGTACATATTCGTTAAGCAAGAAAGCCACAATGCGGTCGCTTAAAGCGTTCCATATCGATGTCGGCAATGGACGAGCCACAAAACGCCCCAGCATGAATGCACCTGCCTTAAGACCGTTAAGACCTTCTTTCATGCAGGCCTCGGAGACACGTTGGAAGAAGTCGACTTTGCGGTCGTTGCTTAGAAGGTTGAAGACGCGTGACTGGTCCAGATGGTCTCCCATCTTGCTTTCAAGTACTTGTTTAACATAAAGGTTTGCATTGTCACTATACCAGTTGTTTACAATTCCTCGTGCTGTCTCTGGTTTGTCTTGAAGATCGCAACGTATGAGGCGCGCGAGTTTGTTGACATCAGAGATAAGGGAGGCATTGGTGGAGGTTACGATTTTTTGGTAACGCTGGTAGGCCTCTTTCATCTCTTTGAAGAACTCTATCTCATTCTCTTCGAGCTTAACAGGCTGTCCGTTGAGGTATTTGGTGAAACGTGCCGGTTTGAAAGCGGCGACCCCCTTGTAGATTGTCTGGTGTTTGCTGGAAATGGTGATCTTGTCCATCTCGTTGATTACCATACCGTCGGCATTGACCAGGCTGTTGCCGACCATTTTTATGCCATAGCTTTGGAGGTCCATGAAGGCAGGAATGCCATAGCCACGGCAGGCTGTCACCACATGTATCGCCGCTGGTGTCATGCTCAGTATGGCATCGAGTTCGCCTAAAGTGATAGTGTCCTCGGGCACAAAACGATACTGGCATAAACAGACCGCTGTACCGTCTTTTTTGAGCTCTTGTGCCCGCTGGGCGGAGAAGCAGAGAGTGGCGGTGATTGCTGAGCGCGGCAGGACGCTGAGACCTTTGCCAAAAAAATCGAGATGAGCCATTGAGCGGTCGTCTATGGAGTTGCTGACAATCTGGCGCAAATGGTATGGCTTTATCAGGTTGGTGACATCGTGCTCCTCTATCATTCCTCGGTTGAGGAGGTCGATAGAGGATATCAGAGCCGCCCTACCTGTCATCTCCGACTTGTTGAGTTGCAAAACGGCGAAGAGGCTTATCTTGCGAGGGCGTGTCTCGACGGCGAACTCGATGGTCACAGGCGATTTGTGTCGTCGTTCGAGAGAGTCGAGGAGGGGGTCGAAATGGAACACGGCGGGATAGTCGTTTTTGATCTCGCTTCGGTCTTTATAGGCTATGTCGATGGAGGTGACATCGCCCGTCATGATTTCCTCGCCAAAGATATTGCGGTAGCTTTCAACCTGTTTGCCGACGCCGGTACGGCTGTGGTGGCTGTAAAGCACTCCAGGGTAGGACTCCTCGTTGCCTATTGTCCACACCATGCGCTGCAGGATGAAAGAGGGGTAAGCTCGTTTGCCTTGCATGAAGGTGAGGATGAGGTCTTGATTGTTGATGTAGAAATCGCGCACATATTCCACCAGCCGGAGGGCTTGGTAGTGGGCGTCGTGAAGAAAACGGTCTCCGTCGGGTCCTGACTCGAGAATGGCTTTCTCCATCATTGCTATGCGTGCCAGCTGTTCTTCATTGGAGAGCTCGATGTCGTTGCGCTCGTATTTGTTCTCGATGCTCAGCATCTCGCAAATAGAGTGTAGAGTGCTGAGATATACACGGTTTGCTGTTCCTACACGACGACATCCCAGACCTTGGTATGCCTCGCGGGTCACACCAATGTTCAGCAATGTAGGCATAAGGCCGGGGATATATTGCGGCATTGCGCAGCGTATGGCGAAAACCAGAGGGTTCTGGTTGCTGCCCAGCTTATAGCTCGTCATTATCTCAAGGTTGTGGATGGCTTGCTCGAGGAGCTCCTCGAGTTTTTCCGGATGGAGAAAAGCCTCGGCGCTGAGGATGCAGAAGTCGGGCACAGGATAGCAGTCGTGGGTGAGTTCCAGAAGCATACGTCCCTTGTAGCTTATCTGCTCGTCGGTATAGTCGTTCTCGTCGAGGGTTGTTATGATATATTCCGATGAGATGAGGGGGTTGGAAGAGACATACTCTTGGCATTCAATGCGGAATGCATTGCGTATCTCTTCCAGCTCTGTGATGGTCTGTGGTTGGTAGTCAGGACTTTTTTTCTCCTCGCACATTCCCTCGCCGAAACGCTCAGTGAGCAGCATCTCCAAGTAATGTCTCTGAGCCTCGCCGCGTTGGCGCATGAGGTAGTACATATCGTACCAACGGGGTGGGAACTCGTGTTTCTCCGATGAGTTGTCGAGAGTGTATATAACAGTGCCAGGTTTGTTGCCTTTGAGCACATTGTCTTTGTCTTCCACATTGCGGTTGAAAATCTCTCGCCCCATATCGGCATATTTCTTTACCATGAAATAGTTGGGGTAGCTTGCACGAATAAGAAAGTCTGTTAACATGAGAGGGTGGTAAAGGATTAAAGGGTTATAAAGGTTAAAAGGTTTAAAAAGTTATAAAAGTTTAAAAGGTTAAAAGGGTTTAAAGGGTTTGAAAGGTTATAAAGGTTTTAACTGTCGCAGATCACTTATTTTCAATTTTCAACTTTCAATTTTCAATCACTTATGTATCAAGGCGCAGGCGGAGTCGATAATGTTGTCGCGGTGGATCGCTGTGGCAGCGGGGTCAAGTTTGACGACGATGTCGGGAGGGACGCCGTTCTCGTAGTTGACGCCATCGGGAGCGATAATACGGCTGACGCCGAATCGATAATACCAGCCGTTGGGCAGAGCCCCTCCGGCGGGAATGCCAAGACCGCCGGCTGTGGTGTCGCCCATAACGGTGACGTTGTGATAGCTTTTAAGGCAAAGAGCGAAACTGCTGGCTGCGCTGTAACATCCGCGGTCGGTAAGCAAGACAAAGGGCTTGGTGAAAGGTCTGTGTCCTTCGTTGGATGGAGCGTATACGGCTGTTGGAGTACCAAAGTCGTTATGGCCTTTGCCGTTTTTCAGCTGTGTGGTGTATAGCAGCTGTCTCCTGTCGGGCAACAGCGCCATGAGGTTCCATTCGTTTTGTATCTCGCCGCCGCCGTTTTGACGGATGTCGAAGACAATGCCCTCGATGTTGGGATAAAGGCTGATAATGTATTCCAGTTGATTGGTGTTTGCCTGATTGGAGAAAGAACCATAATAGATATAAAGTACCCTGCCGCTGTCGATGCTGTTGTATGCCAAGCCTCCTGTGGTGTGATGTCTGGGGCCGAGATAGGTGAGGGCCACTGTGTTGAGGTCAAAATTGCCGTTGCCGTATCGTTGAAGGTAGATGGCTTCGCTGCTGGCGACATCAGAGGTATTCCATAGGTCAACGTGCCCATCGTCGAGGCTGTTGAGGAGGGAATGGCAAACGTTGAAGAGCTCCCTGTCGCTCATATAGTTATGCACACGAGGTCTCAAAGAATCGTACATTGCTTGCCAGTCAACATTTTTCACATCGAAAAGCGAGTAGCGTTCGTCTACTTGCTTCCACAGGTAGTCGAAAGTCTCGACAGGGGTGGAGTATGGGGTGTCGCCCATGAACAGACGTTCGCATCCGCATACTAATGAGAGTGATATTAACAGTATTGTTCTTATGATGTGTTTCATGAGGTCTGAATTGTTGTTTCTCCGAGCTTTTATGCCTGTTATGTTCTTGATCTGAGATTGAAGACGAAATCAATATTTATCAGGTGAGTGGCGTGGTCGAAACGCCATTGTCCGCTGTTGCCGCTGGAGTAATAGCACCAACGGTAGCTGACGCAGATTCGGTTGCCGCGGCCTGTTTTTATGTCGAAACCAATATCTGTGGCTATGCCAGCAAGGAATTTCATACTCCATTCGTAGTCATCGAACAAAGCTGCCAAGACCGGTTGCCGCGAGGTGTAATTGTCTATGTATGCGTACCCTGGCCTAAGCACGGCGGCAAAAGGCATGAGACGCAGCTCCTCATGGAATATTATCGCGTTTCTGTTCGTCGGTGGACACTGATAGAGCCGCGCGACTATCTCGGGGCCCAGGAACTCGCTTATGCCGACCGACGCATTCTCGTAGTTAGGGTTGACGGCGATGTCCATAAAGTTCGTTATGGCTCCGCCAATCCATAGGTCTTTGACGCACTTCTTGATGGGGAAAAGGAGGTTGACCGAGATGGTGTTGTGAATGTCGTAAGCGCTGAAGTTCAGAAGAGGCGGTAGCTCATCCTCGTATATGCCTATGCTGGTTGTGGAGGTGATGGAGAAACGGGTGTGGTAGCTGTCGCCATATGTCAATCCAAAGGAGGGTGCGACAGAGAGGCCCTTGAAACAAAATGGTGCCACACCGTTGTCTCTATATATGCCGTATTGAAATCCACCTCCAAAAACAAGATTCACATCTTTGTAGACACTTGTTGAGTGGTGTGTGGAGTCGTCATCGTGGTTTTGTTTGGCAAAGAGAGGGAATGTGACCGTGGAAAAAATTATCAACATTAAAATGAACATATAAGATGTTTTCAATCTTGATGTTATATATACAGCACGGGCAGGTGTCATAATAAAGTCGAATATTATTAAAAAATAAATCGTATTTTTGCAAATTGATTTGCAAAGATAAAAATACTTTTTTGAATTGAGAAATTTAATAGTTAAATCCATGGATATTAGTATTATAAAAACGTTAAAAGCACTTTGTGTCCCGGCTATTGGTGTTGTGCTGATGCTGCAATCATGTGGCGGAAATGACTCGCAAAATGACAATGCCGCAATTCTGCAGCGTAAGCTGGACTCGACGATGTTGGTTTACGAAGATCTGAAAAGCAAGAATAGCGATTTCGACAAACAAATGGCAGACCGCGACAGCGCCATCAACGCACAAGCCGCGGAAATCCAACGCCTCATCAACCAGTTGAACAAGAAGGGTAATTCTCAAGCTCCTGCAAAGGTGGATGATGCGAAATACGAGAAACAGCAGCAGCAAATCAGAGAGAAAGAGAACTCCATCAAGCAATTGAAGAGTAAGGTTGCAGAGCAGGAAAAGCAACTTGAGCAGCTTCGTAAAGCCAATAACACTGGCTCGAACAATAGCGACAACGAAAAATATATCAAGCAAGTGGAGGACCTGCGTGCCCAGATGGCCAAAGACGCTAAGCAGATAAAAGAGCTCAAGGCCCAGATTGACCAGCTTGAGCGTGAGGCTTCCAAGTCCAGCTCCAGCTCTGAGGCTCTTGCCAACTGTGAGCGTTTGCGCAAGGACTGCGAGTCCCAGTCGAAGGAGATGAAGAGTGAGGTGGCGAAATACAAGAGCGAAGTTGCCGATCTTAAAAATCAGATAAAGAGCCTGAATTCGGAAGTCGCCGCTCTTAGCGCCAGCAATGGTGACCAAAGCAAAGCCAACGATGCCGAGTTGGCCAAAGTGAAAGAGCAGTTGCGTATCGCAAACAATAAACTTGACGAATGCAAATCACTTAGCTCCACTTATCAGAGCGACGCCAGCAAAGCCCAGAAAGAGCTTGCAGCCGCTAAAAACGAGCTGAAACAATGCCAGAGTGAGCTCGAGGCACAGAAGGCTCAGGTGAAGAGCCTGCAGTCGGCTCAGGGCGAGGGAAGCAAGACAGAGCAGCAGTTGCGTGCCGATCTTGCCGATATGGTTCAGAAAGAGGCCGCTTGCCGCAGCAAATATGATGAGCTGGCTCAAAGCACCCAGAAAATGGCGCAGAAATATGACAACGACAAGTCGGCTCTCCAGGCTTCTGTCACCGACCTGAAACAGCAGGTTATGTTGCTCCAGTCACGCGTTGAGCAGCTTACAACAGAAAACGCAACCCTTGTAAAGTCTGTCCAGAGTAGCGGCAACAATAACACCGAGGCCGACAAAACAATCGCCGACCTGAGAAGCCAGGTTGAATCGCAGAAAGCCCAGATAGATCAGCTGCAGAAAGATTTGGATAAGAAAAACAAAGAGCTCCAGGAAAGCAAAAAGTCCGACAGCGATAAGACATCGGGCAAAGTGAACCAGAAAATCGCCGAGCTTCAGGCTCTCTGTGAGAGCTATCGCGCAGAGATAGAACGTCTCAAAGCCGAGAACGAGCAGCTCAAGGCGGAAAACAGCGAATTGAAAGAAAAAGTAGCCTCATCTGCCAATCTTTTCGCCGAGAACGAACGTTTGCAACAGAAGGTGAAGATGGCCTCTGTGCTGGTCACCAGCGATGTTAAGGTTACTCCTGGTAAAGATGTCAAAGTCGGCAACGTCGTCAAGCCCGCATCCAAGGCCAGTCAGGTTAAAGTTGTAAGACTTGATTGCAAACTCCTTGACAACAATGTCGTTGACCCGGGTTCGATGACAATCTACTGCCGTATCACTACTGCCAACAATAGGGTTGTCTGCAATGGAAGCCCCGAGGATTTCTCATTTGACATGGGTGGCGTTCCTATGCAGTACACCATGAAACAGGACATTGAGTTCACCGGCTATGGCCGCAACATTGTGATGATTTGGAAGAAAGGCAATAGCGTGGAGCTTCAGCCCGGTCTCTATTGGGCCACTCTTTACGCCAATGGCTATGAGATAGGTAAAGCCTCGTTCAAACTCGAATAACAGATGTCTCGACAACAAGATTACTGCAAGTACAGAGAGCGCTTCGCGCGGTTTGTGTACGACAGCTATCATTACGATGTGCAGCCTGAAGGGCTGCACATCGGTTTTTGTTTCATAATAGAGGGGAGAGGAGAACAACCTGAGATTCGTTTCCAGCCTTCGGCTTTCATTCCGTCACGCAGTTTCCTCCATCCAGAAAAGCTTTCAAAACAAACCCTCGACACACTGGTTTTCCATATTGGAATGATTGAGCTTGTAAGCTATTGGAAAACCTATTGTCCTCCTATCGTGATTGTGCGTCCTTTTCATTTGGATAATAAGCAGATTCTGTTTTGGAAAAAACTATTTTTTAATGGTTTGGGTGAGTTTTTCTATACTAATGGTATAGATGCCACAATCGATGATTATATGTCTATTGAATGTGAGGGCGAGCGTGAGGTCGAGCCCATAAGCGAAGAACTTTTCGGCCATTGCAATGAAGCTTTCACATCACACTCTGATAGTATCCATATTGTACCTATAGGCGGTGGCAAAGACTCGGTGGTTACCTTGGAACTGTTGTCAGCCGCCGGCAGACCTCTGCCTCTGATAATGAACCCTCGTGGCGCTACAACCGAGTGTGTGGCCAAGGCGGGGTATTCTCTCGACGATGTGATTGTCATAGAGCGCAAACTGGACCAGCGGATGTTGCAGGAAAACAGCCAAGGCGCTTTGAACGGGCACACTCCCTTCAGTGCCATGCTGGCATTTTATACCCTTTTGGCGTCAGCGTTGACCCGCTCTCGTTGCCGCATAGCTTTATCTAACGAGAACAGCGCCAATGAAAGCACAGTGGTGGGTTCCTCGGTGAATCACCAATACTCGAAAAGCATTGAGTTTGAGAATGATTTCCGAGGATATGTGGAGTCGTATATCACCCGACAGATTGATTACTATAGTTTTCTGCGCCCATTGAGCGAATTGCAGATCGCGATGCTTTTTGCCCGAAACGAGAAATATTTCGATGTCTTCAAAAGCTGTAATGTGGGCAGCAAACAAGATATATGGTGTGGTCATTGCGCCAAATGCCTGTTTGCATTTATCATATTGTCGCCATTTATCGCGCCGGAACGTCTTGTGTCGATCTTTGGCAAGAACATGCTCGATGATGACTCTCTTCGTCTTGAGTTTGACCAGCTTACAGGTCATAAGGAGACCAAACCTTTCGAGTGTGTCGGAACTGTGGATGAGGTGAACAGCGCTCTTTCTATGGCAATAACCAGATGGTATGGTGTGAATCGCCCAGCTCTTCTTAAAGACTATACTCCAGTCGTTTCGGTAACACCCTTGGATTCTTTCTGTGATGATAATAATCTGCCTCCCGACGATGCGTCGTTGTTGTCACATACCATTGACGATGTGTGTGGCAAGAGGGGAGAGACTTCCGATTTTTTTCGAAGCCGACAGCTGGCGGAGATGCTCGATGACAAAAAGATTCTTATAGCTGGTTACGGAAGAGAAGGGAAAAGTACCAACGCCATGCTGGGCAGGTTATTCCCTGGACGCTATTTCGATATCGCACGCAATGACAATGAGATAGAAAGGGCCCTGAAGACAAAAAAATATGATTTGATATTGAAGTCGCCAGGCATACCCCTGTCAATTTTCGACGGATTGTGCGAGAAGCAATCAATATCGTCACAATGTGACCTTTTTCTTCAGGTCTACGGCGACATCACTGTGGGCGTGACTGGAACCAAAGGGAAGAGCACTACTACAAGTTTGATATACAAAGTCTTGTCGGATAACTTAGACAAAAACGTTATCCTTGCCGGCAATATCGGTATTCCCTTGCTTGACATTGTCGATCGGCTCGATGAGAACTCTATCGTTGTAGCTGAGCTTTCATGCCATCAACTGGAGATAATCCACAAGTCGGCTCATATTGGTGTTATCTTGAACTTTTTTGAGGAACATCTGGATCACTATCGTGACTATGACGGCTATTGTGACGCTAAAATGCAGCTGGCGCTTAAACAGAGTAAGGGTGATAAATTGTTTTTCTGTCGTGACAACAAGGATCTTGACAGGAGAATGAATTGTTATAAAGACCAAATGGCAGGAGAGAGCATAGGCTATGGCAAAGAGGATGCCCATGCAGCCACTTTCTTGGTTGGTGATGAGTTGCCCTTGGCAGGCGAGCACAATCTTTGTAACATTTATGTCGCATGGAGAGTGTCAGAATGTTTCGGTATTGACAAGGATGGTTTTATGAACTCTCTGATGTCGTTTAAAGCACTGTCACACCGACTTGAGAAGGTTGATACAGTTCGTGGCGTCACCTACTATGATGATTCAATCTCCACTATACCTCAGGCCACTATAGCCGCTGTCGAGGCGCTAAAGGATGTGCATACATTGATTCTTGGCGGCTTTGACAGGGGTATTGACTACTCACCTTTGGCAGAGTATCTTGAAACCAACAACAATGGCCGTAAAGTGTGCAATCTTGTCCTCTTTGGCACAGCAGGTAAAGCCATCATGGATGCTATTGATAGTTATGGCACTTCGGTGGAACGTAACATTGTGAAGGATTTTGGAACTGACTACAGCATGGATAATGCAGTGGCTTTCGCTGCCAGAGAGACTCCGTCGGGCAAAATATGTCTTCTGTCTCCCGCAGCCTCTAGTTATGATCATTACAAAAATTTCGAATATAGAGGAGACCATTTCAAGGAGTGTGTGGGTATGTTGAAAAAGCAAGGGTCGAGCAATAATTGATGTATAAAGAATAGGCTGTTTTATGGAAATTAGTGACATAAGGCATATACTGAATGAACATCCTGGCGTCTCTGGAAACGAGAGTTTTGCCCATGATCTTATTGTTGCTGAGCTTGAAAAACTCGCTCCTACCGAGCTTCACCAACATGTTGGAGGTTATGGTGTAGTGGCCTATTGGAAATCACCCAACAGCAGCGCTAAAACCATGGCTTTCAGAGCCGACATAGACGCATTACCCTCTGGGCACCGTTGTGGACATGATGGCCATACGGCGATATTGCTTCGTTTTGCCAGAATGGTGGCAGAGGAGCAACTGGATAATAATGTTGTTCTCATCTTCCAGCCTGAGGAAGAGACAGGCAAGGGTGCCAAGAAGATTGTCAGAAGCGGACTTTTGCAGCGTTATGGCGTCGATTATGTCTATGGTCTCCACAACATACCAGGATACCCCAAGGGGGCTGTTTTGTTGAACAAAGGTACTTTCGCAGCGGCCTCGTGCGGGGTCTTGTATAGGCTCATTGGTCGGCAAACCCATGCATCCACTCCGGAAAAGGGTTTGAATCCCGGAAAAGCCATCGCCAGGATTATCGAAAAGATGGACAGACTCAACAACTATTCCGCTTCGTCACTTCGGTTGTCGACGCTGATATGCTGCAGAATAGGAGAGGAGGCTTACGGCACATCGGCAGGCAGTGGCGAGGTGATGTTTACCCTGCGCACCTCATCCAACGACATGATGACGGAACTGTTCTCGGCTGCCGACAGCATTGTTTTGGAAGAGTCTGGCAAAGCCGGTTTGGAACTTGAGAAACAGGTTAAAGAGCCTTTCAGGGCAACAGAAAACACACCTTCTGTTGTGGAACAGTTAAACACTATCTTTGCCACTAAAAATAATGTTGTCATGCTGGACAAGTGCTTCCGTTGGTCGGAGGATTTCGCCGAGTACCTGAAAGAGTTTCCCGGAGCCTTCTTTGGGTTGGGAAGTGGCGAGGACCAACCCGAGCTTCATCATCCGAAATACGATTTCCCTGATGACATCATCGAACTCGGCGCAGAGTGCTTTTACAACATCTTGAGAAATTGAAAATTGAAAGTTGAAAATTGAAAAATATTCGTGAATGGTGAATAGTGAATTGTAAATTGAAAAATGTACCCCGAAGGGGTGGTATGTCTGCCTAGCTTGATGAGGCAACTGAATACCTTGAAAATAAAAATAATCCAGTGAAGAAAGTTGAAAATTCAAAATTCTAAATTCTAAATTCATAATTCGAAATACATTTTAAACCCTTTTAACCCTTATAACCCCTAAAATGAAAAGAATCATATTATTTGTCTCAGCGTTGTTCTTTGTCGCCGTTGTCGGTGCCCAGAACTATGACAATTACAACTCACAGATTGTCGACGGACAGTCGTGCACCTCAATCATGGTTGGTAAAAAAGCCTCGACCGATGGTTCTGTGATCACATCACACACCTGTGACGGTCGCTACCGCACATGGATGACGATGGAACCTGCCCGCGACTATAAGCCCGGTGCAGTATATACTGTTAGAAAAGGAACCATGCATACCGCTTATCGCGATGACACCACTGGTGTCACTGTGGCTGGAACAATACCCCAGGTCGCTCACACTTACGCCTACCTCAATTCCGCCTATCCTTGCATGAACGAGAAGCAGCTCGCTATTGGTGAAACCACTTTCGGTGGCCCCGACGTTCTTGTTAACAAGAAAGGTATGTTCACTATAGAAGAGCTTGAACGTGTTGCCCTTATGCGCTGTGATAACGCCCGTGACGCCATAAAACTGATAGGTAAGCTGATAAAACAATATGGCTATGGCGACGGGGGAGAATGCATAACCATCGCCGACCGCGAAGAGGTGTGGCAGATGGAGATTCTTGGCGAAGGACCAGATAAGATTGGCGGTGTGTGGGCAGCTCAGCGTGTGCCCGACTATCATGTCGCCGTCAGTGCAAATATACCTCGTATCGGCAGATTGCAACGCGACAATCCTGACTATTTCATGTGCTCGGACAATATTGAGAAAGTGGCTCGAAAATACAACCTCTGGGACGGCAAGGACGAGTTTGTTTTCTGGAAGGCGTTCAATGCATCGTATGCAAATGGTAAAAACTTCAGAGAACGGGAGTTCTTTATCCTTAACGCTTTGGCACCATCGTTGGGGCTCTCACTTGATATGGATGAACTTCCCTTCTCGGTAAGACCAGATCAGTCTGTCGATGTGACGGATGTTATGGAACTGTTCCGCTCCACCTATGAGGGCACTGATTTGGATATGTGCCGCAATGTGAGAGCTGTTGTAAGTCAACGTCAAAAAGATGGTAGCGTAAGCCATGACACAGTCATCAGTCCTTTGGCTAATCCTTGGATGGGTGGCAATATGCAGAGCACCCTCAACCTGCTGAAAAGCGGCACTGTTGATTTCCGTCGCACTGTCAGCGTGGCTTGGTGTTCATATAGCTTTGTGGCACAGTTGCGCTCCTGGTTGCCCGACCAGGTCGGCGGCATCTGCTGGGTGGCTGTGGACAATCCTGGACAGAGTCCCCGCATACCTATTTTCTGCGGAAACGACCGTTTGCCTAAAGCTTTTGACGTCTGTGGCCAGAAAAAATATGACGAGAACACTGTTCTGTGGCAGTATCGCAAAGCCAACAAACTTGCCACTGTGGCTTGGCAACGTACAAAGGATGTCCACATGAAAACTGTGCTGGAATGCGAACGCAGGGCAATGGAGGGGCTGTCTGAACTGGAAAAAAGCGTAAAGGCGGAACTGGACAAAGAGAATGAGGACTACGACCCATCCAAGAAGATATCAAGCATACTCAACGACTACACATACAAGGTATATGATAACACGGCATATACATGGCGCAACCTCGAAAGTCGTTACTGGCAGATGTTCGGCATGGGCTTCTGACATAGTTTTCATATAGCGCTGCTCTTATTTCGCAAAGCGCTTTAATCTGTAAGGTCTACTAGATCTCTGCTCGCAGGGCAAGGAAATATATAATACGATTAGGGGTTAAATGAAAAAGTCCGGAAAACTTTTCCGGACTTTTATTATAGGTTCTGGATTCGTTGATCAGCCTTTCTTAGGAGTCTTGTAATTTGTGTTTGTATTGGTATTTGTGTTGGTAGAGCTGCTGTTGGTGCCGGTTTTCTTCTCAACTTTGATGTAGTTGGGCATCGGGACCTGCACGCCGGCGACATTCAAAGAGGGTTTGATACGGAGACCCACCTTTGATGAGGTGCCATCGTCTTTGAAACTGCTGACGAAATTCTTCAACGAGTTTATGCCATCTTTGCTGAACATGCTATAAAGATCGGTGTTGACGCCAAGAGGAACTGTGGTTGTGGCTTTTTTGGTGACGGTGTAGTTCTTGGGGCTGTTACCATCGGCAAATTGTTTGCCGTCAATGTCAAGAATCCAATCCATTGCTGTGAGAGCTGCGTTTTTCTCGGTGGGATTTTTGATGTCAATATTGACATCCATAGACAGAGGAACCTGCTTGGAGAGTAGAGCCGATGAGAGCTTTAATACGTCGGTGGCAGTGATGTTACCGTTGGTAATGTTTTTCACATTGACACCGGCAATGTTAAGATTAGAGACATTTTTGAGACTGTACTCGCAATTGGCGAGATTCGCAAGTTCGTCAGCCTGTTGCAGTATGGAATTGATAATGCTGCAAGATGAAACGGCAAGTGCGACGACAGCAATGATGACTGCGCTTATAATCCTTTTTCTCATGGTTTTATTGTTTTAATTGTTTTTCTGAATTAAAATGCAAATTTACATAAAAATCCAAAAACAATTATTGTAAAACTGAAAAAAGTGATTTATTTGAAAAAAAACGCTGTTTTATATAATAATAGATAAAAAAGATGTATTTTTGTAAATTCGTATTAACGAGTGACTATAAAATAACTTTTTATAAATCAGGATGCTTATTGTAAGCATCTGTCGTTAGTGTTTATTAATATAATGGAAGAAAACAACGAAAAACAGCTTAATTTCCTTGAGGAAATCATTGAACAAGGTCTGAACGATGGTACATACAAGTCTATTCTGACTCGTTTCCCGCCTGAGCCTAACGGCTATCTTCACATTGGTCACGCCAAGTCAATCTGCTTGAATTTCGGTTTGGCAAAAAAATATGGCGGCAAGACCAACCTTCGTTTTGATGACACCAATCCAGTAAAAGAAGATACGGAATACGTTGATTCGATACAGAACGATATTCGTTGGCTCGGTTTTGAATGGGCAGGGGTTCACTATGCCTCTGACTATTTCGAGCAACTCTATGAATGGGCCGAGAAACTTATCATGAAAGGCTTGGCATATGTCGACGACCAGACTTTGGATGAGATCCGCCTGAACCGCGGCACTGTGACAACGCCAGGAAAAGACAGTCCATACCGCAACCGTTCGGTTGAGGAAAATCTCGATCTGTTTCGTCGCATGCGCGCCGGCGAGTTTGAGGATGGCAGCAAGGTGCTTCGTGCCAAGATAGATATGGCTCATCCCAACATGATGTTCCGCGATCCTATAATGTATCGTATTCTTCACGCTCATCATCACCGCACTGGTGACAAATGGTGCATTTATCCAATGTATGACTATGCCCATGGCCAGAGCGACTCTATAGAGAATATCACTCATTCGATTTGTACTTTGGAATTTGATATCCACCGTCCTCTTTACGACTGGTTTATCCAACAGCTGGAGATATATCCCAGCCATCAGTATGAGTTCGCCCGTCTTAATATTGACTACACGGTAATGTCAAAGCGCAAACTGTTGCAACTTGTCAAAGAGAACTATGTCAGTGGTTGGGACGATCCTCGTATGCCGACTATATGCGGTTTCCGCCGCAGAGGCTACACACCCGAAAGCATAAGGGCATTCTGTGACCGTATCGGTGTGGCAAAACGCGACAATATCATCAGCTATTCGTTGTTGGAATTCTCGCTGCGTGAGCATCTTAACAAAGTCGCTCAGCGTCGTATGGCTGTGTTGAATCCTGTGAAGCTTGTTATTGACAACTATCCGGAGGATAAGGAAGAGATGCTTACCGCAATCAATAATCCTGAGAACGAGAATGACGGCACCCGTCAGGTTCCTTTCTGCCGTGAGCTTTATATCGAACGTGATGACTTCATGGAGAATCCTCCTAAAAAGTATTTCCGCCTTTCACCAGGCAACGAGGTACGCCTCCGTTACGCCTATTTTGTAACATGCCAAAGTGTTGAGAAGGATGCCGAAGGCAATGTCGTCTGCATACATTGCACATACGACCCTGCCACTCGTGGCGGCGATGCCCCCGACGGCCGCAAAGTCAAGGGAACCATCCACTGGGTCTCGGCTCGTCATGCTGTCGACGCCGAGGTCCGTTTGTTCGACCGCCTCTTCGCCACAGAGGCTCCCGACGAGGTTCCCGAAGGGAAGACATTCCTCGATAATCTCAACCCCAACTCACTTCAGATTCTGCAGGGTTGCAAGGTGGAGCCTTGTATCACCGATGATGTGAAGAGTGCCGTCACCGAAAACGGTGTTCCGTCGCCACACAGATTCCAGTTTGAGCGTCTCGGCTATTTTTGCACTGACCCCGACAGCAAAGAGGGCCATCTTGTATTCAACCGCTCCTGTACCCTTAAAGACAGCTGGGCTAAAATCAACGGATAATAAAGCATCCTTATCTAAGACACAATTCATTAAGAATCGAACTCTTATAGCACGTTCAAAACCCTTTAAACCTTTCAAATCCTATCAACACGATGCAGCGACAAACCAGTCTTTACCTTATAGTTGTCGGAGTTTTCATGCTCCTTATTTCGGGCAGTTTCCTGTCTGAAGGTGTGTCGCATGCCGGTATGGACAACGCCATTGTGTCGCAACGTATGGCCGAGGGCTTCGAGGATTTCTGGATGCCGTCGCTTTCTTCCCCCGGCAATCCCGACAGGCAAAACTACCTGCCTTTGGGCTACTGGCTGGAAAGCAAATGGTATGCTCTCTTTGGGGACAACTCGTTCATGGCTGAGAAGGTCTATTCGGTTATGACCTACTTTATTCTTGCCGCTCTTATCATATGGATTTGGACGTTGATAGGACATTCAAGACGGACAGGCTGGCTGCCGTTGCTGTGTTGGATCACAATACCTATTGTCTCATGGTCGGCGACCAACAATCTGCTTGAGAGCACAATGACTATGTTCATATTGCTTTCGGTGGCTTTTATGATAAAAGGGTACAAGGCGTTGCATATTCTTAAGGCACGCAAAACCGTCGCCAAAGGAGCGGGACGATATCAGATGAGCCGTATGGCGTGGGTGTTCCTTTCGGCTGTGATGATGGAGTTGGCTTTTCTTGTGAAAGGTTTCTCTGGCCTATTCCCTGTGTTTATCCCATTCCTTTATTGGTTGATGGTGCGTCGTGAGAGAATCATTGTTCCCATTGTAACGACCTCTCTTATTCTGATTGTGTGGATGACAACGATTTTTGTTGTTATCTTTGTCTCGCCAGATATTTACTCACACTTGTACAACTACCTGCATCACCAAATGATTGGAGGTGTGCTGCATGTGAGAACGGTGGAGTCAAGATTCTATATCTTGTATGTTCTCATCTTGCAGAGTATTATTCCTATTGTGATAATGATGGCGCTTTTTGTGCTGCGATTGAAGTCAAGGCCTTTCTACCGTCATTTGTTCTTCTGGCGTAATCGTGGGAAACTCACTGCCGACCAGATAAACAGGAGTAAGATCGGTTGGTTCTTTTTTGTCTTGGGACTGTCGGGTTTATTGCCTATTATGATAGGATTGAAGCAACAGGAGTTTTATATTGTGCCGACACTTCCTTTTTTCGCCATTGCCATGTCTTGCATAATGTACGACATGATAGAGGATTGGCTGGAGAATATGAATAAGGTCGCTCAATATGTGCTTGGAGGGCTGGCGATAGTGATTTTCAGTTCTGGCCTTTTGCTCAATATCTCGAGTATACACAAGGTCAATTCAAACCATGTGTTGATAAGCGATATGAAGATAATACTCCCATATCTTGACAAAGGTGAAACCATTTGTGTCAGCCATGAGGTAATGGAGAGTTCGGAAATCGCGGAGTTCTTTTACCGGTACAAACAAATCAATTTCGACACAGTCCCGGACAAGGATCACCTTATGACGCTGTTCAGCCAAACAAAAGAATATCAGAAAAACACCGACTACGTTAAAATGGATTTGCCTACAAGCCTTTACTCTTTATATACTTTTGTGGAAAAAGAGCCAGTGATGGACACGATGTCGATAATGTGTGCGGATACTACTGTAATCAATGAAACTGATGAAATTTAAAATTATATATTATTTTCTTATAGGTTCTTTGCTAGCCGTTTCCTGCCGAGGGACTGAACCTGGTGACTTGTACAAGTGCGATGGTGTCAAGTGTGTAGTCGTTACTGTTGATGGCAATGGCAATCCATCTTTGGTGATGTCGCTGGATGAAGCCGTCAATATCGATG
Source organism: Bacteroidales bacterium (assembly GCA_017960475.1). GTDB lineage: Bacteria > Bacteroidota > Bacteroidia > Bacteroidales > P3 > Colimorpha. Next base: position 146,486 of record JAGCZH010000006.1, on the reverse strand, counting down.
CCGATTCGGCATTATTGTGGAGTACACAGGTCGGCGATGGTTGGCATTTGCCTTCCAAAGCGGAGATGGAACTTGTAAAGAAAAACAAATCCATGATCAACCGAGGGTTGGAATACAAGAAAATGCCTGTGGTGTTAAGAAACAATACTTATTACTGGACCTCCACACCTTGCTCGGAAACACATGTATATGCCTGCGGCCCTGATGGATTGAGATGTTATTTCCGTACCAATGCGTCGCATTGTTACCGCGCCAGAACGGTAAAAGTGATAAATGGGGATTAGAGGGCGGTTGCTACTTTTGACTTATGACTTTGTGAATTATTTTTTCTCAACAAACATATATTTGACACAATAATATAACAATGAAAATATCTTATAACTGGCTTAAAGATTATGTTGAAACGACGTTGGATCCACACCAACTTGACGATCTTCTGACATTCTCTGGTCTTGAGATAGAGGGTGTTGAAAAAGTGGAGACAATCAAGGGTGGTCTAGAACACGTGGTTATCGCTAAAGTGTTGACCTGTGAACCTCATCCCGATTCCGACCATTTGCACCTTACAACCGTTGATGTCGGTGCCGCAGAGCCTCTTCACATCGTTTGTGGCGCTCCCAATGTCGCCGCAGGTCAGAAAGTGGTATGTGCTCAGATAGGCACCAAAATATGGACATCCGACACAGAATACTATGAAATAAAGAAAGGGAAACTCCGTGGCGCTGTCAGTGAGGGCATGCTCTGTGCTGAAGATGAACTGCAACTTGGCAACAGCCACGACGGTATCATGGTCCTTCCCGATGATGCACCTGTGGGCATGCCGGCGCACGAGTACTTCAAAGTGAAAGACGACTATGTGCTTGAGGTCGCTATCACCGCCAACCGTAGCGACGCCACTTCCCATATCGGTGTAGCACGCGATGTCGTGGCTGTCCTCAACACCCGCGAAGGCAAACAGCTGTCGATACAATGGCCTGAGATAGACAATACTGTATCTGTAGGCAAGAAGGCCGATGAGAAAGGCTCTGTAAAGGTCGTTGTTGAAGAGCCTGAATTGTGCCCTCGTTACAGTGGCATCACAATTCGTAACATCAAAGTGCAAGAGTCCCCCGACTGGTTGAAGGACAAACTGCGTACTGTTGGGCTCCGTCCAATCAACAATATAGTTGACATCACCAACTTTATTCTTATGGAAGTGGGCCAGCCTCTGCATGCCTTCGATGCTGACATGATCACAGGTGGTGAAGTTCATGTGCGTTGTCTGCCTCAAGACACTCCCTTTGTCACTCTTGACGGCGTAGAGCGTCGTTTGGACCGTCGAGATTTGATGATTTGCAACAAAGAGGAGGGTATGTGTATCGCAGGTGTCTTTGGAGGTCAGAAATCCGGAGTCACTATGGATACTAAAAATATCTTTATCGAAAGCGCCTATTTCAATCCTGTAAGCATTCGTAAGACCTCGAAACGCCACGGATTGAAGACCGACGCTTCGTTCCGCTACGAACGTGGCTGCGACCCCAACATAACCTTGTGGGCTTTGCGTCGCGCCATTAAGCTTGTCTCCGAACTTGCAGGCGGCGAAGTCTGTGGCGATATCATAGATATCTATCCCAAACCAATAGAACGTGCCGAGGTTGACATCAATTATCGCCGTGTCTTTGACCTGATAGGAAGGGAAATACCCGTCGAAGCAATACGTACTTCTTTGAAATCACTCGACATTGAGATTGTCAAAGAGGATAGTGAGGGTATGAAACTACTCATTCCCACATGCAAAGTCGATGTATACCGTGAATGTGACGTTGTAGAGGAAATCATGCGTATATATGGCTACAACAATGTGGATTTTGACGAACGTCTCAATAGCTGTCTGGCCTACGGTGTTAAACCGAATCCCCAGAAGCTTAAAAACATAGCTTCCGACTATCTGACCTATAATGGGTTCAACGAGATTATGAACAATTCGCTCACAAAGAGCAGCTACTACGACAACAATGCCGACTTCCCCGCTGCCAATTGTGTCGCCATTCTTAATCCACTCTCCAAAGAACTCAATGTTATGCGTCAGACATTGCTTTACAATGGTCTGGAATGCATTGTGTATAACATGAACCATAAAATTTTTGACCAAAAAATCTATGAGTTTGGTCGAAGCTATGAGAAAAACCCCTCTGCTGTCGGTGACGATGTCGCTGTCACAAAACGCTACACGGAGACACAGCATCTTTCATTCTTTATGACTGGCGCCGTTCAGGGTGAGAGTTGGAGAGCGCAGCGCAAAACCGTCGATTTCTTCGACGCAAAGGCTCATCTGATTAACATTCTTCATCGTCTGCGCATTCCCATGGGACGCCTGGAAGTCAGTGAGACAACTCGTCATTTTCTGGATGAAGGTTTGTCATATACTTTCCGCGACAGCAAAAAAACGCTGGCGGAGGTTGGCCGTATCAGCCGCAATGTGCTCCAAGCCATGGATTGCAAACAAGAGGTGTTCTATGTTGATATCAACTGGGATCTTTTGTTGAAGTCGCTGCCATCGAAAGATGTCACCTACTCCGAGATATCCAAATTCCCTGAAGTACGTCGCGATTTAGCTCTTGTTCTCGACAATAAGGTTACTTTCAGTGAAATCGAGGCTGTTGCTCGGGCAACAGAGAAGAAACTCTTGAAACGTGTGTCGCTGTTTGATGTATATGTCGGCAAAGGTATTGCCGAAGGCTGCAAATCGTATGCTGTGAGTTTCATTCTCCAAGACCCTGACAAGACTCTCAACGACAAACAGATCGAGGCCGTTATGGCAAAACTACAAAAGAATTTCGAATCACAATTAGGAGCGAAACTAAGATAGAGGTTATCTTTTCGTAATGGGACTGGAAAAATACGATACAAAGATTCTTCTGGCATTGACCAAGTGCATAGCAGGACGCAAGGATTTTTTCCGTTGGCTTATGGACAATGGTTATCCAGAGTTGGCGGCATTCTCCAATGCTATACGAGGTGATGTCGACGCCATGAAATGGCTTTTCCAGTACCATTACGAGTGGCTCGCTATTTTGTCCAATGCCATCGACGGAGAGGATAAAGCCCGAGTATGGATTGGTCAAGCTACGCACAAGTGTAATTTGATGTTCGCTCTTGCTTGCCGTGAAGATATCGACGCTATCAAATGGCTAAACGATAATGATTTGCAGATTCTTTTGCTTATGGCGAAAGAGGTGGCTCAAGTGCTCGATACCCAGGCTCTTGAAAACAAAGGACCTTATGTGCTGCACTTTGGAAGTTAAAGATTTATTAAAACATAGTGGTGTTAGAATACTATAATCTTCATCATTTTTCACTCACCAACTAAAACTACTTTTCTGACTATGGAGAAATACAATCTTGACCACAATGAAGAGGGTCGCAAAAAGGAACCACGCAGAAAACGTGCAGAAGGAAATGAATTCAACAAACAAAACGGTGATGAGAATCATAATCGCCGCAATTTCAAGAAGGGCAACAACAAACGTCTGAAGGGAAGCGACGAAATAATACAGAACAAGATTAATCGCCGTAAAACACGTCAGGCTCCTCCAGAACCCAAATATGACGGTACAACACGCTTGAACAAATATATCTCTAATGCCGGAATTTGTTCCCGTCGTGACGCTGACAAACTTATTGAGGCCGGTGCCGTCACTGTCAATGGGGAAGTCATCACTGTTATGGGATATCGTGTGAAAGAAGGTGATGTTGTCTCATATGCAGGTAGAGTTCTCCGCAGCGAGCCTAAACGTTATTTTCTTCTCAACAAACCTAAGGGTTATATCACCACACTCGACGACCCGCAGGAACGCAACACGGTAATGTCGCTTGTACAGGGCTGCTGTAGGGAACGCATATATCCTGTTGGTAGATTGGACAAAAACACTACAGGGCTTTTGCTTTTTACCAATGACGGTGAAATGGCAAAACGTCTAACACATCCTTCTTCGAACATCTATAAGATTTACCAGGTGGAGTGCGACCGACCGGTTTCCAATGCCGATATGAAGCGGATGATTGAAGGCATAGTGCTCGAGGACGGCCCTATAGCCGTTGACGATGTTCAATATCAGGGAGGGCAGGATCGTAGTATTGTCGGTGTGGCTTTGCATTCCGGCAGAAACCGCATTGTCCGCCGTATTTTCGAACATCTGGGCTATGAGGTTAAAAAACTGGATCGTACCTGTTTCGCCGGTCTTACCAAGAAAGATTTGGCTAGAGGAAGGGTACGCGAGTTAACCCAGCAAGAGGTCAATTATCTGATGATGATAGGCGGTTCGTCGGTGAAGAAATAATACCACCACGGCCATCTCTGTTTCTCGACTATCTGAAATAGTCATAGACTATCTTCGCTTTTGCCGGTCCTATGGCTTTGGATAGATCGTCGAGAGTCTTCGTCTTGATTTCTCGTATTGAGCCAAATTTCAGGAGCAGTTCATGTGCTGTTTTCTCGCCAATTCCAGGTATGTCGGTGAGAAGTGTGCGGATTGTTCCTTTGCTTCTCTTGTCGCGATGAAAGCTGATGGCAAAACGGTGTACCTCATTTTGTATTTGCTCCATAAAATGAAATAATTGGTCGGTGGGTTTCAATCCAACCACACGAATATTGTTGCTCTCATCATAGCAGAGTAGCTCGTTGGTTCTGTGCCGGTCGTTTTTGGCAAGACCAGCTATAGGCAGATCGATATGCAATTCATCCTGTATCACTCTTCGAGCCATCTCCATTTGTCCCATACCGCCATCGACGATGAGTAATCCTGGCAATTCCTTACCTTCATCAATGAGGCGGCTGTAACGGCGATAAATCACTTCTGCCATGGATGCATAGTCGTCGCGTGCGATGATTTTGTTTTCGCCGCTTTTACCATTGTCGCCGCTGGGCGTTTTGATATTGTATTTTCTATATTCACTTTTGTCTGGTTTGCCGTTGGTGAAACGTACCATGGCAGCCACAGGATATGCCCCTTGAATGTTGGAGTTGTCGAAACACTCAATATGCGTTGGCAAACGCTTCAAATGAAGCTCTTTTTGTAGACGTTCCATAAGCTGGTTGCGTCCGTCATCGGGATTCACAAGCAACCTTTGGTGTATGCATTGATGCTGATAGGATACAACGTTGCGCATACTCAGCTCCAGCAACTGCTTTCGGTCGCCTCGAGAGGGAACCGTCTGGTGAAGATACTCTTCGGGCAATTCGTCGACAATGAACGGTACTATGGCCTCCTTGGCAGTGCTTTCGGTTTGTTCGTGAAGCGTGGGTATTACCGTTGAGAGTATCTCACTGTCGCTTTCGTCAAGTTGCTTCTTTACTTCAGTGGAGAAAGAGTAGACTATGCTGCCGTTTTTTATACGCATCATGTTGATATAGGCGTATTTGGTATCCGATAGTATTGAGAAAACATCGACATCGCGGACATTTGTGTTAACCACCGTCGAGCGCGACTGGTACTCTTCCAGTAGCCGTATTTTGCGCCTTAACACCTCGGCCTCTTCAAATCTTAACTCATTGGCGAGGTCAAACATCTCCTTTTTCAGCGAATCGAGAATATCGCCAAAGTCTCCACGCAATATTTGTCGTATGCGGTTAATAGTTTCAATGTAGTCCTCGTGACTCTCAAGGCCGACACATGGAGCTTTGCAAAGTCCTATCTGGTGGTTCATGCACTGTCGGTCGCCACCTGTGACAACGCCCCGTTCTTTGTCCCAGCGTAGATTTTTTTTGCAGTGACGGTATGAGAATAGTTTTCTGATAATATCCTGTAGCTCCCGGAGAATACGCTGGTTGGGATATGGACCGAAAAACTGGCCTTTTAAGTGTGTTCGGTCGCGAGTGAAAAGTAGGCGAGGGTAGTCCTCGTCGGTAATGCATAGGTAAGGGTATGTCTTGTCGTCCTTAAGCATGCTGTTGTAACGAGGTTGATATTGCTTGATGAGGTTGTTCTCAAGCAGCAGTGCGTCAACCTCAGTGGCAACCACGGTGACTCGCACGTCATGGATATGCCGAACCAGCATCTTTATTTTTGAGCTGTTGTCGTCATAACGGTTGAAATAAGAACTGACACGTCGTTGCAGATTTCGGGCTTTCCCAACGTATATAACCTTCCCATCTTCGTCAAGATATTGGTACACTCCTGGCGTTTCCGGAATGGTTTTGAGCCGCGTCTTGATGCGGTCGATGTTTTTATTTATGCTTTTGTCGATCAAGAGTGACTGCTGTCTGTTGATGATCAGGACTCAATTACATTCTGTCGTTTTTAAGACAAAACTTATATCTTTTCTATGTGCAGTGTAATGCTTGAGATACCGTAGATCTCGTATTTTGAAGTGCGTTGTTTAATGCGGTATGTGTATGTCCCTGGTTTGTTAAAGGAGCGAAGCCTGTCTATGGTGTCGGTGACAGAGCAGAGCGCTCCTATTGTTTGGCCACGGCGTGTGCCGTCGGCGCTCTTCAAACGCATGGTAGGGGTGAAGTTGTGCATCTCATTGCTGTCGGCAAAAAAGTCCACCAGCAGAGGCAACTCGTTACCAGAAAGACGTGATGTGTCGTATTTCAAGGTCACACTGACGGCGTAGTTTTTGTCAATGTCTTTGATGGGTACAGAGAATAGCGCCGGTTCAAATCTGAGCCAACAATCGTTTTCGAAGGGTATGGTTTGGTCTACAATGACTTTTTTGCCGCATGCGCCAAAGACTAATGCCGCGGCTATTATTAAGATTATTTTACGCATCTTGTATCTCTTGAATATGTGTTTTGGTGAGGTGTTATCCCTTTATCATTTTTTGCATAATCTGGATAGCGTTAGTGGCTGCTCCTTTGCGGAGATTGTCTGCCACAATCCAAAGGTTCAATGTTCTTGGTTGCGACAGGTCACGACGCACGCGACCGACAAAGACTTCGTCGCGTCCCTCAGACATAATGGGCATTGGGTATTGAAGTTTCGATGGGTCGTCGTAGAGTATCACTCCTGGCGTCTCAGCTATGATTTTATGAACCTCTTCGATCTCAAATTCCTCGTGAAACTCAACATTCACAGATTCACTGTGACCTCCTACGACCGGTACACGAGCCACTGTGGCTGTTATTGCGATACTGTTGTCGGAAAGTATTTTGTGAGTCTCGTTGACCAGTTTCTGTTCTTCTGTGGTGTATCCGTCTTCTTGGAAATCTCCACCATGGGGGAATAGGTTACGGAAAATCTGATATGGGTATGCCTGGCTGTGAACGCCCATGGCGTCGACCTGCGAAGGCGCATTCTCTCCTTGCTTGATAACCTGTTCCGCATGCCAGGCTTCCTCTTCTCTCAACTGGCGAACAGCCTTGATACCTGTGCCTGTAATGGATTGGTATGTGCTTATCACAAGTCGTTTGATGCGATAGCGTTTATGTAGTTGTGACACTGCGAGAACCATCTGTATGGTGCTGCAGTTGGGATTGGCAATAATGCGGCTTTCTGAAGTGATGGCGCTGAAATTGACTTCTGGTACCACAAGAGGTTTGTCGTCGTCTTTGCGCCATGCTGACGAATTATCAATCACGATGGTTCCTGCAGCGGCAAAAAGAGGCGCGTATTGACGTGAGGCTGCCGCTCCCGCTGAAAAAATGGCGAAATCGGGTTTCATGGCTATCGCGTCATCAACCGAGACAACATTCAGTTGCCGGTCGGCGAATTGTATTCTTTTGCCTATAGACTTGGGTGACGCCGCGGCGATAATCTCTTCATTGGCAAAACCGCGTTCCTCCAGCACTTTAAGCATTACTCCTCCAACAAGGCCTGTTGCTCCTACTACTGCTATTTTCATGATAATATCTCTTTAGTTTATTTCAAAAATGTCTTTTCCACACTCTCTCGCTTTTTCAGCATAGAAAGTGTTTTTATTTGTATTCTATATAACGAAGACTTTTTTTATTTATTTTGATTTAGTGTCTATCTCTGGAAAAATATGTAAATTTGCATTGCGAATAGAGCTGTTGTGGTCTATTGCAAAAGACTTTGTGAGTGACTAATAATCAGATTTATAAAACGTGATTACGTCTGCTTTGTTTGTTTGAGGGCATGGCGTTAAATCCAACTACTATGGCTGCTATACATATTGATGAGGTCAAGGCAATGGCTAAGAAAGCCTACGACGATGCGGCGACAATGGAGAGCTATTTCGAAGCCGTCTTCGATGACGACAATGGCGAGGCTGTTCATTATGCTTGGGCTTTGACTCATCTGCCTCGAGCCGCCGACCAATCTATTGCCGCTCATCGTGACGATCTTGTCGCTCGTGCCACAACCACCGCCAATGTGTCATTGCGTCGCATCTGTCTTGCTCTGCTTAACAGGATTGACTGGCCATTGGACGCTGCTGACGAAGAGGTGCCACAGTCATATATCACTTTGCTCGATTTCTGCCTTATGCATATGATGATGGCTGACGAGACTTATGGTGTGCGCTCGTTATGCATGAAATTGGCATACACACTATGCTTGCCCTATCCTGAGTTGATGGGAGAATTACGTCGGAGCTTGCTTATGATCGAGCCCTCAAACCTAGGCGCTGGAGTAAAACACACAAGAAATAAACTTTTGAATACTATAAAATAGAAAAATCGTTATATAGGTGTAACATAATAACGCAATATCTAAAACACAAAACAACGAAAATAATGAAGAATAAGGATATTATTATTGGTGGTGGAATCTCTGGTCTTTCTTTTGCCATGTACGACAAAGGCCAGGACTGGACCCTTCTGGAAAAGACCGACCGTATTGGCGGATATTGCAAAACCACATACCGCAACGGCTATGTGTGGGACTACTCGGGTCATTTCTTCCATTTCCAGGATAAAGATATTGAGCAGATGATAATGCGTGATATGTCTATGGACGACATTGTGGAACCTGTAAAAAACACCAAAATAAAATACAAGGATATTTTTGTCGAATATCCTTTCCAGAAAAACATCCACCAGCTACCTAAAGAGGAATTCATTGACTGTCTATACGACCTCTTCAACAATGAGCATAAGGATTTCTCCAACTTTAAGGAGATGCTATATTGCAAATTCGGCACCTCTATCTCCGAAAAATTCCTTATTCCTTACAATAGCAAGCTCTATGCCTGCGACCTCAACCGTCTCGACAAGGATGCTATGGGACGTTTCTTTCCTTACGCTGAGAAGGAGGATATTATCCGCAACTTCAAGGCCGGCAACAACAGTTCCTACAATGCCACCTTTGTCTATCCACGCCGTGGCGCCTATGAATATGTGCGCAGCGTCGTGGAACTCCTCGACAAAAACAAAATCCGCACCTCATGCGGCGCTAAGGCTATCGACCTCAACGCCAAAACGGTGACCACCGACAACGGAGAGGTGCTGCGCTTCGACCGCCTGGTATCTACTCTGCCTTTCCCGATGCTTCTGCAAATGTGCGGCATTGACTACGACCGAAGTATATATTCGTGGAACCAAGTCCTGGTGTTCAATATCGGTTTCGACAGCAAAGGTCCTATAGACAAATACCACTGGATATATTTTCCTGAAGGCAAATACATCTTCTATCGTGTCGGCTTCTACGACAACATCCTCTCCACCGATCGCACGTCGGTTTATGTCGAGATAGGTTTTGACAACAAAGCAGTCATCGAACCGGAGAAATATTATCAGAAAGTGCTCGACGATATGCTTGCCGCTGGTCTTATAGACAAGAGTCAGCATGTGGTCGATTACGAGACAGTTGTTATGAACCCCGCATACGTCCATATCACCAATGCCTCTGTTGCGGATGTCGAGAGCAAAAAGAAGCTCTTGGCACAGCATGGTGTCTATTCCATTGGCCGCTATGGCAGTTGGACATATTGTTCTATTGAGGACAATATCAAAGAGGCCCGTAGTCTTGCCGCACAACTGAAAACAGAGGAATAACACTTAACACCTTTTTTGCGATGATAGAGATAAAACCATATCACCATGAGGTGAAATATTATGAGTGTGACGGCATGGGCATCACACATCACAGCAACTATATCCGTTTTATGGAAGAGGCCAGGGTCGATTGGATGGAACAACTTGGATATGGTTTCGACCGCATGGAATCGGAAGGCATTGTGTCGCCTGTGGTTAGTGTAGAGTGTCGCTATCGCAAAACCACCACATTCAAAGATGACATAACCATTGTCGTCTCAGTGAAAGAGATCACGCCATTGAAGTTTGTGTTTGTCTATTCCATGTCGGTGTCAGGCAAAATTGTTTGCACCGCGCAAAGTACTCACTGCTTTTTTGAAAAAGGGAAGCCGGTGTCGTTGGAACAACGTTTCCCTGTGTTATATGAGAACATTATTGAAATGTACCCAGAGTGCGTAAAGAGGGTATGAGGGGATATGCGTACTAAGATAGATACTTCGTTAGAAAACAAAAATGTAAAAAAAAGATGTCTCAAAAAAAATTGAGACATCTTTTTTTGATTACTGTTGTTACTATTTTTTAGTAGTGATTCTCATCTTGAAGAAGGAACGGTAGACAAAGTACAGTGCTATAAGGATGAATACGATTCCTGCCCAAGGTGCCACCTTTTGGAAGTCCGGGGCAATGGCGATCTCCATAGCCAAAACACCAAAGAGTGTGGTGAATTTGATGATGGGGTTCAGTGCCACAGAGCTGGTGTCCTTGAAGGGGTCTCCAACAGTGTCACCAACGACGCTGGCGTCGTGTAGCGGAGTGCCTTTGGCTTTCATGTCAACCTCAACGACTTTTTTGGCATTGTCCCAAGCGCCACCGGCATTGGCCATAAAGACAGCTTGGAAAAGACCGAAGACGGCGATGGAGATTAGGTAACTGACAAAGAGACATACTGCGTTTTCAGCGCCGATGCTTCCGGGTGAGCTAATGCATGCGAAACCAAGGGCGAAGCAGAATATCGCGATGAATATGTTGATCATGCCTTTCTGGGCGTAGTTGGTGCAAATCTTTACAACCTCCTGGCTCTTCTCTGTGTCGGCCTTCTTGGGAGCGTTGGGGTCAAGCTTGATGTTGTTCTTGATAAACTCAACGGCACGGTTGGCACCAGTGGTGACAGCTTGCATCGAGGCTCCTGTGAACCAGAAGATGACGCAGCCGCCGAGGATGAATCCGAGAATACTGTAAGGATTGAGCAAGTTGAGGATAGAGGCGGGGTCGATATGGAGGGCTTTCTGAATCATCAGGATAAGCGAGAATATCATCGTTGTGGCGCCAACCACTGCTGTACCGATAAGAACGGGTTTTGCGGTGGCTTTGAAAGTGTTGCCGGCGCCGTCGTTGGCCTCAAGGTAGTATTTAGCTTTCTCAAAATCGGGTTTGAAGCCGAACTCGCTTTCCACCTCTTTGGTTGTTTTCTCGATGTCGTCCTCGATAAGGGAGAGTTCATAAACCGACTGGGCGTTGTCGGTAACAGGACCATAGCTGTCGACGGCGATGGTCACGGGACCCATGCCAAGCATACCGAATGCCACCAAGCCGAAGGCGAAGATGGTGAAGAAGGGACCGAAGACGGGTTCGATGCCGAAACCTGTGGCAGCCATATAGGAGATGAGCATGAGCACAAAGAAGACAATACCTGTCCAGAAAGCGCCCATGTTGCCGGCTACCAAACCGCTGAGGATGTTGAGCGAGGCTCCGCCTTGTTCAGAGGCTTTGACAACCTCGCCGACATGTTTGGATGTGGGAGAGGTGAAGATTTTGGTGAATTCGGGAATAAGAGCGGCACCAAGAGTACCACAACTGATGATGATGGAGAGTGCAAGCCAGAGGTTGTTCAAAGCCACGGTCTCGCCGTTGTAAACGACCTCCTTGACATCACCAAGCATGAAGTAGCTGGCGATGAAAGTGCCGCAGATTGAGAGAATAGAAGTGATCCAAACAAGAGAGGTGAGCGGTTTTTCGAAGTCTAGGTCATCGGCTTTGCTGTATTTTGCCTTTGCGATGGCACCATTGATATAGTAGGAGAGCACAGAGGCTATGATACCGAGTATACGCATTACGAAAATCCATACGAGGAGTTTCACCTGGATTGAGGGGTCGGGAACAGCGAGGAGAATAAAGCTTACCAAAGCCACGCCGGTAACGCCATAGGTTTCAAAACCGTCGGCGGTGGGTCCAATACTGTCGCCAGCGTTGTCACCAGTGCAGTCGGCGATAACGCCAGGGTTGCGGGGATCGTCTTCGCCAATCTTGAAAACAACCTTCATGAGGTCGCTTCCGATGTCGGCGATTTTGGTGAAGATACCACCGGCGATACGCAAAGCCGAGGCACCAAGGCTCTCACCGATAGCGAAGCCCATAAAGCAACTGCCAGCAAGGTCTCCAGGCATGCATAGAAGAATGACAAGCATAAGAACCAACTCGACACAAATCAGCACAATGCCGATGCTCATACCAGCGCGCAGAGGAATGTTGAGGAGGTCGAGTGGGCGACGGCGCAACGAGGCGAAAGCCATTCTGGCGTTGGCGAGGGTGTTCATGCGAACGCCAAACCATGCGACGCCATAGCTGCCCAGAATACCTATGATTGTCCACAAAAGCACAAGCACAACTCCACCGGCTTTCATGTCGCTGAGAACGCCGAAATAAAGAGCTATGGCGGCTCCAATGAAGAGGAAAAGGATGATGAGGAATTTACCCTGTTGTTTCAAATAAGTAGAGCAGGTCTTGAAAATGACATTACCTATCTCCAACATTGATTTGTGGGCTTTCAGTTTTTTCACTTTGCTAAATTGCCAGAATCCAAAGAGAAGACCTAATGCTACGATGAGGAAGCCCCAGTAAAGTATGCTTTTTTCCGGAGCTTCTGCCCATGTCTTTGGCATTTTGAGGTCGGCTTCACTTGCGAAGGTCAATAGTGGCATCGCAAGTGCTGTGAGTGATGCTAAGATTTTCTTCATTGTTGTTATTGATTTGATTATTAATTTCTTTAGTGCGATATTGTCAAGAAGGCTCCGAAACTTCGGAGCCTTCTATTTCTTTTTTTATTGGACAAGGAGCAAAATTTCGTTTTGCTGACCCTTGACAACTCCGGCCTTGATGTCGAATTTCTTTTCCTCCACGCCTTCTGCCTGCAGTCGAATAGTTCCTGCTGTAAGGCTGGAAATAATGGGGGCGTGGTTCTCAAGAATTTCAAACAATCCACCTGTGCCAGGCAGCTGCAGCAGCGTGGCGTCGCCTTCGTAAAGGGTTGTGTCGGGCTTAATGATTTTAACTTTCATCTTGGTATTTCCTAGTTGTTGTTGCTACTCTAGGAGGCGGTATTATTTTGTCTCGGCAAGAATTTTCTCACCTTTTTCGATGGCTTCCTCTATGGTTCCGACGAGCAGAAATGCTTGTTCAGGCAAGTAGTCAACGTCGCCGTTCAATATCATGTTGAAGCCTTTGATGGTGTCGTCGATGTTGACGAAACGTCCTTGCAGGCCTGTGAAGGCTTCGGCCACAAAGAAGGGCTGTGAGAGGAAACGCTGTATGCGTCGGGCACGGCTGACGACGAGCTTGTCGGCCTCGCCGAGCTCTTCCATACCAAGAATGGCGATAATATCCTGCAGCTCATTGTAGCGTTGCAGAATCTGCTTGACACGCTGGGCGGTGTTGTAATGCTCTTCTCCAACCACGTCGGGCGAAAGAATTCTCGATGTCGAGTCGAGTGGGTCGACGGCGGGGTAGATACCGAGTTCGGCGATTTTACGGCTAAGCACCGTCTGGGCGTCAAGGTGAGCGAAAGTTGTTGCCGGTGCGGGGTCGGTAAGGTCGTCGGCAGGCACATATACAGCCTGTACAGAGGTGATGGAGCCTCGTTTGGTCGAGGTGATACGCTCCTGCATCATACCCATTTCAGTGGCCAGTGTTGGCTGGTATCCCACGGCAGAAGGCATACGGCCCAACAATGCGGAGACCTCGGAACCTGCCTGTGTGAAACGGAAGATGTTGTCAATGAAAAGAAGAATGTCGCGGCCGCCGGTTTTCTCATCGCCGTCGCGATAGTATTCGGCAAGTGTAAGGCCTGAGAGTGCTACACGGGCACGTGCTCCCGGTGTCTCGTTCATCTGTCCGAAAACCATGGTGCACTTGGAGTCCTTGACAGCCTCTTTGTCGACTTTGGAAAGGTCCCAGCTGCCTTCTTCCATGCTTTTTTGGAATGCTTCGCCATATTTGATAACGCCAGCTTCTATCATCTCTCGTAAAAGGTCGTTGCCTTCACGGGTGCGCTCACCAACGCCGGTAAATACCGACATACCACTGTATTTTTTGGCGATATTGTTGATAAGCTCTTGTATCAGGACGGTTTTGCCGACTCCGGCGCCACCAAAGAGACCAATCTTTCCTCCCTTCAGGAATGGCTGTATAAGGTCGATAACCTTAATACCAGTGTAGAGTATTTCTTGGTTGGTGGAAAGATTCTCAAATTTTGGTGGCTCACGGTGAATGCCGTATTTCTTATCACATTCAGGTGCTGGCATTCCATCGATGGTATGTCCTATGACATTGAACAAACGTCCGTTGATGTTCTCACCTACGGGCATCGAGATAGGGCCTCCAAGAGACACAACCTCCATGCCTCGTTGCAAACCGTCGGTACTGTCCATGGCTATGGTGCGCATAGTATTCTCTCCGATATCCTGCTGGCATTCAAGAATAATGTCAGTACCGTCAGGACGTTTCACACTTAATGCGTCATATATGTCTGGTAGGGCAACATCGTCATCGAAAGTCACATCGATGACAGCGCCAATAATCTGGGAAATTTTGCCTTTACAATTATTATCCATATTGATTATTTAGTGTATTCTGATATATAATATTATGTTGTTTTTCACTATGATATATAGTATTGGATCGACTCGCGCAAATCTGACGTCTCAATTCCAAAAATAAGTGCAAATTTACAACAATTCTTTTAATTATTATTATTGTTTATAAAAAAAAATATAACACGCCTGTGCACATATTTGATTTATATTGTTTTGTATATTTTGCCAGGAAGGCATCGGCAGATGTTTTTCAACTCGAGTCCTAGCAGTGCTGTCGCTATTTGTGGAAGAGATAAGTCGCAGTGTTCTCTAATCTGATCCATTGTCAAACCATCACTCTTGTCCAATATTTCATATATGGTTTTCTCGTTGCCGTTAATGTCGGGGAAAAGAGAGGTTTGTTTGCCGATAATCTTGCATTTTCTTTCCCATCCCATGTTTGTCATCAGGTCGTCAGCGCCTCTAATCAACATGGCTTTACCCGAAGCGATTATTGCGTTGCAGCCTTCAGAGTATTTGTCCTTTATCCGTCCAGGGAAGGCAAAAAGCTCACGATGATAGCTCGATGCGATATTCGCGGTTATCAAGGCTCCTCCTTTGACAGAAGCCTCGACAACAACAGTTGCGTCGCTGAGTGCTGCTATAATCCTGTTGCGTGCAGGAAACAGACCTGGTGATATAGGAGTGCCGCTGCAGCGTTCTGTGAGCAAGGCGCCTCCGTTATTGATGATCTTTTTGGCAAGATTGCGGTTTTGTGAGGGGTATATCTGGTCAAGGCCATGCCCCAATACCCCTAGCGTTGGCAGCCCTTCATTGAGTGCTGCCATGTGCGCTGCCGAGTCTATTCCCAATGCTAGTCCGCTGACAATAGTCACCTCCTCCTGCCTCAGGCCCGCTATCAGTGCGTTGGTAAGGTCTACACCCTCCACTGTGGCTCTGCGGGTCCCGACAACACTTATTGTTCTTGCGGCGTTGTAGTCGGCGTTACCAAGTGAGTAGAGTAGGATAGGGGTGTCCTCGCAGCCAGGTCTATTCAGCCTTTGCGGATATTCCGGCTCGTTGTAGTACAGTATCTTGATTTTGTTCTTCTCTATGAATTTAAGCTCCTTCTCAACATCGGCGAACATGGATTTCTCGACAATGGCGTTGACGATTTTTTTATGTTTCCCGAAAACGGTGGTTAATTCTTTTGCCGGCATTTCAAAAAGCTCTTTGGCAGAACCTACAATTTCCATAAGTTGCCGTTGTGTTTGGCATCCTACTCCGGGGAGCATGGTCAGGGCTAATTCGTATGTGTAGTCGTTTTTCAATTGTAACTGGCTGTTTTATATATGATGTGTGATTGGTTGTTCTTTATCTATTGTTTTGCAAATATACGAAAAAAAGTAGTTATTTCTCATTTTATTGTTTTTTGTGATTAAAATGATGGTGATGAGATTCTTTTTTTGTAACTAAATCCCGATATTTTTGCGTCAATTTGGTTAATGTTTGTTATTTTTGCATCACTATTAGATGTGATTATGCAAATAAATTTCCAGTATAACTACATGAAACTCTGTGGGAAGCCTGAGGATAGCTTTCCCATCGATTCTGTCGTGATTGACGACAGCGACTTCGATGCCTGTTTCGATATACTCACAAAAGGTCAGGCCAACCTCTATGTCATCTGTCACCCAGGCTTCATGCGCCGTTTTCTCGAATGTGTCCATAGAAGGTTTATTTTTGTCAAAGCCGCGGGCGGTGTAGTGTGCGATTCATCTGGCAAGAGGCTCACAATATTCCGAAACGGTCGTTATGATTTACCCAAAGGCAAGGTTGAGGATGGCGAGTCTTTGGCTCATGCTGCCCTTCGCGAAACCAACGAGGAGACGGGTCTTGAGGAGCTCCAACTAGGTCCTCTTTTGCTAAAGACCTATCATATTTACGACTTGTATGGCGGATGGCATTTCAAGCAAACGTCATGGTTCCAAATGCATTGCACATCTTCTCAGCGCCTTGTGCCGCAACTCGACGAGGGTATTACCGATTGCCTCTGGCTCGATGACAAAGAGTGGCGTTCACGATTGGACCAAAGTTATTCCACAATGCAAAATATCACCCGTCAAATATTTGACAGACAATAGATATCCTTTACCGCAATTCAAAAAAAACATTAAAATACATTTCGTTTCGTATTTTATTCGTATCTTTGCGGTCTCAAACAGATAAAACAACAATCGAAATATGAACGAAACAGCCGAACAGACAGGCACTTTCCTACTTAAGGTAAAAGCTGTAAAACTCAACAACGAACATCCTTTCACTTGGGCTTCAGGTCGAAAATCGCCTATCTATTGCGACAATCGTGTGACGCTATCGTATCCTGAGATTAGAACCTTTATTCGCCAGTGTTTTGTAGAAACCATCAACGAATATTTTGGCGATGTTGATGTCATTGCCGGTGTTGCGACAGGTGGTATCGCTCAAGGTGCGCTAGTGGCTCAGGAATTGGGCAAGCCGTTTGTATATGTCCGCTCCGAAGAGAAAAAACATGGCCTTACCAATCAGATTGAGGGTGAGATTCACAGCGGACAAACCGTTGTGGTTGTTGAGGACCTTGTCTCTACAGGCAAAAGCTCTCTGATTGCTGTTAAGGCTCTGCGCGAAAAAGGCTGTACTGTTAAAGGCATGGTTGCCATATTTACCTATGGTCTCGAAGTCGCCGCCCGCAATTTCGCCGAAGCCAATGTGGAACTCCACACGCTTACCAACTATGATACCCTTATCAAGGTGGCATGCGAGCAGGACTATGTTATGGAGAAAGAGTTGGAGTCACTCAAAACATGGCGCGAGAATCCCGAACTCTGGTCGGATCAGCACATGGACAGTTGATTGCTTCCGCTTTTGTAAGAACATAACATCTTTCACATCACTTATTTTTTAATATGACTGTTGAATCCAAAAAAGTTGTTGCACAATGCAGCGCAGAGAGATTGTATAATTTTGCCTGCGATTTCAGCAACTTCCAGAAAATGCTTCCTTCTCAGGTGCAAGGCTTCAAAGTTGAGGGCGATACCTGCTCTTTTCAGGTCGCCGGTTTCATGCAGCTCACTTTGCAGTATGCCGAGCGCTCTCCCTATCATACGGTGGCCATTGCCCCTGCACATGGCTCCAATTCACCATTGCCATTCCGTCTTGTCATGAACATCGGCGAACAGGACAGCAATTCATGCTCTGTCGTTCTTCGTGCCGAGGTAGAGGGCGGTAATCCCATGGTAACCATGATGATTAAGCCCAAGCTGCGTCCCGCTTTGGATAAAATCGCAGAGCAGATACAGTACTATTCCGCTGGCTTGTAAAAATCTTTTTACTATATGTAAAATAAAGGCTGAAAGAGATTTCTTTCAGCCTTTTTCTATTTTGTAAAAAAAACTCTCCCGGATAGGGGAGAGTTTTTTCATTTTTTCACTTATTTTTTCTTTTTCTTGGTTTTCTTTTCTTGCATTTCCCTGATAATGGCCACTGCCGAGGCAAGGTCAATGGTCAGGGGGTCAATCCCCGTCTTTGGCAGACGGTAATTGTCGTTTTTGTATGTAAGATAAGGACCATATTTGCCTATGTTGCTGATGACCTTCTCACCCTCATATTCGCCAATCTCGTGTGGATAAAGGTCTTTCAGACGTTCCTTCTCCTCGTTTTGTTTAATCTTGTTTTTGATGATCTCCACAGCGCGTTCGTAAGTGATGCTGTATGGGTCATCGTTCTTTGATAGCGAGTAGAACTTGCTGTTATGGCGCACATAAGGTCCAAAACGTCCTATGCTGACAACCACGTTGCTGCCTTCATACTCACCAATGTCGCGGGGAAGGTTGAAGAGCTCAAGAGCCTCGTCGATAGTGATACTGTCAATACTTTGTCCTTTCTTCATCGAGGCGAAGCGTGGCTTTTCATCAGAGTTTGTCTCTCCAATTTGTATCAGAGTGCCATATCGACCTATTTTGGCGTAGACGTTTTTGCCCGTGGCAGGGTCTTTGCCGAGGAGACGTTCTCCGCTGGTTCGTTTCGAGTGGCTTTGGGTTTGGAGAACATTGCGGTGGAAAGGCTGGTAGAATTGACCTATAACCTCTCTCCATGCCTGGGTGCCGTTGGCGATGTCGTCAAAGTCCTTTTCCACTTTGGCCGTGAAGTTGTAATCCATGATGTCGGTGAAGTGCTCCATAAGGAACTGGTTCACAATTGTTCCGATATCAGTGGGGAACAGCTTGCCCTTTTCGGCTCCCAAGTGTTCTGTCTTTTGTATACGCTCTATATCTTTTCCTGGTTCAAGTGTGAGAGTGGTGATGTCGTATTCTTGAGGAGCGCGGTCTTCCTTGATGACATACTCACGTTTCAAGATTGTGGAGATTGTGGGTGCGTAGGTTGATGGACGACCGATGCCAAGATCCTCGAGTTTCTTCACCAGGCTGGCCTCGGTGTAGCGTGGAGGATGTTGAGTGTAGTGCTGTACAGCCTCGGCCTTGTTCAATCTCAGAGCGTCTTTTGTCTTGACTGAAGGCAGGATGTTAGATGCCTTTTCAGGCTCCTCGTCGTCGGTGGATTCGAGATATACCTTCAGGAATCCGTCAAAAAGGACCTGCTCACCACAGCAAGTGAAGTGATGTTCACTTTTGCTCTGCTTGTTGTCGATATTGATGTCGATGGTGGTTTTTTCTAGTTCGGCGTCAGACATCTGCGAGGCTATAGTGCGTTTCCAGATCAGTTCGTATAGACGACGCATGGCGGTATCGGCATTGATGTCGGTTGCCTGCATGTCGGTGGGACGGATAGCCTCATGAGCCTCTTGCGCACCTTTTATTTTGGTGTGGTAACGGCGTGTCTTGACATATTTCTCGCCATAGGTACTGTCTATCTGTTTCTTGGCCATTTCTAGAGCCACCTCGCTCAGATTTGTCGAGTCGGTACGCATGTAGGTGATGAATCCCGACTCATACAGTTGTTGGGCAATCTGCATGGTTCTAGCCACAGAGAAACCCAGTTTGCGGCTGGCCTCCTGTTGCAGAGTTGAGGTCGTGAATGGTGGCGCAGGGCTGCGGCGAGCTGGCTTTGTCTCAACGTTGTCAACGGTGAAAGAGCTGCCAACTATGGATTCGAGGAATTTCATCGCCTCCTCTTCGGTCTCAAAGCGTGAGTTGAGTTCGGCTAACAAACTGCCGCCTTCAGCGGTGATGAAAGATGCCGTGACGCGGAAAAAGCTCTGCTCTTTGAAATCCTTTATCTCTTTTTCCCTTTCCACAATAAGGCGGACAGCAACACTCTGTACTCGGCCGGCGCTGAGGGCTGGCTTGATTTTTGCCCAAAGTATGGGGCTTATTTCGTAGCCCACCAGACGGTCCAGCACCCTACGGGCTTGCTGGGCGTCGACCAGGCACATGTCAATGTCGCGGGGGTTGTCTATTGCGTGGAGAATAGCGTTCTTTGTGATTTCGTTGAAGACGATACGTCTGGTCTTTTCCGGTTTAAGGTTGAGAGTCTCGCGAAGATGCCATGCTATGGCCTCTCCCTCACGGTCCTCATCGGAAGCCAGCCATACCATATCGGCGTTCTTGGATGCCTTTTTAAGGTCGGCGACAAGTTTGTTCTTCTCTTCAGATATTTGATATTCGGGCTCGTAGTTGTTTTCAACAGCTATGCTGAGCTCCTTCTTGGCCAAATCGCGTATGTGTCCATAACTTGACATCACGGTGAAGTCCTTTCCCAAGAATTTCTCTATGGTCTTAGCCTTTGCTGGAGACTCTACGATAACAAGATTTTTCATATTATTAAATGTATTCTATTTATTTTATATTCAACAATAATAACTCGAAAACTGTTTTTGTATTGAAAATGCAAAGGTAATAACTTTTTTTTATAAACAAAAAAAAATGTATTTTTGCATTCTCTCAATCAAGGGCTATGTGTGTGTATTAGTCAAGAACAAAGAGAATTAAAAAAAGAAAAGTAGTGCAACAACGACGCGTAATAGTTTCTGTCACCAACGACTTGGTCACCGACCAGCGTGTCCATCGTTCATGCATGGCGTTATGCGAGGCCGGCTGTAGCGTCACTCTCGTCGGTCGCCGTCTCCCATGTAGCAACGCCCTGCAGAGACCCTACAAAACAACTCGGATGGCCTTGATCTTCCGCAAAAAGGCTCTCTTCTATGCCGAATACAATCTGCGACTTTTCTTCAAGCTCCTCTTCTCCCGCGCCGACATCTTCTATGCCAACGACACCGACACTTTGCTGGCCAACTACATGGCTGCGCGTATTCGAAGAAAACCTCTCTTTTTTGACGCCCATGAGATGTTCCCCGAAGTCCCCGAGCTTGTCGGTCGCGACCTTGTGCGCCGCATATGGACTAAGATTGAAGACCGCGTCTTTCCTCGAATAGCCAAGCGCCCCAACATGGCGGCGGTGACCGTATGCCAATCCATCGCGGACATCTACCGCCAGCGTTACGGCTTGAAGATGGATGTCGTTCGCAACGTCCCCATGCCCAGTGCCCAGAGTCATGCCGATGTCGCCGACCTTTTGGCCAATGTGCCTGCTGGCAAACGTATTCTGCTTTACCAAGGCGCCGTCAACATCGGTCGTGGCATAGAGTGGATGATGGAGGCCATGCCTTATTTGAATGACTGTCATTTCCTCGTCGCCGGCGATGGCGACATCTTCAATACCCTTAAACAACGCTATAAGAACCTCGACAACGTCACCTTGCTTGGTCGTGTCGAGCCTCAGCGCCTCAAAGCTCTCACACTCCATGCCGACCTCGGCATCTCCCTGCTCGAGAACCGTGGACTCAACTACTATTATTCTCTTCCCAACCGCCTTGCCGATTTCGTGCAGGCAGAGGTGCCTGTTTTGGCTACTGACTTCCCTGAAATACATAGGGTTGTGGCCACCTACACTATAGGAACCCTTGTCGCCCCCCAACCTTTCAATGCCGCTACTCGCACCTCCGAGCCTCCCGACCCACGTCAGCTCGCCGACACAGTAAGAGCCACTCTGGCTCAGTGGGACACGGTCGACAGCCAGCAAAGAAAAGAGATTTTCGCTCGAGCCGCCGCTGACCTCACATGGGAAAACGACAAACAAGTGCTGATAAACTCTATCAATACAATATTTCAAAACGACTGACGTTTTATTCTAACTTTAACCTTAACTTTAACCTTAACGCTTTCAACTTACAACTTTCGACTTTTAATTTTCAATTTTCAATTCCCCTCATGCTCTATAATCTTTTTGCCCTAATCTACATTTTTGGTCCCTTCATCGGACTTTGCTTCGTGTTCAAAAAAGTCGGCATTGCCCCTTGGAAAGCCCTCATACCCATCTACAACATCGTTTTGTGGATAAAAATCTGCGGCAAGAACTGGAAATGGTACATATATTTCCTTATTCCGGCCATCAACATATTCACCTTCTTGATGCTCGTTGTCGAGACAGCCAAAGTCTTTGGACGCCACGGCTTCTGGGAACAAACCCTCGCCGTCATCATGCCCTTCGCATATATTCCTTATCTCGGATTGAGCAAATTGGAATACCAAGACCCAGCCACCCATCCCGCTGTCAAATACAGCCAGGCACGTGAGTGGCTCGACGCCATAGTATTCGCCCTTGTCGCCGCCGTTATCATCAGGGGTAACTGCTTCGAGTTCTATAAAATACCCTCATCCTCAATGGAGAAATCGCTCCTTGTGGGCGACTACCTCATGGTTAGCAAGATGGCTTATGGTCCTAGGTCGGTAATCACCCCCTTGTCGTTCCCATTGGTACATAACGTCATGCCTTTCTCAAAAGGCGAGTGCGAGTCATATCTGCCCTGGATCAAGCTGCCATACCATCGCTTTCCAGGCACTAGCCATGTCAAACGTTTCGACGCCACTGTTTTCAACTACCCCGACGGCGACACCGTGTGCACAGCCTTCCAAAGCAATGCCTCCTATCACGATCTTGTACGGGAATTCGGCCGTGAGACAGTTCACAGCGACCGCCAGCGTTTCGGCAAAGTCGTGGTTCGTCCTCTCGACAAAAGAGAGAACTTCATTAAGCGTTGCATAGGTCTTCCAGGTGAGACTTTGGAAATAAAACATCAGCAGGTTTTTATCAACGGCAATGCCATCGAGAATCCCGCCGATTTGGAGTTCACCTACGCCATTCGCATGAAAGAAAGCATGGCCGATTTCGTAAATAGCCTTGTCCGCATGGGTACAGTCCTCGATGATGTCGAGATGGCCAAAATGCAGAAAGACGCCTCATTTTTCCACTCCATCGGCATTTCCAACGAAGACTGCAACATGATAGGCATTTACCAGTATGCCTTCATGAACGACTCTCAAATAGCCGCCATTGAGCGGAATGTCAACTTCCTCGACCTCGAACCTATGGAGTATACCCATGCCGACAGCTCTCGGCTGGTAAGGGTAAAGATAATGTCCACCCTCGACGGACGCTCTGTTATCGACACCCTCCGCGGCACCTTCAAAGCACTCGGCATCCCCGACAAAGAGTTCGAGCTGATGTTCGAGACCTATACCCTGCCATTGACAAGCCAGACAAAGGCAAAACTTGAAAGCAGCGGTATGGTCGCCGAAATCATGCCCCTCTCAGCTATGCAGGGCTATTCAGGTCTACAACTCTTCCCCCATGCCGCTGGCTATTCTTGGTCTGTCGACAACTACGGTCCCGTCACCATTCCCGCAAAGGGGAAAACCATCGCTCTCACCGCCGACAACCTACCCATCTATCGTCGTGCCATAGAGTTTTTCGAGAACAACACCCTTGAGACACGCGATGGCAAGATAATAATCAATGGCAAAGAGACCACTGAATACACCTTCAAGATGGATTACTATTGGATGATGGGCGACAACCGCCACAACAGTGCCGACAGCCGTTTCTGGGGTTTCGTCCCCGAAGACCACATTGTGGGCCGCGCTTCCATGGTGGTCTTCTCTCGTGACCAAGATTCTCGCAAAACACGCTGGAACCGCCTCTTCAAAAGAAAGCTATAATTTCCTCAAGGCATAAAAAAAAGGTTGGCATACATTGATGCCAACCTTTTTTATCCTTTGTGAGTTGGATTTACTTCACATTTTCCTTAACCTCGTTCAAGAAAGTCTTGGAAGGTTTGAAAGCGGGAATGTTGTGAGCGGGAACAATAACAGAGGTGTTCTTGCTGATGTTACGGCCAGTCTTTTCAGCGCGACGCTTGATGATGAAGCTGCCGAAACCTCTCAGATAAACATTCTCACCGCCAATCATGGCGTCCTTAACGGTAGTCATGAATTCTTCTACAACGGCCAAAACAGCCACTTTTTCGATACCAGTCTTCTCGGAGATAGAAGCTACGATTTCTGCTTTTGTCATTTTACTAGTAATTTAAAAAATTGATAATTATGTTTGTATTTTTTTTTCGTTTTTTCTTCCAAAACGGAATTGCAAAATTACATAAAGAAATTGAATTAGAGCACTTTTTTTTGAAAAAAAATACATAAAATAGTTTAATGTGTTGAGATATAAGGCATTAAGTGTTTTGTTAATATCTTTTTCTGATTTATAATGATTTGTGGACAATTAAAAAGAATATGTTTAAATACAATAAATCAACTTTTTTGTTCAGTATCATTTTCTACTTTCGCCCCCGTCGATTCCCATTCTTAGCGGACTCATAGCGGACTTATAGCGAACCTATTCCATTCCGTCATAGGGTCCGCCCACCTCCTCGTGTACAGGAATTATTCATTATTGTTTTAATCTCGAATTTCCGTGAAATCTGTGCTTTCTGTCTTCTTTTTATAGTGAGAGGGTGTACATCCAGAATATTTGTGTAAATTTGCAATTCCAAAACCACATCATAATATCAATGAGAACATTATTGTAAAATGGTAAAATATTTTCGTTTAAAGTATGAAACACATAAAATTTTATTTGACATTCAGCATTGTTTTCGCTCTCGGTTGCTTATGGGGCAATAGAGCAGAGGCTCAGGATAATGCCGGCGACGATTTGTTGAAAGAGTTGGAAGCGCGTCTGGCAAAGTTGGACAAGGAGGTTGGTGAGTTGTATGTTATTCGGAATGAAGAGATGAAGTGGGGCTTTATCGACAGAAGCGGCAAGGTGGTGATACCTTGCAATTGGAAGGGGACATGGGATTTTTCCGACGGTCTGGCTCTGGTGGAGAATGACGACGGGAAGCGTGGTTATATTGACAAGAGTGGCAAGGAGATAATACCTTGTCAGTGGAATCGTATAAGTGGTTTTTTCGATGGGCTGGCGGCGGTGAAGAATGCCGACGGTAAGTATGGTTTTGTCGACAAGAGCGGCAATGTTGTGATACCTTGCCAGTGGAATGATTCATGGCTTTTTTCCGAGGGTCTGGTTAAGGTGAAAAATGCCGACGGGGATTGGGGCTATGTCGACAAGAACGGCAAAGAGGTCATTCCTTGCCAGTGGAAGGATGCAGGTGACTTTCATGAAGGGCTTGCGAATGTGAAGAACTCCGACGGGAAGTATGGCTATATCGACAAGAGCGGCGAGGTGGTGATACCCTACCAGTGGAATCTTGCGTATGACTTTCATGAAGGGCTGGCGGCAGTGAAGAATGCCGACGGCAAGCATGGCTTTATTGACAAGAGCGGTAAGATTGTTATACCTTGCCAGTGGGGACCGGTAGAAGGTTTTAAGGAAGGGCTGGCATTGGTGATGAATGCCGATATAAAGTATGGATATATAGACAAGAGCGGCAAGGTTGTGATACCTTGTCAATGGGATTACGCATCCGGTTTTTCCAATGGCTTGGCAAAGGTGGCGAATGCCGACATGAAGTTTGGGTATATAGACAAGAGCGGCAAGGTGGTGATACCCTGCCAGTGGGATTACATAGGAGGTTTTTCCGAAGGGCTGGCGGTTGTGAATAATGCCGTCGGGAAGAGGGGGTATATTGATAAGAGCGGCAAGGTTGTGATACCTTGCCAGTGGGAGGTGGCATATGACTTCCACGAAGGGCTTGCGGCGGTGGTAAACGCCAATATGGAAATACATTATATCGACAAGAGCGGCAAGGTTATCAGGTGACGCCGCGGTTTATGGCTTTCTAGAATGTGCAAACTCATTACTTTTTATCCGCCTGTGTGAAAATCGAATATTTTTTCGTAAATTTGCAATTTCAAATGAAAACTACCTATGGCTACAAAAACCAATGATACAGATTTGCGTATTTTGCTTGATAATATTGAGCAAGGTAACACACAACTCCCTGAATTCCAGCGCAGCTGGGTGTGGGACGATAAGAAAATATGCAAACTCATCGAGAGTCTCACCTCGGGTTTTCCGATGGGTGCGTTGATGTTCTTAGAGTATGGTGGTGACTCTGTGAGATTTAAATATCGATTATTTACTGGAGTCGGTAAAGACAAGCAAACAGTTACCCCGAACGACCTTGTGCTCGATGGGCAGCAGCGACTCACAACCTTATATCAGGTATTGAAGTCCAAAGGAGCCACCGAAACCCGAGTCGACACAAATAGGGACAAGATAATCCATCGATACTATTATCTTGACATACTAAAATGTATTGACCCAAATGCTGACCGACTTGAAGCCGTTATCTCAATACCCGAAAACAAGAGATTAACCACAAATATCGGCCGTGATGTGACGCTGGACTTGAGTACATCGGAGATGGAATATGAGAATATGATGTTCCCTCTTAATATTGTGTTCTCTCAAGTGGAAACAAACAATTGGATGATGGGTCTTTTCCAGTATTACAAATTTGACCAAACGGTATGTACTCAGTATAACCAGTTTATGACATCGGTCCTGCAAAGCATCACTTCCTATAAAATACCGGTTATTCAGCTTACCAAGGACACTTCACGGGAAGCAGTGTGTCAGATTTTTGAGAATGTGAATACAGGCGGGGTTCCGTTAACGGTATTTGAACTGGTTACCGCTATGTTTGCGGCTGAAGAGTTCGACCTCCAAAAAGACTGGGAATATATCAAGAATTATTTTGCCGGAGATGATGGATATGCTCCTTTGGGGCGCCCAAAGAAGAACAATTATCTGCTATGGGATGTGGAGGAAACCAATTTTCTGCAAGCAGTTACATTACTGGTTTCATATCAAAACAGTATAAAGAACTCCGAACTTGCAGTCTCATGCAAGAAACGTGACGTTCTTAAACTAAAACTATCCGACTATAAGACAGTTCGGGATGCTGTGGTCAAAGGATTCGATGACGCGGCTAATTTCTTAATTCACCAAGGGGTACATTCGGAATATTTAATCCCTTATGTTTCCCAGTATATACCCCTTGCCTCCATCTTTGCTTATGATAACACACACAATCACGTTCTGTCCACACAGGCAAATCTTGACAAGCTGGCCCGTTGGTATTGGTGTGGTGTCTTTGGTGAGCTGTATGGCAGTGCTAATGAAACTAGGTATGCGCTTGACATTGTAGAGGTATTCCGTTGGATAGCGGGAGGCGATGTGCCCGATACCGTTAGTCGTGCCTCTTTCCTTGCGACACGCCTGTTGTCACTTCAAACACGTAATAGCGCCGCATACAAAGGTGTGCTCTCTTTGATACTCAAACAAACTCCTCTTGACTTCATGACCGCTCAACAGATGAGCATTGCGTCATATCTTGAAGAGGAAACAGACATACATCATATTTTCCCTGCTCACTATTGTGAAGAGCATAAGTTGCCAGAGAAGAAATGGAACTCTGTCATCAACAAGACCTGTATTTATGCGTCAACCAACCGCTCTATCGGTGGCCGCGCTCCGAGTGAATATATCGTGACAATGGCCAACAAAGGATTGTCGCAGGATGTTATAGATAAAGCTTTGAGTTCACATTTGCTTGCCCCCAAGTTGTTGCGTACCGATGACTTTGATGGTTTTATTACCGACCGTGCGTCAAAACTGTTGGATTGTATTGCAACCGCTATGGGCAAACCCGTTGCCTCACGTGACAGCGAAGACACCATTAGGGAGTTCGGGAGGGCAATCTGATGCAGAATACGACCTGGTTTTCAAAAATAAATATCGTACCATTATAATTATATAATCAATCGGCAGACAATGGCCACAGAAAAGCAAAAATCCGCAGCCGCAGAGGCTTTCGCCTCCAAGTGGAACGGTACAGGATATGAGAAAGGCGACACGCAGAAGTTCTGGCTTGAGCTGCTGCAGAAGGTGCTTGGGGTGGAAGACCCTTATTCCTTCGTCGAGTTCGAGGACAAGGTGATGGTGGACAACACCAACTTCATGGATGTTTACATTCCCGCCACTCGCGTGCTCATCGAGCAAAAGAGCATCGACAAGAATCTCGGCGCCCCAATACATCAAAGCGACGGCTCGTTGCTCAACCCCTTCCAGCAGGCGAAGAAGTATATCGTTGGATTGCCACTATCGCGCCATCCGCGCTGGGTGGTGACCTGCAACTTCGCCGAGTTCTGGGTGTACGATATGGAGCAACCTAACGGTGAGCCGCAGAAGATAATGCTGAAAGACCTTGGAAAGGAATACTACCGTCTGCAATTCCTTGTCGACCAGAAGAGCGAGCATATCAGCAAGGAGATGCAGGTGTCGATGCAGGCTGGTGAGATAGTGGGTAGAATCTACGATGCGCTGCTGAAACAATACGACGATGCTTCTCCCGAGGCCCTCCGTTGGCTCAATATCCTTTGTGTACGTATTGTCTTCTGCCTCTATGCCGAGGATGCCGGTGTCTTTGCACATGACCAGTTCCACGACTACCTGGATGGAACCCCCGTTGAGGATGTCCGTGAGGCTTTGCTCAAACTTTTCGAAACCCTCAACACTCCGCAGGATAAACGCAGCAAGTACCTTAAGGAGGACCTCAAGGCGTTCCCATACACCAATGGCGGCCTCTTTGCCGAAAAGATAGAGATACCGCAGTTCACTGACGAACTGAAGAAGACGTTGCTCGACAACGCAAGCCTCGATTTCGACTGGAGCGAGATATCGCCCACCATTTTCGGCGCCGTTTTCGAGAGCACGTTGAATCCTGAGACGCGCCGTAGCGGTGGTATGCACTACACCAGCATCGAGAACATCCACAAGGTCATCGACCCGTTGTTCCTCAACGACCTGCGTCGCGAATTGGACGAGATACTGGAGTGTCGGAGCGCAGGCGGCTCGCCTGCAAAAAGGAACAAGCTGCTCGACGACTATCAGAACAAGCTCTCCAAACTCACATTCCTCGACCCCGCCTGCGGCAGCGGCAACTTCCTCACCGAGACCTACCTCTCGCTTCGCCGTTTGGAGAACGAGGCCATTGTTGCCCGCCATCATGGGCAGTCGTTCATAGGATTCGATGAAGCCAATCCCATCAAGGTCAGCATCAACCAGTTCTACGGCATCGAAATCAATGACTTCGCCGTCACCGTAGCCACTACTGCTCTCTGGATTAGTGAAGCCCAGATGCTTCGCGAGACAGAGAAGATAGTACGCCACGACATCGACTTCCTACCGTTAAAGAGCTACAGCAATATTCGTGAGGGGAATGCCCTGCAAATGGAATGGGATGTTATCGAGTACCCATCAGATATTCCTACTATCCATGCAAAGAACACCTATCTTATCATGGAGGAAAAACCATTAGTGGCTAGCGAACCAACGTTTGAATATGGAGACATCAACTTAGTGACTTCTCACATTGAGGGTGGCCCAAAGATTCCCGAAAAGAAGTATTATAAGGTTCATTATGATTACATTATTGGAAATCCTCCGTTTGTAGGTGCACGCCAGATGTCTGATGATCAGAAACAGGATATGCTATCTGTGTTTGGTTCCAAATGGAAGAATGTTGGCAACATGGATTATGTGTGTTGTTGGTATAAAAAAGCCTCTAACATTATGCGTAACAGCAGAGATACACAAGCCGCATTTGTATCAACAAATAGTATTTGTCAAGGAGAGCAAGTGGCCTCACTTTGGGAACCACTGTTTAAGGATGGAATATCAATAGATTTTGCCCACCGTACATTCCGTTGGGATAGCGAGTCCTCTCTCAAAGCTCATGTACATTGTGTAATTGTTGGTTTCTCATATGAAAATACTGATGTTAAGATATTGTTCGACAGTAGCCAACAGAAAATTGTGAGCCACATTAATGCATACTTAACGGAAGCTCCGGATGTTTTCGTGGCGAAACGAAATACTCCCATATGTGATGTTTCTCCTATGAACTATGGTAGCTTTGCACTTGACAATGGCAACTACACTATTGATTTTGCTGAGCATGAAGAACTGTTACGAAAAGACCCTTCGATAGAGCAATTCTTGCGTCCATTCATTGGTGCACAAGAAATGCTTCACTCTAAGCAACGGTGGTGTGTCTGGTTGAAAGATATGTCTTTGGTCACTTATGCCAAGAATGCGATAATCCGAGAAAAAATTGAGCGAGTGCAGAAATGGAGAGCTTCCAGTGACCGAAAAAATACCGTATTGTTGGCTGAGACACCAACTATGTTTGCTGAGATACGTCAGCCACAAACACAATATCTCGCGGTTCCTACGGTATGTTCGGAAAAGCGTCGCTATATACCAATGGCATACCTATCTCCAGATGTTATCGCCTCAAATCAGGTTTATGTTGTACCTGATGCAACTCTATATCATTTGGGTGTTATGCAGTCAAATGTTCATATGGCATGGATGAGAGCTGTATGCGGCCGTCTTGAGACGAGATACCGTTACTCTAATATGTTGTATACAACAATTTCCCTTGGCCAAATCCAACAGAAGAACAAAGAAATAGAATTGAACAAACTGCTCAAGCAATAATTGATGCTCGCAACCAATCGCAAGGAGTTTGTTTGGCAGACTTATATGATCCTGTTATTATGCCACCCCAACTTCGACATGCTCATCAGGAGAATGATCGAGCTGTGATGGATGCATATGGGTGGAAAGCCAGTAGTCAGTTTACAGAAAGTACCTGTGTTGCCAAATTATTTGAGTTATACCAAAAAATCACAAAGCAGAAAAAATGATACAGCGATTTGTAACCATATTACATCTAGCCGAAATATACGCAGATCTCTATAATGAACAGAAACTATGTCTCTCGCAGGAACAGAACAAAGCTTGTTTTAGAGATTTTGTTAATCAATACTACTCCAATTTACGATGGAATAAAAAGGAACCTCTTGTTATCAACCCGAACATCCCCTTATGGTAAGGATAACGACCGCGCCGTGATGCAGGCATACGGCTTCGATATCAAATCCACCACTGAAACCTCCTGCGTCGCAGAACTCTTCAAACTCTATCAAGCTTTGACCCAGAAATAAAGAGTTATTTATGCGGCTGCAACCTGTTGTTATCCGCAGAGATATGGACCGGTGACTGACTTTTGTGACTCTGTCATGGCTTTGGGCGTTCCTGTGAAAATGACTTTGCCTCCCATGGCTCCGCCACCAGGGCCCAGCTCGATGAGCCAGTCGCACGATTTAAGCATCTCTATGTTATGCTCTATCAGGAATATCGTGTTTCCTGTCTCCACCATAGCCTCGAAAAGGTCGGTGATGCGTTTGATGTCGCCGGCATGAAGTCCGTCGGACGGCTCGTCCATAATAAAAATATGTGACGAGTGATTATTGAGTAGTGATGCGTTTAGGTAAGAAGCTAGCTTTATGCGCTGCAACTCGCCACCGGAAAGGGTTGAGAGCGACTGGTTAAGATGAAGATATCCCAAGCCGACCTTCCGCAGCGGTTCTAGCTTCTTGGCGATAACACTTCCACAAAACAGCTCGGCGGCTTTGTTGGCGGTGAGGTCCATCACTTCGGCTATGTTTAATCCTTTCACCTTGTAAGTCAACACCTCTGGCGAATAACGCAAGCCGCCGCAAGCCTCGCATGTCGTCTCAATGGCATCCATGAACGCCATGTCGTTGACAATGACTCCTTTCCCTTGGCACACGGGGCACCCTCCTTTGCCATTGAAGGAGAATAGGTCTGCTTTGGTTTTGTTTGTTTTGGCAAAGAGTTTGCGTATGTCGTCGGCGACATCAAGATAGGTCGCCGGTGTGGATCGCAAGCTGATACCTATGTTTTTCTGGCTAATATAGACAATCTCCTCTGGTCGTGGATAGGCTCTGCGGAAACATTCCATTAGTGAACTCTTGCCAGATCCTGCCACACCTGCTATGCCGCACATCACGCCCATGGGAAGCTCTACGATTATGTTCTCCAGATTATGCAAGCTGGCGTTTTCGAGAAGGAAATATTCCTTGGGTTTCCGCACCTGTTCTTTTATCACACCTTTTGTGCTGAGCATGGTGCCGGTAAGGGTGTGGCTCTGCAGCAGCTCTTCGTAGCTGCCCTCAAAAACGACTTCTCCGCCGTTCATGCCTGCTCCTGGCCCCATATCGATGATATGGTCGGCGATTTTGATTATCTCTTTATGATGCTCTACAAGTATGACGGTATTTCCGTGGTTCTTCAGCTTTTGAACCGATTTCTGCATAAGCAGTATGTCGTGGTTGTGAAGTCCCACGCTGGGCTCGTCAAGGATATACATCACGTCCGATAGGGGAGAGTTGATGTATTTTGCTATCTTGCATCGTTGTGCCTCTCCTCCCGAGAGTGTACCTATGGCGCGGTCCAAGGTGAGGTAGCCAAGCCCGATCTCTTCCAAAGCGGATAGTCGCTCTATTGTCGCTCGCTTGATGTCCTCTGCCAAAGGATTGTTGACTGTCTCCATCCACTTGTGGCAGTCGCTGATACTCATGGCTGTCACCTCGGCGATATTGATGCCGCCTATCTTGCATGACCGTATTCTCTCGTTCAGTCGTGTGCCTCCGCAGTCGGGGCAGGTCCCCATTATCAGCATGGGGTTGATGGCGGCGGCGTGCAGCAGCCCCTCCTCTGAGTTGATGATACTGCGGTACATGCGTGGAATAAGCCCTTCGTACTTTGCCGTTTTGGGCCAGTTTGATGGCGGGTTTTTCAGTTTGATTTGTGGCGAGTTCAGAAACAGGTCGAGTTCCTCGGTCGTGTAGTCCTTGATTTTCTTGTCCAGGTCGAAAAGTCCGCTGTATGCGTATCGTATCCATCGCCAGCCCCCTTTGTGGAAGGCGATATAGTGGATGGTGTCCTCGTCGTTCAACGACTTGTCGAAGTCGACTAGTTTGTGGATGTCCAGCTCACGAATCTCACCCAATCCGCTGCAACGGGGGCAGCTGCCTGATGGATGGTTGAATGAGAAGGCATCGGAATACCCCACAAATGGCTCTCCGATACGTGA
Organism: Bacteroidales bacterium; assembly: GCA_017960475.1. Classification (GTDB taxonomy): domain Bacteria; phylum Bacteroidota; class Bacteroidia; order Bacteroidales; family P3; genus Colimorpha. The sequence continues at coordinate 113,395 of JAGCZH010000006.1, read as the reverse complement.
GAACAGTAGTCGCAAAAGGGCGTATATGTCGGTATATGTGCCTACCGTGGATCTTGAGTTGGACGTCGGCTTGCGCTGCTCTATTACAATGGCGATGGGAAGGTTTTCAATCTCTCCAACGTGTGGACGCCCGTATTTGGGCAGATACTGCTGGGTGAAATATGGAAAAGTGTCGTTGAGTTCTCTGCGCGACTTGGCAGCGATGGTGTCCAAAACCAACGATGACTTGCCGGAACCTGACACTCCTGTCACTACTGTGATTTTTCCTTTTGGAATTTTGACATTGACATGCTTCAGGTTGTTCTCAGTGGCATCCCGTATTATGATATGGTCGAAATCGTGGCTATGTTCCATATAATTATGTCGTTGGTTTAGCCTTCCATAAACGGGAAAGGACTCCCTTTATTGTGCACTCCTATCAGCATCGCTCATTTGCCCCATTAACCTGTTAAACTATTAACCCTCTAACCTTTGTATAATCTAAAAAAAATGTAAATTTGCATCTTAATATTTTTGTGATAGTTAAAGCTTCGAAAACACGAGTGTTTAGATTATTATAAGCACATCTACAGATTGTTAACATCGGTATTAGACTCTTTTTTATTGCGTGGATAGCTTTGTGTAATTGTCGAAAAAGGTATCTCTATAAGTGAAAATCTGTTTTTTTTTGATGTGGAATAAGTGAATGCCGTATTTCGGTGAAGGTTATAGAACTTTTTTTTTGAAAATAATAATATAAAATGCAAGCAATAATTCTGGCCGCAGGTATGGGCCGTCGTCTTGGCGAATTGACAAAGGACAACACTAAGTGCATGTTGAAAGTGAACGGGATAAGGCTTATTGACCGTACTCTTGACTGTTTGAGCGTGCTGAACCTGAAAAGGGTTGTCATTGTGGTGGGATATAATGGCGACAAGGTTATCGATTATGTCGGCAACAATTACAAAGGCACCGAGATTGTCTATGTCGACAACCCTATCTATGACAAAACCAATAATATATATTCACTCTTCCTCGCTCGTGACTATATGGTTGAGGATGATACCCTGTTGTTGGAGTCGGACCTTATCTACGAGCATAGTGTGATTGAGAAGTTGCTCGCAGACCCTCGGCCCGACTTGGCTTTGGTCGATAAATACGAGAGTTGGATGGATGGCACTGTGGTTACTTTGGACGAAGAGCAGAATATCGTGAATTTCCTTAACAAGGAGAAATTCCGTTACAGCGACATCGCCGACTACTACAAAACTGTGAACATTTACAAGTTTAGTCGTGAGTTTTCCACTAGTCAATACGTTCCTTTTTTAAATGCCTATTGCACTGCGCTAGGACGTAACGAGTATTATGAACAGGTGCTCAGGGTTATCACTCTGTTGGGTAGCACGACCTTGAAGGCGCTGCCTTTGAGCGGTGAGAAATGGTATGAGATTGACGACATTCAGGATCTCGATATCGCCGAGGGTATGTTCGCCGAAAGCGAAGAGGCTCAATGGCGTGCGGTAACGGGTCGTTACGGCGGCTATTGGCGTTACCCTCATATGAAGGACTACTGCTACCTTGTCAACCCTTATTTCCCTCCTCAACGACTCCTCGACGAGATTAAGGCTTCGTTCGATACTATCATTAGGGAGTATCCTTCGGGCATGTCTGTTAATAGCCTTTTGGCAGCCAAGAATTTTAATCTCCATCAAGAGAATATTGTTGTCGGCAACGGCGCCGCGGAACTAATCAAGGATCTTATGGAGCATACCGAAGGCAAGATCGGCGTGGCTCGTCCCACTTTTGAGGAGTATCCTAACAGGCGCAGCGATGAGGATGTGGTTTGGTTTACGCCTAAAAACGCCGACTTCCATTACTCGGCTGGAGACTTGATGAGCTTTTACGCCGACAAGGATATTTCCGCCCTTCTGCTTATAAACCCCGACAATCCCTCGGGCAACTATATTCCTTTTGAAGAATTGATGTCTCTCGTTGAATGGACCAAAGAACGGGGCATGATGCTGGTTTATGATGAGTCTTTTATGGATTTCGCCGACCTCAGTTATACTATGATGCGTCAAGAGCTGTTGGATAAGAATCCTCATGTGGTTGTCGTCAAAAGCATTAGCAAGAGCTATGGCGTTCCTGGTTTGCGCCTGGGTGTCCTGTCGTCGGGTAATGTCGAGCTCGTTAGCGCTATTAAGAAGCATGTGGCCATCTGGAACATCAACTCTTTCGCTGAGTTCTACATGCAGATTTATGAGAAGTATGAAAAGGACTATAATGAGGCTTGTCGCCTCTTTAAGAATGAGAGAACTCTATTCTTGCAGGGCTTGAAAGAGGTGCCTTACCTCAGGGTTGTCCCTTCCGAGGCTAATTATTTCTTGTGCGAGGTGACTTCTCGTTTTACATCACGTGAGCTTGCTATCCGCTTGATGAAAGATTACAATATCCTTATCAAGGACTGCGCCACGAAAAGAGCTTTTGACGGACGCAACTACATACGCTTGGCCATCAGAGACCGTAATGATAACCAAATGCTTGTCGACGCATTAAAGAAACTGATCTGAACGGTATTATGAAACTTACTATTATTGGTGGCGGCGGTTTGGGGCATGTATGCGCGGCGGTGGCTTCTTCTCAGCAGCACTGCGCTGTGAGCATGCTCACAGGTCATCCTCAACGTTGGAACGATTCTGTATCGGCTGTCGACCCCGACGGAAAGATTTTTGCCGGACGTCTCGACAAAATATCTTCCAATGTGTCGGATGTTATTCCCGGCGCTGATGTGGTTCTGTTGTGTCTGCCGGGCTACCTTATCGAGCAAACCATTCAGAGAATAGCTCCTTTTCTTGACAATGGCACCGCTGTCGGCTCTATTGTGAGCAGCACGGGTTTTTTCATGTTCGCTCATCGCAATCTGCCGGCATCAGTACCTCTCTTTGGCTTTCAAAGGGTTCCTTTCATCTCGAGGGTCAAGGAATATGGTCATTCGTCCCTCTTGCTGGGTTACAAGAAGGAGCTGGCTTTGGCTGTGGAAAATCATAGCGACCCAGAACTGCTGAGGGCTCAAATGGAAAAGCTCTTTCTTACGCCGACAAAGCTCCTCGCCAGTTTCTATGAGGCTGCGCTGACCAACTCTAACCCTATCCTTCACACAGGCAGGCTTTTCTCGATGTGGCATGACTGGGACGGCACCCCATACGACCACCAGATCCTTTTCTATCGTGAATGGGATGTCGCCTCGGCTCAGAAACTTATTGATATGGACTCTGAGTTTATGGCGTTGTTGAGTCGTCTCCCTGTCAGAGAGGGTGTGGTGCCTTCGCTTTTGGATTATTATGAGTCGCACGATGCCATTTCCCTGGCCGAAAAAATCAAAAGCATTGCCTCCTTCCAGACCATTACGGCTCCCATGAAACAGATTGATGGGGGATGGGTACCAGATTTTGATAGCCGTTATTTTACCGAGGATTTTCCTTTCGGACTCAAACTCATCAAGGACTTGGCTGTGGAAAACAACATCGCTACTCCCAATATTGATATGGTTCTCGAATGGGGCATGTCGAAGCTGATGGCTCATTAATACAATAAAACTAAAACTACTGTCAATTATGTGACAGGTAAAAGAAAAGTGTAACGATGAGATTGACAAAGTGTTGATTATTATCTTTGAGACATCTTTAAACTATTAACATTAAACTTTAAACATTACTATATGAGAGATTTGATTGTAAAGATTGCTTTGAAACTGGGTGTCTACAAGGCTCTTGTCAATGTGGACACTTATTTCAAGGACCGCAAAAAGTTCAAACAGTTCCATAAACATGGAGTGGAAACTTATATAAAAATCGATGAGGCATGCCGTGAGGCGGGAGCTCAGTTGCTTCCTATCTTTGGCACAGAGCTAGGCCTCTATAGGGACAATGGCTTTATTCCACATGACAATGACATCGATACGGCTATGCTATTTAGTCAACGTCCCGACAATCTCGTGGAGATCATGGCTAAGAACGGTTTCCAGATAGAGACTTCGTACTACACCAAAGGCGAAGACAAACCGCTGATTGAGCAGTACTCCCACAATGGAGTTCATGTCGACATTTTTTATCTGTTTGACTACAATGATGACGAATATTTCTGCTATGTTGTCGAAAGACACGAGTCTTTGGATTGGAAAGAGGCTAACAAAACCAATGGCTTCCCCTGCCATATCTGGCCTCTGCCGAAATGTGATTTCATCGAGCAGGAATATTTTGGACACAAATTCTTTATTCCTGAAAAAACCGAGGAGTGGTTGAAGAATGTTTTCGGCGAGAGTTTCATGACCCCCATCAAGGGCTGGTCGATAGGAAGTGAGAAAACACGTGTTGTCTACCCTGATGTGAGACTATACAGAAAGCAATACAAGAAGTAATATTGTTGAACAGTCACTGTTATCCACATAACCTTTAAACGTAAAACCTAAAACTCCTACTCATCATGAGTGATTACGACTATATAATTGTTGGTGCGGGTCTCTTTGGCTCTGTCTTTGCCCACGAGGCTGCCGCTCATGGCAAACGCTGCCTTGTGTTGGAACGCCGCAGCCATATTGGCGGCAACTGCTACACTAAGCGTATCAACGACATCGAGGTTCATTGGTATGGAGCCCATATTTTTCATACTTCCAACGAACGTGTGTGGCAATATATGTCTCGCTTTTGCCATTTCAACAATTATGTCAATAGTCCTATAGCCAACTATCACGGCGAGTTGTACAACCTGCCTTTCAACATGAACACTTTCACAAAGCTCTGGCCCGACGTGATAACTCCCGAGCAGGCCAAGAGCCGCATAGAGCAGCAGCGTGGAGCCTATGCCCACATAGAGAATCCTGCCAACCTCTATGAGCAGGGTTTGAAGCTTGTTGGCGAGGATATCTTTCTGAAGCTAGTGAAGGGTTATTCTGAAAAACAATGGGGCCGCAAAGCCGAGGATATCCCTGCTTTTGTGTTACGACGACTGCCTCTGCGTTTCACTTTCAACAACAACTATTTCAATGATCCTTTCCAAGGTATTCCTCAAGAGGGCTACACCGCTATGATTGAAAAAATGCTCGAAGGTGTAGAGGTGAGGCTGAACACCGACTTCTTGGCCGACAGAAATCATTGGTTTTCTATGGCCGACAGAATTGTTTTCACTGGTCCTATTGACGCTTATTTCGATTTCGGCCTCGGTAGGCTTGAATACCGCTCGCTTCGTTTCGACCATAAACTTCTCGAGGGTGTCGACAATTGGCAGGGCAACGCTGTCGTCAACTACACCGATGCCGAGACACCATACACCAGAGTGATTGAACACAAGCATTTTGTCTTTGGATCACAACCTGATACGGTTGTGTCGTATGAATATCCCGAGGAGTGGAACCCGTCGTCGGAACCGTATTATCCAATAAATAATGATCGTAACGACAGCCTTTTCCAGAAGTATCTCCAATTGGCGTCGCAACAAGAGAATGTAAGTTTTTGCGGCCGCCTTGGGGAGTATAAGTATTATGACATGGACAAGGTTGTGGCACAAGCTCTTGACCATCCCTGGTTAACAATCTAGAAAATCCAGGAAGACTAGAAAAACATTTAGAAAACTCAATTTATAATGCCAAAGTGCTTGAGGGCGTTGTATATGCCTTCGTTGTCGGCGTCGTCGGTGACATAGTCGGCATGGTCTTTCACCACCTGTGAGGCGTTGCCCATAGCTATGCCTATTTTGGCAAGTTGCAACATCTCTATGTCGTTGGCTCCGTCGCCAAACGCCATTGTCTCGTCAGCTGAGATTCCGAAATGGTCGAGCATGGCTTTGATTCCTACGGCTTTGCTGATGGTGTTGGGTATGATATCGCTAAAAACAGGATGCCATCGCGGCATGCGACAACTCTGAAGATATTTTAATGTCTCTGAGTCTTTTTCGGCAGGTTGTATGGCTATGAATTGGTACACCTGTTTCCCGAAAAGCTCCTGGATGGGCTTTACAGGAGGCATTTCGAATCCCAATTGTGCCTGAAGCGCCCTGGCGACATAGTCGATACGGTTGATATACATCTCTTTCTCGGTGAAACACATCGTGGTTATGTCATTGGCACTGGCATAATCCAGCCAGTTGCTGCAGTCGTCGGGATTGATGGGGCAGCTTACAATAACATTGTCGCCGGCAATACAGTATCCGCCGTTTACGGTGATATATCCATCGAAGGTGAGGGGCATAGGAGGAATGAGCACCATGGGACGGCCAGAGGAGATGAATAGCCGCACTCCTTTTTGGCGAAGCTCCTCAAGGGCTTTCATGGTTCCAGGAAGTACTTTGTGAGTCTTATAGCTTAGCAGCGTTCCGTCGATGTCGAAAAAAACAGCTTTAATCATAAGTGTTTTTGTGTTTGTGAGTATGGTTAGGGCTGGGCTTTGGAATATACGGCCTTGCGAAGCATTATGGCTTGCCCCAAGCCTCGTGCCGTCAGATATACCATGAATGCGAGCCAGAGCATGTTGTTCTGCTGCTGTTCTGAATTGGTGTCTATGAGTTGTCGGCCGAAATAGTAGATTGCAAAAAATAGTGCTGTGGCTACAAACATGCTGTCGCGCATTGTTTTAGAGGCTGTGGCTCCAATAAAGATACCGTCAAAGAGAAAGGCGGCAAAACCGCATACAGGCACTATCAATACCCAGAATAAATAGGGATGGGCGGCGTTGATGACATTTTCTTTGTCGCTGAACAGCCGCAGAAACTCTTCTCCACCAAGGTGATAGGCAATGGTGAATACAAGTGTCAATGATAGTCCCCATACTAGAAGATGACGTACCGCAGACACCAACGACTTGCGGTCGCGGGCTCCTATGTAGCGCCCTACTAGCGATTCGCCGGCATAGGCAAAACCGTCCATAATGTAGCTGAATAATGTGAAGAATTGCAGCAGGAGTGCGTCGACAGCAAGGATTTGGTCGCTAATACGTCCCGACTCGGAGGTGATGAAGGTGAAAACGGCTGCAAGGCAAATTGTTCTCAGGAAAATGTCACCATTGACACGGAAGAACCTTTTCATGGCTTCCCATCTCAATGTCTCGGCCAAGAACTGCTTGTTGATCCGGCCACGAAACAGTTTACCGTATCGAAACACAACGAAATAGAGTCCTACGGCCAATCCGCTGTATTGTGCTATGACAGTTCCCAAGGCTACACCTCGTATGTCCCAGTGGAATACAATCACAAACAATAGGCTGCAGACAATATTCACTATGTTGATGAAAATGGCTATCCACATGGGCAGTTTGGAATTCTGCATGCCTATGAACCATCCTTTTATGGCATATAATCCCAGAGTGGCTGGCGCTGCCCATATGCGCACAAAAAAGTAGCTTAGTGCCAGGCTGAGTACATTATGGCTGCCATTGAAAATGCATTCCGACAGCAACGCTATCGGATATTGCAGAACAATAAGACTCAAGGCAATGGCTATTGCTATTGCAAAGGCTCTGATAAAGACTCGCACCGCCTCGTCGAGACGGCGCGAACCATAGGCTTGTGCGGTGAACCCGCTGGTACCCATTCTAAGAAAACCGAAGTTCCAGTATATCAGGTTGAAAATCTGAGTACCTATGGCGATGGCACCTATGTGCATCTCGCTTAGGTGACCTACAATCGCTGTGTCTACCATACCCAACAAGGGTACAGTGATATTGGTGATGATGTTGGGTAGAGCCAGTTTTAGTATTTTGCGGTTCACTTTTCGGCGCTAATGCTGCACTGGGCACTGTTGTACACTTTCTTGCTCTCTTTGTCTGAGACGAGAGCTATGATGTGGCAGCGGTCAAGATTCCATTCCTGGTTGGCAGCGGTGTATGAAAAACGGGCTTTACGGCAGGTCCCGGCTTGACCGTTGGCATCGATGTCTGCTCCCCATAGGTCGGTGATGACATCGCGCAGGATGTGGTTGTGCTGATATCCGGCGCTGTCGCTGTGGTTAGGCATTTTCTGGGTGGCGATGATGCCGTCCTCAATAAGCAATAAAGTCACTGTCTGTTTGCCAGAGAGAGTGCTTAGATACTCAATGTAGACATTGATGTCAATGCTGGCGTCAACTCTGTCGGCGCTAAGAGAGAGTGCTACCGATGGCGCTGCCGCGAGAGCCTCGTCTATTTGGGTGCTGACACCTCCCACGGGGTTGAAACGCTCCCAACCGTTGCCTGAGGGTTTGCGGTTGACAAGTGCCATGGGATATTCGCCTGCACCGAAAACGCCAAGGGCTTTGCTCCATGTGTCGCCGTCGGGACAGCGCATGTCAGGGCTGTCGCCGATGGGCCTTTGTAGTGTGTTGGAGTCGTGGATGGAGACAACAACAAGTTTGTCACCATATTGTGAGCTGGCGGCGGCAATGACCTGGTCGGCGGTGGGGCAGTTATTGCATCGAACGCCGGTATATTTTTCTAGAAAGGCTCTTTGACTATGGTCCTCGACAGGGGTGCCGTCAAACCATTCTCCGGATGCGCCGGAATAAACGATATAGTTGTTCTCATCGATTTTGTCGCAACCGATGGCTGCTGCCGACACGATGGCAAGCATTAATATGTTTCGGATAATTTTTTTCATCGTTTAAAAAGTTTGTGGTTATGTGAGCGAGTATGAGAACTAGAATGATGTGGTAAGGCTGAAGGTTAGTCCGTTGCTGGCGGGAACATTGCGGCACACACCGCCGATACAGATAATACCTTCACGCTGTTTGCCGTAACCCACCTGCAGACGTGTCGCACCTTTGGTGTAGCCAACCGAAAGATTGTAGTAGTTCCCTACGCCGTCTTTGTAGGCATATTGGTCACTGAGCGAAACAAACCATGCACTTGTGAAATTGTACTCAACCAATCCCATAATCCAGTCGCCAGCTCTTTTGTCGTCGACAATAGGGTCGTAGTGGCTGTCGCTGCCCATCCATTCGGCCTCGAAACGAAGCACATTCTTGCGGTTTATCTTCCAGGTTAAATCGGCTATGGCGACATGGTTGTGGTGTATGTCGCCAGCATGACCTTCAACGACGGGGTTGAAGACAACATAACCATAAGTGGCTGTAAGTTTGACTTTGGAGCTTAATTTCTTGGCAATCTCCAACGATATGTCGCCGTAGTATGTCTCGCCGGTACCGAAAAACGACGACGAATAGCCTTCAGTTCCTTTGCCTCCAAGCACAGTGGTGTCTAATCCTGTGATGAGCGAGGCGTTGATATGTATATCGGTACCGTATTTGCCACCGAGCAGGCTCTCTTTCTTGAATTTGTACATGAAATCGGCTTGGAGACCCATTTCGCCAGTGCTTTGTGTGGCATAGGGATACATGCTTAGGAAAGCATAGGTGTGCTGTTTAGTTATCGACGGAGTATAGTTGATGTAAAGCATCTCTCCACTGATGGAGCGAACTGATTTGAATCCCATATTGTCGACACGTTTGGCTTGGATGTTGGCGCTGAGACCTTTCTGCGAATAGCTGGCGCTAAGCCACAATGCATTACCATTTTTGTAGATATAGTCGTTTACAATGCTTGGATCCTGGCTTTTGAAGGCATATTCCGCCTGAAGACCAAAACCGCCACGATTCAAATCCATACGCACCGATGATGCGGCGACGTTCTTAGGCAGGTTGAGTTTGAAACCGCTGATGTCAGCGAGGATGGTCTCATCTTCCTCGTACTTGCTAACAAACGATCCTCCAAGAGTGAAGCGTGTCTTGCTCTCGTTCCATGCGGTGATAATGTCGTTGAATGATACTTCGGCGTCCATGCCTCGTACCAATCCTTTGGTGTCCCAGAAATAGCGTTGTTGTCCCACCAAGCCTTTCAATGTCACACCTTTCCATGGCCGGTATGTGACGTTGATGCCTCTGAGGGCGTTGTCAAGACCCAGGTAACGGTCCTCGTAGGCTCGCATTGTCATGCCGCTGCCGAACTGCTCATAAAAATGACCTGCCGTTACAGCGAATGTCTGGGTTTTGTAACTGACAAAATAATTGGCTATACCTTGTCCGGTATATTGGCTGTTGAATCCCAGCATAGGACCGAGATAAGCTTCGTAACGAAGTCCGGCGCTGAAATTGCCGTTGGTGTATAGTATGTCAGCACGGGCGTTGGTGAGTAGTTTTTCCGGCACGTCGCTGGAACCTATTATAGTGTCGCGCTTCGACAACTGACCGTCAAACTGGACATTGCCGGTGACATGACCGCCGAGGATGCCTTGTGCTTTTGCTACTGTTGAGGTGACGCATTGCATGGCTACTGTAACAGCGGCAAAAACAATTATCTTGGCTCTGATTGATTTCATGTATGTATAGTTATGATATTAAATGCTGGCTTGGTTTAGTTTATTTTCTCGCCGTTGGCTAATTTCTTCACCAATTCGAAAAGCTCCTCTTCGCTGCCGTCGACATAGGAGGTATGTTGCCAAACTATATTGCCTTCGCCATCGATGAGGAAGGTGTGTGGCACGTTGACGACATTCATGGCGCGCTTGAAATCCTGGTTTTGGTCTAGATACACCTCGTATTCCCAACCATTGCCATCGACATGGGGTTTCACTTTCGAAGCGGAACGCGAGTCGTCGATGGAGATGGCAACCAATTTCACGCCAGTCTCTTCCTGCCACTCTTCATAGACTTCCTTGATGGCGTTCAGTTCGCGGTTGCAAGGTTTGCACCATGTGGCCCAAAAACTGATGATGATAGGGTGTCCATCATTCTTTATTATTGAAGTCTCTACAGTTTTTCCGTCAAGGGTTTTGATAGAGATGTTTTCGGGTAGTTTAGCGTTTTGCGACATCGCAAATCCGAAAACAAGCATTGCGGCTAAAAAAAGGATTGATTTTTTCATATTTGATTTAAGAATTTAGTTTTTTCGATGTGTTTCAATAATTTGTTCGATATTCTATTAGTATATAAAAACTTATATTTCTTTTAATGACAGCGCAAGTTCTTGCAATAGATGACGATATTTGTTGTCGGGCAAAGTCTCGAGCGATGCTATTGCGGAGTCGATATATTTTGTCAGGACACGCGTGGCGAGCAACAGTCCTTCTTTCTCGACAACAAAGGCGATGGCTTTGTCCATTTTTTTTGTGTCTATCTCGTCGTTGGAAAGCATCTCCACAATGTCGTTGCGATCGTTTGTGCCACAATTGCGAAGGGCGAGTATCAACGGCAGAGTGCAACGCTTTTCCACCAAGTCGTTGCCCTGCGGTTTGCCTGAGCGCGACGATGGCATATAATCGAGTATATCGTCGCGTATCTGGAATGCCATACCCAAATCCTCACCAAATTGTCGGACGGCTTTGATTTTGTTGTCATCGGTTGTGGAAAATATGGCTCCCGCTTGGCAGCTCAGCGCAATAAAGACCGCAGTTTTTTTGCGTATTATCTCGAAGTAGATACTCTCGTCAATGTCGAATCGTGAGTTGTATTGTTGCTGCAACAACTCTCCTTCGCTCATGTCAATGACGGTGTTGTTGATGATTGCTGTTATCGTTTTGTTGTCCACTTCGTTGACAGCCTTCATCACTTTGGCGAGGTAGAAATCGCCGGCAAGTACGGCGACCTTATTGTTGTAGAGTTTATTGATGGTTTCGATTCCGCGACGCATTTCTGCCCGGTCAATGACATCGTCGTGAAGGAGTGTGCTATTGTGTAAGGCCTCTATCGCTGCGGCTATTTTGAAAATAGGGTTATCGCTTTTTGCAGTTAGGGGAAATCCGCAGCAGCATGCGCTTAAAAGCATTACTGTGGGTCTCAAATGTTTTCCCTGCCGGGCAAGAAGATGATGTGCTATCTCTTCAATAATCTTTATCTCGGAACTGTCAGTGAGTTCTGAGTAAGCCGCCTGAAAGTGCGTAATTATGGGAGTCAATGTCTTTTCAATCTCTGATAGTTCCATGGGTAGTTGTTTTGTCAAGAGTTGGTGGAAAGTATTCGAGTCCCTGTCGTTGTCACCATTGCGATATGACGTTTGTTCTCATCGAAGATGTCTATCTCATAAATGGCTTGCGAGCGACCTTGTTTTATGCATTTTGACATGGAATACAGCATGTTTCCATTGGCTGCGCTGAGGTAGTGTATTGTCGATGAGCTGGAAACCCATTCCAGTGTTGTCTCCTCGTCACTGTCGCACTTCAAAAGGGCGCTGTTGGCGGCAATGGCGAAGGTGATGTCGGCAAGTGTGAAAATAACACCTCCCATCACAACACCTCTGGCATTCTTGTGACATCGCTCCACTTTTAGTGAGCAGCAAGTATGGTCGAGACTTACCGAATCTATTGCTATTCCGGTAAGTTCGGTGGCATACTTGTCGTCGGCAAAGACACTACGGGCTTTTGAGGTTAATTCATCCATCGATAGACACTGTTGTTGTGTTTGGCATTTGGCTCCCTCGTTTTCGAGCTTCTAAATATGTATGGAAGAGAGTTCTTTCAGTTTGTTGTACAAAACTTTTGACACTTTCGTCAAGGGCAGTCTCAGTTGGTTCATGATACGACCTTCTATCTCAAGTAGAGCTTTGATACCGCCGGGGTTGCCTTCCTCAAAGATGGCATGCATGAGCGGAAGCAAGCTGTAGTGGATGGGAAGAGCTTTTTTCATATCTCCTTTCAATCCTAAATGCACCATGTCGGACATCTCCTTTGGACGTGCGTTGGCGACAACAGAGATTACGCCAGAGGCACCCATGGCAAGCATAGGAAGGGTAAGTGCATCGTCGCCGGATATGACTTTAAAACCTGCGGGCTTGCAACGTAAAATCTCCATGATTTGCTGCATATTACCCGAGGCTTCTTTGATACCGATGATGTTGCTGTTCTCTTCTGCCAGCTGGAGAGTGGTTTCTGCTGAGAGGTTGCAGGATGTGCGTCCGGGTACATTATAAAGAACAACAGGTACAGGAGAGGCGTCGGCTATGCTTTTGAAATGCTCGACCAGACCACGTTGCTGTGGTTTGTTGTAATAGGGCGTTACTGAGAGTATGGCGCCGATACCGTCAAAGTTGGTTTGGCTTATGGCATCGGTGACGGCGCGAGTGTTGTTGCCGCCCATGCCAAGCATGATAGGCACACGGTTGTTGACACTCTCGACAATAAACTGCAAAAGAGCGGTGCGTTCGCTATCAGTCATGGTGGCAGCCTCGCTGGTAGTGCCAAGTGCCACAATGTAGTCCACTCCTGAGCTGATGACAAAGTCAATAAGCTCTTCCAGTTTGCTGAAATCAATGGTCTCTTGTTTTCTGAAAGGCGTTATCAGAGCAACACCTGTTCCCATAAAAAGATCTTTCTTTGCCATATTGTGACTTTTTTCTTTATTGTTTCTCGTTATTGTTTATGGATTGTTTTAACCTTTTAAATTTTAACTGTTTAACTGTTGCTTTTAGACAGTACTTGGTCTATTTTTTTAGCCGCTTGGCGACCGGCACCCATGGCAAGGATCACCGTGGCTGCACCGCTGACCGCATCACCTCCGGCATATACATTAGGACGTGATGTGGCGCACTCTTCGTCGGTTTTGATTCCGCCCCATCTCTCGGTCTCCAAACCTGGGGTTGTGTTTTTAATGAGCGGGTTGGGACTTGTGCCAAGAGCTACAATGAGATTGTCGAAACTCATCTCTTTTTCGCTGCCTTCGATGACATGGAAGCTGCGACGTCCCGTCTCGTCCACTTCACCCATGGCCATACTAACCACTACCACTCCCGACATGTTGCCATTGCCGTCGTCGACAACTTTAATGGGGTTGGTCAGGAAGCAGAACTCGATACCCTCTTCTTTTGCGTGGTGTATCTCCTCCTTGCGGGCAGGCATATCCTCTTCGTCACGGCGGTAGATCACGGTGACCTCGCATCCAAGACGTCGTGCCGTTCTGGCAGCGTCCATGGCGACATTGCCACCGCCTACCACTGCCACTTTTTTGCCGAGAACTATGGGTGTGTCGTATTCTTTGTCGTAACCATGCATGAGATTGGTGCGTGTGAGCAGTTCATTGGCGGAGGTAACTCCTACAAGTGTTTCGCCAGGGATGTTCAAAAACTTTGGCAAACCGGCGCCACTGGCAATATAGATGGCCTCAAAGCCGTGTTTGGTCATAATGCCGTCGATAGTGACTGTGCGACCTACAATGACGTTGGTGACTATCTCGACACCTAGCTTTTTCAGGTTCTCTATCTCGGGCTCAACAATTTTCTTTTTGGGGAGACGGAATTCGGGAATACCATATACTAAAACTCCGCCAGCGTGCTGAAGAGCTTCGAAAATGGTCACATTGTAACCTTTCTTGGCCAAATCGCCAGCGCATGTCAACCCCGAGGGGCCGCTGCCAATAACAGCAACTTTCTTTCCGTTGGTTTTACGGGCTTCATTGGCGACCTTCACCACCTCTTCGTCGCTGCCACCATGAACTCTTTTCCAATCGGCGACAAATCGTTCGAGGGCACCTATGGCTATTGGCTCTCCTTTATGACCCAAAATGCAGGATCCCTCGCATTGCATCTCTTGAGGACACACACGCCCGCACACTGCCGGCAATGCAGAATCCTCGGCAATGATGTGGCTGGCTTTCTCAAAATCGCGCTCTTTGATGGCGGATATGAAGTGTGGTATGTTGATGCCCACAGGACATTTGCCCACACACATAGGCTTTTTGCATTGCAAACAGCGGTGGGCTTCAGCCACGGCCTGCTCTTCATTCAAACCCAGTGACACCTCGTCGAAATTGTGGATTCTTTCTTTTGGGTCTTGCTCAAGAGGTTTTTGACGCTGTTTTGCTGTCTCGGTCTCAATCTGACTTTCAACGGCATGGCTGAGGTTGCAACGATGGCCGTCCTCGCTGGTGGCGATACGGTATTTTTTTGCGTCGGGACGTGCAAGACGCTTGATGGCGCTGTCAAAATCGACAAGATGGCCATCAAACTCAGGTCCGTCAACACAAGTGAACTTGACCTTGCCGCCTACTGTTGTGCGACAAGCTCCGCACATGCCTGTGCCGTCAACCATCATTGAATTGAGTGACACTACGGTTGGCAACTCGTAGTTTTTGGTGAGCAGCGATACGAATTTCATCATGGGCAATGGGCCTATGGCGACACAACAAGTGTATCTGACACCGTTCTCGACAAGCTCTTTTATTTTGTCTGTAACCAAGCCATGCTGACCATAGGAACCGTCGTCGGTCATAAGGAACAGGTTGTCGCATACTTTGGCCATTCTTTCCTCGAAAAAGAGCAGGCTTCGGTTGCGAGCACCAATAATAACATCGCATTCAATACCGTTCTCATGAGCCCATTTGGCTTGAGGATATATGGGCGCGGTTCCCACACCGCCGGCGACAAACAGTATTCTTTTCGTTTCACCCTTGCTCCATGTGTTGAGTTTCTCGCCGTCCATGATTTCGGCTTTGTTGCCCAATGGTCCCACAATGGTGAAAATGCTGTCTTCTTCGTTTAGGGCGGCAAGTCTTTGTGTGGACTCCCCAACAATCTGGAAGACGATAGTAACACTGTTCTTGTCTTTGTCCAGGTCGCAGATGGTAAGAGGTACACGTTCGCCTTTGTCGTGTGGAATAACGATAACAAATTGTCCTGGTTTACCCGACTGTGCAATCCAGGGGGATTCAATCTCCATCAAGACAATGTTCTCGGTTAATTGTTCGCGGTGTAGTATCTTATACATGATGATATGTTTTGGTCGTATTAATGGCTTTTGGATAGTGAATGATAGGGTGTGAGGAATCTATTTCCGCAGTAGTCTGTCGATATATTCCACCTGGCGGCGGCGAGGGTTGCCTTCGTAGTTTAAAATGACATAGTCGGCAAGGTCCATCTTCTCTTCAGCAGACAATTGGTTGCGCATTCTCGCTTCCAAAATGTCTCGGCTGACGCCATCTCTGATTTCGAGCCTTTTTATTCGCTCTTCTTTTTCGAGATATACTGTGACGACTTTGTCCAAATGACGCTGAAGGCCATATTCAAATATTATAGCGGATTCCAGTATCACATATTCTGATTTTTGTTGCTCGGCCCACTTGTGAAAATCGTTCATGACACGGGGGTGGATCATTGCGTTGAGGGCTTGCAGTTTTTCTTTGTCGTTGAAGACAATGGAGGCTATTTCCCTTTTGTCCGCTTTGCCTTGTGAGTCGAAAACCTCATTACCCAGAAGGGAGGAGATTGATTGGAGAAACTCTGGCTCCTCGTAATAGCTTGCGGCATGTGTGTCGGCAATAAAACATGGAACGCCCATCTCTTCGAAGACATGCAACACCGTGGTTTTGCCACAGCCAATACCTCCTGTAAGTCCTACAAGTGTCATTCTATCGCTATGAATTGTATTTTTTTAGGGTTGATGTCTTTTACCTTTGCTTTAGATGGGAAAGAGGAGACTATGGCGCGTAAATAATGACTAGAATCGCTTTCCTTTATGGCTTTTACAACAAAGGCGTCAGTGTTAATAGTGCTGTATTCGTTTTCGGGCACGAGATATGTCACAGTCACGTGAGTGGGGTAGAGGTTCAGCTTCATGGAAGACGATATGCCAATATCTTTTTTGTCGACATTGACAGGAAGGGTGACATCTTTCTCGATAAAGCGTTCTACGGGCAGATATACTTTTATTTTTTCTGTGGATATCCTCAAGTCGGAAAATTTCTCCCATACGGGTTCCAGACTGACCTGATAAGTGCCACTTTTGTATATGTCTTTAACTATTTGGTGCTGAGCGTGGATTGAGCCGATTTTGTCGAGTGATGCCTTGCTGCCGTAAAGTACAATACTGTCGGGAACGACGCGAGGCTCTCCGTTGAGTCCCGCCAAACCGTCGAATTGGAATTCAACATTGGATATGTCGGGGCGGAATGTGCGTTTCTCGCGTTCTGCAAAGCGGATTTTGAGCTGTTTGTTGACAGGGTTGATCTCGGTTACACCTCTCAAATCTATCTGTTTCCGTATGCTGTCAAGGCATTCCTCGGTGTTGAAGACAATCTCGTATCCGTTGTTGACCTTATGCTGACGTAGTTTTTTGTCAGACAAGACTATAGGGCTTGCGTCAAGATGTATGCTCTTCTTTTTCCGGTCGCGTTTGAAGGCTTGGAATCCATTGCTTGTGATGTCAATCTCTATCACACTGTCACACTCCATGATGGCGTATTTGGCGGTGTCTATACCGTCAAAACATAACTCAAAGCTCTCTCTGTATCTGTTGGTCTCCGACATGGCAGAGACCATCCATATTACAAAGATTGCGAAAACGGAGAAGATAAATCCTCTGGAGCGTTTTAACAATAGCTTTAAATTATGTTTCATGGATTTCTGTAAAACAGTTTATTACTTACTCTCTGCTGTGGCGTTGTTATCGTTGTTGACGGCTTGAATATAGCTTTTTTCCACGGTAAGGATAACGCCGTTGGAGACCTCGACATCAACAGTGGTTGCTTCAACAGCATGGACTTTGCCGTAAATGCCACCCGAGAATGTGACGCGGTCACCTTTCTTAAGTTGTTCACGCATTTTTGCCTCTTCTTTTGCTTTTTTGTTCTGTGGGCGAATCATAAGAAGCCACATCACGACAAAGAGAAGGATAATCATCCATAATCCACTTCCACCCATGCTATTGCCGCCAGCTGCTGGGGCACCATCTAAAAGGATATACAATAAATTCATTTTCTGTTGTTTTAATTAATTATTTTTTGTTGTTAAAAATCAAGGATATTTGTTGTGGGTACTGTGTGAGCCCCCAAAAACTATGTTATTATTGGTTGTGCTATCTTACAGTAGCTGTGATACGCAATTTGGTTCTCGCTGGTTGTGCGTTGGAAGCCACTATAACCTCTTTCATTTGTTGTCCCGACATTCCTTTCGACTTGAATGACACAGTGATATAATCTGATTTGCCGGGGGCTATTCTTCCGTGTGGGTATTCGGCGACAGTGCATCCACACGAGGCGTCACAACCGCTGATGATGAGGTCGGCGTTTCCGGTGTTGGTGAACTTGAAGCTGTAGGATATATTCTCGCCGGCCATGAGTTGACCAAAGTCGTGCATGTCGTTCTCGAATGTGATTCGCGGCATTTTTTGACTCTCGTCATAGCCTTCGGCGCTATTGGGGTTTTGAATGATGTCAACGCCTGCGGGTTTGTCTTTGCCGCTGTTGCAGGCAGCAAAGAGAAGAAGGGCAGAGGCGACAAGGATTATGCTTTTTCTGGTCATTGTTGCGATGTTGATATTTAAAATATTGAATATTATTCCAGAGACATCTTAATACCCCATAGGGGATGTGAACACCTTTGAAATAAATGTATTGAAGTGAACAATCGTTATACTTTAAACTCTAAACTTTATACTTTACTTAGTTGTCTTCGGGAGGTACGTCGCCATCAATGGCAGGGTCGTACATGCCACGTTCATTTTTTACTACTTTGCCGGCGACGCGCAACTCTATCAACAATTTGTCGAGAATGCCGTTGATGAACAGTTTGCTCTTCTCGGTCGAGAACTCCTTGGACAATTCAATGTATTCGTCTACAGTGACACGCTCGGGTATCGAGGGGCAGCAGGTGAATTCGGTGACAGCCATATTGATAAGCAGAATATCCATCAATGCCACACGGTCAAAATCCCAGTTCTGCAAGTGCTTTTTTATCATGGGCTCGATATCGTCGATGTGGTTGTAGGTGTCGATGGTAAGTTTGCGGGCAAAGTTGAAATCGTTCAAATCCTTGTCGTTTCTGCTGTCATATACCTGAGGACAGGGGGAAGCCTCGTTGGTGTTTTCCTCGGTGCATTCTTTGAGGAGCATGAAGACATATTGTGCGACCTGGTCGAAGTCGTCTTCCCATAGCAAGTCACGTTCAAATATGATTGAGCGCAAAGAGTTGTCGTTCATCATGATTTTGAATGCGTGTAGAGCCAGATTGCGGTCGTCCTCGAACGTTGGATTGCTGATGTCGGCATAATCCAGATATTGCTGTGACGTTTTCAGTTGCGTCAAAACCTTGCGGAATATGTCGAAATGGTTGGACCAGTCGACGTTGAGCCGGTTCATTTGCTGCTTGAATTCGAAGCCGCTTTCCAAGCGTGATATAAAGCAGTTGTCGGTTATGCGTTTCAGATAATTGATCTCTTTCTCCTGAGGGTTGAATTTTTGCATTTCAGTCTCCATGATACGTTCCGCGGTAAAGGAGAGTTGGCTGAGCGTTGAGAGTTGATAGAGCCCGAGGTCGTTGAGACGCATAACGTTGTGGTCGAAAACTTTAATGAGTTCGTCGGCCGATGCTGTCTTATTGCATACACCGGCATAAATAGTCTGCAACGTTTTGGCGCGGAGGAAATGTCTGCTTAGCATACTATGTTGATAATTCTATTAGGTACAAAAATGATTTTCTTAGGTTCTTTGCCGCCAGTCCATTTCTTGAATTCGTCAAGGTCTTTTATTGATTTGACAGCCTCATCTTGGGTGCATCCCGACGGAAGGTCGACGGTGAAGCGCATCTTCCCGTTGAAGGAAACGGGATATTTGAAGCTGTCTTGCACAAGATGGCTTTCGTCGTATTCGGGCCACATGGCGTCGCACACCGAGTTTTCGTTGCCCATAAGGTGCCACAGTTCCTCGGCGATATGGGGTGCGAAAGGAGACACCAGTACCGACAGGGGCTCAAGGATGGCGCGTTTCCTGCATTTGGCTTGAGCCAAGTCGTTCACACAGATCATAAAGGTGCTCACCGATGTGTTGAATGAGAATCTTTCTATGTCGTCGGTGACTTTTTTGATGGTTTGATGGAGGATTTTCAGTTCAGTCTTGGAGGGTTCTTCGTCTGTGACGGCGAAATTGTTCTGGTCGTCGTGGTAAAGTCTCCAGAATTTTTTGAAGAAACGGAACACGCCCTCAATGCCGTTGGTGTCCCATGGTTTGGCCTGCTCGACAGGACCCAGGAACATCTCGTACATCCTGAGAGTGTCGGCGCCATAGCGTTCCACCAGGTCGTCGGGATTCTGCACGTTGAACATTGACTTGGACATTTTTTCAATCTCCCAGCCACAAACGTATTTGTCGTCTTCCAGTTCGAAACGTGCGTCAGCATACTCGGGACGCCAGGTACGGAATTTGTCGATGTCGAGAATGTCGTTGTTGACAATGTTGATATCCACATGGATAGGAGTCACATCATCCATGTTCTTGATAAGGCCTTTTGATATGAAAAGACCGTTGTCGGCTTTGCTTCTGTAAACGAAATTAGAGCGCCCTTGTATCATGCCTTGGTTGACGAGTTTCTGGAAAGGTTCGTCTTTGACCGACATTCCAATGTCGAAGAGGAATTTGTTCCAGAATCGGGCATAGATGAGGTGTCCTGTGCCATGCTCGGCGCCACCGACATAGAGGTCTACATTCTGCCAGTAGTTGACGGCGGAGGTGCTGAAATAGGCGTCGTTGTTGTGCGGGTCCATGTATCTTAGATAGTATCCGCTGCTGCCGGCGAAGCCAGGCATTGTGCTGAGCTCGAGTGGGAACACATTGACGTCGTCGATGAGGCTCTTGTTTACTATCTGGCTTTTCTTCTCGTCCCAAGCCCACATCTCGGCGTGTCCCAGAGGAGGCTCGCCTGTGGCGGTGGGTTTGTATTCGCTGATCTCAGGGAGTTCGAGAGGCAGGCATTCTTCGGGGATAGGATAGGGGATGCCGTTTTTGTAGTATATCGGGAATGGCTCGCCCCAGTAGCGCTGACGGCTGAAGATGGCGTCACGCAGACGGTAGTTGACGGTGCGGTGTCCTATTCCCATCTCCTCGATGCGGTCGATGACAGCCTTGATGGCGTCATGGACTTTCATTCCTGTCACGAAACCGCTATTGACACTGTATCCTGTTTTGGCATCCATGCTTTCGCTCCATGTCGTGGGGTCAGAGACGACTCCTTTCTCGGTTGAGACAACCTGGCGTATGGGCAGGTTGAAATGGCGCGCGAAAGCGAAGTCGCGGCTGTCGTGGGCTGGCACAGCCATAATGGCTCCAGTGCCATAGCCGGCCAAAACATATTCTGATACCCATATTGGGATGCGTTCGTTTGTTAGCGGGTTAAGAGCGAAGGCGCCTGTGAATACGCCGCTGACTTTTTTGACCTCGGCTTGGCGTTCTCGTTCCGAGCGGTTTTTAGCCCAGTTGACATAAGCCATGACCTCTTCCTTCTTGTCAGGGGTCGTGATTTGTTCAATAAGTTCATGCTCTGGGCAAAGCACCATGAAGGTGACGCCGAAGATGGTGTCGGGGCGTGTGGTGAAAATCTCGAAACTTGGCAACGGCTGGGGCTCTACCTGTGGAATGTATGCTTGAGCTCCAGGGAGTACGTTGTTGTCCTTGCTATCGATTGGGAACCACACTGCGGCTCCTTCAGAACGTCCAATCCAGTTGCGTTGTATTTCCTTGAGGCTGTCGCTCCAGTCTACCTGCTCCAATCCGTCGACGAGCCTTTGAGCATAGGCGGTGATACGTAGGCTCCATTGACGCATGAGTTTGCGCTCGACAGGGTAGCCGCCACGGACACTGAGACCGTTGACCACTTCGTCGTTGGCAAGTACTGTCCCCAGTTCGGCACACCAGTTGACAGGTATGTCGGCAAGGTAGGCGAGACGGTATTCCATCAGTAGTTCCTGACGTTGTTTCTCGTCCATGCTGTTCCATTCCGGAGCTCTGTCATCACCCTCCTCAAACTTTTTTATCAATTCCGATATGGGGCGGGCTTTCTGCAATGTCTCGTCATAATAGTGGTTGAAAAGCTGCAGGAAAGTCCATTGGGTCCATTTATAGTATGAGGGGTCGCAAGTGCGCACCTCGCGGTCCCAGTCAAAGCAAAAACCTATTTTGTCAAGCTGCTCGCGATAGCGGGCGATATTGGCTTCGGTGGTTTTTGCGGGATGTTGTCCTGTTTGTATGGCATATTGCTCGGCAGGAAGGCCATAGGCATCATAGCCCATTGGGTGAAGCACATTGTAGCCGCGCAAACGTTTATATCTTGCATAGATGTCGCTGGCGATATAGCCAAGAGGGTGTCCAACATGGAGTCCTGCTCCTGATGGATAAGGGAACATGTCAAGCACATAAAAGTGAGGTTTCTTTGAGTCGTTTTCTACATGATACACCTTTTTATCATGCCAGAAACACTGCCATTTGGGTTCAATTTCGTTAAAATTATAGTCCATCTTTAATTCTTTTCAAAGTGGTTTTTCAATCTATGCCGAGTTGAAAAAATATGAAATACAATATTATAAATATTTTCTACACGAAAATACAAACTGCAAATATACTAAAAAAAGAGAAAAAAGTGAGTTTTTTTTAAATAATAATATAATTATAAAAATAAGTTCATGCAAAGTCGGTTATTTTGATTTTGCGGTTTGATTATTTTTATATAATTTTGCAAAATGTTTTAATTGAGGGCTTGTTTTGTGATGTGTGTTGGAATTGTCAGAATATCATAATGTTAATATTGTGATAACTTTTGACGCTTTATTAATGTGTATGGTTCTCTCATTTGAACATACTCAGAAATAGATTTTTTAAACGCCTTCAATAACGCCCTTTAAAAAAATATAGACAAATTTTTTTTTCAATGGATAAATTAAGTTATGCTCTTGGCCACAATATTGGCCACCAACTAATGGAAATGGGACTTGAGACTTCTCTCAACGTCGACGATTTCGCTTTGGCAATCCGTGACCTTTTCTCAGGCGCTGAGCCTCGTCTCTCACATGAGGAGTCACACGCCGTTCTCGACAAGTTTTTTAGTGAAATGGAGGCTCTCCAGCAAGCTCAGGCTGCTGAGAAGGGCAAGGCCGCCAAAGTGGAAGGTGAGAACTTCCTCGCCGAGAATGCCAAACGTGAAGGTGTCTTCCGCACCCGCAGCGGACTTCAGTATGAGGTGCTCGTCGAAGGCAACGGCGAACATCCTACGGCTAATGACACTGTGCGTTGCCACTATGAAGGCACATTGATCGACGGAACCGTCTTCGACTCGTCATACAGACGCAACCAGCCCGCTGAATTTGGCCTTCGTCAGGTCATCGCAGGATGGACCGAAGGTGTGCAGTTGATGAAAGTTGGCTCTAAATACAAATTCTATATCCCTTATCAACTGGGTTATGGCGAGCATGGAGCTGGCAACTCAATACCTCCATACGCCGCTCTGATTTTCACCGTTGAACTGCTTGCCATTGTTTGAGGTGAAGATTGATAATGATTGAATAATTAACTAATTACAATATTTTATTATGATAGCAAAAGAACTATTGAATCCACGTAGCATCGTTGTCTGTGGTGCTTCGTCAGATATTCATAAACCTGGCGGCAAATCGCTGAAGAATCTACTTGAGAGCCCATTCAAGGGTAACGTTTATGCCGTCAATCCTAAAGAGACCGAGGTGCAGGGCGTGAAATGCTTCGCCAAGGTCGAGGATATCCCTCAGGTCGACTGCGCCATCCTCTGCATCGCCGCTAAATTCTGCGCACAGACGGTTGACGTGCTGGCCAAAGAAAAAGGTTGCAAAGGCTTCATCATTGTCAGCGCCGGCTTCTCGGAGGAAAACGCCGAAGGTGCCGCCATAGAGAAACATATCGTCGACACCATCAACAGTGTCGGAGGCTCTCTCATCGGTCCCAACTGCACTGGCTTCCTCAATGTCAACTATGCTGGATGCTTCGATACTCCTATTCCTCCGCTCGATCCCAAAGGCGTTGACTTCATCACTGGTTCCGGAGCCACCGCGGTATTCATCAAAGAATACGGCATCAGCAACGGCCTTAAATTCAACAGTGTCTGGGCTGTTGGAAACAGCGCTCAGCTTGGTATCGAGGATGTTCTCGAGCATCTCGACGAGACTTTCGACCCCGAGAAGTCGAGCCACGTTATCATGCTCTATATGGAGAAAATCGGCGACCCGCAACGTCTGCTCAAACATAGCCGCAGCCTTATCAACAAAGGTTGCCATATCGCAGCCATCAAGAGCGGTGGTTCCGCTGCAGGCTCTCGTGCAGCATCAAGCCATACCGGTGCTTTGGCCACCAATGACGCCGCTGTCGACGCCCTCTTCCGCAAGGCTGGTATCGTCCGCTGCCAAAACCGTCAGGAATTGACCACAGTGTGTGCCGTCTTCATGCACCCCGAGCTCAAGGGCAAACGCTGCGCCGTCATCACCCACGCTGGTGGCCCTGCTGTTATGCTCACCGACGTTCTCTCCAACGGTGGTATGGAAGTACCTTCCCTCAAAGACCATCCCGCAAGCCCCGCTCTGCTCGAAAAACTTTTCGGTGGCTCATCTGTTGGCAACCCCATCGACTTCCTCGCCACAGGTACAGCCGAACAACTCGGATATATCATTGACACCGTCGAGAACGAATACGACGAAATCGATTTCTCCGTCGTCATCTTCGGTTCGCCTGGATTGTTCAGCAACAAGGAGGTTTACGACTTGCTTGATGAAAAAATGAAAACCTGCAAGAAACCCATCTTCCCTGTGCTTCCATCTATCATCAACGTCAAAGATGAAATCAACGACTTCATCTCCAAAGGTCGTATCAATTTCCCCGAGGAGTGTGTGCTTGGCAACGCCATATGCAAGGTCTACAACACACCCAAACCGCAACCTGTGGACGTTGAACAGCCCAAAATCGATGTCGCCCGCATTCGCGCTACTGTCGATCGCTGCAAAGACGGCTATCTCGAAATCGCCGATTACAACGAGCTCCTTGACGCCGCCGGCATCAGCCGCAAAAAGAGCGTCGAAGTCTCCAAGAAAGAGGATGCCCTTGCCTTCGCCAAAGAGGTGGGATGCTCCAAGGACGTTCCTCTCGTCATGAAAGTCGTCGGACCTCTTCACAAAAGCGATGTCGGAGGTGTTACCCTCGGTGTCAAGGATCTCGACACAGTGGCCAAAGAATTTGACCGCCTGATTGTTATCCCTGAGACCTACGCTGTTGAGATATACCCCATGCTTGACGGTACTGATGTATATATCGGCGCAATCCGCGACCCGAAATTCGGACATCAGATTTTCTTCGGACTTGGCGGTATCTTCATCGAGGTGCTGAAAGACGTCCAAAGCGCACTTGCACCTATCTCCGCCGCAGAGGCCAAAGAGATGCTGAAACAGCTCAAGGGTTACAAGATCCTTGAAGGTGTCCGTGGTCAGGAAGGTGTCAACCTTGACCTTTATGCTGAGCAGGTGGCTCGCGTAAGCGCTCTTGTTCAGGCGGCTCCCGAAATTGCTGAGATGGACCTCAACCCACTTCTTGGCAACCCACGCTACGTCACTGCTGTCGACGCACGTATTCGCCTTGAAAAATAATTTTTCACCAGTTTAAACAGAGTGCCTGGGGGTTCTTTTAATACCTTGGGCACTCTTTTTTAGTCGCAATTTGACATCTAATATTCCCCTCCAATAACCGATTCATAGCGGACTCATAGCGGACTCATGGCCCTCAGCAATCCACTATATGGAAGTCTGTCAATTAATAATCATTACTATGAAGAATACTGCAATATTTTTAACGGCTGTACTGTTTTCCGTCTTTTCAGTTTCTCCTGTTTTTGCACAAAAGAACCTTATGAAACAGGATTTTGTTTACCAGGTTGATGAGGATCATACCATGTGGACCTATATCGCCGGCAAAGGTTATTGTCAGTTTTACAATAATGATGACGGTGAAGCTGTTTATCACGGCGATGTTGTCCTCTCAGGTGCCGATATCAAAAACCAGGATGTTGGCAACGGTCGTGACAGAGCTAAGGAAACGCTGACATATAATATGAATGGCAAGCTCCATTTCAATGAAGGATGGCTTGACGGTCCGTTCTCTGCCCATTACACCTTCACCAACGAAGCCTATAGTAAAGAGAGCACCTACAGAGGTTCTAGGGTTCAGCGTGGCAAATTGACTGCCTCATATTCTATATCCGGTGCTTTCAAAAACGGTAACGCTGATGGGTCCTGGAATGTCAAATACACCCGCACCGAGAATATCTCCGGGGGCAGCAAATCGGAGGGCTACACTATTTCCGCCTCTTTCGACGACGGTAAGCTGATATCGTACAAAAGAACAAAAAACGGCGAGACCGTCACCATCGACCGTCACGGATTCATAACCGGCACTATTGAGGGCAACAGAATCAGGAATGGTCTTGAACTGCCCTCCAACGACCCTGTTGCTAACGAACTAGCAGCCCTAATGACCCGTGGTCAGCTCGATTCTGCAATATGGAAAGGTATCGACGCCCATTACCATTTCTATGACTATGATAGATCTTTCTATTGGGATATTCTCAATGGTACCATGCTCAGTATTTTCAACAAAATCGGTGGAGTAAGAGATTTCGACAAGCAATTGAGAGGTCGCAGCAATTACCTTTTGCACAACGAGAATGGTGACTATGGCCTTTACCAGCGTCCGATACCTTACTATTCCTACGATAAATTTGTCGACCTTGTTAACGAAGAACTTACAATAGCCCGAAAGTACAATCACAGCGTACCTGGTATTGTCAATTCGGCTTACAAAGCTGTAAACAAGACTCATAAATATAGTACAACCCGCATTACCGAAGGCTATTGTTTCCTTTCATGCAAGGCGGCCGATCAGCTGAAGCCTTTTGTCGACTCTTTGATGCGTGACTTGGTGTTTCAGGATATTTCCGAATCTATTGTCGACCATATTGGCAAACAGCTTACTAGAATTAAGTCAGGCAAACAAAATGTTGGCGACCCTGTTTACGACACCATTTTTAATTATACTGGCAGCATCATTGATTACAATGGCTCCATGAAGGATGTCATAACCCAAGACAATGTCACGACCGGTCGTGTTTTGATTCCTTTCATCGTCAAAAGAGCGAATCCACAGTGCCCCGATTTCCCTGAAGTCCTCAAATTGAAGATGGCTCTTGACATAGATTTCTCGACGCCGCTCGACGAGATTGCCTGTTATCCCAAATCGCCCGAGGGTACTTCATTTCGCATGGTGAGCGTCGAAAATGTACCAACAATATTCGACACTATGGCACCGCTATATAACGAGTTCAAAGGGATAGTCGATGAAATAAGCAAATATAAGGAGGTTTCATATGATCTTATAAAAAGAATTGATATTGAAACTATTATAAATAAATTCAGTAATATCGAGGACGAATATAAACTGCATGCTTTTCTAGTCAAGAACCTTCCGGAGTTGCGTCTTTTTAATGCCGCTTTACCCATTGACCATCAGGCGGCAGTGCTTGAAGACAAAATTGAGAAAAGAAAAGGGGAGGTCCCCGATGCAATGATAACCCAGATAACCGAGTCGAATATCTATGCTGGAGCCAATACTGTTGAGGAGATGACACGGCTTGCCAATCAGTTGAGGCAATATTATATTTACATGAATTCTTTTGCGGATTGCCTCGACCAACGTGAACCCAACCATAAAACTCTTTCGGAATTGTCGAAAAGGGCTAAATATATTTTCAGTAAATATGAGGAGTACTATGAGTCAGTCTCTATAGTGTGGGATCCTCAGCATTCGGCATTGCCCGAGCTCAAAAGGTTAATCGATAGACAACAGCGGCTGATAGCCATGTTCAATCGCGGCGATATCGATGAATTGAACAAAAAAGCCAAAAAGAGCAAGCTGAAAACAATCGACGAGATTCTGAATTTGTAATAAAACACGAACTGCCACCCAATTGGGTGGCAATTCTCATAATGGATCTGTAAGTGTTATATGATGAATAGTGTTTTATGTAATCCTGTGATTATTGGTCAATATATTTTCCGTTAGCCCATTTGCCTGTATAGTATTCGCCGTCATATTGTTTGAATATTCCTGCGCCATTACGGGTGTCGTTTTTCCAGAAACCAAACCATACGGAGCCGCTTTCCCAAAAATAAAGGCCTAAGCCGTCTCTCACGCCGCCGATTGTTTCGCCCACATACATATCGCCTGTGCCGACAAACTCAACGATGAATTTCACTCCCGTATAATCATGCTCAGTGTCAGGGTAGGGGTCGACGGGTTTGTCGTTCCGGAAATCCCCCATGTAAATTAATTTTCCATATCTGTCATACACAATGCCGGTACCGTTTTTTTGTCCGTTAACAAGCTGGCCTGAATAAATGTAACCTCCCGGGCAATTGGTTATTTGATACCCCTCATCAACAATAATCATACCAATGACAGGATTGTTGTTTCCGTTGCTTTGGCCGCCGCAATAGAGTGAGTTGTTGGCCCAATATTCGATAACTATGCTGCCAGGGTACTCATCGCCTATGTGGTATCCACCACCCGTGTAGGTTTTTGTGACATTGGTAAGTGCTTTTCTGAGCAAGTAGCGCCACGAATCGTCTAATTTTTTTTGTGAATTGGCGTTGAATGACACCGCTGTCAAACAGATCAGACATACTATCGATAATATTTTTTTCATTTTTGTGAGGGTTTTATGTTTCGATTACTTTTATTCTTTGAGTGCAAAATTGAGAAAAAACAACGATAGTCGACTGCCAATCCGCAAAAACATTTTTCCATTAGGTAAAAAAGCAAAATTAGTTGTTCTTTTATTTTTATAATCATTATTGTCTTTCAGAGTATTACCATTTATTTGAGATTCATAAAATGTTTTTTTGATTGTTTGTAAACACTCATGTTGCATACTTTTATTAGGAATGGTTTAATAGTATTTCAGATTCTTGAAACCGAGAATAAAATTGTTTTGACGTTTATTCGAAATTATTATGTGTCCTGCATAGTTGGCTCAACAGCATCCATTCGCTCACGGGCGAGGAATGGGAATTAATATTCTTTATACGATATAAATAATTGAAATACAATTAATAAACAGAAGGGGTGCAATCAAGATTGCACCCCTTCTGTTTATACAAGTTCTAATAACTAGATATCTAGTGCCATACAGATTATAGCAATTACAAGCATCACACCCAAAATTATAAAAATCATTTTTAACATTTTTATACTTTGTTCCATCTTTTCCTTTTTTTCTTTCTGCCTTTTTTTCTGCAATCGTTCCCAGGCTTCAGGGTCTTCTTTCAGAAGTTTTAACTCTGCAGCTTCTTTTTCTGCCTTCAGTTTTTGAGAAAGAGTTTCTATTTCTGCCATCAGCTTTTGCGAAAGCGCTTTTTTTCTGCTTTTAATTGCCGTTTTTGCATTTCTTTTTCTGCTTCGGATGCTGTTCTAGCTGCTGATCTTTGTGCTCTGGCCAATTCTTCTGCGGCACTTCTAGTTACGTAAATATCGTCGCTCATATTTTTAATTTTATTAATGTATTAAACTAAATTAACACCGCAAAGATACATTTATTTTTTGCATAAAAAACTTATGATGTATATATATTTATTTGATTATTAAATTAATAACGATGCTTTTATCAGAAAACTACCATTTTATTCGCCAAGAATACATATGGCGAATTGCTGGTGATTATGTATAATTGGATGTATCATTTCGACCATTATTCTTTTTCGAAAATTTAATTATATCCAATTCGTAAAATGATTGTATCTTTGCAGTCATCATTTTTTATACATTAATCTTTGCCTATGACTAGTCGATATGAAGGAATGAGCGCCAAGCAACTGTCTGATATTTTGAAGGCCGTCAGACAGGAGATTGGCAAATACATGCAGATCCTCAACAAGAGAATTTCATTTTCTTTTGAATATTTTGAAAACGTTACTATATTATGAAGCAACTATTAATACACAAAGAATATGACACAGATAAAACTTTTCAATGCAAGAACTCCTAAACTTGAGGAGATGGAGAAAAAAGTAAATGATTTCCTCGCTGAGAACGACGGCAAGATTACCGTCCGCGACATAAAATACACCGGCAATCCGTTTGAGAATAACAACGTATGGGTAAGCTGGACGGCAATGGTGGTGTATGATGCCATAGTCTAAATAATGGATAGTGATATGCAGATGAATGATTCCATCCCCGACCATGTGCTGAACATCACCGACGTGATGACCGTCGGCGAGTTCAGTCATTTCTTTGACTATCTTTTTGAAGGGAAGGCCGAGGTGCGTATCATCCACAACAAGCGGCGCCAACTCGACGAGGTGCCACTAAAGGGTCTTTTCAACCCCGACCACGCTGCAGAACTGACGCTCGACAGCAGTATGACGGTGGGCGAAGCCGAGAAGGCCCTCACCGACTGCTTTGTCGAAGGATGCTTCGTCGACATATATCCCAGATATGGCAATTGGCGTATAACGAAAGATATGCTCCTGAAAGACATCAGGCATCTCCAAGCCAAGCTGCATGATACATTCGATTCCAAACTATGTGAGAAGTATTAAGATTATGAAAAACGGATACAAAGTAGAAAACTGGGTGGGAAACATACCCGAAGGAACGAAAGTGATTGCAGCAGAGGCTTTCGCCGACTGCACCGACCTCTCCAGAATCTGGATTCCCGATTCGGTAACTGAGATTGGAGATTTTGCTTTCTCTGGTTGCACCCATCTCGTCAGCATCAAGATTCCCAAATCGGTAAAGAAAATCGGTTTTTCCGCTTTCGCCGGTTGTCACAGTCTCACCCGCCTCGATTTG
The DNA here is from genome assembly GCA_017960475.1 of Bacteroidales bacterium. GTDB lineage: Bacteria > Bacteroidota > Bacteroidia > Bacteroidales > P3 > Colimorpha. Next base: position 82,797 of record JAGCZH010000006.1, on the reverse strand, counting down.
CCAAATACAATAGAGATAATTGACGATCGGGCTTTCGCGGATTGCACTGGGCTTACCAATATTTTCCTTCCATCTTTTGAGGAACTTAAATCTTGGCTTTTCTCAGGCTGCACCGGCCTTACCAACATTGAGATTCCCATTACAGTTAAGGTAATCGGCAATGCTTTCACTGGTTGCACTGGACTCACCCGCATCAGAATCCCCCGTTCAGTGAACCTCATCGACGATATTGCCTTCGAAGGCTGCACCTCGCTTTCTGTAGTCGATTTCATGGGGAAAGTGGAAGAGATAGGCGAAGGAATATTTTCTGAATGCGACCATTTGTCCAAGATACTGGTACCTGCCGGGTTGGCCGACTTCTACAAGAATCGCCTTGACGAAGAGGTGCACAACCTAATTGAGGAGAAATATCCTGTGGTTTATACTGATCCTAACCAAGTGATGTGTGTTACCTACTCGATGACCGTCGGCGAGTTCTGCCATTTCTTCGACTATCTCTTTGACGGGAAAGCCGAGGTGCGCATCCATTATTACAAACACCGCCAGAAGGACGATGAGTCGATGAAGCATATCCTCAATTCCGACCACGCTGCCGAGCTAGCGCTCGACAGCAGTATGACAGTGGGCGAAGCCGAGAAAGTTCTCACCGCCTGCGTCGATAGTTCTTACTCCGTCAACATCTACCCCCAAAACCGCTGTTACCGCATAACAAAGGAGATGCCCCTGAAAGAAATCCGGCACCTCCAGGCCGAACCAATCGAATCCAACAATAACTATCCCGAGAAGGCCGAGGACATCAATATGATATCACAAACTTTTGACATTGATAATGTCCCTGATACAAGATGGACAATGTATATCTATTTTGAGTCAAAAGGCAAATATTACGAGTGGAAGCGATGGGTCGACAGAGTGGATTATCAGGTTGTGGACGGAAAGGATAATATCTACTTGGAAGAATACAAGTATGGGAAGCTGTTCGAGCTGTGCATCGAATGCGATGTGGAAAAGATTTTCAATCATATAGAGAACGAATTGGGATTTACCCTTAATGCCAAACAAAAAGAGAGAATCAAGAATCTTATCATTAAGGGGCGATGCGACGGAGGTCCTATTCTGGCAGAGGAGGGGCTAATAACAAAGGACACAATATCAGATTCAATGTGGACGGCAGAGGCAATTGTTGAATACATTACAAGCGACAAGACCGAAGAGGAATGGGATGCAATCTATAAGAAGAGAAAGGAAGACTCTGAAGCCGAGGATGAAGATTCCACGGCCGCCGATTGGTATAGCGACGCTTGGACTGAAACCACGGGTGATTGCGATACCGAAGAGAAAAAGCTCTTCGAAGAAGTCTGGTGGTATGGAACATATAGAGATGAGTGGTATGGGGAACTATATGAAGTTTATAATAAAAAAATATGAGTGCGATTATTTCAGTAGGACTGCTTGTCAAGCGTTGTGAGGATGCCGAAAAAATGGCGGCTCGCGCCAAAGAATTGATAGAGAAAACTGTGCCCGAGGAGATGAAACCGTATATCGAGCTCGATTTCCTCGAGGCCAATATGGAGAACCCTTTGTGGTACAATCGCCACTGGTGCATCGGCATCGCTGGTGTAAGGAAAGGGTGCGCCGAGAAGGCGATAGAGATTATGGATGATGTTGTGGCCACCTTCCCCGACATCCAGATGCGCTACTACCAAACCTACGAAGGTCCACTGGATTTCGAGGGTGTGTCGAAGAACGGCCAGTTGGAGATGATAGAGCCTTGGACGTTTGTGGTGCATGTGGCCGACGACGACAGTTATAGGCAGCTGCACACACTCCTAACCACAAAAGACCTGCTGCTGGATTTTTGGCCAGAGCGACATTCTATCGGCTGGCGCTACGACAAGAATACCGAGGAAGAACAGTCGAACCTTCTTTTGGAAGAGCTGAGCCGCAAGATGGTCGACAAAGAGTTGATGTCCTACCGCTACGACGACCGCATGGTTGATGTCGGGATTAAGGAATATGCCCGAGCACGCAACGGTCATATAGAATGGTTCCGCACCGACGCAGAAAGGATTGAACTAATGGAAGGTCTCATGTTATATTCTGCAGCGTGCAATAATTTGCTCACCACAGAGACTATCCTCTTCAGTTCCGACGAAAAGTTCAAGAAACTCTCGGCCGAAGCCTACAGAATATACGAACAAGAGGAAGAGGAGTATAGGAAACGGACGGCACAAAAGCAGACACCAAAGCAGGACTCGGAGAATGATGATTTTCCGTTTTAAAAACATACGATTATGAATAAAGATACATAATCGAATGAATTGTCCAAACAAAGAACGAGCTTAGATGCTCAGTACGACGAAAAGGTGCGGGAACTACTTAAGAGCTACGATCACCATAAGCCGGCGGGTGTCTTCATCAAGCGACTGGCCGCCGTTTATCAAGAGGTCTATAGTGTGGAAAGCGAAATTACCGCTGAGATTCAGCAGGAGGCCTTAGATCATCTGTCGTTTGAAAACCTCGAACAGCTCTACATCAACAGCCGTATCATTAGAGTGGACAATGACAACGACTAAACACAAAACATACTTTGTGTAGTTTATTCTTCGTTTGGGGCTTGCTTTAAAAGTTTCAAGGCTCGACACAATTGGTCGGGACATGATGTGATTTTGTCGCCACATTTTATGCCGTCTAAACAACCTATGACATCGTCTATCTTTTGTCCACTTACCAGTCGGCATATCCCTTGAAGGTTGCCATTGCATCCGCCATAAAACGACACATCTTTTATTATATCGTTTTCGTCGGCGGTCACGTCGATTAATTGGGAGCAGGTTCCTTGTGTATGGTAAACGATGTGTTTCATGTCTGTTTGAGGGTTTAAAGGAATAAAAAGGTTGGAAATGGTACAAGCTCCAGTGGAGCGCGTAAAGCTGATTTGTGCGGGGAAAATTCCTAGGTTTTAAATGTTTTGCGGAGGGCTGATTGTTACCTTTTTTATTTCAGGCGTATTCTCGGATCAAGGACGCCATACAATATATCGGTCAGTATGTTGATGACTACCAGTAGTATGCAGATAAATAGAATGGAGCCCATGACTACGGGGAAATCGTATTTCTCCAAAGCGTCGACAATGACGGAGCCCATTCCTTTCCAGTCGAACACATACTCCACAAAGACGGCGCCAGCTAACAGTCCTGCCAGCCATCCTGAGGCTGATGTGACTATGGGGTTCATGGCGTTGCGCAAAGCATGGTGTACTATGACACGGCGGTTGGATATACCTTTCGCTCGGGCGGTGCGTACATAATCCTGAGAAAGAGCCTCGAGAAGAGAGCTTTTGGTTAATTGCACCAATACCGATAATGGTCGTATGCCAAGGGTGAGGGCAGGGAGTATTAGGTTTCGAAGGCTAATGTGTTCTCCGCAACCGTAATCGTCAACGGTGTAGAGATTGCCAGTCATGTTGAGGTGGGTCCAATCGGATAGCACGTAAGCGAAGAACCATGCTATTATGATGGCGGCGAAGAATGAGGGCAGGGCCATTCCTGTCGTTGTAAGCAACAGGGTTATGCGGTCAATCCAGGTGTCTTTGTGCAAAGCTGAGAAGATTCCTAATAGTAGCCCCACCAGAAGTGCAAAAGTCATCGCTGTTACTGCCAGTACGGCAGTTTGTGGGAAAGCAGAGGATATTATTTCCGAGACTTTGCGTTTGCTTTGATAGGAGCGACGTAGGTAGGGGGCTTTTATAACCACACTTGTTGTCCCGATTCTGAACAGAGTGCCGTAGTTGTATTTGCTTGGGTCAAGATACCAGAAACTCTCTTTGTCTTGATTGTTATGGAACGATATTGGGGCTAGATCGTTGAGGTAGGCTATGTATTGAATGCCAATGGGTTTGTCGCGACCAAGGTCGCGGTTGATTATCTTTATGCTCTCCTCGTCGGCACGCTGTCCAAGCATCATGCGTGCGGGGTCGCCAGGTAGAATGTTGAATAGAAAGAAAACGAGAGTGACAACACCCAGGAGAACAAGGATGCCGTATAAAAACCGTTTCCAGATATAATTCAACATGATGGTTTATAAAGGTTTAAAAGGTTATAAATGGTACAAGCTCCTGTGGAGCGCGTAGAGCTGATTGTGCGTGGAGGATTTTAAAGGTTTAAAGGGTTGGATGGTTATGTTTATCTCCTTAATCCGTGGACTTCGGATTTTTTGGCCACAAAATCTTTCAGATAGAATGGTTCAAAATAGGCGGTGTCTTCAATCTCGCCATGGGCAAGTTTTTCTCTTGCCGATAACATCATTCCGGAGGCGGATATGCGGAAGTCGCTGTCGTAGTGTGCGTTTGGATGTGACGATAACAGTGGTTTGGTTTTCTCGGCTCCGTCGCCGATAAAGGTAACAGTTCCGGAGTTGAGCCACTGGTCGTAAATGCCACTTTCTATAACCTCTGCCGAGGTCTCTTTCACCACGCCCTCGCGGCTATATATAGCTGTGTAACATTCCATACGACGTGCGTCAATCATTGGGCACACGAGTCCTTGATAATCCTTGTGCTCCTCAAAAAATTGGTTGGCCATGTTTTGTAGTGTCGGGACGGCGATGAGCGGTACTCCCAGTGCATAACATAGGCCTTTGGCGCTGCTTACACCAATACGCAGGCCTGTGTATGAGCCGGGGCCTGAAGAGACACACACGGCTTCAAGTTCTTTGCGTACTGAATCGTGGCTGTTAAGAATCTCGTCAATGAACACCGCCAGCTTTGAGGAATGTGCATTGGGTTGGTCGCTGTGGCGCTCTATGGTTATAACTCCTCTGTCTTCCAATGCAATAGAGCAAATCGGAGTGGCTGTTTCTATAAGTAGTATTGACAATTGTTTTGGGTATTAGAAATAATAAAATTATACATAAATCAATGGGAAGTAATAAAAGGAAGTTAATCTTCGATGGAAGTTAAATAGGAAGTAATGCGCTGCGCGCAGGACAATACATATTCATTTGTCCATTTTTACTTCCACTATTACTTCCACTTTAACTTCAGAATCATTTTATTTTTTTTCACCATTATTTAATCTGTTGTTGTTTTATAGTCATGAGTTCGCTATGAGTCCGCTATGAGTCCGCTAAGGGTGCTATGTAACCATTATGATTTTTGCGATTATCTCATATCTATGACCTCAACGCCGTCGTTGGGGCTTTTGGTGAACGAGAAGTCTTTGTCGCTGGTTTTCACTCCGCTCTTGAAGGAGCTGACAATATAGTCGGCGCTGGAAGAGTCGTAGTTGTGCACCTCCATCTTGTTCATGACACCGGTCTCTGCGTTGACAATGAGGCGTATCTTGTAGTAACTTTTGCTTTTCTTTGGGGTGAGGTCGATGACGGCATTGCCGTTTTGCTCTTTGCGTATGAACTTGGCGTTGAAGTTTTTCTTGTAGTTTGCGAGTATGGCTGCGGGATTCATCAGGTCGTCTTGAGCTGTGCTGGCCTTGTTGACCACCACTTCGTTGACCTCTTTGTCCCAATGCCATGTTGAGATGCCATCGCAGTAAATAATGTTGTTTCCAAAGGTTACGCGGTATTTGCCTTTGTTATAGAGCACATCGGCTTTATGTCGGGCGGTCTCTTTCTTGTCGCTGTCCTTGCTGACCATAGTTACCATGAACGACACACCGCCGCCGTTGATTTTGTCGTGGGCTTTTTTCAGATACTTTTCGGCGTTCTGATCCACTTGACCTTTGGAGGTGTGTGTTATTTGTGCATTTGCAAAGAATACTGTTGTCAATGCAAGCAATAATAGCGTTATTTTTTTCATTTTGAGAATAATTCTATTCTATTATTTTAGTAGGCTATGCAGCCATTTTATTTCATCGCTCCATCTCATTGGGTCGGGGGTCTCGAGGACGATAGGGATGTTGTCGAAGCGGCTGTCGTTCATGAAGCGAACAAAGAACTCCTTGCCCAGAGTTCCTTCACCAAGCACCTCGTGTCGGTCGACATGACTTCCGCATCCCTTCTTGCTGTCATTTAAGTGAATGGCTTTAAGATATTGAGCTCCAATAATTCTATCGAATTCCTCAAAACAGAATTGATATCCCATTTCTGTCGACAAATCGTATCCTGCCGCTATTGTGTGGCAGGTGTCGATGCATACACCCACACGGCTTTTGTCGTCAATGCCTTCGATTATTCGGGCTATATGTTCGAAACGCCACCCCAGGTTGCTGCCTTGTCCCGCTGTGTTCTCGATGATGGCAGATACCCCTTCGGTTTTGGACAATGCAAGGTTCACCTCTTTGGCTATTTGATCGAGGCAGGCCTCTTCGCTTATGCGGTTGAGGTGGCTGCCAGGATGGAAGTTGAGCATTTTCAGACCCAGCAGCTGGGCTCGGTACATCTCGTCGAAGAATGCCGCTCTGCTTTTTTGCAAAGTCTCCTCGTCGGGAGAACCCAGATTGATGAGATAGCTGTCGTGAGGCAACACATATTCTGGTTTAAAGCCACGCTCAAGGAGTAGTGCTTTAAAGCCATCTATCTCAAGTTGTTGTAGTGGTTTGCTAACCCAGCTTCTTTGGTTGCGGGTAAAGAGGGCAAAGGCAGTGGCACCAATGGCTTCGGCGTTGAGGATGGCGTTGCCTACGCCCCCTGAGGCACTGACATGGGCTCCGATATATTTTGTCATTTTTTATAGAATATTGCGTGTTACAGTTACACGGACAGTCAGATTACTGATCATATCCTCGGGATCGTAGCCGTCAAGGTCTTGGATAATGAAAGTCACTTCGTTCTCGTTCCATTCAAAACGAATGTTCTCGGGTACGACAATGATGCCATTGTCTGTGTTAACCTCCAATGGGTATACGTATGGCAGGGGATTCCAGGAACCCAAGTTTAGTTGTTCGTTGTAGATTAGGTATACGTCTGCTGTCACCGAGCCGTTGTTTACCACATTGGCTGTGATGTCGGAGTTCTGAAATGTGGCATAGAGGTAGTTGTAGCCTCCGGGGTTCAAATTCCCCTCGTTTCTTAGCCATTGTGAGGGTGTGATGGTGTAGACATAGGTGCTGACCTGCGAGCCATAGTAGGTGTGTTGGTGCGTGACCTCTTCTGTGATATACTCTTTGGTACATCCTGAAAGAGCTATGCTTGCAACTGCCAAAACTGTTAAGAGTTTGATTTTTTTCATATTGATTGTGTTTTTTATTTCAAAAGAGTTTATAAATATAGTGTTGAGATTGGTTTGTTTGCGCTGTTAACGTCGCATGACATCTTGGACAATTTGCGTCACCATTTGTTTCAGTTCCTCGATGAATTGTTTTGCGTCGTAGCGGTGAGCCTCAATCTCGCGCAGTTTTTTCTCCCACTGTCCAGTGAGTTCGGCGCTTTTGAGCAGCTCTTCGTGGATGAGACCTATAAGTGCAACTCCTGTTTCTGTGGCAGAGAGTGATTTCCTGTTTTTCTGAATATATCCGCGTTTGAACAGAGTCTCGATTATTGCCGCTCGTGTCGAAGGCCTTCCTATTCCGTTCTCTTTCATAGCGTCGCGCAACTCATCGTTGTCCACAAAACGTCCTGCCGTCTCCATGGCTCTAAGCAGGGTGGCTTCGGTGTAGGGCTTTGGAGGAGTGGTCCATTTCTCTGTCAATGTGGGCGAATGGGGTCCATGCTCGCCTTTCACAAAGGCTGGCATCATTTTGTCGTCTTCCTTTTTCTCCTCTTTCTCGCTGTCGTCGTCACGTACGGCCTTTTTCTCCAAGTGCCATCCGTCGTTGTCTTCAACCCAATGACCGAAGCACACGCGCCAGCCAGGGTCGGTGACCTGTTTCCCGCTGGCTTTGAAAGTGAGTTTCTCTTTTTTGCTGCCCTTCTCGGCTTTGGTTTCCACACGACCGCTGACGGTGGTGGTGGCTATCTTGCAGTCGGGGTAGAAAACGGCGATGAAATGTCGTGCGACAAGGTCGAAAACACGTTTCTCGTTGAGTGTCAAGTCTCCATTTGAAGGGTTGACACCTGTGGGTATGATTGCATGGTGGTCGGTGACCTTGCTGTTGTCGAACACTTTCTTGCTTTTTGGTAGTTTTTTGCCCAACAATGGGGTTGTCAAGGAAGAGTAGGGGAGCAACCCTTGCAGAATAGTGGGACATTTGGGATAAATGTCTTCGCTGAGGAATGTGGTGTCGACACGAGGGTATGTGGTTAATTTTTTCTCGTACAGGCTTTGGATGTATCTCAAGGTCTCGTCGGCGGAGAAGCTGAATTTTTTATTGCACTCGACCTGGAGGCTGGTGAGGTCGAAAAGGCGGGGTGCGGCTTCGCTGCCGTTTTTCTTTGCCACGGAGGTGACTTCGAAGTCTTGTCCTTTGATGGATTCCAGCGCTTTGCGCCCCTCTTCCTCATTGGTTATACGACCTCGTTGGTTTTTGGTGGCTTTACCCTCGTCGCCATCCTCCTCGTTGTCATTGCCTTGCAGAGTGAAAAGAGTGTCGCGGTAGATTGTCGAGAGTACCCAGTATTGTTCAGGCACAAAGTTCTGTATCTCTTGTTGCCGTTTGACAATCAGAGCCAGAGTGGGAGTCTGTACTCGTCCGATGGAAAGCACCTGACCTTGTTTTGTGCGGTATTTGAGGGTATACAGGCGTGTGGCGTTCATTCCTAGCAGCCAGTCGCCGATAGCTCGGCAAAGACCTGCTTCGTATAGCGACTGGTATTCGCTTTGAGGCTTAAGGTTGCGGAAGCCTTCTTTTATAGCCTCTTCGGTCAGGGAAGAGACCCAAAGCCGCTGCACGGGGCAGTGCGCCGAGGCTTTCTGCATCACCCATCGTTGTATCAGTTCGCCCTCTTGGCCGGCATCGCCGCAGTTTATGATCTCTTCGGCGTTCTGCATGAGTTTCTCTATGATATGGAACTGTTTCTCATATCCTTCGTTGGGGATGAGTTTGATTCCAAATCTAGGTGGTATCATAGGAAGCCTGCTGATGGCCCAAGGTTTCCACATGTCGGTGTAGTCATGGGGCTCTTTCAAAGTACACAAATGGCCGAAAGTCCAAGTCACTTGGTAACCATTACCCTCAAGGTATCCCTCGTGTGAGGTGTTGGCTCCAAGTATCTTGGCTATTTCTCGTGCCACACTGGGCTTCTCGGCGATGCATACTTTCATGGACGGTTATGCTTGAAAATACTTTGGGATAACGTAAAAGTGAAAAAAAATATTGTATCTAAAAAAATATATGTTGAAATGTGGCGTTAAAAAGAGTGAAATGGGTTTTAAGGGATTAAAAGGTTTAAATGGATGAATTGTCCTGGTGGGTGAGGTAAGTGAGTGATTGGATTTTATTAAATGTATAATTCTCAATTTTTTATTAACAATAGAATGGTAAGAGAAAATCTTGTTAAAATAGCAGCGACAGTGCCTGAGCCGACTCGCTTGATTGCCGTTTCAAAGACCAAGCCCGTCGAGCTTTTGCAGGAGGCCTACGATGCTGGACAACGGCTCTTTGGAGAGAACAAAGCGTTGGAAATGCGCGACAAGCATGCCGTCTTGCCACAGGATATACAATGGCATTTCATTGGGCATCTGCAGACAAACAAGGTTAAATACATAGCCCCGTTTGTGACTTTGATTCATAGTATTGACTCTCTTCAACTACTTGAGGTCGTCAATAAAGAGGCGTTGAAAAACAACCGAGTAATCGACTGTCTACTGCAGTTCCATATTGCTTCGGAGGAGACGAAATTCGGCCTCGATATGTCAGAAGCCGATGCGTTGCTCAACTCGCCGGAATACAAGTCTATGAATAATGTTCGTTTTTGCGGCGTTATGGGAATGGCTACCAATACCGACGATATGACGTTGGTTCGCCATGAGTTCGCTAACCTTCGCAATATTTTTGAGGATTTGAAGCGTCGTTATTTCGAAGGTCAGGACCATTTCCGTGAGATTTCAATGGGTATGAGTCATGACTATCCCATCGCAATAGAGGAAGGTGCCACTTTGGTGCGTGTAGGATCATCAATCTTCGGTCCCCGAAATTATAATGTTTGATTTTTTGTGTTTTACGTTTTTCGTTTAACGTTTAAAGATGTCTCATAACTCATATTTTCTTTATTTGCTAATAATTCGAACCTTATAACCCCTTTTTTAACCTTTAAACCTTTAAACTTTTCAACTTTTAAACCTTTCAACCTTTCAAACCCATTATAAAAAATGCATATTTTTGAAAACAAATCAAAGTTGATTCTTTCATACGTGATTATCACGTTTGGAATAGCTGTTTACACCTTTGCATGGGCGGCTTTTATGTTGCCTGCCGAAATAGTCGGTGGTGGTGTCAGCGGTATCTCCTCGGTGCTGCACTATGCCGCAGGTCTTGACAAAATACCTATCGGTATCATCAATTTCATTATCAATTCTATACTTGTGCTGATAGGGTTTAAAATACTAGGCTCTAAATTCGGAGCCAACACCATTTTCGGTATCGTTATGTCGTCGGCATTCTTTATCCTTTGGCAAGAGGTCCTTCATGTGGAAAGACTTTTCGCTGTCGAGGAATTCGGCGGTTTCATGTGCGCCATCATTGGCGGCGCTATGTGCGGCGGCGGTATAGGGTTGGCTTTCTCGATGGGCGGCAACAGCGGCGGCACCGATATCATCGCCTTGATTTTATCCAAGTTCTATAATGTCTCGCCAGGCAAGGTGATCATGTACCTTGACATTGTCATTATCGGCTGCTCTTACTTTGTTTCTCACGAGATTGAGAATGTCATTTTCGGCTATGTTGTCATGGTGACAATGACCTATGTCCTCGATATGGTGCTTGACGGTAACAAACAGTCGTACCAGATCATCGTATTCTCGTCCAAAAGCAAAGAGATTGGCGAGGCAATCACCTCAGAGATAGGTCGTGGTGTCACCCTTCTCGACGGTGAGGGCGGATACAGTCATCAGCCAACCAAGGTGCTCATTGTCATGGCTCACAAAACCGACAAAAGCAATGTCATGCATGTGATACACCGCATTGACGAAGATGCCTTCATCTCGGTGTCGAAGACCCAGGGCGTCTATGGTCGCAATTTTGAAAAAATAAAAATGTAATCCCTTTATACCTCTCCCAATGAAAATGATTTCTCCTTCACTGCTTTCTGCCGATTTCGGCAACTTGCAGCGTGATATAGAGATGTTGAACCAGAGCCAATGCGACTGGCTTCATGTCGACGTTATGGACGGCATCTTTGTCCCTAACATCTCATTCGGACAGCCTGTCGTGAAACATATAAAGAAACATGCCCGCAAGCCTCTCGATGTACATCTTATGATTATGGATCCAGGCCGTTATGTCGCCGATTTTCGTGACGCTGGCGCGGATATTCTTACTGTCCATTACGAGGCTTGTACCCATCTCGACCGCACACTTCACGCCATCAAGGATGCCGGCATGAAATGCGGTGTGGTTCTCAACCCACATACCCCTGTTATGCTCCTTGAGGACTCCGTGCAAATCTGCGACGTGGTGCTTCTTATGTCTGTCAACCCAGGCTTCGGCGGACAGAAGTTCATAGAGAACACTGTCAATAAAGTGCGCCAGTTACGCGACTTGTGTCAGCGCAAAAATCCTGATTGCCTGATAGAGGTCGACGGAGGTGTCAACACAACCAACGCGCCATTGCTTTTCGATGCCGGTGCCGATGTGCTTGTCGCCGGCAATGCTGTCTTCAAGTCGGAGAATCCTCAGCAAACAATAATAGATCTTAAGCGATGATCCGTCCTCAACTGTTTTTGGCTCCTGGAAAGGAAAAGTCGCTCTTGCGTCGTCATCCTTGGCTGTTCAGCGGTGCTGTGCGTCGCACCGTCGGCGAGCCCGCCGATGGCGACATCGTCGATGTGCTGGATTCCAACGGTCGCTGGATGGCCGTGGGACACTATCAGAACGACTCTATTATTTGCAAGGTGCTTTCCTTCGAAACCCAGAGTATCGATGGCTCTTTTTTCGAGAAAAGGCTGCAGTCGGCAATAGCCTATCGTGAGCGTCTTGGTTTTTTCAGCGACTCTGATACCAATGTGTTCCGTTTGGTGAACGGTGAGGGCGACTTCATGCCTGGCCTTATCTGCGACTGGTATGCGGGGACACTTGTCATGCAGGCTCATAGCGAGGGAATGCACCGTCTTTTCCCTCTTTTCACCCGTCTTTTTGTCCAACTGTTGTCCAACTATGGACTTGCCTCGATTTTCGACAAAAGCAGTGCGACACTGTCATCGCCTTCTTCCGACGGTTTCTTGTGGGGCAGGGAAGAGGCGGAAACTGTCATTTCGGAGCATGGCAACCGCATGTATATCAATTTTTTTGAAGGTCAGAAAACAGGTTTCTTCGTCGACCAGCGCGAGAACCGGCATCTCCTCGCCAGCCTCTCGCAAGGACGCCGTGTCCTCAATTGTTTCGGCTATACAGGAGGCTTCTCCCTCTCAGCCTTGCATGGTGGCGCGGATTATGTTGAGACTGTTGATATCTCAAAGAAAGCCATCGAGTTGTGCAACAGGAATGTGGAGCTCAACTTTGGCGAATGTCAACGTCACAAGGGCGTTGTCGCCGATGTGTTACAATATATACAAACCCTGAGGAATGACGCCGACAAGCGTTTTGACCTTATTGTCCTCGACCCACCTGCTTTTGCCAAAAACCATCGTTCACTGCAACAGGGATTGAAAGGCTATCGTGCCATCAACCAACGCGCGTTGGAGAGCATTGTCGAGGGAGGATTGTTGCTTACCTTCAGCTGCTCTCAGGCAGTATCCAAAGAGGACTTTCAGACCATGCTGTTCACGGCTTCGGCCAACGCAGGCCGCAAGGTGCGCATAGTCAAACAACTGCCTCACGCCGTAGACCATCCTGTCAGCATTTACCACCCCGAAGGTGAATATCTGAAAGGCCTGCTTGTCTATGTGGAATAATAAAAACACTATATTATTAAAAAACTGAAACGATAATCACATATAAAACAAGTCCGTGATTCGAGAGGAATCTTTAAACAATAAACTTTAAACGTTACAAAATGGAAAAAGGCTACCTTAAAATAGATAAATACGACGAAGATTGTGTCGCCCAACTCTCTAATCATTACAAAGAGATATTACGCCTTCTCGGCGAAGACCCTTCACGCGAGGGCCTCATCAAATCGCCCGAACGCATAGCCAAGGCTATGTTGTATTTCACCAATGGCTACGATCTTGAGCCCAGAGAGATTCTGCGCTCAGCGATGTTCCATGAGGACTACAAACAAATGGTCGTTGTAAAAGACATCGAGCTCTATTCCCTTTGCGAGCACCACATGGTGCCCTTTGTGGGTAAAGCCCATGTCGCGTATATACCCAATGGCACAATAGTGGGGTTGTCCAAGATACCTCGTGTCGTCGACGCATATGCGCGCCGTCTGCAGGTTCAGGAGCGTCTGACCAAACAAATCAAGGACTGCATTCAGGATACTCTCCAGCCGCTTGGTGTCGCCGTGGTTATAGAGGCCCAGCATATGTGTATGTCAATGCGTGGCGTACAGAAACAGAACTCTGTAACTACGACATCCGATTTCACAGGGGCTTTCATGAAAGACCCCAAGACTCGTGAGGAGTTCATGCACATTATCGGTGTCGATTTGCATTAAATAACGTTTAACGTTTAAAGTTTAAAGTTTAAAGTTGTTCACTTTAATTCATTGTGTTTCAAAGGTGTTCATATCCCCTGCGGGGTGTGAAGATGTCTGTAAGTTAATATTCAATGATTTAAATATTAACGTCGCTTCACTTTATTTTTATTGATACAAAAGCAGGGTGTATGATACGCCCTGCTTTTGTATTATTTTTTTCAATTGCTCACTTCCTTTGTCATTACAATCTCTAAAGGGCTTTTCAACATTTGCGGTTGAAAAGTGTTGGAACCCTCATGGAGATATGTCCTTTAAACTATGTATCTTTGCATTGGTTTTGTTCGATAGTATTATTGAATAAATAGCCATCTTTCAGTACATTGACACTGTCAACTATCGTCACGGTCGGTCGGCACTGCGCCAGGCCGCCAAGAGGGAATCACGTGTGAATCGTGAGCTGTCGCGCAACTGTAACCCACTGCTGACTGGCTAAGTGATTACGCCATTGAAAAGAGGTTTTCTACCGTCTTTTTGAGAAGGTACTTGCCACGAGGTGCTAAGCCAGGAGACCTGCCATGACGATTTCGGCTATGCTTTCGCGTCTAAAAGGCTGCGGTCGATTACAAGCCCTCCTTTTGTCAAAACATAGCCGCCATTAATTATGATTTGAAAAATAGACAATATGGAGACTAATACACTGACAATTACCAAACGTGACGGAAAATCCGAACGCTTTTCCCTCGACAAGATTATGAATGCCATCGTCAAGGCTTTCGACGCTGTCAATGTGCCGATAGACCTTGGCAATATCTCGCGCATCCTTTCCAACCTCGACATCCATAACGGTATTACTGTCGAGGAAATCCAAAACCAGGTGGAGGTCTCCCTCATGAAGGAGGGCTTCTACGATGTCGCCAAATGCTTTATGCTTTACCGGCAGCAGCACACTGAGGACCGTGAGACAATGGAAAAACTCAAATTCCTCGCCGACTATGTCGAGGCCGCCAACGCCGCGACGGGCAGCAAGTATGACGCCAACGCCAACGTTGAGCATAAAAACATAGCCACCCTTATCGGCGAGCTTCCCAAAAGCAACTTCATCCGTCTCAACCGCCGTCTCCTTACCGACCGCATCAAACTCCTCTATGGCAAAGAGACAGCCAACAGATATATTGACCTACTGACACACCATTTCATTTATAAGAACGACGAGACTTCGCTCGCAAATTATTGCGCCAGCATAACTATGTACCCCTGGCTGCTCTCCGGCACCGCCAGCATTGGTGGCAACTCGACGGCACCCACCAACCTCAAAAGTTTCTGCGGCGGCTTCATCAACATGGTGTTCATGGTCAGCTCCATGCTTAGTGGTGCTTGTGCCACTCCAGAGTTCTTGATGTATCTCAACTATTTCATTGGCCTCGACTACGGCAAAGACTATTGGAAGGATCCCGCCAAGGTGGTCGATTTGAGCTTGAAGAAACGCACTCTCGACAAGGTTGTTACCGACTGCTTCGAGCAGATTGTTTACTCCCTCAACCAACCTACGGGTGCTCGCAACTATCAAGCCGTCTTCTGGAACATTGCCTACTACGACAAACCCTACTTCGACAGCCTTTTCGGCGAATTCCGTTTCCCCGACGGCTCCGAACCCGACTGGGAAGGCCTCTGCTGGCTCCAAAAACGCTTCATGCGTTGGTTCAACAACGAGCGTACCAAGGCGGTACTCACTTTCCCTGTCGAAACTATGGCTCTGCTCTACAATCCCGACGGCACTTTCGCCGACCCCGATATGGCCAACTTCACAGCACAGATGTACTCCGAGGGCCACTCTTTCTTCACCTATATGAGCGACAATGCCGACTCGCTCAGTAGCTGCTGCCGTCTGCGTAACGAAATCACCGACAACGGTTTCAGCTATACCCTCGGCGCCGGCGGTGTCTCCACGGGCAGCAAGAGCGTCCTCACCATCAACCTCAACCGCTGTATCCAGTATGCTGTAAACAATGGCATGGATTACTGCGAATTCCTTACCGACATCATCGACCTCTGCCACAAGGTGCAGCTGGCTTACAACGAAAACCTCAAGGACCTACAGCAGCATGGCATGCTTCCGCTCTTCGACGCTGGCTATATCAACATGAGCCGCCAGTATCTTACCATCGGTGTCAACGGCTTGGTAGAAGCTGCCGAATTTATGGGCATCACCATCAACGACAATCCCAAATATCGTGAGTTTGTGCAGACGGTTCTCGGATTGGTGGAAAAGAAAAACAAAGAGTACCGCACCAAGGATGTTATGTTCAATTGCGAGATGATTCCTGCCGAAAATGTTGGCGTCAAACATGCCAAATGGGATCGTGAGGATGGCTACTTTGTACCGCGCGACTGCTACAACAGCTATTTCTACATTGTCGAGGACACCTCCTTGTCGGTAATCGACAAGTTCCGCCTCCACGGCGCTCCCTACATCGAGCACCTCACTGGAGGTTCGGCTTTGCACATGAATTTGGAGGAGCATCTGTCGCAAGCTCAGTATATGCAGCTTCTGCAGGTGGCGGCTAAAGAGGGTTGCAACTATTTCACCTTCAACATCCCCAACACCATCTGTAACGACTGCGGCCATATCGACAAACGCTATCTCAAAGAATGTCCTAAGTGCCATTCCAAGAATGTCGACTACATGACTCGTATCATCGGCTATCTGAAACGTGTTAGCAATTTCAGCCAGCCGCGTCAGCAGGAAGCTGCCCGTCGTTTCTATGCCAATATGCAATAGTCATCAATCTCTTCGGTCGCCACTATGTTGAGATATGTCAATACCGACGTCGTTTTTCAGGAGATTCCCGACGAAGTGACACTCGCCATCAACCTCAGCGGGTGCCCTTGTCGTTGCCCGGGATGCCACTCGAAATATCTTTGGAACGAGGGCGGAACGGTGCTTGACGAAGACAAAGTGGATGAACTACTCGACGAGCAACATAGAGACGTGACATGTGTTAGTCTTATGGGCGGCGACGCTCAACCTAACGAGGTGAACCATCTGGCGGCAAATCTGCGCAAACGCCACCCTCGTCTTCATATTGCGTGGTGGAGTGGACGCTCGTTGTTGTCGCCAATGATAAGTCTCGCCAATTTCGACTACATAAAGCTGGGGCCCTATCTTAAACATCTTGGCCCTTTGAAAAGCCCTCACACCAATCAGCGTCTTTATCGTGTTGTTTGTGGCCAGATGAATGACATCACCTCCCATTTTTGGAAGAAGTAAACGACCGATTTCGATTTATAATAAAAAACGCTGGAAACTGACAATCAGATTCCAGCGTTTTGTTGTTTTTAACCCTATCGGTCAATAGTGGTTGATTTGGAGGCTATCATTCCACCTCGGCGCATTCTTTTTCCATGCTTTCTGTCAGCACCTCGCTGAGTTGACGTGAGGCTTGGCCTTTCTCGATCTCGAAAACAATCTTCTCCTTGTCGAGGGTGGGGGAGTCCTTGCCCTCTTCCTTGGCGGTGGTGATGCATATCGTGTCGCCAGCGATGATGTCGGCTTTGATGATCTCTTCGGCAAGGTCGTCTTCGATATATCTTTGGATGGCTCTTTTCAGAGGACGGGCGCCATATTGTGCGTCCCAGCCTTTGGCAACGAGGAAGTCTTTGGCTTTATCGTCAATCTTGATTTCAAAGCCCATGGTGCGGATGCGTTTAAACAAACCTTTCAGCTCTATCTCAATGATTTTGTGAATGTCTTCACGTTTGAGGCTGTTGAAATAGATTATGTCGTCAATGCGGTTTAGGAACTCGGGGGCGAAAGATTTTTTCAGGGCTTTCTCAATCACATCGCGCTCCATGACCGATTTTTCGGCTTCGCGTGCCGATGTGTTGAAGCCGACACCAGTGCCGAAGTCTTTTAGCTGGCGGCTTCCAATGTTGGAGGTCATGATAATGATAGTGTTTTTGAAGTCCACTTTGCGACCCAAGCCATCGGTGAGCTGACCGTCGTCAAGTACTTGCAGCAACACATTGAAGATGTCGGGATGAGCCTTCTCAATTTCGTCGAGCAGAATAATGGAGTAGGGTTTGCGACGCACTTTTTCG
Source organism: Bacteroidales bacterium (assembly GCA_017960475.1). Lineage (GTDB taxonomy): Bacteria > Bacteroidota > Bacteroidia > Bacteroidales > P3 > Colimorpha. The sequence continues at coordinate 65,067 of JAGCZH010000006.1, read as the reverse complement.
GTGAGCTGGCCGCCCTCCTCGTAACCCACATATCCTGGAGGCGCTCCTATCAGTCGCGACACATCGTATTTGTCCATATATTCGCTCATGTCAATGCGAATCATAGCTTGCTCGCTGTCGAAGAGGTATTTGGCTAGGACTTTGGTGAGGTAAGTCTTGCCTACACCTGTGGGGCCCAGGAAAATGAATGTTCCAATAGGCTTGTTGGGGTCTTTAAGCCCCGCGCGGTTGCGGCGAATGGCTTTGCTTATCTTTTTGATGGCTTCGTCTTGACCTATCACCGAGCCTTCAAGCTCTTTTTCCATGTTCAGCAGACGTGTGCCCTCATTTTGAGCTATACGCTGTACGGGGACGCCTGTCATCATGGCGACGACTTCGGCAACATCGTTTTCGGTCACCTGCACTCGGTGGTCGCGCTCTTCGTTTTCAAAAGCACGGCGCATCTTTTCCAGTTCGGCGGTGAGCTCACGCTCCTCGTCGCGCAATGCCGCCGCCTCGTTGTATCTCTTCTCCAGCAGGACGGTTTTCTTTTGCTGTACCACGGCAGCTATGCGTTGCTCCATGTCGACGATCTCTTGAGGAACTCTGACATTGGCAATGCGGACGCGGGCACCCGCCTCGTCCATAGCGTCGATGGCTTTGTCGGGAAGCAGACGCTCGCTGACATAACGCTCGGTGAGGCTTATGCATGCCCTAAGGGCCTCGTCGGTGTAGTGCACCATGTGGTGATCCTCATATTTGTCGCGAATGTTGCTGAGAATTTCGTAGGTCTCTTCGGCGCTCGAGGCTTCGACAAGCACTTTTTGGAAGCGGCGTTCCAAGGCCCCGTCTTTCTCTATATATTGGCGGTATTCGTCGAGGGTGGTGGCGCCAATGCATTGTATCTCGCCTCTTGCCAAGGCGGGTTTGAACATGTTGGAAGCGTCGAGCGAACCCGAGGCGCTGCCGGCACCGACAATGGTGTGGATTTCGTCGATGAAAAGAATGATGTTGTGGTTGTTCTCCAGCTCGTTGAGGATGGCTTTCATGCGCTCCTCAAACTGGCCTCTGTATTTGGTGCCTGCCACCAGCGACGCCAAATCGAGCGATATGACGCGTTTGTGGTAAAGGGTGCTTGGCACTTTGCCTTCAACAATGCGTTGTGCCAAACCTTCGGCTATGGCCGATTTGCCCACGCCAGGCTCACCGATAAGTACGGGGTTGTTTTTCTTGCGACGGCTGAGAATCTGAGCTATACGCTCCAACTCTTTGGTTCGGCCAACGATAGGGTCGAGGCGACCTTCCTCGGCGGCTTTGGTAAGGTCGCGACCAAAGTTTTCGAGGGCGGGAGTCTTGTTGCCTTTGCCGCTGTCGCCATGCTTGGGCGATTCGGGGTTGGCGTATGGGTAGTCGTCTTCATCCTCCTCGTCGTTTTCGCCAAAATCAAGATTGGGATTGTATTCGTCCTCAATAGAACGGTTGTCGTTGTCGGGGTGCTCTTTTTTCAGAGCCTCAAAAAACTTGTTGTATGTAAGTCCTTCGCGGTCAAGAAGTCTTGCTGCGACGTTCTCGCCTTCCATAAGGATGGCAAGGACCAAATGCTCGGTCTTGATTTCAGGCTTTTTCAATTTTGTCGATTCCAGAAATGCCAGCCTCAGCACCTTTTCGGTTTGTTTGAGCATCGGTATCTGGCTTTCGTCGCTGAAAACCTCTTCCGACTGCTGGCGTCCTATGGCGCTCTCAATGCGGCTTTTCATGGATTGCAAGTCAATGCCCATCTGGGTCAACATGATGTATGCCGAACATTCTTGCTCTCTAATAATCCCCAAAAATAAATGCTCAACTCCGATATGGCCGTTTTTGAGCCTGATGGCTTCGTCACGACTGTCGGAAATCACCTTTTTGCTGTTTTTACTAAGCTTTGGATCCATGTATAATATTGTGTGTCAGAAAAATGATACTACTTTTGCCTATTCGATTCAAGTAATCAAAAGTACTATTATTATTATGACTACAACAACGTTGCCAAACAATCTTTTCAACATGGTTGTGTGAATACTACATGACAATTTGTCATATAGGCGTTTTCGGGAGTAAAATTAACGCCTAACAATACTCTTGCTCCATGAATTGATTCTGCATACTATTGTCTTCACACTGCTTTTTTTTGAATGTTTGCAAAAATAATTATCTGATTTGATAATTTCTTTTTATCTTTGCATCAAATTTCATTATAAAAGTGTCGAACACATTAAAAACGTATCGTAATGGAAACAAAGATTTTATCAATTCAAGAGGCGAAGAATGGAAATTTGCAAGTTAGGGTAGAACACCCTCAAGGAGGTGTCTTCATTATCGGTTTCAGTAGTACAATGCCGTTGCTTTATCAAAAAGAGTATTCTGAGGCAATATGTTTAATTACTGACAATTTTATGAAACAAGGGCGAGATAATTATTTAAATTATATCTCGCAGCAACTTCTCATGCATGGATTTGTATCGCCATTTTACGCTGGTCAAGATAGAAATATTGACCGTGAGCGCATAGGGCAACGGATAAAAACGTTGCGTGAGGAAAAGCAGCTTGATGCAAAATCACTCGCTCTAAAAGCTGGTATTACCCCAGCAAACATGAGCCGTATCGAACAAGGGAAATATTCTCCAGGATTGGACATTTTATGTCGTATCGCTTCCGCTATGGGTATGCAACTCGATTTCGTGAAGAAAGGAGGTGTGTGATGAGTGAAAAAAAAGGATACTCTGTTTATATGCACACAAATATTGAAAATGGGAAAGTATACATAGGAAAATGTTATAGAAAACCTTCCTATAGATGGGGTATTGATGGCTCTAATTATTTACGATGTTCAAGAGGCCATACACATGCAGATCAAAGACATTTTGCACATGCAATTAAGAAATATGGATGGGAGAACTTTAAGCACGAGGTTCTTTATAAAAATCTATCGGCAGATGAAGCAGCAAAAAAAGAAATTGCATTAATTGCAAAATATAACAGCGATGATCCGAGTAAAGGTTATAATATGACAAAGGGCGGCGAAGGTTGTTCTGGTAGGATAGTCAGTTTTGAGACACGCAAACTACTTAAATCATCTTTAAGGAAATACAATGGCATTTTCCAGTATAACAAAAATGGAAAAAACATTAGGGAATGGGCCAATTGTGAAGAGATACTGAATTATTTCAAGGTTAAAAGCGATAGTAATTTATATTCTCATTTATTAGGCAAACAAAAAACTTTCTGTGGATACATTTTCAAACTTGAGGAGATGGATAATGTTCAGTACAAAAGAAAAACTACATCAAAAAAAATAAGGTGTTACTCGAAAGAAGGCGATTATATTAAAACATTTGAGTCTTATCAGGAGGCCTACAAAGAAACAGGAGCATTACCTTCTGTAATCGTAAAATGTTTGAGAAATGAGTGTGTCTCTGCGGGAGGATATGTGTGGCGCAGAGATGAGGGAAATTATAATAAAATAAAAGTACGGAGAAAATATGAACAAAACTATTCCCCTGTTTTACAATTGGATTATTTTGGTAATATTGTCGCAGAATACGACTCAATTACAGAGGCTCAACAACAAACAGGAATAGGTAATATTTCTGCTGTTTGTAGAAGATTAAGACAAAAGGCTGGAGGGTTTCGATGGGAATACAAAGGGAATTGCTCTCAAGTGAAAAATGTACAACTAACATTGCCTTTTGTTTATAGTAAATAAAAGCGGATATTTATTATTGTGACATTATCAGAATGCGATAAGACGATCAATCAGAAAGAGAATTGTTCTAATACACTTTGGATATGATAAAATACCACAATGCAAAAGACCAGGAGGGGAATGTTGTTCCCATCGATATTGCCAAAAAAGGCATCCTATATTATTGTCTTAGCTGTGGGAAAGAAATGATTCCCAAGCAGGGGAAGGTACGAGAACACCATTTTAGTCACAAAAAAGAGAAAGGTGTTTCGCCAGATAATATTTGCAGCGAAGAAACTTATCTTCATGAATACGCCAAACATTTCATAAAAGAGATGTTTGATTCGAGTGATGAATTCAATGTCACTTATAAACGATATAATGTCTGCAATCAACAGCAATCCTGCCTTTATTATCGATTTTTTTTAGAGAAAAGCAATAGTGCTGACATCGACCTTTGTAGACAAACCGTGCAAAGGACTTTTAATCTGAAACAATACTATGACACCTGTGAGTTGGAGGAATGGTATTGTGGCTTTAAAGCAGATGTGAAGTTTTCGAGCAAATCAAATCCAGACAGAAAGCCTTTGTTCGTGGAAATTGCTGTAAGCCACCCTTGTGAGCAGAAAAAACTGGATTCAGGCATTCGAATTATTGAGATTTTCATTCCGAAAAACACTGACAACTTAAAAGGGCTTCGAATTGTGGAAGGTAAAATCAATTTAACATCTTCTGATGAAATAGTCGAAATAAGATTCCACAATTTTATACGTGAAGAAGTGTTAGATGATACTTTGGACTTGTTCGGCTTCAATGTGTATTACACGGATGTTTATAATGAGGATACATCTATTCGCGTAGACAATAAATGTTCGTACTTTGGTAGAGTTCCCGTACTCCACAACTCTGTTTATGAAATTCATTTTCCACTTAACTATGCAAATTATGATAAATGGTGTTCTGTTGAGAAAAAGGATGTTTCGAAATTTCGTACGTGTTGGTTGTGTAAACACCATTCGTATGAAAATACAGAGCACGAACATATCTGCGACACTGGAAGAGAAGTGGAACAACCAACTAGAGCATTCCATTGTGTTGGATTTTCTTTTGACATGAAAAAGGCTCAGATTATTAAAGAAAAATCCGACCGTCTCTTCTGTAGGAGTTTAGATTTGACTCTCCCTGAAATTGGTTGACAGGTTTTAGACGGATCGCTAATCAACTTTGCGGGGCATAGCATACACCTTGTTTTTCTTGTACATCTTTTCATTTCGAGATTTTTATGTAATTTTGCATCGTTAATGAAAATACGGTGCGTCTATGATATTCAACAAGCTCTTCAAGAAGGATAAGTCATCGGAATCGAGAAAATCCACGGTACAAAGCCCGAAAACTGATTATTACGCCGACGGTATGTCTCAATACGAAGCGGGGCATTATGATAAGGCAATTGACTGTTTCCAGAAAGCAATTACGGAACATCCTGACAACGAGAATGCCTATCTGAAATTGGCCGATACTTACAATGCTTTAGACAAACATAAGGAGGCAAAGTCCGCTCTATATAAACTGCTTGCCTTAAACCCAGATTGCGCTCTTGCCTATGAAATGCTGAGATTAATCCATGAGTCTAAAAAGGATGGAGAAAACAAGGGTAGGGAAGAGGTGTCTTTCAGTATTGATGAGGTGTATAATAAGATAAGTGATAAATCGAGTCTCACTAATGTGTCATCGAATCCGCTTAATGTTGAGAATCCTTCTTCAAACAAAAAGATTGAATCGCAATCGGAACAAGCCACAATCAAAGAACCTTATGACCCACATCTTGACTTTAATGATTATTCAATGCCCAACATTGACTTGCTGGAAGATGATGATGACAATCTGAATTCATTAAAATCAATAATCAAATCGCAAGAGTTCGCTGAAACAACAGCTACTCTTCCTGTTGTGCTTGGCATGAACGATAATGGGTCGCCTTACATTGCCGACCTTACGGAAATGCCGCATCTTCTTATTTCAGGGCAGACGGGTTTCGGTAAAACGACATTGCTGAATGTAATGCTGACATCGCTACTCTTCAAAAAACATCCTGCTGACATTAAGTTTGTAATCATTGGTGACAAACGTTTGGATTTGTCTCATTGGGATTACTTAAGGAATCACTTTCTGACCGCTATTCCGGATAATCCTCGTCCTGTAATTATTGATGACACAAAAACGGCTGTCAGAACACTGAACGCTCTTTGTATTGAGATGGATTCCCGCTACGACCTTTTAAAAGCAGCTAGGGTGAGAAACATTAAGGATTATAACAATAATTTTTGTCAGAGACGCTTGAATCCGGAATACGGACACCGTTATTTGCCTTATATTGTTGTTGCCATCTATGAGTTCGCCGGGTATATGTCCTCTGGCGGAAAAGAAATTGAGCTGCCTTTGTGCCGTTTGTCGTATTTGGCTAAAGCGGTTGGGATTCATTTAGTTATTTCTTCAAATCGTTCTGATACTGATGTTTTTACCACACAGCTAAAGAATAATTTCCCTGCCCGTATTTCCTTCAAGGTGGCTCGAGGCATAGAGTCTAACGCTATTTTAGGTTTCAACGGTGCTCAGAATCTCAGATTTTCTGGTGAGATGTTATTCAGCACGTTGGGTTTTGCTCCTAAACACATACAAGGTGCATACTTGTCGGATGACGACATCGACAGGGTAATTGATTTCATTGGCGGCCAGCATGGTTGCCTTAATGGTGGGTATATGCTACCTGAATATCTTGATGAATACGATGTTCCCAACAAGGATTTCGATGCCAATGCGAAGGATGAATTCTTCAATGATGCTGCCAGATTGGTTGTTGCTTCTCAATTTGGAAGTACCTCATTACTGCAAAGGAAACTACAATTGGGTTACAATAGGGCAGGTAGATTGATAGACCAATTGGAGGCGGCGGGAATAGTCGGACCATACAACGGATCTAAATTTCGTGACGTATATATTAAAGACGAAGAGATTTTGGAGAAGTTGCTACGCAGGCTGTGACTTTTGTTGTTTACAGAAAAAACGCTTTTGCGGTATTGTTAACAAGTGTTGAGTATTTGTTAAAAAAATATTGCTTAAAATAATCTAAAATTACTAAAATTAGGTGGAAAAATCGTATTTTTGCCATTTATTAAGCAGATGTATAAAAACATCGAAAAGTCTAAAATTGAAGAGAATAAAAAATATATAGATGATTTCAGAGAACGAAAAAATAACGCAAGTGGATATAGAAACCGAGATGAAGTCGGCCTATATCGATTATGCTATGTCTGTTATTGTTGCCCGTGCGTTGCCTGACGTTCGCGACGGTTTGAAACCTGTCCACCGTCGTATCCTTTATGCCATGAACGACATGGGTCTTTTCTATAACACCTCTTATAAGAAATCGGCTACTGTGGTCGGTGAGGTGCTTGGTAAGTATCACCCCCACGGCGACTCGTCGGTGTATGGCGCCATGGTGCGTCTGGCTCAGCCATGGGCTATGCGCTACATGCTTGTCGATGGGCAAGGTAACTTTGGCTCTATCGATGGCGACGGCGCTGCTGCCATGCGTTACACAGAGGCTCGCATGAAACAAATTACCAACGAAATGCTCGCCGATATCGACAAAGACACTGTCGATATGATGCCTACATACGACAATGACCGTGAGGAACCTACTGTGCTCCCCGCCAAAATACCCAACTTGCTGGTCAATGGCTCGAACGGTATCGCTGTAGGTATGGCCACCAACATGCCTACCCACAATCTTCGCGAGGTGCTTAATGGTTGTATTGCCTATATCGACAATACCGATATCACCATTGAAGAACTTATGCAGCATATCACCGCACCTGACTTCCCAGGCGGCGGTATTATATATGGCTACAATGGTGTGCGCGAGGCATTCACAACAGGCCGCGGCTCTGTCATCATCCGCGCCGAAACCTCAATCGAAACCGACTCCAAAGGCCGCAATATGATTGTGGCTCACACAATACCTTATAATGTCAACAAGGCTGAGATGATCAAAAAACAAGCTCAGCTTGTAAAGGACGGAAAGATTGTCGGTATTACCGACATCCGCGATGAGTCGGATAAGGATGGTATTCGTGTCGTATATTATCTACGTCACGATGTGGTGCCTAACATTATACTTAACAAATTGTTCCAGCTTTCGGAGCTGCAGACATCCTTCGCCGTCAACAATATTGCTCTCGTCAAGGGTCGTCCGCAACTGCTCAACCTGAAAGACCTGATCCGTTGCTTTGTCGAACATCGTGAGGATGTCGTCACTCGTCGCACTCGTTTTGAACTGGCCGAGGCTGAGAAGCGTGCCCACATTCTGCAGGGCTTGCTCAAGGCTATCGACATCATGGACGACATCATCGCCCTTATACGTCGTTCGGCAACCGTGGAGGAGGCTCGTCAGGGCCTTATTGACAACTGGGGTTTCAGCGACCTTCAGGCTCGCGCTATCGTAGAAATGCGTCTCCGCCAGCTCACAGGTTTGGAACGTAAACGCCTCCAGGACGAATATGATGAGAAAATGCGCTTCATTGAGCGTTGCAAGGAAATTCTTGGCGACCACAATGTGCTGATGGATGTCATCAAGCAGGAGCTCATCGAATTGCGTGACAAATACGGCGACGACCGTCGCACCAGAATTGAATATACTGCCTCCAACTTCAGCGTCGAGGATATGATCGCCGACGACAAGGTTGTTATCACCATATCTCACATGGGTTATATCAAACGCACCCTGCTCAGCGAATACCGCGCACAGAGTAGGGGAGGCGTGGGATCGAAGGGCAGTTCGGTGCGCAACGAGGACTTCGTTGAACACATCTTTATGGCTACCAACCACAACTATATTCTTTTCTTTACCGAGAAGGGACGCTGCTATTGGAAGCGTGCATTCGAAATTCCCGAGGGAGGCAAAGACTCAAAGGGACGCGCCATTCTCAACCTTATCAACATCGAGCCCGACGACAAAGTCAAGGCTTATGTCAATGTGCTTAACCTCAAAGATGAGGAGTATTTAAAGAACCACTTTATTGTACTATGCACCAAGAATGGTATTGTGAAGAAGACCACCCTCGAGGCTTACTCTCATCCTCGTACAATTGGTATCATTGCCGTGAGTGTGCGTGAGGGCGACGAATTGCTCACCGCTTGTCTCACCGATGGCAGCAGCCAATTGCTCCTGGCTTCGCGTCAGGGCAAGGTGATGCGCTGCAGTGAGGACGAATTCCGACCCATGGGTCGCGGCGCCTCTGGCGTGAAAGGTATCAGCCTTGAACCTCAGGATGATTATGTCATCGGTATGCTTTGCACTAACGACGAGAATGAGGATATCCTCGTCGTCAGCGAGAAAGGCTTTGGCAAGAGATCTCAGCTGAAATATGAGCCGGACAAAAATCTCGGATACCGTCCCACTCACCGTGGCGGCAAGGGCGTGACAACCATGAAGGTCACCGACAAAACGGGTGGCATTATAGCTCTCACCAACGTTACCGACGACAACGACCTTATGATAATAAACCGTTCAGGTGTCACAATTCGTATGCATGTCGCCGACCTTCGTATTATGGGCCGCAACACGCAGGGCGTGAAACTGATCAATCTGCGCGGCAAGGACAGCATAGCTTCTATCACCAAGGTCGACGCCGAGCCTGATGCCGAAGAGACTGCGATAATTGAAGGCGAGACGGTTCAGGATCTCTCTTTGACCGTTGAGCCGGAACAAAATGACAATGTGGAATCCGCCGACAATGGCACGGACACGGCTCAAAATGAGACTCAAGAACCTTAAATATTCTTAAACAACACAATATTCATATATTTAATTAGACAAATCTTAAAAAAAGACCACAGAGTCGCTTTCCACAAAATGTGAAAATAAAAATAGGGTAGGGACTCTTCCAAACTAAGAACAATAAAAAAACACCTTTTAAAATGAAAAAAATCGCATTGTTTGCAGCGCTTCTATCTCTCGGCATAGCCGTTAATGCGCAGACACTTCAGGTTCAGAGCGCAATGTCTGACCTTAAAAGAGGCTACTTAAACAAAGCCAAAGATGCTATCGACAAGGCTTGTCAGCATGAATCCACCAAGGACGATCCTAAGACTTGGTACTATGCTGGTCTTATCTACAGCATGATTGGCGACGCTGCCACCGATCCTCAGTCCAAATATAAAAAATACAAAGACTTGGATCCCGAATGGAGTGAAAAGGCTTACAACGCCGCACTTCGTTGCCAAGAGCTGGACAAGGAACATGACTATGACCTTAAATACATCTTCAGCAAAATCGGCGCTGAGTCTTACAGCAAAAGTATCGATTTGTTCAATGCTGGCGATTACAAAGGCTCTCTGGCTCTTTGCGAGAAGTCAATCAAAGTCTTCAACAGCTCTGGAGACGCTGAACTGGCAAACGAGTCGTACTATATCGCTGGCCGCTGCTGTCAGGCTCTCAAGGACAACGATGGCTTGAAAAAATATTACTCTCCACTGGTACGCCGCAACAAGATCGCTGATTCTTTCAAAGGCAAAATGACCTATGTCTATACTGTCATGTATGGTCTGTACAAAGAACTTGGCGATACCAACAACGTCATCAAGACCGCTGAGCGTTATGTCAAAGTTATGCCCGAAGATCCTAACGCCAACCTGTTGCTCGCCAACGCCTACAACTGGACTGGCAACAAGACAAAGGCTATAACTCTTGCAGAAAAGGCTCTCGAGGAAAGCAAAGGTACTCCCAACTATCCCAAACTTCTTTGCGCTGCAGCCACAGTGTATGAGGAGGCTGGCGAATTCCAGACCGCAGAAAACAAATATAAAGAATCGGCTGTTTTGGAACCCAACCAGTTTGAGGCCAATTACGGTATGGGCAGTATGATGATTAACCGCGCATCGGACAAAAACTCGGCTCTCAACAAAATGATTGAAGAAGGCCGCTTCACAGAAGAAGATGAGGCTGTTATGGCAAAACTTACTGAAGAACGTAACTCATTCTTAGGCCAGGCAATTCCTTATCTGAAAGCAGCCGTTCAATATATTGATGCTCAGGATGCCGAAACAAAGGCTATGTACCGTCAGAATCTTTACAGCTGTCTGCGTGCTCTAAGCAACTCATATGTGGCCCTTGAAATGTACGAGGAATCAAAACCCGTACAGGCCCGTATCAAAGAGATTGAAGCCGGCAACTAATTACAGACTGTAGTTAATATATCAAAGTGCTCAGATTTTTCTGAGCACTTTTTTTACGCCATTCGGTCATTAGAACGATTTATTTATTTTTTTACGCCGAATTATACTATTTATGCGAATTATGCTTACGCGGTTCAATTGCGAGCTAATTACTCTTATTTAAGGGTTGTTTTTACTAACAATTCAGCCGCAAAATCTAGATGTCTAAAAATCATTGCATTGTGATTAGAATTTCCATTATGTTAAGTAGGATATGGCGATATATACTCTATTTCAGTGTTTTAAGATGATTTAAACCCTATTGTAGACATTCTACAATATTAAAATAAAAACACAACCTTTGTTGTGGTTGTGTTTTATTATTGTGTGCTGTTTTTATAAAAAAACTTGGTTATTTCAAACTTACAATCGCATTCACTGAAATTCCATTAGAATTTGTGAGTTGATAAAAATAATCATTACCGTCAATATGCCGTAACAGATTGACATCAGGATCTGCGTATTTGGTTTCTTTTATATAGTTAACGCTCAATTCGGAAATCTCCTTGCGTCCAGTGCTTCGTGGTTTGCATATCTCCTCTATTGAGTCGCAAATCCATTTTATATATTCTGCATTGTTCACATGACGAGTGTGATCCAAAGATGAATATGGAACGTCAATGTGTTTAAACATTTGTAATTCAGATGGCATTGACAACTTTTCTAGTTTCTCGTATTTTGTTGCGTGTAAGTTCTCTTTCTCGTATACCGCGATTGTCTCGTTGAGACGACACACACGCCGTGTGTCAGTGTTTAAAATCACCCAGTTGGATGCACTTGAAGCACAGATTTCACCTTTTTCGTCAATCAGTTGGTAGTCACGTGGAGCAATAAGCCCATTGTCTTGTTTCGCCCATGTTTTAAGAATGAGCCTCTCTCCTGCTACCGGTAATCGTAAAATATTGTAATATACGTGAGTAAGTATCCATGCTTTATGCTCTTGTTGAAGGTTGTTGAAACCAACTCCAAGTTCATCGGATTGGTCTCCGGCAATGTCTTGAAAAAGACGAGCGAGCCCCCAAAGAGTCAGTCTGTCGTCTTCGTCGCAGATAAGTGTCGATAAGGTGAAGTTTTCGGTGTATATCACTTCTGTTATATTTTGTTGATGAGATTCGAGTGTTTTGATGTTGAAATTGTTACATCCTTTCAGGGACATCAATGCCGAGGATGGCCATAAGGTTCTTTATGCCTGTCGACACGGCATTGCATAGTCTTACCAAAAACAGCATTCGCTCCGGATCGCTCTCCCGAAGGATTGGCGTATCCTGATAGAAACTGTTAAAGGCTTTGGCAAGGTCGTAGGTGAAGTTGGCAATCATTGCTGGGCTGTAAGCTGCAGCGGCTTGTTCGATAACACCTGGCATGTCGTGAAGTTGTTTCAAAACCTCACGCTCTTTGTCGTTGATACTTGTTGTTGAAGGGATCGTTCCTAGTGATATTCCCCTCTCTCCCACTGCTTTGCGTATTATTGAGCGTATGCGTGCATGGGTATACTGTATGAATGGCCCTGTGTTTCCATTGAAGTCAATACTTTCTGCCGGATTAAACAACATGGTCTTGGTGGGATCGACTTTAAGGATGAAGTATTTGAGAGCTCCCAGTGCCAGCATATGGTAAAGTTCGTCAAGCTGCTCGGGAGTCATGTCCTCGTTCTTGCCCCTATCGCGACACATCTCCGCAGCTGTCTTTTCCATCTCTGAGATGAGGTCGTCTGCATCGACAACGGTGCCTTCACGGGATTTCATTTTGCCGTTGGGAAGTTCCACCATGCCGTATGAGAGATGGTAGACCTTTTCAGCCCAACTAAATCCGAGACGCTCAAGAACTATCTTGAGTACCTGGAAATGGTAGTCCTGCTCATTGCCGACAACATATATTAATTGGTCGGCGCCAAACTCTTGTTGACGAAGTAGCGCCGTGCCAAGGTCTTGTGTCATGTAGACAGAGGTGCCGTCTCTGCGCAGAAGCAGTTTTTGGTCTAGGCCTGCATCGGTGAGGTCACACCATACCGATCCGTCTTCTTTGCGGAACAACACTCCCATGTCAAGTCCTTTTTGCACCAACTCCTTGCCGAGGAGGTATGTGTTGGACTCATAGTATATTTTGTCAAACGAGACTCCCATTCTCCTATAAGTCTCGTCGAAACCGGCGTAGACCCAGCTGTTCATTTTCTTCCAAAGTGAGCGAATCTCTTCGTCACCCTCCTCCCAACGTTTTAGCATATGCTGAGCCTCGACCATAAGAGGAGCCTCTTTTTTCGCCTGCTCTTCTTCAATGCCTTTGTCCATGAGCTCTTTTATCTCCTCTTTGTAGTGGCGGTCGAACTCGACATAGTATTTGCCTACAAGGTGGTCGCCCTTCATTCCTGACGATTCGGGTGTCTCGCCGTTGCCGTAACGGAGCCAGGCGAGCATGGATTTACAGATGTGTATGCCTCGGTCGTTGACGAGGTTGACTTTCTTGACGTTGCGACCGTTGGCGGTGAGTAACTGCGACACCGACCAGCCAAGAAGGTTGTTGCGTATATGTCCCAGGTGAAGAGGCTTGTTGGTGTTTGGCGATGAGTATTCGATAACCACTGGCGCTGCGTTTTCGTCAACATTTTTAAGTCCGAAAGTGTTATCGTCGGCGATAGTGTTGGCAAAGTTGATCCAGTAAGAGTCGTCTATAGTGAAGTTGAGGAACCCCTTGATAACATTAAAATCCTTTATCTCAGGAAGGTTTTGGGCTACGGCATTGCCTAGTTCGTTGGCCAAAGCTTCCGGGGCTTTGCGAGCCTGCTTGACGTATGGGAAGACGACGACAGTGTAGTCGCCTGAGAATTCTTTCTTGGTTTTTTGCAGCACTACGCTGTCGGCTTCAATAGTCATGCCATAAAGATTGTTGAGGGCTGAAGCAACAGCGCTTTGTAATTTGGTTTCAATCATCATTAGGAGTTTAAAGGGGTAAAAAGGATAAAAAGGTTATAGAGGTTTAAAAGGTTTAAAGGGGTACAAGCTCCTGTGGAGCGCGTAGAGCTGATATGTGCGTGGAGGGTTTTATAAGGTTTGAAGTGTTCTAATGTTAATTTATGATTACTATGTCATTTTAATATCTAAACAGCTCTCTCTGGGGAGTGTCGTTATAGTCTTTATTGAGCCACGGGGCATTGGGGAGAAACCCTGTGCTTGGCGCCGGCGTGATGTCGTAGTGGATGTTGCCTTGCGGATTGATAAGAACAAACCAGGGATAGGCTGTTATCTGAAAATGTCTCAGCAAGTCATAGTTGCCATTGTAATGTAACCATGTCCAGTCATAGTTTTTGCTGTGCCGAGAGTTTTTAAGGAAGTGGAACATCTTCTGGAACTCACGGTCGCATACAATTGTGATGAATTCAACACTGTCGTTGTAAACCTGGTCTTTGAAGTGTGCCATTGTCTCCATCTCGGAAATTGAGAATGGGTCGTCGACACGTATGAAAGCTAGATACAACCATTTCCCTTTTTTCTCTGCAAGGTCGACAGGGTTTTTGTCAACATCCAGGAGGACGAATGATATCTCCTCGGTGTTCTCAGCGTCGCGTAGATGGAAAGATGCCAGTATGTTGGCTGCAATTTTCTTGTGTTCGGGGAATTTTGTGCGTGAGGCAAGTTTTTCAATCATCTTAACGACCATGGAGGCATCGTAATATCTGAAATTATAGTATGACTCTTTAAGAGCTTGCAGTGCCGCCAGTTCTCTGATTTGCTCGTGGCGAAGCAACGGGTCCATACCTATAGAGTCGATGTATGTGTCAAGATCCAGATTGTACACCCAGTGAGCAAGACGGTGTACGGGTATCTCTTTAGTGCCTTTAGATATGCTGTTGGCATAAAGTTCTGCGAAGAGAGACATATAGTTCTCGTCGTGATAAAGAATGGGATGGTTACGAATGTATCTGTTGATAAGATTTTTTCGCGTGTCAAGGTGCATGGTGTATCTCAGCTGGGCGAGCTGGTATATTTTATATCTGACCACGAAGTCGTTGGTTGTGTCGGGACAAAGTCTGTTGACAGTTTTTACCAAACTGTCGAAATATTGCGTCGAAGGTTTGTATTTGAAGTCGAAATAGAAAAAGTTCTGTTCGATGAAACGGGCTATGACTCTGTCAATGCTGTCAATCTGCAGGTTGATATCGTTTGGTGGAATGTTTTTAAAGATTATTGGCAGTGTCTCGGGTTCCAGAAACACATTGCGTGTCTCGTCGACATCCCACTTGAAGGTTGGTATCTCAACGCTATAGTCTTTGCCAGGCTCAACATAGAAAGATTGAGAGAAATTCTCTATTTGGAGTGTTACCATCATGGGGTAGTTCGACCAGCAGCGAAGGTCGAAACGAGAGTCTTCACCAACACGAAAAGTGTCGAGCAAAACCTCATGTTTCGAAATTTGGTCTGAAATACCATATAGTTCAACCCTCTTGCCCAGGGCGTTGGCGGCAGTTCCTTTAATTGTTATATTTCTTTGTGCCATAGTAATATTGCACAAAAGAATTAAAGTAATGATTAAGGATATGTGGCGTTTCATTTTGTTCGATATTCACTCTTTTTTTAGACTGCAAATTTACGATTTTTTTTTATGTTGAAGAAAACTATTTTCTATGTTTTTAAGGCGTCTGTTGATGGTTAAGTTATGATGTTTTATCGCTGTGTTCTTTTAAACATAAATTCGAATTAATGGCTCAAACAATGTGTTTGACTAATCTGCTGATAATAAATCAAGAGATGCATGATGAAACATTGGTATTGCCATAAAGGTGATTTTCTCCGGAAAAATATGTATATTTGCAATTTGTTATCAAGTAATGGTTACAACGAAATATTCAAGATGAACAGAAAAATAGCGATCTTTTGTGGTTCCTCTATACCCAACAATCCGGAGTATTCAACAGCGGCTCGTGAGCTTGGCGCACTCTTGGCTGAGAATGGTGACACTGTCGTATATGGCGGGTCGAATTTAGGCTTGATGGGTGAAATAAGCGGTGCCGCCATGAAGAATGGAGGAACTGTTATTGCGGTTATTCCCACATTCTTTAGTGAGACAATAATCAATTCGCAACCCGTCACAGAGTTGATTAGGGTGAAATCCATGTCCGAACGTAAGGAGAAGATGATAGCCATGTGTGACATTTTTGTGGCTCTCCCTGGCGGAATCGGGACTCTGGATGAGGTGCTCGAAGTGATGGTTGCAAATCAACTTAAACAGACGAAAAACGCTGATGGCACTCCCCTGCCCTGCGGCAAACCCATATATCTTTTCAATCCTGACGGTTTCTTTGACCCATTCTTTGTTCAGTTGGACAAAATGGGAGAAAATGGTTTCTTCCGTAGCGGAAAACGACCCGAAGTGAATGACGTAAAATCTTTGGAACAACTTATGTCGTTTATTAATGGATGACAGCCGCCAGTATATTGCCATTGACTTGAAGTCCTTCTATGCTTCTGTTGAATGTGTGGAGCGTGGACTGAATCCGTTGACTACAAATCTTGTCGTGGCAGACAAGTCACGAACGGAGAAAACAATATGCCTCGCTGTCTCACCTTCGCTAAAAGCTTATGGCATTGGAGGAAGAGCACGGCTTTTTGAGGTTGTGCAGCGTGTTCGTGAGGTCAATGCGGAAAGACAATTTCATGCTTCAGGATTCCGTTTCTCAGGCAAGTCAAGCGATGACTTGGAGCTGAAGGCTAATCCTGATCTCGCATTGGACTATATTGCCGCTAAACCGAGAATGTCGTTCTATATCGAATACAGCACAAGAATCTATAGTCAGTACCTGAAATTTGTCGCCCCTGAGGATATTCATGTCTATTCCATTGACGAGGTTTTTATAGACGCCACGGATTATTTGAGACTGTATAAGACAACGGCTCACGACCTGGCGAGGAAAATGATAAGTGCTGTACTTGAGAATACAGGCATTACAGCCACGGCGGGTATAGGTACAAACATGTATCTTGCCAAAGTGGCTATGGATATCGTCGCCAAGCACATTCCCGCCGACAAAGATGGTGTCCGTATAGCTGAACTCGACGAGATGACATATCGAAAGACTCTTTGGAACCATCGTCCACTCACCGACTTTTGGCGTCTTGGCAGAGGTATTGCAAAGAGGTTGGAGCACAATGAGATATACACTATGGGTATGCTGGCGCGTTGCTCTGTTGAGAATGAGGAACTGCTGTATAAGCTCTTCGGTGTCAACGCCGAGTTGCTGATAGATCATGCGTGGGGTTGGGAGCCATGTACCATGGAGATGATAAAGAAGTATCGTCCCGAGGCTAACTCGTTAAGCCAAAGCCAAGTGCTTCAGTGTGCCTATACCAGCGACAAGGCTCGGCTTGTAACCCACGAGATGGCTGACAATGCCGCTCTTGGTCTTGTTGAGAAACGTTTGGTGGCCCACTCTCTGACATTGACAATAAACTATGATGTTGAAAGTCTGTCAAATACTTGGATAAAAGACAAGTATAAGGGTGATGTTGTCGTGGACTTTTATGGTAGAATGGCGCCAAAGCCCGCTCATGGCTCTGTCTGCCTCCCTTTCGCCACATCCTCATCGAAAATGATAATAGATTCGATACTGGGGCTTTACGACAAAATTGTCAATCCTCTGCTTCTTGTGAGAAGAATCACAATCGGAATAATAGACGTCGTTCCCGAGAAAGATGGCGCCGTTACGCCTATCCCTAAACCATATCAACTGGATTTGTTCACAGACTATGAATCAATGAAAAGTGAGCTGCAGAAACAGAAGGATGAGATTGTAAGAGAGCGTAAGATGCAGGAGGCAATACTCGCTATCAAAAGCCGTTATGGTAAAAACTCCATCCTTAAGGGTCTCAATTTTGAAGAGGGAGCCACGGCAAAGGATAGAAACCGGCAGATTGGTGGTCACAGGGAATGATATGCGTGCATAATAATGATTATAAATACACTACCTAAGTCAATACTTAATGAAAAGATAAGTTGTAACAATTTTGGTTTGTAATATTGACTGTGAGCTTAGAAACATCTTTAAACATTAAACTATACAAAGTATACTATGGAGGCTTTTGTTTTAGCGGCAGGATTGGGGTCTAGATTACGTCCTTTGACAAACGACAGACCAAAAGCTTTAGTCGAGATAAACGGCAAAACATTATTGGAAATAAATTTGTTAAAAATTGCTGCATATGGAGTAAAACATTGTGTTGTCAATGTTCATTATATGGCGGACATGCTTGTCAGGTATATTGAGGAGAGAGAATGGCCCATGAAGGTGACGATAAGCGACGAAAGAGAGTTGCTTCTCGACACTGGTGGAGCATTAAAACACGCAGCCTCACTTTTCTCGGGCAACGAGCCTGTGCTAATTCACAACGTTGATGTTTTGTCGGATTTGGATTTGACGGATTTATATGATTTCCATTGCCATAAAGGTAATCTTGTGACACTTTTCGCCAGTGATAGAGACAGCAAACGAAAACTGCTTTTCGACACAATGGGACGTTTGCGAGGCAGGAGTGGCAATGTTGAAGGGAGGGATTTAACCCCTTTGGCATTTAATGGTATATCTATCGTAAATCCAGATTTGTTTGATTTGCTTCCTGAGGATGATCATCCTTATCCTATTATTGATTGTTATGTGGAATTATCGAAGACACACACTATCGGATGCTATACTACGTCATGCCAATGGCTTGATGTAGGTACGCCTGAGGCGGTGGAGAAAGCCAAGAAGATATGGAAATGAACTATGATGATATAATCAATCTGCCACATCATGTGTCTCATAGGCATCCACGTATGTCGTTGCTCAATCGTGCGGCTCAGTTTGCTCCTTTTGCGGCTTTGACTGGTTATGACGACGCCATAGATGAGACGTCGCGTGTCACTGACGGAATGGTAGAACTCGATAGCGATGCGAAAAAGGATATGGACAGAACGTTGTCGCTTCTCCGCTCAAGTCTTCAGGAGTCAGATGTATTGCCTCAAGTAACTGTCACATTCTTTGTCCCTGATATCTACAAAGATGGTGGCAGCTATAACACCATTAAAACTATCGTAAAAAAAATTGACGACGTAAAACGTTGTCTCATCCTCACAGACGGCAGAACAATAGAGATTTCAAGGATAGTGGATATGATAGTGGAATCGAAGTGATTCGTAAGATTTCATATAATATCGTTTAAATATATTTTCGTTTTCGGTAGTGCAATAAGTATGAAGAAAACTCGTTAATAAACCACGTAGAATTAGAAAAAAACAATAATCTTCAATATGAGCAAGATATTAGTGACAGGAGGCGCCGGCTTTATCGGTTCTCACACTTTGATTGAATTACAGCAGGCTGGTCATGAGGTGGTTGTGGTGGACAATCTCAGCAATTCATCGCCAGTGTCGTTGCAACGAGTCGCTGCGATAACAGGACGTGAGGTTGAATTGTGTGAAGTGGATATTCGGGATCGTGAAGGTCTTGAGAAGGTGATGAGTAGACACACCTTTGACGCATGTATTCACTTTGCCGGACTTAAAGCCGTGGGTGAATCGGTGGAGAAACCATGGGAATACTATGAGAACAATATTGGCGGCACACTTACGCTCCTTGACGTGCTTCGCCATCATAACTGCAAAAACATAATTTTCAGCTCTTCGGCCACTGTATATGGCGATCCCATTGAGATACCCATCACCGAGAATTGCCCCAAGGGTCAGTGTACTAATCCTTACGGCTGGACAAAAAGCATGCTTGAGCAGATTCTTATGGATATGCAAAAAGCCGACAATGAGTGGAATGTTGTCTTGTTGCGCTATTTCAATCCTATTGGGGCACATCCCAGTGGCACCATGGGTGAGTCACCGAATGGAATACCCAACAATTTGATGCCCTATGTCACTCAGGTGGCTATAGGCAAACGTGCAGAACTAGGTGTTTTCGGTAACGACTATGACACTCCTGATGGTACAGGTGTTCGTGACTATATTCATGTCGTTGACCTTGCCAGGGGCCATGTGGCAGCGTTGAAAGCCATCGATAGGAAATGTGGTTTGGCGATATACAATCTTGGTACGGGTCACGGCTACAGTGTCCTTGATGTTGTCAAGGCATTTGAGAAGGTGAACGGGGTGGCTGTCCCCTACTCTATCAAACCTCGCCGTCCTGGCGATATCGCCACATGCTATAGCAATCCTGCCAAAGCCGAGCGTGAACTGGGATGGAAAGCGGAATATGGCATTGAGGAGATGTGCCGCGACAGTTGGAATTGGCAGAAAAAGAATCCTGATGGCTACGAAAAGTAAAACGATAATAATAGTAAGTTGAAAAAACTTTAAACGATACTAATATGAGGAAATATTTTGCATTGATTTTGTTTGTTGCTTGTTCCTTTGTGGCTTTTTCACAGGAAAAATACTATAACGACAAGATAGACGGAATGAAACAGATTCAGGCGGCAACTATGCTTGCACAGCAGAGCGGACGTTATGTCCTGTGCCAGGTCGGCGGCAACTGGTGTCCGTGGTGCATACGTTTCGCTCAGTTTGCCACAACCGACAGCGTTATAGCTCCTCTGATTGAGAATAACTTTATTTATGTGCATGTCAACTATTCGAAAGAGAACAAAAACGCTGAGGCTATGAAGTATCTTGGCAACCCTGCCAGATTCGGCTTTCCGGTATTTGTCATCCTTGACGAAGAAGGACGTCCGATACACATACAAGAATCGGAATCTTTGGAAGAAGGTAAAGGCTATAGCAGAAAAAAAGTGGAGAAATTCCTGTCGCTATGGACAAAGAAGGCTGTAACGACATTGAAATAGAAAATCATTGATATATATAATCTTCTATTTAATATTGGATTTATAATGAATGGGCGACAGCTGAACGTTGTCGCCCATTCATTTTTTTATGAAACTGTTTTTTTTTGAATTATTTGTTGTATCTTTGCAAAATATTAATCACAATAATTAACACTATGAAATCAATATTCAAATTTCTCACAAGTGGCTTTGGAACCGATACATCGTCGGGCAAAGCCGTCGGCTGGACAATCGTTATCCTGCTCAGTATTCTTTGGTTGGCAATATGGATTATTTCTTTGATAGTCCGTGGTGTCAAAAAACACAAAGCAAACAAGGCTGTACAAGAGTAGTAAGCAGTTTACTGTGAGTTTTCACTTAAAGTGTTGTCTTTGTTTGTGTATATGAGATGCTGTGAGACGCATCCACATCCTGCAGACACAAATAGCCAAAGACATAACGTATTAGAATTGGAGGCTGCCATGAAGAATTCATGACAGCCTCCGATTCTGGTATTTGTGGCATTGCAGGAGTAGGATTATGACGGTTAAAACTATTCTGTTGGATCGTTAGTTTCTATAAAAAACATGTCTAAAATATAATCGTGCGTACCGCCATATATATCAAATCCCAACCGGAAGGTCTGTCCACCATACAGTATTGTTCCGTGCATATTAACAGCTTCACTATATTTGTAACGATTACCTGTCTCGTCTTGCATGTAAATCATCTGTATGTTGCGTGTGTTTGTTGATTGGATGTTTTTCAGTGTCCATATTTTCCCATATGGAACAGTGATTGTTCTTTTGTCGGTAGTTTGTTGCCAAATTTTTTGAGAGCATCTTGATATGTATAGTAATAATTGCTATTTCTATAAACATAAGAATCTCCACCCACGTTTTCCTTCTTCCAATATGTACCGCTCGGCAATCCCAGATCCACATATTCCGATTGTGCAAAAGAAACGAACCCCATTGCAAGAAAAAAAACAATCACTCCTATTTTTTTCATATTCTTTGGTTTTTGAGTTTCCCTCGATTCATAGGAGGGTGTTAATTACGAGAAAAGCAAATGTATTGACAATTATTATATATTGTAAGGCTTGGACTGCTATGAAACATTCATGGCAGTCTTAACTCTATAATTGAATGCTGGCGCCTGTCGATATATTGCAACAAGGGAATTAAAGAGAGCTGTATGGTATTGAGAAGGTGTCGCCTTGGGCCATATTGCCAGAGGTCAATCCTTTCTTCAGCCATTTCACACGTTGTGCCGATGTGCCATGGGTGAACGACTCGGGTGTGGCATAACCGCGTGCATTCTTTTGCAAGTAATCGTCACCGATTTTCTGAGCGGCATTAATGGCTTCCTCAAGATCACCATCTTCGAGAGAACCAAACATTTTATTTTCGTGATATCCCCACACGCCGGCATAGAAATCTGCGAGGAGTTCTATTCTTACGCTGATTTTATTTTTTTCTGTCTCACTGACTCTTGACATATTGGAGTGCGCCTCATCGAGAATGCCTAGCAGGTGCTCAACATGGTGTCCCACCTCGTGGGCTATGACGTAAGCGTAGGCGAAATCGCCGCCAGCGCCAAGTGATTTTGGCATCTCGTTGAAGAAATCAAGGTCGAGATAGACACACTCATCGGCAGAGCAATAGAAGGGACCCATGGCGGAACTGGCATTTCCACAGCCACTCTGTACGCTGCCATGGAAGAGTACCATCTTGGGGGCTTTGTAGGTCTTGCCCATTTTTTTGAACTGCGCTTCCCAGACATCTTCTGTGCTGGCAAGGATTTTTTCAGCGAAGTCCTTAAGCTGCTCCTCTTCGGCGGTAGGAACATATTGTTCTGTATTCGCGTTCTGACCGCCCAGCTGCTGTATCACTTCAGAGACTTGGGAGGGATTGCCGCCCATGAATAATGCGATCAATGCGGCTATGAGTGCGCCGCCAATACCCAAACCTGCTATTTTGCCGCCACTGCTGCGACGGTCTTCAACATTTGTACTTTTACGTCTTCCTGATAAATCCATAATGATTGAGAATTTGTAATTTATAAATAATGTTGGCTTATTGTTCTCTGTTTTTGATAAGTTTTATCGCTGCCCAGTCGTTGCGAGTCTTCTGGGTTGAAAGTGTCATGCCAAGACTGTTGGCTTTCTCGACAATGGCGGGTATGTCGTGTTCGTAGAAACCGCTCATAAAAAGTGTGCCACCAATGTTGAGAACATTGACATAAGTATGCATATCGTGCAACAGGATGTTGCGATTGATATTGGCAAGTATGACATCGAAATGTTTGTCATTGGTAAGTATCGATGCGTCGCCGAGCAGTGCGTTGACAGAGACATTGTTGCGCTCGAAATTTTCCTTGGCGTTGCGGAATGCCCATTCGTCAACGTCGATAGCTTCAACGTAGGAGACTCCTTTCTTGGCGGCAAGAATGGCCAAGACACCGGTGCCACTACCCATGTCCAGGACACGACGACCCGACACCTCTTCTTCTTCGAGCAAGGAAAGCATAAGATAGGTTGTGGAATGATGTGCTGTGCCGAACGACATTTTCGGCTCTATCTCAATCTCATATTTCACATCGTCTCGGTGCGGGTGGAAAGGGGCTCTGACCCAGCAGAAACCTTCCACGAGGACGGCTTGATGGTTGCGCTCCCATTCCTCATTGTAGTCTTTGTCGGGCATTTCCGTGGTTGTGAAAGTACATTCTATATTGCCGTCAATGGCACGAAGCTCGTCGATACAGCTGTTGACGAAATCGACATCGTATTTGTCGGCCGGGACATAGGCTTTTAATCCATTGTCGGTGTTGATGAAACTATCGTATGGGCCCTCATCGCCCAGGTTGTAAATCAATAAGTCGCGAAAAGGGTCAATATGAGATAGTTTAAACTCTACTTCGATATATTTCATGTGGTGTTTTTTTATTACAAATGATGGTTTGTATCGATAGTCGTCAGGTTATTGGTTGTTGTCATTGCTTTGGGTTTTGAGTTTATCCCATGGGTATTCGACATTGGTAAGGAAAAGACCTTGTGCAGGCATGCTTACACCTGCTGCACAGCGGTTTTTGGCTTCGATGATGGCGCGAAGTCCCGCTATGTCGAGTTTGCCACGACCAACATCAAGGAGTGTTCCGGTGACAGAACGTACCATATTTCGCAAGAAACGATTGGCGGAGATGGTGAAAACCAACTGTTCCCCTACCCTGTCCCAATGGGCCTCGCTGATGTGGCAGATGTTGGTTTTGTTGTCGGTATGGAGTTTCGCGAAACTGGTGAAGTCATCGTATTCCATCAGCACCTTGGCGGCTTCGTTCATTGCATCGACGTCGGGTGAAAAATAAATCCTGTTGTATAGACCTTGGGCAAAAGGCAGACGTTCGGTGGATACGTGATACTGGTAGGTGCGCGATGTTGCGAGAAAGCGGGCGTGGAAGTTGTCAACGACAGGAAAGATGTCGAAAATGGCTATGTCGGGAGGAAGGAAACTGTTAAGTTTGAAGACAAGGTTTTCATCGATAGCGACATCTGTGTCGAAATGAGCGAAGAAACAGGAGGCATGGACGCCAGTATCGGTTCTGCCACAACCGACAATGGCGATAGGGATACGCAAAAGAGTTGTGAGAGCCTGCTCCAATGTAAGCTGCACAGTGGGGAGGTTGGGCTGTGTCTGCCAACCACAATAGTTGGCGCCATTATAAGCCAGATGTATAGCGTATCTCATTGTAGACGGTTGTGGGTAATACTTAAATGTTCGAGTTAAAAACTATCGACGGCTGGTATGGGAGATATCTGCTTGCGAAGCTCCTCGATGACAAGCATCTGATAAGTGGGCTGGGTTGTATCTGAATAAAGTTCTTTATTGTTTTTGTAGTTTTCGGCTTGATAGGTGGCAGCCTTGTCGAATAGATTGTTGGAGACAGCGATTTTTATCTGTTCCAAAGTCATTTTGCCCTCTTGGTAGTCGTCTTTCTGTTTTTCGGTCAGGTATTTGGATATTTTGTTGTAATAGTCTTCATCGAGTTGATTATTCTCGGTGGAGAAATGCTCGTCAAATTCTGGCAAGTTGACCCATCCAGTGATGGTGGTCTCGAGAAGAGCTATTTTCTTTTTCGTTTTGTCGGTATAATAGCCCAAGAAAGCGTGGCAAGGCTCTACGAAGATGATGGGATACAGACCAATCTTTCTCATTATTGAGGAGAAGAAGACACAGGCGTCGATACAGTTGGCTTGTCTGTTTTTATAGACGTCGCCAAAGAATCTAATGTATTGGGAGTTGGATGACTTTGAGCCGTTGGAGGTGCATGATATTGAGGAGTATGCCAATCCACGATTTAGAGCATAATACCAGATTGCTCTCATTTGGTTTTCTACTTTTTTCTCATTGCCGGGACCGTCAAATTTTGTCACCATGCCCTGGGAGAGTATTTCGCGAAGCATGCCATCAATCATGGGGTGGTCTTCGTTAACGTAAGCGGCAAACAGCCATCGGTAATCTCTGTAGTTGCCATTTTTCCCCATTAAAGAGAGAAGGCATTCGTTGATTGGACGATAGTTAAGACGTATGTTTTTAACGTCGACCTCTTCGTCGTTAAGGAAGCATGTGAAAGTAATGTCGACATAACCTTGTTGTCTGAGGCGGTAGAGGTTCTCGTACTTCCATTTTATGACAGGCTCGTAGGTGTAACGCATTCCTTTTTTAGGCATTGTCTCTTGTGTGATACTTACATAGTTGAGAATTGAAGAGTCGGCGACTATGCGCAGCACGGTGTTGTTTTTAGGCGCTGTCACACTGACAGAAAACAGAGGTTTCTCCACATTGCCGCCATAACTTGACATCGCCAATAACATAGAGGGATATAGGATATTGTTGAAGTCGGCGTCGTATTCGGCGACAAAATCAACATCCTTGGGGTTTATGGTCTTTTTCACCGTGGCTTTGTTGCAGGAAAAGAGCAGCAAAGGTAGAACAAAAAGAAGAAATATTTTTTTTATGGACATGTTCGAGTGAATTAGTAGTGTTTATGGTTGTACGTTAAACGTTTTACGTTTTAAAATGTCTTTGACTTATAACCAGGTGTTTCGCCGGATTATTTGGCTTTCTCTTAATGGAAAGAGACTTTTATTTGCCAAACAAACCTGCGACCAAGACTATTATAAGAGCCAGTGGCGCCACGTAGCGGGCAAGAATGTAGTAGAATATTTTGAAATAGCCGATTTTAAGTGTTTTATGATTTGAGAGCTCGTCATAAATGTCATCTTTTTTCATAAACCATCCGAAAAAGATGATTGTCATCAAAGCACATAATGGAGGCAATATGGTCCCTGTCAATTTGTCGAGAAGATCGAATATCTGCATGTTGAAAATCTTGAAATCACTAAAGATACCTTCACCAAAGGAGAAGGAAGCGACAATGGCCAAGACCACAACTGTGCATGACATCACAACGGCAGATAATGTGCGGCCTATTTTCTCGCTTGAGAGCCATTGGGTCAAAGCCTCGAGTAACGATATCGCCGATGTCAATGCCGCTAGTGACAACAACAAAAAGAATACTACAGAGAAGATGCGACCTACTGTTCCCAGTGAGTTGAAAACGACAGGAAGGACTTGATAAACCAATCCGGGGCCACCTGTGGGATCTTGTCCACAGGCAAAAACAGCAGGGAAAATGGCAATGCCGGAGAGAATGGCTATGGCGAAATCGCATATGGTTATCCAGATTGAAGACTTCATGATGTTGTCATCGACAGGTAGATAAGAGCCATAAACAATCATAACGCCCATGCCCACCGACAAGGAGAACAAAGCCTGCCCCAGTGCCGCTAGTATACCTTCTCCCGTCAGCTTGCTAAAATCAGGTTGGAACAGATATGCCAGACCTTCGGAGGCACCGTCCAATGTCAATGAACGTACACAAAGTATCAATAACAGTACGACAAGAATAGGCATTAAAAGTTTGGATACTCGCTCGATACCTTTCTCAACGCCACCGATAATGATAATGGCTGTGAAAACAAGGAATAGAACAACAAACACCACCGGACGTTCCGCTGACGATGCGAACTCGCTGAAATGGAGTCCGAAACCATCGTTGGATATAGCAGCCAAAGTCCCTGTGAGTGATTCCCAGAAATAGTTCAGCGTCCAGCCTGAGATGACAAGATAGATGGCAAGAATCAGGAAGCAGGTTATAAGGCCAATGACACCCACATAGCGCCATTCGGGATGTTTGGGACGAAGTTTGGGATATGCTTTCACAGGGTCCTCGCCGGTACGGCGTCCTATCACAAACTCGCTCATCATTAGCACCATACCGATAAAAAACACAAAACATATATATACCAGTAGGAATGCGCCACCGCCATATTTGCCGCATATATAAGGGAATCGCCATATATTACCAAGTCCTACCGCGGATCCCGCCGCAGCCATTATAGCTCCAAAAGAGCTGCTGAAACCTTCGCCTGTTTTTGTTGCCATGAGAGTGTTTTTTTATTTTTTTTCTGATTGTTTTACGTTTTTAGGGGAATAATATACCTCTCTTATCACTATTTATCTATTCTGTCAGGGTTGGTGGAGACAAAATCAGCCCATGATTGTCGAGAGGATTTTGAGCGTCTTTTCTTTGTCGATTTCAATTGCATTCTGACATCGGCGAGAGGATGGGACCTCTCCATGAAGCATGTGTATGCCACTGCCAGAGCGTCGGTAGCGTCATAATAGTGAGGCTCGTCGGGGAAGTTCAAAAGAGAACGCAGCATCATTGCCACCTGCTCTTTTGATGCCGTGCCGTTGCCAGTGACGGTCTGTTTGATTGTCGCAGGCTCATATTCCGAGAACGAGAGGTCACGACTCATCGCCGCCGCTATCGCCACACCTTGGGCGCGACCCAGTTTAAGCATGGATTGCACATTTTTGCCGAAGAAAGGAGCCTCAATGGCCAGATGGTCAGGATGGAAAGTGTCGATAATGCGTAGTGTGGAGTCGAATATTTTGCGTATACGCAGATTGAAGTCGTTGATTTTTTTCAGGTATAACACATCAAGCACCAGGACACGAGGTTGGTTGGCGACTATCTCCAGTACGCTATAACCTAGTATTTGGGTGCCAGGGTCTATGCCTAGAATTATTTTTTCGACTTCGTTGTTCTGCATTTATGTATTCTGTCTTTTTGTAAATTAGTGCGCCTCAAGCCAGTTTTGCCCGACATCAATGCCAACCTCGACAGGAATTGAGAGAGGCAGCGCATTAATCATTTCATGTTCCACAATTTCTTTTACAGCGTCTATCTCAGTGTTTAAAACATCAAAGACAAGTTCGTCGTGAACCTGAAGAATCATTTTTGATTGCAGATTATAATCTCTGAATTTTTCCCAAATACGAATCATGGCAATCTTTATCATGTCGGCGGAAATGCCCTGGACCGGCATATTGACGGCATTGCGTTCGGCGAATTGACGTTGTGCCGCATTGCGGCTATTGATGTCGTACAGGTATCGACGTCGACCCAAGAGTGTCTGAGCGTAGCCATGCTCTCTCGCAAAAGCGACATTGTTGTCGATGTATTGTTTTATCGCAGGATATTGCTGGAAATACTCTTCGATGAGTGCTGCAGCCTCTTTGCGTGGTATATTGAGCTGTTCGGAGAGGCCGAAAGCGCTTATTCCATAGATAATGCCGAAATTGACCGATTTGGCGTTTCGGCGTTGCTCTTTGCTCACTTCGTCAATGTTGATATGATATATCTTGGCGGCTGTGGCGGCATGGATATCATAGTGGTTGGCAAAAGCGGCGATCATGTGCTCGTCGCCAGAAAGAGAGGCGATTATTCTCAACTCAATCTGAGAATAGTCGGCTGCAAGGATGCTATGTTCGCTGTCGCGAGGCACGAAAGCCCGTCTAATCTCACGCCCTCTCTCAGTGCGTATGGGGATATTCTGCAGGTTTGGGTTTGAGGAGCTTAGACGTCCTGTCGCTGTGACGGTCTGATTGTAGATGGTGTGCAGTCGTCCAGACTGACTGTCGATTAGTTTTGGGAAGGATTCGAGATAGGTCGAGATCAGTTTGTTTAAAGAGCGGAACTCCAGTATTAGAGGGATGATAGGGTGACGGTCGGCAAGTTTCTGTAGAACGTCCTCGGCGGTGCTATATTGCTTTGTGGCGGTGAGAGGAGGCTTGTCGGTGACTTTCATCTTGTCGTAGAGAATCTCTCCCAGTTGCTTTGGAGAACTGATGTTGAATGTGGTCCCGGCGAGTTTATATATCTCTTTCTCTATTCCGTCGCGTTCTATGGCGAGATTGGCAGAGTATTTGGTCAAAACGTCGACATCGATTCGAACACCTTCTCGTTCCATGTCGACAAGCACATCGACCAAGGGAATCTCCACGTCTCTGTATAGTGCCAGCATGTCGTTGTCGAGCAGAGACTTGTACATAGGCTCGTATAGTCGGAACAGTATGGAGGCGGCCTGACAAGGATAGTCGTCGTCGGTTTCATCTAATTGTTCGCCAAGAACGCTTGAAGCGATGAAATCAAGATAATGACGTGCTTCGGAATTGATGAGATAGTGAGCCAATTGAACGTCGAATACATCTCCGCGAACAGCTATGTCATTGCGTGAGAAAATGTGTTTCAATTGCTTTAGATCATAGCAGATTTTCTTTGTCGAGCTGTTCTCCATAGCAGCCTGGACAAACGAGAAATATTCGTTTTCGTCGAAAGGCAGATAAGTGACTTTTTCCGGGCTTGTGGCAAAAGCCAGACCTTTTACCTGATGGCTTTTAGAGTCTTGGTCGATAAAGATGGCAAAGTCTTTATCTTGCAGATCAGCAAGAATCTCCACTGTCAGCGCTTGGTGGGTGGCTTTCGAGGCTGGTGCTTGTTGTATATTTGAGTCGTTGACGGCAGGTTGGTCGAAGAGAGAGGCTTGCAAAGGGTCGGGTTGCGCAGCTGACTTTGAACGTGGTTTGTTTTTGTTGGCGGCTATTACTGTCTCGGGTGACAGATTGCCTTTGGAGGTTTTCACCCTTAGGTTGATTTTCAACGCCAGCTCGGGATCGGTGACAGTGAGGTCGGTATATATTTTTTTTGCAAAAGCCTTGAACTCCAGTTCAGCGAAAAGATCCGCCAGCTTTTCGTAGTCAGGTTTGTTATAGGTTAAGGCCTCTTCATCGAAAGGTACGGGAACAGAGCGGCAAATGGTTGCAAGCTCTTTGGATAGAAGAGCCTGTTCTTTGTATTCCACCACCAGATTGCGCAGTTTGTCATTGCGTATCTCCTCGCTGTGCTCCAACATGTTTTCCACGCTTCCGAATTGAGCCACCAGTTGTTTGGCCTTCTTTTCGCCTATACCAGGAATGCCGGGGATGTTGTCGATGGAGTCGCCCCAAAGACCCAGAATATCGGCCACCTGCTCGGGACGCTCAACATTGAAGGCGTCGCATACCTCTTTGACACTGTATATGCTGTCAGGACGGCCCATACGGCCAAATCTATACAGGTGTATACATGGGGTTACAAGCTGAGCGAAATCCTTGTCGGGTGTAACCATCAGCACCTCGTCAAATGCCGCCTCTTCGGCACGCGCCGCAAGAGTACCTATGATATCGTCGGCCTCGTATCCTGCCTTGGTGACCACGGGAATATTGAAGCCCTCGATGACTCGGTGGATATATGGCAGCGCGGTGCTGATATCCTCTGGCATTTTGTCACGGTTGGCCTTATAAAGCTCATATCGTTCATGTCGGAAAGTGGGCTCTGAAAGGTCGAAAGCGACAGCGCAATGCGAAGGCTGCTGTTGCTTCAGCAAGTCATAGAGAGTCATGGTGAAGCCCAGAACCGCAGAGGTGTTCATGCCTCTACTGTTCATGCGAGGGTTGTGGTTAAGGGCATAGTAGGCGCGATACACCATAGCCATGCCATCGAGCAGCATTAGTTTTTTCATCCTAGTTGAGAGGGTTGGCGGTTAATTCGTCGTATTCATGACGATGGCGTAGAATATCGCATGCCAGATTCACGGCATGGCGGAAAGACTGTTCGCTGGCTTTGTTTTTGCCGGCAATATCGTATGCGGTGCCGTGTGCCGGAGAGGTGCGGATGATTTCCAGTCCCGCGGTGTAGTTGACACCTTCGGTGAATGACATCAGTTTGAAGGGTATTAGACCCTGGTCATGGTAAAGAGCCAAAACACCGTCGAAGTTGTTGAAGTCGCTGCTTCCGAAGAAGCCGTCGGAAGGATAAGGGCCATATACAAGTATGCCTTTGTCGTATGATTCGTCAATGGCGGGTTTGACGACCACTGCGTCTTGGTCACCAATCACACCGTTGTCGCCGGCATGTGGGTCGAGTGCAAGGACTGCGATTTTTGGCATGGGAATGCCAAAATCACGTTTCAGTGAGTCGTGCATTATCTGGATTTTCTTTACCAACAGCTCTTTGGTTATGGCGTTGGGGACATCCTTGAGAGCGAGGTGGTTGGTGACGATGCCTATGCGTATGCGGTCGCAAACCATCATCATCAGGGAATCGCCATTGAAAAAATTGGAAAGATATTCAGTGTGGCCAGGAAAATCGAAATCTGGCGACTGAATATTCTTCTTGTTGATTGGGGCGGTGACTAGCACGTCGACAGTGCCCGCTTTGAGGTCGGCGCAAGCTCTGTCGAGAGCCATTCGACTTAATGCACCCGCTGTCTCGGTCGACTTGCCGAGCTCAATCTTGATCTCGTCGGGCACAAGGTTGACAACATTGAATTTCTTCTCTTGTGCTTGTGATGCGTTTTGAAGTGCCGAGAAATTAAGTTCCTGGTTCTGGGGTGAAAGGAGCTTCTTGTGGTAGGAAGCCACTTTTGTTGAACCATAAAGAATTGGGGTGCAATGTTCAAACATGCGGCTGTCCGAGAAGGTTTTGAGAATGACCTCGTATCCTATGCCGTTGATGTCGCCGTGAGTTATGGCGACTTTTATTTTGTGAGATTCTGTTTTTGACATTGTTGTTTTATGTTGAAATTGTTATAGTTCTAGAAATATACCTTTATTGGTTTTTCGCCTGAAGGCATGCCTCGTAAGTTTGGAAGAAGGCATAGAGCAAACGAACGCCGAAACCTGAGGCGCCAACACCATAGTGGTGCTCGCGTTTGCCATAGTATGCCACACCGGCGATATCGAGGTGGATGTAAGGATGGTGGGCGAAATGTGCCAGGAATCTACCTGCGGTGATGGTGCCGGCGTTGGCATGCAGGTTGCAGTTTATCATGTCGGCGACATCGCTTTTGAGCAATTCGTCGTATTCTTTCCAGAAAGGCAATGGGGCAAGACGTTCACATACCTGTTCGCCAACAATACCCATAAGGCTGAAAGGTTTTTCGGCATCTTGCTGCATGGCGGCGATGACATGAGTGCCAAGAGCGCGTACAGCGGCTCCTGTCAGTGTGGCGGCATCGATGATAAGCTCGGGTTTCTGCTGGTCGGCGTAGGCTATGGCGTCGGCGAGTATAAGACGGCCTTCCGCATCGGTGTTGGTGATTTCCACGGTGGTGCCATCATACATGCGAAGAATGTCATCGGCCGCATAGGCGTTGCGGCCAGGACGGTTGTCTGTCAAAGGCAGGAAAGCCATGATGTGGACAGGGAGGTGGTTCTCGGCAGCGGCAAAAAGTGTCGACGCCATGGTGGCGGCACCGGCCATGTCTGATTTCATCTCCACCATGTGGTCGTCAGGCTTTATGTTCAAGCCACCGGTGTCATACATGATGCCTTTGCCTACAAGGGCTACGGGGTGAATGTTGATATGGTTCTCGGGCTTGTATTCCAGAACGACGAAACGAGCCTCGTCGTCACTGCCGCGGTTGACGGCAAGCAGACCTCCCATACCTAGCGACTCTATTTTCTTCTGACCCAAGACAGTGCATTTCACATTGCCTATACGCTTTGCTTCGGCGGCAAGGATGTCGGCGAATTTCGGCGCGTTGAGGTAAATGACAGGCTCGTTGACCCAATTGCGGCAAATGTCAATACGACGCCACAATCTCAGGTTTTCCTCAACAGCTGCGGGCTCCAGAATATGCTGCTCTACGACAACAGCCTCAATGAGTTGCTCTTTTTTCTTTTTGTATTTGTCGAAGCGATAGTTGGCCATGTGGAGACCTTCAAGAAAAGCCACGGCCTCTTCAGGGATGATACCTTCACCAGTGAAGTATATGCGGCTTGTTTTCTCCTCGCTCAGAAGCTGTTGTATATGCGCCGCCGCTTTGCGCAGCTTTTCCAGAGCCTCGACATTGGGCATCTCGCTGTCGAAATTCTGAACATATATTTTGTGAGGCAATCGATTGAGAACAACGAGGGCATTGGGATCCTCTTTCCTTTTCGCCTCCACATAGGCCAATTCGTCTTTTTTGAAAGGCAAAGAACGTGAGGCGACATCGTTGCCATACAAGAAAACAAGCGAGTTGTTCAGTTCGCTGTATTTTATTTTCTCAAGTGTAATATTCATATCTCGTGTTTTTATTTTATTTGCGGATATTGTTTTGGTTTTCGTTATTGTTTTGGTTATCGAATGGTTGTGGTATCAGTGACGATGAAAAACGATTTTGCAAATTTACATAATTTCCTTGGCTCAGACGTATATATATATTAAAAATATTTACAAAAAAGCCAGACTCCCAATATTGCAATATTATTATTGCTCGCTATTACTAATTTTGTAGTCTGGTAAAAGTTTGATTCACATCGTTTAATATTGTAATGCAGGGTGGCAGTGTAAACCAATAGTATTTTGAAACAAAAAGGAGGGAAACCATGTGGTTTCTCTCCTGATCTTTTTTGTATTATTAAAGTCGTGGAAGCTTACTCAACAGTTTTTTATTCCAATTTGTGACTCGGATTTAAAATTACCCCAAACATACACTTTTAGAATTTTATCATATCGTTGAATTTCACCTCCTTAATCTCTCCGTATTTAGATAAATCCTTCATGTCGATTTTCTTGGCGTTGCCGGTGATAAAGATGGCCATAGGACGCCCTTCGACGTATTTCTTATGGAAGGCGCGCAAATCCTCAAAGTTCAAACCAAGTATCTCCTCGGTGATTTCATGGCGTGGGTCGTGGTCAATATTGACGACTTCCTTCCAGTAGCGTACTTGTGCGGGAAGTGAGCGGAAAGTGATGTAGTTGGAGTTGCGGGTTGCGACAAGGTAGTCGCGTGCCGATTCAAATTTCTCTTTGCGTTCGGGAAAGACGAGCATGATGTCACGCACTGCGGCCACACCGTCATTGGTCTTGTCGCACTGGGTGCCGAGGTAACCATAATAGTGTGCTGGGAAAAGGTTCTGTCGGTTGTAGTTGAAACGACCATAGGTGCTATATCCCAACGAACGGAACTCACGTATTTCCTGGAAAAAGATTCCTGCCATGCTGCCACTCATATATTCATTGAACATTGTGCATGCGGCGCGGTCTTTCTCATAATCGAAAGCTGTTGATGTGATGCGGAAATCGATGTCGCTCTTAAGGAATTTCTTGTTGGTGCAGTAGTAGACGGCGTCATTATTGATAGAGCGAGGTATGCGATGGCGTTCATTGGCAATTACGGTGACATCATCTTTCACAAGTCTCTGATCGCGTATTTGGTTTACAATTTCGACGGGGTCGGAGTTGCCGACATAAGTGATGTATCCATCACGTCCGAAGATATTGTTTAGAATGCCGATAAGGTCGTTCCCTTTCAGATTTCTCAGCTCTTCGACAGTGGTATGGTCTAAATATTCTGACTTGTCGCCATAAAGGACATAATCGTATAGAGCCTCGGTCCAGATAGAGGCTTCATTTTTCGCTGCTTTTTTTGAGGCTTGGAGCTCTTCGATAAGGTTGTCAAGCTGCTGAGAGTCATGACGAGGATATCTCAGCTTAAGGAGAGCGAGATTCAGTATTTCGTCGCGGTTTTTCTCCAGACCACCGATTTTAATTGAGGTGTAATCGTAGCCGGTGTTGATGCTAAAGGAGCCGCCAAGTTTATCGAGCTCAATATTGAATTGTTGAAGTGTGAATTCATGTCCATTCAAGGAATCTTTCACACCGAGGTTGCTGAAATAGTTGTTGGCTACATCTATGTTGTGATTGTCGGCGGAGCCGTAATGGTAATAAATGTTTATCTCGAACAGGTCATTCTTAGGATTCCTGGTAGCGTAAAGGTTGCAGTGTTCGCTTACGGGCAAGATTGTGACATCTTTGTTGAAGTCCACAATCTGTGGGTTGATCGGTGATGGGGTTCTCTCTGCGATGTGCTTTGCGAATGGAGACTGTTCGCCTTTGTTTTGTGCGTTAAGATGGTCCCAGTCAGGTTTTATGGCTGCGTCTTTTTTAGGGAAGCCCATACGGGAACGCACTATGGTGCAATGGTCGCGATCAAAGTATTTTTTTGTGACAGCCATAATGTCAGCGCGACTCATATTCTTTAGCCGTTCGTTGTCCTTCAACCATTCCTCGTAGCTGCTTCCTGTGAGTTCGAGTGATTGCAGGAGCGATGCTATTCCGCGGTAGGTCTCAACCGACTTTTTGCGTTCCACCAACTGTTTTGTCTTGATGCTTTCCAGCAACTCGTCACTGAAACAGCCTTGCTTGATGCTGTCGAGTGCGGCCCAGATGAGCTCCTCGGCGGCTTCATGTTTTTGACCCAGCAACTTGGGGACATAAATGACTATGTTGCTGCCGGCGTCTTTCAACGTCAAGGGCATTATTTGGGCAGCCATCAGGTCGCCTTTGGTGACCAATTCGTCGAGAGGGCCGTTACCACCGGTTAAAAGGCTGCTCATCATGTCAAGGACCAACTCGTCAGGGTCGTTGCCCTTGACTCCAGGAAAAATCATAATACCCACTTTTACAGGAGTCTGTTTCACTTTTTTGATGACCTGTTTGTCAAAAGTGGGCAACTCCCATTTCGGTTCCTTGACAATATCACCCTTAGGCCAAATGCTGAAATATTTCTCGGCAAGACGCATAGCTTCGTCGGTGTCGAAACCACCAACAAGGACAAGGGCCATATTCGAGGCAACATAATATTTGTCATAGAAACGTTTCATGGCGGAGGGTTGCGGGTTTTTCAGATGTCGGTCCCAACCAATAATGTCACGGCTGTAGGGGTGCTCACCGAAACTTTCTTTAACAATGTTGCGCTGGAATGTGTAAAGCATCTGGTTGGCATAAAGGTTGCGTTCCTCATAAACGGCTTCCAATTCACTTTGGAAAAGGCGGTAAACGGGATTGCGGAAACGTTCGGCATAAACCTCCATCCAGTTTTCCAATTGGTTGGAGGGGAGTGTGTTGTAGTAGACGGTGTAGTCGTAGGTAGTACCTGCGTTAAGCCCTGTGCAGCCCATCTGCTGCAGTATCGCGTCGGTTTCGTTGGCAATGGCGTATTTGCTTGCCTCGATGTTCATACGGTTAATCTCCAGCTGGATATCGTGGCGTTTTTTAGAATCACTTGTTTTCTGCATTATGTCGTAAAGGTCGCTAATGCTGTCAAGATATGGTTTCTCCTTCTCCCAGTTGGTGGTTCCAATACGGTCGGTACCTTTAAACATGATATGTTCAAAGTAGTGCGCCACACCTGTGGCAGCGGTATCCTCATTCTTAGAGCCTGCATGCACCACTATCGAGCCATAAATCTTAGGCTCGGAGTGTTCCTCACAAAGAATGACTTTTAATCCGTTACTGAGATAGAAAGTCTTGACGTTGAGTTTGTCTTGGGCAGTTGCCGTAATGACAGCAAAAGCAAATGCGATGGCGAAAAAAGTCTTTTTTGTCATGGTAAAATACTGCGTTAATGTATTTTAAATATATTTAGTTCTTCTTCTTCAATGTGATTCTTTAAAATGCAAATTTACACTTTTTTCAAAAAATATACCGATTATCAGAAAGTAAAATCTGAAACAAATATACTGTTACTCATTTCACTTGCCATGACTGTTTTTTTTGAGTATTTTTGCATTCAATTCAACGTTGTGACATTATATTATATAATACTAATTATCTTATAGTTTAAGGGCTTCATTTAGTTCTCTGCTTGTTATAAAAATTTGAAAAAAGTGAGTAAAAAAAAGTTTGACAATAGAGACAGCATAGACTTTGGCAGCAACGATGTGGCGACGCTCTTTCGTCGCTACTTCTTCCCTACCCTGTTGGGGATGTTGTTCAGCATGGCCTTTATTGTCACCGACGGTATTTTTGTCGGTCATGGTATTGGTCCACGAGGACTTGCAGCAATAAATCTGGTTGGTCCTATAATGCTGCTTATCAACGGTATGGGTATGATGTTTGGTATGGGCGTCAGTGTTGTCGCCGCCATACATCTGTCGCATGACAACATCAAGGCTGCCCGTATCAATACCACACAAGCATTCTTTGCGGGTATTATTGTCTCTGTTCTGGTGGGAGCGATGTGCTATGTTTTTCCAAAAACAGTACTTACGTTATTGGGAGTCGGCGCCGATATGTACGACGACGCCTATGAATACTATATATGGTTCATTCCCACTTGTTTGTTGATGATGATAGAAGGTATAGGCCTTTTTGTTATTCGTCTCGATGGGTCGCCTCGTTACGCCATGATGTCAAACATCATACCTTCAATCGTCAATATCGTGTTGGACTATCTCTTCATTTTCCCATGCAAGATGGGGTTGATGGGCGCCTCATTGGCAACCGACATAGGAGGTTTTGTGGCAATGTTGATGGTGGCGTATTATATGATTTTCCGGGCGAAGACATTGAAGCCATATAGATTGAAGATGACAATGATGAGTTTGCGGTTGACGCTTCGCAATGTCGCTTATATAGTCAAGATGGGTGCCTCGGGTTTTGTGGGCGAATTGGCTGTGGCGGTGACAATGCTGACGGGTAATATCATATTCAACCATTACTTGGGGACAGATGGCGTATCTGCTTATAGCATTGCCTGTTATCTATTCCCATTAATATATATGGTCATTAATGCTGTAGCCCAATCCTCGCAGCCAATAATAAGTTACAACTATGGTGCGGGGCTGCATTCGAGAGTAAGAGACACGATGAAACTAAGTATGATTATCAGTATAGCTATTGGAGTTGTTATTACAATTATTTTCCTTTTGCTTCCATCGCTGATAGTGGAAATATTTATAAATGAAGATAGCAAAACAGCGATAATAGCATCAGAAGGTTTACCCTATTATTCTCTCGGCTTTGTGTTTCTTGCGATAAATATATGTGTGGTCGGGTATTATCAGAGTTTGGAAAAGGCTGGTTTGGCTGTGGTTGTCACTCTTTTGCGCGGTGTGGTTTTGCTGGTTCTTGCCTTTATCCTTATGCCTATGGTTTTGGGCAGTCTTGGATTGTGGATTGCGGTACCTGTTGCAGAATTGTCAACAACCTTAGTGGTTGTGATAGTATACATATTTTCTAACTCCAAAAAACAGATTCAGTAAAGTTTAAGATATTAAAGGTTTTACGTTTAACGTTTTACGTTTTAAAATTTAGGGGTTAATTTTCCTAGGTCACAGGATACTAATTTTGAATTATAATTTTTTTCAGATCACAGGTCACTCGTCACAGGTCACTAATTTTCAATTTCACTTTTATAGTAATGCTCTTCGAGCAGAAATCCAACAAATCTAATCAAATCAAACAAATTAGACATAAAAGATTTGAAAGAATTTTTAATATTTGATAGATTTCTCGCGAAGCGAACCACAATTCAAAATTCACAATTCAAAATTCACAATTCAAATGGTTCACCATTCACGATTCTTCAATTTTCAATTTCAGCATAGTCTATATACAATTAATAAGCGTTTTTTACGTTAATATATATTTATTTGAAGAACAACTATTTTATAACTGTTACTAAGTGGATATTATCAATATATTACCTGATAGTGTTGCCAACCAGATTGCCGCTGGAGAGGTTGTGGACCGACCAGCCTCTGCCGTCAAAGAGTTGCTGGAGAACGCCATGGATGCCGGAGCCACCGATATCCAGCTGATAATAAAAGACGCCGGGCGTACGCTTATTCAGGTCATCGACAACGGTTGCGGAATGTCGGACGTAGACGCCCGCCTCTGTTTTGAACGCCATGCGACGTCGAAGATACATCGCGCCGACGACCTTTTTGCCATCCGCACCATGGGTTTCCGTGGTGAGGCATTGGCTTCTATAGCCGCTGTCGCCCAAGTGGAGTTGAAAACACGCCAGCATGAGAAAGAATTAGGCAGCCAGGTTGTCATCGAAGGCTCGGAAGTGAAAAGCCAGGAGCCCTGCACATGCAGTCCCGGTACTTCCATCTCTGTCAAGAATTTGTTTTTCAACATTCCGGCAAGACGCAATTTCTTGAAAAAAGACAGCATTGAATTGTCGCACATCGAGGAGATTTTCAAACGTGTGGCATTGCCCAACTATAAAGTGGGATTCAGCTTCTACAACAATGGCCGGCTGCTTTACGACCTCAAACCAGGCAATTTCGCCCAACGCATTGCGGGCCTGTTTGGCTCGTCGTTCAACCAACGTCTGTATCATATTGAGGAACATACAGAGCCGGTCTCTTTGAATGGCTATATCGGCAAAAAAGAGTATGCCAAGCGTGTGCGTGGAGAGCAATATCTGTTTGTCAACGGGCGCTACATAAAACATCCAGGGCTGTCTGCCGCCATCGAGAAGGCATATACGGAATTGATACCAGAACGCACCTATCCCGCTTATTTTGTTATGCTTGATGTTGACCCTCAACGCATTGATGTCAACATCCACCCCACCAAGACAGAGGTCCGATTTATAGACGAAAGTGTTATTTTCTCCATACTTCGCGCCGCTACAAAGAAGTCGCTAGGGCAGTATACGTTAGCGAATGAACTGGAGTTCAATCCCTCTACAGAGATAGATTTCACTCCCATATCGAAAGGACATATTCCAGACACTCCCAAGGAGTCGTTCAATCCAAACTATAATCCTTTCTATGCCACTGATGTGCACGAGAAGCATCCGGGTAATCATGGCGGTGGAAGGTTGGATCTTGACAATTTCTTTGGCCCTAAGTCTTCTTCCAACACAGAACAGCGACTTGCTTTCGACGACAATCTCTCCGAACGACAAGAGGAACCCATATCGGCGACAACGTCATCGGCGACAACGACACCTATTAATTATCTGAACCAATATATTATCACAACACTGAAATCCGGCATGGTTGTCATAGATCAGCAGAGGGCACACGAACGCATATTATATGAAAAAATGATGTCTCGCGCTATCGATGGTCAGGCGTCGGCACAACAATTGCTTTTCCCTGTCAACTGCCGCTTCAATGCCGCGGACAGTGAGGTGCTGATGGAAATCATGCCTGAGCTTGAACGCCTGGGGTTTGTAATTGACCCGCTGGGCCAAAATACTTTTGTCGTCACTGCCGCCCCGCACGACACCAAAGAGGATGAACTTCAAAATATGCTGGAACAAACCATCAACGAGTACAAAAACAATATGTTGCAGAAGTTCAACGACAGAAACAAGAGCATCTGTCTCAGTTTGGCCCGTCAGATGGCTGTGCATAGCGGCACTGCGTTGAAGGTCGAGGAAATGCAGAAACTCATTGCCGACCTTTTCAGTTGTCAGGCTCCGAATATCTCACCTTCAGGCAAACGAACCATGTTTATCATGGGTGAACAGGAATTAAAAGAGAGGTTCAAATAAATGGGAAGTAATAAAAAGAAAGTTATGCGCTGCGCTAACTTTAACTCTAACTTAAACTTAGATAGTTTGGTATTGTCCATTTTAACCCCCAATTAAATTACTCATTATATATCCCGAGATATCTAAAATCGTAAAATATTAAACTATAAACATTTAAAAAATTACATCATCATGAAAAAGCTCTTATTTTTAACGAATCTATTGTTGATCGTTTATTCTTATGGACAAAACACGGCCACCCCATCCCCATCAGGTTCCATTGTGTCGGGTGCGAGCCATGTGGCTCGTGTGTCGTATGACAACTCCAACATGGTCGACTATGCCGTCTCCTACACATCGGATTACAGTGAAAGAGGCTTCCTATGGGCAGACCAGAGTCTGAACGGACGTTATTTCAGCATCTCGGACACCAACATTCATGTGAACGATCTGACCATCTTGGATGACATTGTGTATTTCTGCGGCCATAACACTGACGGTGAAGCTGTCGTAGGACGTTTCAAAGTACAGGACTTTCAGATTAATTCTCTATCGCTAAACTACACAACCATCTCATATGCTGGACAAAGTTCCAATCCTATTACTTCTTTCACTAAAATCAAAGCCTATTACGATAACGACCTGCAAAAAAATGTGTTGGCATTGGTCGCAAAAAACCAAGACATTCCTACTCCCAGTCTTAACAGTTCATATTTATTTATAATAAAAGATGGAGGGAATACTTTTGATTATAACTATTATACGCCATCAAATCCTTCTATATCAGAATACCATTGCATTGAAGATGTTGTGATAACAAAAAAATACATTGTCGCTGTAGGAGGTGAATATGCGACGGAAAACCAGGGACGTCTCTATAGGGTTAAAAAGTCAGATATCAATGCCACTGCTTATCCTTATACCGAATACATTATATCCGACCCCGATGAACACACATTTACCTCCACCGCTGTTGTGGAGTGTCTGAAGGATGACGAAATCGCTTTTGCCTGCCTGCGTAACTACTGGGGCAACAACAACACCGATATGAGGGTTTATACGCTCGACGTGGACGCCATGCATTTTCTGAACGTACAGGATGTACCGCTGGTCGGCAAATGCTCTCCTAAAGAACTGCTGTATATGCCGTGTGATAGAAATCTGCTGATGCTGATATGGGATGGATTTTATGGCAATGTTAACACACCGGCCTCTCTGGTATACTATCTTAAACCATATACCTCCGGATACACAGCGGACTATATATATGAGACAGACGGGGCAATCCGCTCTATCGACAGATTCGTAGACCTCACAAGGTTCCTGATGGGTGGCAACAAGTCAACAGGTCTGGCAAAATACTGGATGAGGAACAAGTTGGCTGGTACCAGCGGTATTTGTATCAAATACGACAAGATTTATGTTAAACAAGCGGATACACCCAGCATCTCTTCTTATCCATCTAATGGCTTAACTTATCCAGTCACACTTTCCACCATTAATTTCACTCCTGTCGATGAGAATTTTGATCCAGGGTGTACAGAGTAAGCGTCATGCGTAAAGCAATTTGTTGATAATACAGTAAAACTTTAATTATACAATTATGAGGAAAGTATTGATATTTATATTTGCAAGTTTTATATCCTTTGTCGCTTTCGCCCAGCATGTGGAATACTATCCTACATCGCAACGGTATTATATGGTACCCTACCATAAACCAGCTGTATTGAATTATTATGATTCTAATATGTCTTGCTATCCTTTCATCAACATTAATACTCATTGTGCTTATTATTATTGTAGTAACGATAGTAATTCCTTTTATTATAGATATCATAGGTATTATGATACAAATTATGCAACTTATCACGGAGCAGGCAGAGTGGCAAATAAATGTATAGTCGCCAATATGAGTGGACGAGCCATCTATGGAATAGCGGTGCCCGTCGGTTTATGGACTTTTCCTTTGGATTATTATGGAAATCATTTGGATTTTGATAGTGATCATGAACTAGAGTATCTCGCTTTGATATCCGACAGCGTTTCGGAAGAGACAGGAAGAGCTTTTGACAGTGCTTGGAATAATATGATAGACATTCTTCAGCAACGCACCGAGTTGTACCCTTGGTATCATTTGAAGATGTGGTTGCTGAGACCAACGGACCAAGGTCCAAATCAACTTTGGCATATAGACTCAGTCTCCGCCATACCCGAGTGGAACATGATCACCGACAGCAAGTTCCGCTTTCCTAACCTATGGCTTGACGACTCTATTCATGAGTACTTAAGCAATGAACCCTATCTTACATTCCCAACACTCGAGGTCTATTTCGAACAACCCTATATCGTCAGCGACTCTTTTATTGTCGCCAGTGATTTCTATGAATATTTAATGTATTTCTGCAATGACACATTTTGCAGGTCACTCGAACCTTTGCATATTAGAACATC
This sequence comes from Bacteroidales bacterium, assembly GCA_017960475.1. Lineage (GTDB taxonomy): Bacteria > Bacteroidota > Bacteroidia > Bacteroidales > P3 > Colimorpha. The sequence continues at coordinate 22,130 of JAGCZH010000006.1, read as the reverse complement.
TTATTCTGAAAACCATTTTTCGGGTCGTATTCACCTGTTAGACAATTATGGTCACCCTCATTATACTGATCATTACATGACCAATTCTTATGATAGTGTGAATATTAGTCACGTATGGAATGGAATATTTCCTATTCTAGAGCCTCCTTCAGGGTGCTACAAGCCTGGCGAAGTTAGAGCCAGTGTTGTGGGATACGATTCCGCCGTCGTGGAGTGGATGTCGCGCTTCTGGCTGCCCGAGAGCCGTGTTGAGTACGGCCCCGCAGGGTTCGCCCCCGACAGCGGCACGGTGATAGAGGGTGTCACAGGCAACAGGATCACCCTCCACGGACTCTCCGAGGGCACCGACTACGAGGTGAGGGTGAGCAACTGGTGCGACAGCGCCTACTCCGACGAGACTGTGTGCCTCTTCAGGACCCAACTGCGCTGCGAGCCCGCCGGCGAGGAGAGCCTCTTTGTGGCCACAGACACCACCATACAGCTGGCGTGGGAGATGCCCGACTCGGCGTCATGGTGCGAGGTGGAGTGGGGTCCAGAGGGCTTCGTCGAGGGAGAGGGCACTCTGCTGCCGCATGTCACCAGGGGATACCTGGGAGGTTATGTCTTCATGCAGCATCTGGCGCCGGCGACACGCTACGATGTCAGGGTGCGCTGCTGGTGCCAGCACAGCCAGGCCTTCTCATCATGGCGTGAGTATAATGTGGCTACAAGGGGCAGATACACCATCTCTGTCGCCAGCAACAACGACGACTGGGGCCATGTCACCGGAGCCGGTGTCTACATGGAGGGCGAGCGCGCCATGCTCAACGCCGTCCCCGCCAGCGGTGTGTGCCATTTCAGGAGGTGGCACGACGGCGAGACCTCGAATCCCCGCTTTGTGGAGGTCTCCGGCGACAGCCTGTTCACGGCGGTGTTCATCAACGACACCGTGCCTGTGTCCGTCGCGGTTACCGACGCCCAAAGTTGCCTCACCCTGCGTCCCAACCCCGCCAGCGACAGGGTGGAGGTTGTGTCGTGTGAGGCGATGGCGGCAATAGACCTTTATGATGTCACAGGCCGTGCGGCGGCGCACATCGAGCCCCGCTCTGAGACAGCCACCCTCGACGTCTCCGCTCTCGCTTCAGGAGTCTACACCGTGAGGGCAACAACACAGAGCGGCACAGTATACACCGAGAAACTCCTTGTGAAAAGGCAATAGATATTATAATACTTGTAGATAAAATTTTGATTATTAATCGTGAGTCATTTTAAAACGTTAAACGTAAGACTTTAAACATTAAACGTAAAACAATATCAGAAAATCGCTTCATGTCAGAACAATATTCTCCTCAGGGATTCAGAATGCTGCCAACAGGTGTCAAACACCTGATGATTATTAATGTGCTGTTTTATCTTGCTTCATTTGTTTTGGCGAAAACCAATTCCATCGACCTCGACAAAGGGCTGGCGTTGTATTATATAGGTAGTGACAATTTCCGTCCTTGGCAATATATCACCTATATGTTCATGCATGGCAGTTTCGAGCACATTTTTTTCAACATGTTCGCATTGTGGATGTTTGGTTATGTGCTTGAGAACTACTGGGGAACGCGACGATTCCTCGTCTTCTATCTCTGGTGTGGCATTGGCGCCGGCCTCTTCCATACTTTGGTGACGGGGCTACAGGCGCTGCCTGTTTTGAACGATATCAACTACTATGCTGCCAATCCGTCGCCCGAGGCTCTGATTCAGATATATAACGACCATTTCGTCGGCAAAATCAATCCAGAATGGATAACGGAAGTCACCAATGCGTGGCGGTCGGGAGCTGGTTCGGGATATGGCATCATGACCACCGACGCTCTTATGCAGGTCTACAATCAAATGGTTATCGGCATACCTACTGTGGGAGCGTCGGGAGCTGTTTACGGCATACTTCTCGCCTTCGGCATGATGTTCCCCAACGAACGGATCTATCTCTATTTCCTTCTGCCTATTAAAGCCAAATGGTTTGTGATAGGTTACGCTGCCATAGAGTTGTTCACGGGTATTGTGGGCACTAACGACGGCATAGCCCATTTCGCGCACCTTGGCGGTATGCTCGTGGGTCTCATCCTGATACTTGTCTGGAGAAGACAAAGGTGTTAGTTATAGGTCTGTCCCCCCCCCTACTCCAACGACAAAATTCTTTTGTGATGTCCGAATACAAGAAAGGTTTGCTTTATGGCCTGATGTGCTACACCATATGGGGGCTTTTCCCTCTCTATTGGCGCATGCTGAACCATGTCGACAGTTTCGAGATTCTGGCTCATCGCATGGTGTGGTCGTGCGTTTTTATGGTCATCCTCTTTATCGGCATACGGAAAGTACGACTCAAGGACCACATCAAACAGCCTCGCCAATATCTCATGTTGCTGCTGACAGGGGCTCTTATCAGCTTCAATTGGGGACTTTACATATGGGCCATCAACCACGGCTACATCTTGCAAAGCAGTCTCGGCTACTATATAAATCCTTTGGTCAACGTTCTGCTTGGCGGCATCTTTCTGCGTGAGCGGCTCAACAGAGCTCAAACCCTGGCATTGTTTTTTGCGTTGGCGGGCGTGTTGTATTTCACTATCGACTATGGCCATTTCCCCATAATTTCGTTGGGACTGGCTTTCAGTTTCGGAATCTATGGCCTGCTGAAAAAGAAGATGGGGCTCAACGCCACTCCGGCTCTTACCGTTGAGACTATGTGGATGTTGCCCGCCGCTGTTGTATATTTGCTTTTCGCTTTTCGAGGAGGAGCGTCGGCATTGAACACCTTCGATTGGTTCACATGGCTTCTGCTGCTCATGGCAGGTGCGGTGACCGCGATACCGCTGTTGTTGTATGGGAAAGCCGCTGAGCGCATTACACTTACCGCACTTGGCTTTTTGCAGTATGTGTCGCCTACGGGGCAGTTCCTGATAGGGATTCTGGTTTACAAGGAGCCTTTCACAACCGCTCATATTGTCTGTTTCACACTGATTTGGACAGGATTGGTAATATTCTCTGTCGATCTGGTGAGAAGGCTGAGGAAATAGCGGTGTGCGATTACAGCGCCAGAGACGAAATGAGGGTGATGTAGTTGATATAGTGTTCCAATCCGCATTGGGCGCAGGTGTCGTTGGGGTCGTGATAGCCGCCAAAGGGTTGCCCCATAGAGAGGAAATACAGCGCCGGCATATGTTTGCTGAACCACCAATGGTCGCTGTTGGGACGATTCTGACGATGTCGTATCTCCGGAGCCACTTCAAGCACTTTGTTAAGGTTCTCTATACGTTCCACGAATGGAGCGGTCTCAGGCGCGTCGGCATTGAACACCATAAGGCCCTCGTTGCCGCCGCAGAACATGTCGATATTGATGAAAAGACGCACTTTCGAGAAGTCAAAGACAGGGTGCTCCACAGCGTATTTCGAGCCTCGAAGCCCCGCCTCCTCGCCGCTGAAGAAACAGAAGACGTATGTATAGTGAGGCTTTTCATATACCGCCATTCTGGCTAAATCGAGCAAGGTGGCTACACCGCTTCCGTTGTCGTGGGCTCCAGGGAAATAGACCGAATCGCCCATTGTGCCCAGATGGTCGTAGTGGGCGCCGAACACTATCATGGTGTCGACTTCGCCAGGGACATAGCCGTATATGTTTTGTGTCGCGTATTGAGGATGGAATTGCGTGAAGAACGCGCAATCGATTTTCTTGATATTGTCGGGAATGGCGGATTTCAGCACCTCTATGTATGCATAGCCATGCTCGAAACTTGTGTTGGCAGGGGAATAGGTCCTGAGCTCGTTGCGAGCCACAATGATTCCACGTGAATTGAAAGGATTGCGGAAATGCAGTGAGTTTAGAAACTCGTCTGTTTTCTTCTGTCTTTCTTTGTCGTCGCCAATGTTTGGTGTGGTCGCGTCGACGAGTACAAAAACATCCTCAAGCCGGTCGTTGTGTTTGTTGAGAAACTTTTTGAGGTTGTCGGAGTCGAGTATGGTCGACAAAGGGACGTTGAGCACCTTGTGTTCGCCCCATGTCGATTTAGACCATGCCGGAATGCGGAATTCGTCGAAAGGTTTCAGCCTTTTGCCGTTGACCGACAGCCTCACAGGTCCCTCCATTGAGAATGTGCTGAAAGTATAAGGCTGATAATAGTTGTCAACCTGTGGTTTCACCCCCAGCCGTTTCAATTCGGAGCGAATAAATTGCGCGGCGATGCTGTCACCTCTGAACGAGTAACCACGACCGTGCATGCGCTGCGACGAAAGCTGGTATAAAACCTGTCGAACATAGTTGGTGTCCTGGGCTGGGACACTTGAGCATCCAATCAGTAGCGTGCAGGCGAGCCAAAGCAGTTTTCTCATTGTTTTGATTGTTTGTTTTGTTTCCGTTATGACTATGGCTTCTCAGGACTAAAATCCGGGCATTTGTATGAAGAGTGTCGGCAGAATAAGCAAAAAGCCGATAACGATAAGGAAAAGGATGAACTTCCACACCCATTTGAGCCAAACGCCATAAGGTATGCGGGCAATGCCCAGACATCCGATAAGCACACCAGAAGTTGGTGTGAGCATATTGGTGAATCCGTCGCCGAACTGGAAAGCGAGGACCACAGCCTGACGCGAAATGCCTGTGAGGTCGGCGAACTGAGCCATGATAGGCATTGTCAGCGCCGCTTTGGCGGAACCCGATGGCATGATGATGTTGAGCAAAGTCTGAAAGGCGTACATTGCCCCCATCGAGGTGACCTCCCCTGCCCTTGCCAGCGATTTGGTGAGGCCGTAGAGAATGGTGTCTATGACTTTGCCGTCGCGCAGCACGAAGATTATGCCGCTGGCAAGCCCAACAACAAGCGCCGCCGACAATATGTCTTTGCAGCCAGCCAGGAACAACTTGGCCAGATCGTCGGCACCCTGCTGGTCGGCAATGCCGGAAAGCAATCCCATGGCAAGAAACAGGGCTGAAATTTCCATCACATACCAACTATAGCCGAGCACACCGACAACGAGGTAGCATATTGTGAAGATGAGAAGATCGAGGATGAAGAAATGCACCGATTTGCGCAGCGAGAAAAATCCTGTAAGCCAGAACAGCGCCGCCAATACAGGCATAAGGCATATAGAGCTGTTGCCGCCGGCTATGGATATCTCTGTCATCGGGAAACGGAAAGCGCACCAGCTCAGCACCACACCTATGACGACATACACTATCCATGCTATGCGTGGCGAATGGTATTGCGACGTATCGGCTGTCTGTTGTTGCGACCGCTCACGCCAGTATTCGTCAATCTTGTGCGTGGGCGATTTCTCAGGATTGCGCTTCACCCAGCGGGCATAAAGCAGGACAAAACCTATGCCTATGATGGTGAGCACTATCCAGCAGAAGAAACGGTATTCCAAACCGGAGAAGATAGGCAACCCCGCTATGCCTTGCGCAATACCTATGGTGAAGGGGTTGAGCATGGCTCCCGCGAAGCCAACATGCGCCGCCATATAGCACATGCACACTCCCACTATCGAGTCGTATCCCATCGAGATGGCCAAAGGCACAAAAATAACAACAAAGGCTATCGTCTCCTCGCTCATGCCGAAGATGGCGCCAAACAAGCTGAACATTATCATTATCAAAGAGATGATAATGTTGTTGACACCCAGTTTCCGGAACAGCGCGAAGCGGTTGAGCCTCTGCACTTTCCTCAGGAACGCCATCACACCTATATCTATGGCGTGACTGTTGTTGAGTATCCAAAACGAGCCACCGACCATAAGGATGAAGATGATGATGTCGGCTTTGTCGCAAAAGCCTGAGAACAGCGACGAGAACACTTGCCATGTCTGCGGCGAGCGGTCGACAAAACGGAACGAGTCGCCTTTCACCACTTCCCGTTGGCTTACGCTGCCGTCGGCATTGACCACATCGACAGTCTCCCTCACAAATTCGCCGCCCGGGACAACCCAAGTCAGCAGGGCGGCGAAAAGGATAAGGAAGAAAACGATGGTGAAAGTATGCGGTATTTTCTTCATCAATGATTAAAGATCAGCCGTTCAACTTCTCAAGGCACTCGGTGACATTCTTTTCTATACGGGCATTGATGTCGGTGCATTCATCGGCTTTGACGAATTTCTCGCCGGTGATGTGCTCATAGAGTTCTATGTAGCGGTCGGTGATGGAGTCGACAATCTCCTGTGTCATCTCGGGGACCTGCTGTCCCTCTTTGCCCTGGAAGCCATTGGCCATAAGCCATTCACGGACAAACTCCTTGCTCAGCTGGCGCTGACGTTCGCCCTTGGCCTGACGCTCCTCATAGCCCTCAGCGTAAAAATAGCGCGACGAGTCGGGAGTGTGGATCTCGTCGATAAGATATATCTTGCCGTCGCGTTTGCCGAACTCGTATTTGGTGTCGACAAGTATGAGGCCTTTCTGGGCGGCGATCTCGGTGCCACGCTGGAAGAGCTGCAGCGAGTAGCGCTCCAGCATGTTGTAGTCCTCCTCCGACACCAGACCGGTGCGGATAATCTCCTCGCGGGAGATATTCTCGTCGTGACCCTCGTCGGCTTTGGTTGTCGGAGTGACTATTGGTGTGGGAAATTTCTGGTTCTCAATCATGCCCTCGGGCAGTGTGATGCCGCAGAGCACCCTGTTGCCGGCCTTGTATTCGCGCCATGCCGAGCCGGCGAGATAACCGCGGACAATCATCTCGACACGGAATCCCTCGCATTTGAGGCCTACTGTCACCATTGGGTCGGGTGTGGCTAGTTTCCAGTTGGGGACGATGTCGGCGGTGGCATCGAGGAATTTGGATGCTATCTGGTTAAGGACTTGACCTTTGTAAGGAATGCCTTTGGGAAGGACAACGTCGAATGCCGAGATGCGGTCGCTGACAACCATGGCCATGTATTTGTCATCAATATTGTAGACGTCGCGCACTTTACCCACATATAGGCTTTTTTGTTTTGGAAAATGATAATTGGTTTTTACTATCGCTTGCATATCGCAAAATAATAAAGGTTATTGTTAAAGACTGGGGAAAACCTTTCCGGCATCCCCCAGTCTGTTGTTTTTCAGATTGACTGAAATCTTTTTTATTGTTCGGCAGGCCATACAGGTTGCAGATTGCGGTCGCCGTAGGCGTCGTCAATCTTGCTGATGGTAGGCCAGTACTTGTCGCCGTGTTCCTGCGGGAAGGCAGCCACCTTGCGGCTGTAGGGATAGTTCCATTCGTCGGCGCAGACCACCTGCATGGTGTGGGGAGCGTTGGCGATGGGGTTGTTCTTCTCGTCGTACTTGCCGGTCATGATGTCGTCGATTTCCTGACGTATGCTGATCATGGCGTCGCAGAAACGGTCCAGTTCGCTGAGCGGCTCGCTCTCGGTGGGCTCCACCATAAGGGTGTTGTGGACAGGGAATGCCACGGTGGGAGCGTGGAAGCCGTAGTCGTCCAGACGGCGGGCAATGTCACCCACACCGACCTTGAGGCTGAACTCGGCGAAGTCGACAATCATCTCGTGACCGCACATGCCGTTCTTGTTGGTGTAGAGAATCTTGTAATATTTCTGCAGACGGGCGCGCAGGTAGTTGGCGTTGAGGATGGCGTGTTTTGTGGCCTCGGTCAAGCCGTTGCCGCCAAGCATCAGCAGGTAGCCGTAAGTGATGGGGAACAGCAGGAAGTTGCCGAACGGAGCGGCAGCCATTGCGTTGCCCTTCTTGCCACCGACCTCATAGATGCAGTGTTTCGGCAGGAAGTCAACCAACTTGGCGCTGACAGCGATGGGGCCTACACCGGCACCGCCGCCGCCGTGAGGACCTGCGAAGGTCTTGTGCAGGTTCAGGTGGCACACATCGGCACCCATACGACCAGGGCTGGTGATACCCACCTGGGCGTTCATGTTGGCACCGTCCATGTATACGAGGCCGCCGGCAGCGTGGATGATGTCGACGATTTCAAGTATACCCTCTTCAAAAGCGCCGTGGGTTGAAGGATAGGTGATCATGATGCAGCTCAGGTTGTCTTTGTACTGGGCCACTTTTTCCTTCAGGTCGTCGATGTCGACATCGCCGCGCTCGTTGCATTTCACAACCACGACGGTCATGCCGGCCTTGGCTGCCGATGCGGGGTTGGTACCGTGTGCCGAGGCTGGGATGAGACATACGTTGCGCTGAGGATTGCCGCAGTCGATGTGGTAGTTGCGGATAACGGTCAGACCGCTGTATTCACCGGCAGAGCCCGAGTTGGGTTGCAGCGACACACCTGCGAAACCGGTGATGATAGCCAGCATCTCCTCCATTTCCTTGACCATCTGCAGCGAACCCTCGGCCTGGTCGGCAGGTGCGAAGGGGTGCATGCCGGCGAAACGGCTCCAGCTGAGGGGCAGCATCTCGGCGGCAGCGTTGAGCTTCATGGTGCAGCTGCCCAGTGGAATCATGGCGCGGTTGAGGCTGAGGTCTTTGACCTCCAGTTTCTTCATGTAGCGCATCATCTCAGTCTCGCTGTGGTATTTGTTGAATACGCTGTGCTGCAGGTATTTCGTCTGGCGCAGCATACTCTCGGGTATCGAGCAGAGGGTGCCGCATTTGCCGTCGCATACTATTGTCTCGGCTTTCTTGCCAGCGGCTTCAGCCAATACGGCGACAATGGCGTCGAGGTCGCATTTTGCTGTTGTCTCGTCGAGGCTGATGCCGATGCATTCCTCGCAGATGTAGCGGAAATTGATTTCGTGGGCCTCAGCCACCTTGCGCACCACGTCGGTCTTCACAGGGCATTGCAGTGCCAGCGTGTCGAAGAATACGCGGTTGTGCTGTTTGTAGCCGTATTTCTCAAGCTCTTTGGCCAGTTTGTTGGCCATGCCGTGGATGTTGGCGGCGATGTTGTGGATGCCTTCCGGACCGTGCCATGCGGCATAGAAACCACTCATGATGGCCTGCAAAGCGGAGGCTGTGCAGATGTTCGAGGTAGCCTTCTCACGTTTGATATGCTGCTCACGCATACCCAGAGCCATACGCAGAGCGGGGTTGCCCTTCACGTCGACGCTCCAGCCGATGATACGGCCGGGGAAGCTGCGTTTGAAGGCCTCGGTGACGGCGAAGAAACCTGCGTGAGGACCGCCAAAGCCCATCGGCAGACCGAAACGCTGGTTGCAGCCAAAGGCGCAGTCAGCGCCCATCTCGCCGGGAGTCTTCAGCAATGCCAATGCCATAAGGTCGGTGGCCATACCGACAAAGATGCCAAGTTCGTGAGCCTTGGCGATGAATTCGGTATAGTCGTTCACCTCGCCGAACTGGTTGGGATACTGGACCACGGCGCCGAAGAAAGTGTTGTCAAGAGTGATTTCGGCGGGTTTGCCGACAACGATCTCGATGCCACGGGGAGCGGCGTTGGTGCGCATCACGTCGAGAGTCTGTGGGAAGATGCAGTCGTCAACGAAGATTTTGTTGATATTTTCTTTCACCTGTGCGCGGCTGCGGCTATTGTAGAACATAATCATACATTCGCCGCCGGCGGTGGCCTCGTCAAGCAAAGAGGCGTTGGCGAGAGGCATACCGGTCATGTCGCTGACCATGGTCTGATATGTCATCAGGGCTTCGAGACGGCCCTGGCTGATTTCGGTCTGATAAGGAGTATAAGCTGTGTACCAGCCTGCGTTTTCAAACACGTTGCGCTGAATGACAGCGGGAGTGATAGTGTTGTAGTAGCCCATACCGATATATGATTTGAACATCTTGTTCTTCTGGGCGAGAGTGCGGCAGCGGTTCAGGAATTCGTATTCGTTGATGCCATCGGCGATGGGCATGGGTTTGTCGAGGCGGATAGCCTTGGGGACAGCCTTGTCAATAAGTTCCTCCATCGAGGAGACACCGATGGTCTTGAGCATTTTTTCTTCGTCATCGGCTTTGGAGACGCCATTGTGACGAGCGGTAAAATTATTGGTAATCATTGTATTGTTAATTATTTATTATATTTAAGGAAATAATTTAAAAATACAAAAATACGAAAAATTTTTGTATCTCTGCAAAATTCAACAAATAGTTTTTCACGCTTCACCGTTGACGGAGACGTAAAGTGTTTTGCCAATAGCAAGATTGATAACCATCTGCCAATAGCAGTCGTTGCAGTGACGGTCTGAGGAAAGCCTGTCGTAAGTTTCAGTCGCAAACAGCGTTTTTTATTAAAATAAAACATCTGCAACATAGCGTATTCTGACATGACAAACTTTGCCTTTTATTATATTTGATAGTTTATTTTATGTTCATATCAGAAAAAAAATGTACTTTTGCACTGCAAAAAAGGTCGAAAAATGCGACTAAATTTGCAGTAATAAATTTATACTACAATGATTATCAATAGAAATAAGTACATTAAAGAACTTGTCAACAAACGCTGGAACGGCAAGGTGAAAATCATCACCGGCATCCGCCGCTGCGGAAAATCGTTTCTACTTTCTACCCTCTACAAGGAATATCTTAAGGCCGAAGGAGTGGCTGACGACTGCTTTGTGGAGATAGCGTTGGACAAGCGCGCCCACCTGAAGTACCGCAACCCCAACATGCTGTACGACTACGTCCTCAGCCGTACCCAGGATATGACGAAGCGCTACTACGTGTTCATCGACGAGATACAGCTGTCGTTCAAAGTGAAAAACCCCGACATCGATGAAAGTCAAGTACCCGAGGAGGACCAGGAGATGCTCTACATCACCTTCTACGACATCCTGAACGACCTGATGGGGCGCAGCAATCTCGACCTCTACGTCACTGGCTCCAACTCGAAGATGCTCTCGAAAGACATTGTCACCAACTTCCGCGATCGAGGATCGGAAATCAAGGTCTATCCCCTCTCATTCAAGGAGTATTATCCTGTTTCGGGCCTTGAAAAAGCCGACGCACTGGAGGAATACCTCACCTATGGCGGCATGCCGCTGGCTGTGCTTGAAAAGGACGAAGCCGAGAAGCGGAAATACCTCAAAGGGCTGCATAAGCGTGTCTACATCAAGGACATCGTGGAGCGCTACAAACTGAAGGATGACGAGGTGCTGGAGGCACTGATCGACGCATTGTATTCCGCCGTCGGTTCGCTCTCCAATCCCCACAATATGGCCAATGCGGCAAGCTCGCTGATGAAGCGCAGCACCTCCGACCACACCATCAAGAACTATCTGGATTATTTGGAGGATGCCTACTTGTTTGCAAGTGCTAGACGCTACGACATAAAGGGCAAGCGCTATTTCGAGAACATCCAGAAATACTACGCAATGGACACCGGCTTGCGTAACGCCAAGCTGAATTTCCGCCAGCAGGAAAAGTCGCACCTGATGGAGAACATGATCTTTATCGAGCTGTTGCGCAGGGGCTACAACGTGGATGTGGGCATGGTGGAGGTGACCTCCGTGAAGAATGGCAAGAAGCAGCAGTCACAGTACGAGATTGACTTCATCGTAAATACCGGGCGCGAGAAAGTCTATATCCAGTCGGCCTTGAATGTGGACTCAGAGGCCAAACGTGACCAGGAAACCTTTTCGTTAAAGAACTCCGACGACTTCTTTCGCAAAATTGTGATTGTAGACGGCAACGCAAAACCTTGGATTGACGAATATGGCATTACCTATGCAGGTGTTATCCCCTTCCTGCTGGACGAGTCAGTTCTGAATATTTAGACACGATCCAACTTCTCTTCTTTCTTTTCCACACATTTCTTCACTCACAGTGCGTATGTTGCTGCTGCTGAGCCATTGCGGTTTGCATCATGATGAAAAGGAATGCAAACCAGATTTGTCTCATATATTTATTTTTCTTTCGGGCGCATGGTCACTTTATTTTCTCTCTCCTCGATTTCACGATCTAGCCAGGATTGCATCACTTTAATATCCTCGGGGGTGGCGGTGCTGTTGCCGTAGGCGTCAAGATAGCCCGAGAAGCTTTTACGGGAACCACTGTTGTCCCAAGAATAAAACTCAAAGAAGTTTTTCCCCAATGGTGTAAGGTTGTCATAGGGCCCCTCCACGATGATTTTGCCTTTCATATCGATGACAGCATGATGTCCGTTGTCGAGTTCGACGATTCCATAACCGAAATTGTCCATCCATGCATCTTGATAGCGGCAGGGCACAACAATGTTGAAGTCACTGTCGGCGAAACCCCACAGGTCGCCCTGTTTGACAGCATAATAGAGAGGACACACATTGTTTGAGAATTCCGCCTCCTGTAAACGGATTTCATCGAAACGAGACACCATGTGCCCTTTGGTGTCGTAGACATCGTTGTATTTGTCCGTCATCATGATTATGCGTCTGCCGTTGTCTGTCCAACAGTATTCGTAGCGGAAGGGTATCACTGTGTCGCCCTGCAGGTTTACCGCACCAAGACTGTTGTCCACCCCTTCGGTATCGTAGAAAAGAAGGTCGATTTGCCTTATTCCGTACCACAAATCCCGTACATTCAGGGAATCGTTGGAAAGGCTGATCAGAAAGCGCCCTTTCTTGTCGATGACTCCCCAGTGTCCGTTCTGCTTGACGACGGCGCGCCCTTTGACAAAAGGCCCCACATAGTCGTATTGGTTGGGGAGCACTTCCACGCCCTTGGTGTTGACGTAGCCGTAGTAACCGTCACGGCCGAATGAAGCCACGCCATCGCGGGAGAACTGAGTCAAATCATCATAGGGACCTAGGATAACCTTTCCTTTCAAATCGGTCACGTATCCCACAGTGCTACACTTATCCATGTCGTTGTCATAGATGTACAGCAACTTGAATTGCCTGTCGTAATAGATGTAATTGTCGTGAACGAAGGGGACGATGGTTTTCCCGTTTTCGTCGATTACTCCGTAGAGTCCCTGTCTCGCAACAGTCAGATGGCCGTCGGAAAACAGGTGGCCTATCTCACAACAGCAAGCCCCTGAGGGCTGTAGCTGCCGAGGTTGCACCCATTCCCCTTTTCTATTGACAAAACCCATCAGTGAATCGTCTTGAACCATCAATAGGGGCGATTCGTTCTGGGCAATAATGTTGTATTCACATGGAATCACATTCTCCCCGTTCAATCTGACAACGCCCGAGAGTCCTGACGCACCCCTGACGACGGCGAGATCGCTGCCGTAAAGATATTCCACATTGGCGTATCTCTTCTGCAGCGTCGCAAGCGCTTCGATTGTCGTTTTGCTCTCTTTTCTCGAAAGACTACTCCCCTGCCCTTCCGCAAGCAACGGGAGCAAGAGCATGATGATGGAAAGGATTCGGGTCATTGGACGTTAGAGGTTTAAATGGCGAAAGGGCTGAGAAATGTTGGAATGTGATTCTTCCTTCTCTCCATATCTGTAGCAAAACAGGGCGGTTTTTTACAACACAGTAAAAAAAAGAGTAACCATTGACATCGGTCCTGATGTTTCTCAAACCAGTTTAAATCGTACTCGCCAGGTGCCCGGAGTATTTGGGCTATCCGCTGGCGTCCAATCGTGGCTGATGATTTTGAAAGAGCCTATCTCGGCGGTGTTGCGCACGTGAGTGCCGGCGCAGGCGCAGGTGTCGTAGTCCCCTACTCGAATCAGGCGCAGCGTTTGGCTGGCGTCGTCAGGCAGCTTCGTCAAGTCCACCTCTGGTGGCACATGGTCGCGGTCGACAAAATCGATTGTCACTTCCAGATTCCGCCGGATGACCTCGTTGACTCTGGCTTCGATTTCAGCCACCTGTTCCTCTGTGGGCGCTGCATCCAGTAGATAGTCGCATTTACTCTTTTTGCGTTCGATGTGGGCGTTCCTCGACCTCGGACAGCCGAACATCCGCACCATCGTCTGGTTCAGTATATGCTCCGCCGTATGCATCGGCGGATACTCTTCCTTGTTATGAGCGTTAATAATGGGCTCTTGCTCCATATTATTGATATGGTTGGTTTTGTTTGATTAATTGTTATTAATAGCCTTGCGTCTCTCTGAGGCTTTGCGAATGTCTTCCTCACGCTGTATCTGCCAAAGCTGCATTGTGGCGTATTCCTCCTTGGTGAGCGTGGTGTTGCCGTAAATATCGCAGAAGCCTTTTATATACTCTTTGTTGTTCCTGGGATTGTCGGTATAAATTCTGTATATGCCGTTGCCGATTGAAGTAATCCAGTGGCAAGGGACTTTGAAAAGGATGTCGCCTTTGGTGTCGACAAGGCCTTTGATGCCGTCGGCGAGTTGCACAACGAAATGGTCGCTGTCGACAATCTCCATATCTCCCTTGAACTTGAAGGGCGTTATGAGGTTCCAGTCGCTGTCGACAATACCTTTAAGACCGTCCTTCTCAACGACTATGTATTGTGGCTCCAACCCTAACTCTTCGTATTCGTTATAATAATAAGAATAACTGTCCAGCAGTCGTCCATTGAGATCAAAAACGAACGCTGTGTCGCGATCGATGTTCGACATAACGACACGGCTGGGATCATCATAATAGTAGGGAAAACCATATCGGGGGTCAAGAGGGATGATGGTGCGGCCTTTGGTGTCGATGGCTCCGCACATATCGTCGTCGTAGTGGAAAATAAGTCCTGACTTGCCGTAAAAGAGATAATTGCTGTCGTTGATATGGCGCAGCGCATTGGTGAAGTGCTCTTTGCCTTTGAGGTCTACAAGCATCCAACGACCATTCTTTTTCGCCGAATAAATTCCGTTACTAGGACTATTGGTGAATACTTCGTACTGGCATTTGGCAATTTCACGACCGTTGGTGTCGTACAAGCCTACGAGTCCGTTTCTGGTAACACTCATCACACCGTCGGTCAAATAAAGGAGATCGCCGGCAGTTATGATGGTGTCGCCGTTGTAGTGGATAAGGCTCTCTGTTTTTGTGCCGTCGGAAAAATTATATTTGTCGACGTATACAAATGGCGCATCGGGGCAAATGCTCAAATAGTCATCGTATCTGAACGGCAACACTGTGTGTCCGTTGGTGTCGATGACGCCATATTTGCCGTTACGTCGGACAGCCAACAGTCCTCGGGCGCTTAATATCTCGCCGTCGTCTCCATAAATATCGTAGTTGTATTGCAGTGGGGCGACGATATGGCCGTCACGGTCGGCAAAACCGACAATGGTGTCCTTGATAAAAGCCAGAAGATTGCAGCCTTTTATGGTTTGAACGTAGTCGTATTCGAACGGCAGCAGTTCCTCGCCTTTGATGGTTACAAGTCCATAGTAACTATTTTTGTCAACCAACTTGACGGCAATGTAAGTGTCGTTGCCGACATAATTGTCGATTCCATAGTCCTTGCTCAGCTTTTTCAGAGCCTCAAGATGTGCTTTGCTCTGCTTGGCTGTCAGCGGTTTGTTCTGCGCCACAGTCATCAAAGGCAGGATGACCGCCAGAAAAAGAAATGCTTTTTTTATCATTGGATGTTTTTTTGCCGAACGCTTAATCCTAATCTACCAGCGGTTGTAGTGGATACGAGTAGTATCCCATTTGTCTTTAGGCTGTTCGTTGCCAGCGGGATAGCCAACGGGAACTATGCTATAAGGGACGATGTTGCCAGGAAGGTTAAGGTATTTTGCTACGGGATCCATGCGGTCGTGGAAAGGATAGCAAGCTGTCCACACAGCGCCCAAACCAAAGGCTTCGGCGGCGAGGAGGAAATTCTCGGTGCAGGCTCCCATATCGTCACGCCAAATGCTGTTGGGTTTGGTTTCAGCGGGACCGTTGGGATTCTCCCGAGGAGCTCTTGTGACCGTGGTGTCGGCACAGAAGATGACAACAGCTGCCGACTGTTTGAATTTCTCCATGTTAAAGTTGCCGGCGAAAAGTGTGTCGTACTGGCTTTTGTCGGTCATGACAACAATATGCCAAGGACGCACGTCCATTCCTGAAGGGGCGGCGACAGCGGCGCGAAGCATCTTTTCCATGATGTCGGCAGCAATGGTGTCGTTGGTGTATGAGCGTACACTTTTGCGCTGCATAATGGTGTTGATGGTGGCGTCAGCATTGTTGACGGGCTGTTGATTTTTTTCTTCGCAATTGCAGGATGTCATTACTGTTGCGACGGCGGCCATAACGAGGCCAAAAAAGATTTTTGTTTTCATGATGAAATAAATAATGATATTTTGATGAGAAAAATTCAAATAACGGGTAAACTCTTATTGACGATAAAAACAGGGTTTGACAATGGAGTCGGATAAAACACTGATTGTCATCTTAAAGAAATCTTTAAACTTTAAACTCTAAACTTTAAACTTTATTATTAAAGTCTTGCGGTTTTTTGGTATATGTATTGTATCATGGCCTTGAATATGGCTTCCCGCTGTGGGTTGGGTTCGCCTTCGAGAGTGGACATTGATTTGTCGGCGCAGTCGAAACGTGACAGCCCCTTCTGGTCGAAAACGTTGCAGCCGTTTTTATATGCATGCACAGCGAATTGGTATCGATCGGCAACAGTGGGGTCTAAGATGTTGCGGCTGAACGGGAACGCATCGAACGGTATTCCAAGCTGCGCGAACAATGTTGCCGCAAGGTCGCTCTGCATCATCATGGTTGGAATCACGACGGGCTTTCTGACTGCTCCACCTATCCATACCATTGGTATGGGAGGAACCACGGGGTCGGCGGTGGTTTGCGCTGTGGAGCTGGGAATGCCGTGGTCGGGAACAATGATGATGAGAAGGCTGTCCCATGCCGGTGTGGATCGAAGGCTGTCAACAAGGGCGCCAAGGCAAGAGTCGGTGTAGGCGAAGGAGTTCAGACGGATGTCGCTGAGATGGTGATAAGGAACATCCCATGGCTCGTGGCTGCTGAGGGTCAATATTGTGCTGAAGAGTGGCTTTTCCGGATTGTGGCGATAGTCGGGGCCGAAACCGAGAGCAGAAGGACGCAAGGTATAGGCGTCGGGGACTCCCCAGCTGCTCTCATTCTGGCTCTTGGGGAATTCGGAGCTGCCTCCCACCGAGGCGAATCCCGTCTCGTGCAAATAACCACGCATATTCGCGAAGTCAATGTCGCCTCCATAGGTGAACTTAGAGTCGTATCCATGTTTGCCCAATTCATGTGCCAAGCCCGGCAGTTTGCAGCAACGGTCGGACATCTTTATCAATGATGTCGTCGGCATACCCATCCAGCCGCTGATAATGGAGACTATGCCGCGGTCTGTACGGAAATTATTGGCGTAGCAGTCGCTGAAATAAACGCCTTCTTGACTGTAACGCATAAGGTTGGGCGCCACGCTGTCATACATTGTCATGGATTTGCCACCGCTCTCCCATATGATGAGGAGTACGTCGGGACGTTGGCAGTTGAGCAAGGTGTCGGATACTGTGAGGTCGGTGCTGAAAAGAGGTTTGACGATATTCTCGGCTTCTTCGTACGCCATAAACTCAAACTCATGCTCAAGATCCTGTGCCTTGAACAAAGAATGGGCCATATTGAAGAATGGATTCAATGCGGCGTGGTTGCAGAAAGCGTATCTTGAGAAATAGGCATAGGATGGATTGGCGGTGGATTCTGTGACGCTGGCACGCATGCCTAAGAAAAGAAGTCCGGCGACGGGTATGAATATCAGCGACAGCCATTTGGAGTGAATCGCGTCAAGTGTCTCTTTAGTGGGGTGCAGCAACCTGCGGATATAATGCCACGACAGCAGCCCCAAAGCCGTCACCGACAGGATTGTCACCCACCACTCAAGGTTGATGAAAATCTCTTTGGGTTTTGAGACAAACATCAAGTCGACAGCGTCGAGTTTGGCTCCCCAGAAAAAATACAGAATCGCGTCGGCGGCAAAAACCAACGCCATCAATATGCCAGCGATAATGTAGTATGGCCGTAAAACTTTTTTGAGAGGGAAAGATTTAAAGAAGCTGCTGATTATCAACACAAGCAATGGTACTATTAAAATGTAGCACGCCGCCACAGAGTCGAGTTTCAAACCATGGATGAGAGAGAGGCAGCATTGACCGAAAGGAGCCCCTTCGGCATGACCCATATTGATAAGCATGAATACTATTTTTTGTGTCACAAAAATCAGTATCAAGGTGATGTACAGACGTAACAGGAATAAAAGGCGTTGTTTCATGAGTGTTTTTTAGTTATTGTTTGATTGTATTATTTGTAGTGTTTTTTCTCATTTTTTTACTCTGAATCGGATTCCGTAGTGCCATTCTATGAAGTCGATATGTGCCATGTGGGATTTCAACGACACACCGACAAAATGACGCATGCGGTGGTATTCCTTGCCGAAGTTGTAGAAAAGACCCACACGCTCGTAAAAAGGCGTCGTGCCGTGTTCGCTGCGGGTAAGGTATGCCGCCAAGGCCGTGTGAAGTGTAAGACGGTGGTATGAGGCCTCATAAGCGGCGGCGAGACCTATGTAAAAAGGCAGGTTGTAGTTCTCTTTCCAATGCGCAATCACAGCGGTATGGCTGTAATTGTATGTCAAATCGATGTTGATGCCTGCGGCGCGAACAGGGTTGAAACGGTACATCCACCCTGCCCTGGCGGTATGGGCATAGAAGTATTTGCTTGAAGCGCCTGTATAGCGGGGCATCACAACGCCGGGGGCATAAGAAAAGAAAATGTCGCTGCCTCTGAAAGCGGGATTGTCGAAAGGTTTGTCTGGCCAATTGACAACAGGCATGAACAAATGATTTTTTGATTTATCGATAGTGTCGAAATACGAGATCCGAAACTTGCCACCTTCTAAATGTTTGAGAGGCAAAGCATAACCCAGAGATAGTTGCAGGTAGTTAAGGCCCTTGTTGGGTTTTTGCAGATATCCATTTGACGAATGCGCGAATTTGGCTCCAAATACAATCCTTGACTGATTCTTGAGCAAATGACTGTACGACAAACCTATTTGTATCAGACAGTTGACATAGGAACCAATGAAGACATTCTGGGGGTTTGGAGTTCGGCAGAAGGGATTTGTATATGCCGCTAATCCAAAATCCATTTCAAGGCATATGGGGTTGATCACATACCCAAAAGAGCTGTCGTCCGCACGAGTCATGAAATGTTTGACGTAACAGACAGGTTCTTGCAGAAAACCGCACAATCCAAACCGTTGTCCGGCGATATCGTTATGGAAATAGGTGAAATTGCCTCTGACTCCCATGTAATAGGGTATTCTGAGTAAAGGTAAGAAGCCGTTGGTGTCCTCATATCCCCAGTCTTGTCGCCAACCAACAGAAGCGTCGACTCCTGAAGAGAAGCCTCCTATGTAACTCCATTCGGCCGAGTTGGGCATGGTATAGCCAGCAAGGGCAGAAAAGGTATATTGTATCTGCCCTTTTGCTGAAACCGATACGGCGGCAAAAAAAATCAATAGTATCAATCGATTTGAAAACCGCATAGTTTGTTACCCGTTAACCATTGATAGATATTGCTCCTCGCTGATTATGGCGACGCCAAGTTTCTCGGCTTTCTTCAGTTTCTCAGGTCCCATTTTCTCGCCGGCGACAACGTAGTTGGTTTTGCCGCTGATGCTGCCGCTCACTTTGCCTCCATGTTGTTCGATGTGTGTCTTGATTTCCTCGCGTGAGAAGTTGCTGAAGACTCCACTCACAACAAATATCTTACCATCTAAAATATTGGATTGCTGTGTTTCAAGTGCTATTAATTGAAGTCCTGCTTTACGAAGTCGGTCGATGAGTTCCAGGTGCCTTGGCTCATGGAAAAAGTCGAAAATAAACTGAGCTGTTTTCTCGCCGACATCCTCGACCGATGCAAGCTCCTCAACGCTGGCCGAGACCAAAGAGTCGATGTTTTTGAAATAGCGGGCAAGTTTCTTTGCTCCGACTTCGCCGACATATCTTATGCCAAGGGCAAAGAGGACACGCTCGAAAGGAACTGATTTCGACTTCTCGATAGCCATCAATATGTTTTCTGCGCCTTTCTCTTGGATAGACGCGCGACGCTGGCCTAACTCATCGGTGCTCTCCAAACCAATCAGCTGTTCCTTGTCAAGACTATAGAGGTCGGCGATGTCGCGCACAAGCCCTTTGGAATAGAGCATTTCGAGCCGTTCGGTACCGAGACTCTCGATATTCATGGCTTTACGGGAGACGAAATGCTCAAGGCGTCCGATAATCTGTGGCGGGCAGCCGTCTTGATTTGGGCAATAGTGACCGGCCTCACCCTCGGCACGGACAAGGCGAGCGCCGCATTCAGGACAATTGGTGATATATGTGACCGGCATGGAGCCCACTTTGCGTTTGGAGAGGTCAACACCAACTATTTTGGGGATAATCTCCCCTCCTTTTTCGACCAACAGCCAGTCGTCATCGTGAATATCCAACTTCTGGATGTTGTCGGCGTTAACCAGTGTCGCCCGTCTTACAGTTGTGCCTCCCAGCCATACGGGTTTCATATTGGCCACAGGGGTTATAATGCCGGTACGACCCACTTGGAAAGAGATACTTTCAAGCGGTGTGGACACTTGCTGGGCTTTGAATTTGTACGCTATAGCCCAACGAGGTGACTTTGAGGTCAATCCAAGAGTATCCCATAGTGCGACTTGGTTCACTTTGATGACGATGCCGTCGATTGCGAACGGCAGATTCCAACGCTCGGTGTCCCAATAGTCGATAAACTCTCTTATCTCGTTTATGTCGCGACACTCTTTTATGTAGGGTTGCACTTTGAAACCCATCTGGCGTGCTGCCTCAAGACGGTCGAAATGTGTGTCAAGATTCAGTTCGTTGCTGTCACCAATGGTTTTCCAGTTGGAGGGCAACATCATGAAATACATGCAGAATTGGAGCTTACGTTTCGCGCATTCCGCCGAATCCTGCAGTTTCAAGCTGCCGCTGGCGGCATTGCGGGGGTTGGCGAAAGGTTCCTCGCCATCGGCCTCGCGCTGTTTGTTGAAGGTTTCAAACTCATTGAAAGGGTACACCACCTCGCCTCGCGCCTCGAAGTCATCAGGATAACTGCCCCTTAGTTTCAGCGGTATTGTCTGTATGGTGCGGGCATTGGCGGTTATATCGTCGCCCACGGCACCGTTGCCGCGTGTGACAGCTTGTACCAACTGTCCGTGTTTGTAGGTGAGACCTATGGCCACACCGTCATACTTCAGCTCGCAGGTGTAGGAGAACTGGGTGTCGCCCAAGAGTTTGCGGGTACGTGCCTCGAAGTCGACAATCTCTTCTATGGAGTATGTGTTTCCAAGCGAGAGCATGGGAAACCTGTGTGTGACTTGCTTGAAGGATTTGTTTATCTCACCTCCTACCCGTCGTGTCGGTGAATTGGGTGACGCCAACTCTGGATTGCTGCGCTCCAAATCCTGCAGCTCACGCAACAGGGAGTCGAATTCTTGGTCGCTCACCAACGAACGGTCGTTCATATAGTACTCATAGTTGTATTGGTCTATGAGTTTTGATAGTTCGGCAATGCGTTCCGCAGTTGCCTCTATGTTGTCAAAATTGCTGAAAAGGTCCATCTGGTGACGATTTGTGGGGTGAGAATAAAGTGGAGGTTTAATTGGGAGTTAAAGTGGAAGTTAAAATGGGTGTTAAAATGGAAGTAAAAGTGGACAAATGAATATGTATTGTCCTGCGCGCAGCGCATATCTTCCTATTTAACTTCCATCGAAGATTAACTTCCTTTTATTACTTCCCATTGTTTTACGTTTAATGTTTAAAGTTTTACGTTTAACGTTTTAAAATGACTCACGATTAATAATCAAAATTTTATGTACAAGTATTATAATATCTATTGTCTTTTCACAAGGAGTTTCTCGGTATAGACTGTGCCGCTCTGTGTTGTGGCTCTTACAGTGTAGACGCCGGAAGCGAGAGCGGAGACATCGAGGGTGGCTGTCTCAGAGCGGGGCTCGATGTGCGCAGCAGCACGGCCTGTGACATCATAAAGGTCTATTGCCGCCATCGCCTCACACGACACAACCTCCACCCTGTCGCTGGCGGGGTTGGGACGCAAGGTGAGACAGCTTGGGGCGTCGGTAACCGCGACGGACACAGGCACGGTGTCGTTGATGAACACCGCCGTGAACAGGCTGTCGCCGGAGACCTCCACAAAGCGAGGGTTGCTGATGTCGCCGTCGTGCCACCTCCTGAAATGGCACACGCCGCTGGCGGGTACGGCGTTGAGCATGGCGCGCTCGCCCTCCATGTAGACACCGGCTCCGGTGACATGGCCCCAGTCGTCGTTGTTGCTGGCGACAGAGATGGTGTATCTGCCCC